>CASICO010000013.1 GCA_949373165.1 uncultured Flavobacteriales bacterium | reverse complement strand
GCTTAATTTTTTGAATTAATCTAATGAGATTCGTTGAATCAGTCATGTCTCCATAATGGAGATTAATTTTTCTTTTTAATTTTAGATCTTCTAATAATTCATCTATATAGAGATGCTCGATCCTACCTGTATTAAAACTTGAACTTCTTCTAATTATCCCATGGACCTCATAATTTTTCTTTACTAAAAATTCAGCAAGGTATGAACCATCTTGTCCATTTATTCCAGTTATTAAAGCTATTTTCATATATTACTTTTTTATTATAAATCACTTACTTAGAGTAAAGATTTAAATGTGTGTATGTATTTAGAATCTTTTATTAGTTGTTCATTGTTAAAACCAAAAAATGAAATACTATTCTTGGTGGCTGCAAACTTATCATTAATTGAGTCTCCAATTAAACAACACTTTGATTCACTATAATTATTTAATTTTAGCAACTTCTTAATATTATCAATTTTATTAACTGGAGAACCCGAAATTGATTTAAAATATTTTTTTATATCTAAATTTGAACATAAATAGATTAATTCGTTTTCATCTGAAGCTGAAACTAGATGAAAATAATATTTTTTGTAATTCTCTTTAATAAAATTAATGCTACTTTGTATTAAAAGACTTTTACTACATAATCTATCTCTGCAATAACTGCCATATAATTGAGCATATCTTTTCTTTTCTATTTCACTTAACTTTTTATCTAAAATGTTTTGAGAGAAATATTCAATTTTTTCATAACGTGATAAACCACCGTTAATAGTATGGTAATTTACTAATATATCGACTTCTTTTTTGGGATAACTTTTAAAAATATATTTAAAACCTTCCGTTCTAACTTTATCGCTATTAAGTATTACGCCGTCAAAATCCCAAAATATTGTAGAATATTTATTTAACATTATCTAAAGCAAATAAAACTTTTTCTATGTCTTCTTTTACATCCACAGGTATAGATTCCTTTGACATTTCTACCATCTTAACCTTTACACCTAATTCTAAAAACCTTAATAATTCAATATCTTCAATTGATTCAAAATAAGTTTTATACTTAATATCAAATACTTCTAAACTTTTTTTGGAAAAAGCATATCCGCAAACTTGCCTAAATCCTTTTCTAAAATCATTTTTTTTATTTGAAGGAATTGGAGCTCTTGATATGTAAATCAATTCTTTCTTTTTATTAAAAATAACCTTTGGCATATTGAAAGAAAAAAATGTATCTCGACTATCAATATTACAATACCCACAGTAGACATCGTAAAGAGTTTTTTCTTTACTAAGTTCTTGAATTATATTTTTAATATCAATTGGATTAAATAAAGGCTCATCACCTTGAATGTTAATATAATAGTCTGCATCTACTAATTTTGAAACTTCACACAGTCTATCTGTACCAGTTAAACATTCATCTGAAGTCATTAAGAACTGCATATTATTTTCTTTACAATGATCTGCTATTCTTTTATCTTCTGTGGCAATATAGATTGAATCTTTAGAGGGGCCCAATGTGTTTCGTTTAACAGCAGGGCAGGAATGCTCGAGAGGAGCGTGAGGCCCCCCAGGCGAAAGCCAGGCAGAGTCAACGCCAACATGGTTGGCCATTGAAATGCGATTAAGCGGCGCGTGAGGGCCATCATGGCCACAAACTGAATGCAGGTCGCGGCCACGATGCCCGCGGCCAAAGCGCTCAGCCCCATGGTGAGTCCGAGGTAGGCCGAGCCGGCGACCATGGTGCAAAAAACAGCTTTGATGATGGAGGCAGGAACGATGGCGTCCACGGCACGAACCACGGCATCGCAGATTTTGATCCAGCTTCTAAACAGAATGGCCAGAATCAAGATGCGGGCGATTGGAACAGCGCTGAGCAACTTGGGTCCGATTAAGATCTGCACGATTTCAGGGGCAAACAAGGCCAGCACGACTGAGCCGGGTATAACGAGCACCGTAACCAAATATGTCCCGCCATAAAAGATGGCCCTTAGTCTTTCAGTTTCGTCTTGTACGCCGCTCATGCCGCTGAAAAGGACGCTGTCCGATAGCTTGCCCAATACGGTGATGGGGGTGTTCATCATGTAAACACTGCGCTCATAGACGCCGACTTCGGCGGCTCGACTGCCTGGAAGAAGTCGTCCGAGGACAAACAGGTCGGCTTTGCTTGCCAAGTAGTTGAGCAAGTTGAACACGGTGCTGGTCATGCCGTATTTGAGCATGGATTTCGCTTCTGCGATGTGGGGGCGCCATTCAATCTTCAGGCGAGAGCGCCACCAATAATTCAGTCCAAGAATGGCGTTTTGAACCAGCAAGGCACCAACGTAGGCATAGACACCGAAACCATTGGATGCCGCCCAAATGCCAAATGCGCCATTTCCAATGGCCATGGCAATCAGCGAGGACCAGAATAAGCTGCGAAAGTCCATGCGTCGGATGAGCATCGAACGTGGCACCAAGGCAAAGGCGGCGAGAACAAAGCTGATGGAGACCCATTGCAACAAAGGCTCCATTTCTGGACGTTGGTAGAAGGTGGCAACCACACCAGCGGAGCTGTAGACCAAGCCTGCAAAGGCCAAGCCAAGCAAAAGGGAAAACCAAAAAGCGGAGGAGACCTGTCTTCTTGTTAAGTTCTTTTTTTGAATCAGAGAGGGGCCCACACCCAGCTGGGCGAAGATCTCAATGACCCCCGCAAAAGCGAGAACGAGGCCCAAAAGGCCCCATTCTGGTTTGCTCAAAATCTCCCCGAGGTACCTTACAAAAGCCAGTTGTATGAGCACTTGAACGCCAACGCTCAAGGTTTGCCACTGCACAGACTGACCGAATCGACCCTGAGGGGAGGGGCTCATTTTGCCACGCTCACGGCTCGGGTCTCACGGATAACGGTCACCTTCACTTGACCGGGATAGGTCATCTCATTCATGATCCGCTGAGAGATATTGAAGGAGATTTGTTCTGCCTTCTCGTCGTCGACCTGCTCGCTTTCCACCATGACCCGCAATTCACGGCCCGCTTGGATCGCGTAACTCTGGGTGACACCGGGTTGTTCAAGGGCAATGTTTTCAAGGTCCTTCAGGCGTTGGATGTAGCTCTCCACCACTTCTCGCCTTGCACCGGGTCTCGCGCCGGAGATGGCGTCGCAAACTTGGACAATGGGAGAGATGAGAGAGGTCATTTCAATCTCGTCGTGGTGAGCACCAATGGCGTTGAGGACGTCGGGGCGTTCACCGGCCTTTTCGGCAAGCTTCATGCCGAGGATGGCGTGCGGCAATTCGCTCTCTTCATCGCTGACTTTTCCGATGTCGTGGAGAAGCCCTGCGCGCTTGGCTGTTTTGGTATCCAAGCCCAACTCAGCGGCCATGGTGGCACACAGGTTGGCGACCTCACGGCTGTGCTGGAGTAGGTTTTGGCCGTAACTAGAGCGGTACTTCATTCGACCCACCATTCTAATCAGGGCGTTTGCCATGTTGGGGATGCCCAGGTCGATGACCGTGCGTTTGCCCACTTGGAGAATTTCTTCTTCAATCTTCTTTTTCGTCTTCGCGACCACTTCTTCGATGCGTGCAGGGTGGATGCGGCCGTCGCTCACAAGCTGGTGAAGGCTGAGACGGGCCACCTCTCTGCGAACAGGGTCAAAGCAGCTGAGGATAATGGCCTCTGGGGTATCGTCTACAATGAACTCGACACCTGTTGCGGCTTCCAAGGCTCGGATGTTTCGCCCTTCGCGGCCAATGATGCGGCCTTTGATGTCGTCGCTTCCAATGTTGAACACCGAGACGCTGTTTTCGACAGCGTGTTCAGTTGCGACCCGTTGGATGGTCTGAATGACCACCTTTTTGGCTTCTTGGTTGGCTCTGCTTCGCGCGTCGTCCAAAATGTCCTGTACTTCTTGGGCAGCCATGGCCTTGGCGTCGCCAATGACCTGTTCCTTGAGCTTCTCCGTTGCAGATTCAACAGACATTCCTGCAGCGTCTGCGAGCATCTTTGCGGATTGAGCTTGGGCTTTTTCGAGCTCTTTCTGCTTGGCTTCACTGGCGTTCAATCGGGCTTTGAGGGTTTCCTCGTCTCGATCGAGCCTCTTCCGTCGGTCTTTGAGTTGCTGCTCATCCCGATTCAAGTTGCGCTCTTGGTTTTTGAGTTTGTCCTCGAGGCTTTGAACTTTGACGTTGCGAGACTTGATTTCCTTACTGTGCTCTTCTTTCAGTTTTAAAAACTTCTCTTTGGCTTGAAGGATTTTTTTCTCCTTGATGTTCTCGCCTTTTTGCTCTGCTTCTCTAATGATGCCGGAGGCTTTGCCTTTGAGGGCACCATTCAACGCAGCATAAGCCAGACCGCCTCCCAGGAGGAGGCCGCCGATTGCGCCAATGATGTAGGGGAGGTATAATTCCATGGGGGTCAGGGGGTGTCTTCCCCTGCTCCCTCTTGTGTCAGCCCAGCTTGGGCCAATAAAGAATGAATCTCCTCTAGGCCATCAAACACTTCTGCTGGGATATGGGGAGTCCCCATTTCTTCAGTTTTGGCGGGCGAATCACTCAGCAATTGAAGTGCGGCCATGGCAATGAGGTCCTGACGATCTGAAACGCCGTAGTCGCGTTGGAATCGCTGAACAAGCTCATCGATTTTTCCAGCGGCTTCGCGAACTCGCACAGCTTCACCATCGGCCACAGTAAGTGGGTAGGTTCTGCCTGCAATGGTGACTTGTATGGCCGATTCGTTCATGCGGAAAGCAATTCGGCTGTGGCCATGTCACGCGCATGCGGCATCAAGGCGATACAGGCATCGATTTCTTCTACAAGAGCGCGAATGCGTTCGCCGACCACAGGGTCAGGAGAGGGTACAGGGTTGGGTTGGGGTTGTGGCTTGGATTCCAATTCCGCCAATCGAGCGTCACGCTCGACTAACTGTTCTTCCAATGCACGGACGCGCTGGTCTAGCTGCGCGCGCTCTTCGATGAGGTTTTGACGCTCGGCAATGAGCCTAGACGTCTTCTCTCGAATGTCTTGAAGCATGTTCCCTAAAAGGGCTTGATCCGAAGGTTGGTTCGTTTCCACAGTTTCAAATTTAAGGATTGCCGGACAGGCGTTCACCGTGGTGGGGTAATTTGCGAACATGGGACAGGGTATGAGCGGAAGATCAATGGAGTTGAAGTGGATTTTAAGGGCGCTTTTGGCGTTGACCACACTCCCTTTAGTGGCTGTTGGTCAGTCAGATACGATAAATTCACCCCTCACCATTCCATTGAGGTTCAGTGGCAATTTTGGCGAAATTCGAACAGGACATTTTCATACTGGACTTGACATTCGAACCGATGGAAAGGAGGGGGTTCCGGTGTTGGCGGCTCAAAGTGGTCGAATTGGAAGGGTCAAAGTCTCCAATCTGGGATATGGGCGAGCCTTGTACTTGAACGGTCAAGGTTGGACCACGGTTTATGCCCACCTGTCGGCGTTTCACCCGAGCGTTGAGGCCTGGCTGAAGGAAAAGCAATACGCCACAGAATCTTGGCTTTTTGATGGTGCCCCTGACGCTGTGTTCGCTTTTTCGGCAGGAGACACCATTGGTTGGAGTGGCAACTCAGGGCGAAGTTTTGGTCCGCATTTGCATTTTGAAGTGCGAGATCAAAGGACGCAGTGGCCCATCAATCCCTTGCATTGGGTGATGCGCGGTGCGGGAGTCACGGAAGATGATGTGCCCCCTGAGTTTCGAGGGGTTTGGGTCATGCCTGTTGGAGCGGGACAAGTGGAGGGCGAGTCCGGTCGTTTTCGATGGAGTCCGGCTTACGGAGAAGGGGTCGAGGTGTCTGGCCCTTTTCGTTTGGGTGTGGAGGCCTTCGATCGCATGGATGGAGAGCCCTTTTCACATGGCCCCTACGGAATGGATGTTTGGTTGGATGGCGTTCAAATCCACAGCCACAGAATGGACACATTGGATTTTTCGACCAATGGAGACGTGGCGGCGCACATTGATCTCGCCGCTTGGCAAGATCGGAGGTCGAGGGTGCACCGGCTTCATCGCCTTCCGGGCAATCGACTCGACATTTATTCCAAAGTCAGCAGCATGTTGCCTCTTGAGATTGTGCCGGGTGACACGGCTCGCTTGGAAGTGCTCGTTTTGGACATGGCAGCCAATGAAACCCGCGTGGAGATGCTTCTGTTCGGGGACAGCCTCATCAAAGCAGACCAAGGGTTGCGGCTTCCTTTGCTCGATCGCAGCCGACGTCATCGGGTGACGGGTGGAAGGGTCGCGGCGGAAATTCCACCAGGAGCCTTGTATGGCGATGCTTCTGTTGTTGTGGAAGACGACAGTACAGGACAATTCCGGGTGAATTGTGAGGCCAGGGTGACCCGCAAAAGCTTCACGTTGTCCTGTCCCGTTCCCGAGCGTTGGAAAGGCTCAGGAGAGGCCTTGGTGCTGTGTGCATTGGACGACGACGATGAGGTGTCTGGCACGTGGGTTGCGGATGAGCGAGGCGGCTACATCGAGGCGAAGCTTGACCGGTTTGGAACCTTTGAAATCCGGCCGGACACCGTGCCTCCAACTTTCGGTAAACCCCGGCTGGAAGGGGGCAAGCTCAAGATCAATGTGGCGGATGACCTGTCTGGAATTTCCAAATGGGAAGGCCGTTGTGGAGGCCGATGGATGCGCCTTGCCTTTGAGAAGGGAGTGTTGCATTACCCAATTGAGGACGACATTTTAGAGGCTGGGCAAGAGGTTCGAATTTGGGCTGTCGATGGCACGGGTAACCTCGGGCATCAGACGTTTCAATGGCCACTGGAGTGATTCTGGATGTCTCGGCCTCAAGCGATGTGCACCTTCTCGTGCACCTTTTGCGGATTATCGTCTGCCCGTAATGTCGGCGTAGTCCAGGAAATAAATGGCCTTGATCGAGAAGCTGTTGCGGTGGGGAACGCGAAGCACGTCTTCTAGGTTGTCGGCGTATGTGCTGGGCAACATGTCGCCTTGGCTCTCGAGTAGGTTTTTCCACACCACAGACAGCTCGCTCCCCGGGGCGAAAATCCAGCGGTAGACACAGTCAATGGACCAAGCGTTGTAGCTGATGTCGTACATCGACTCTCCGTTGTCGTCCAAGGCAATGTCGTTGGTGGGGTCGAGTAGCCCCTCATCATCTAGAAAGTAGAAACGCCCATTTTCCACTCGACTCCAGTAATGACGGAGGCGAAATGTGACGCCCCTGCGGTTGTCCAAGACATAAGACGCGTTCAACACGTGGGTGCGTGAGTAATTGTTCCGCTTGGCCCAAACACTCTCCGTTCTGGACAGAGGTGTGCCGTCGGGAAGGTTGTCGATTAAGCCGGACCAACCCCGTTCGTTGTATTTGTCTTGGTGGCTGTAAACATGGCTCACCTTAAAGTGGTCATTGGGCCGCCAAATGGGCTCAATCCTGAAATTGCGTTCTTTCCAGTCCGGGTACAATTGCCCGCCTGCGCTCCAGCCACCGATGTCCAAGGCAAACTCTCTTCGGTAATCTGTGCTCACAAAAGCATCCCAAGACCACCATTTGGGGACGCGCCAAAACCGGTCTTCAAGACGCGGAGCGAAATAGTCGCGTCCGTCATAAGGCATGGTGCGGGCACCGATTTTGACGAAGTCAAAGCTGGCAAGGAACAGTCGCCATTCGAGGTCGTATGTCTGGCTTACAAACGACCTCGGTGTGTGCAGCATCTCTCTTTCCACCTCCAATTGCCAGCTCATGCTGTTGAACCCGATGCCGACTGCTTTGAATGGGGCGGGGATGCGGTATTCAACACTTGCATAATCCACAGCTGCATTCGGCGCAGACAGGAACCCGATGGCATTGGGGTCGTATTCGGGTGTTTCGGTATAGTGCCCTGCCGTCCACTGCAATCGCCCTTTGATTCGGCTAACTTCCATTGACCAAGAATGTCCCTCCCCTTCTCCATTGTTCATGTCGGATCGGCGGTTGACTGCACTTTGACCGTAGAGCGACCAACGTTGCAGTGAGTCGCGAACCTCGAAGGCGGCACTGCCCACCCAATCGTCACGGCGATCACCTTCTCGCAACACTTGTCCGCTTTGCACCGAGACAAAGCCGTTGTTGGGGAGGTTTTGGTCGACCACAGCCACTGAAAAATCGGTGAGTGACCCGTTGCCATCTTGGGAAACGGCATTGAGCAGGCCCAACCCTGTGCCACTCGATGTGCGCCCGGTCACTTTTGACGCATTGAGCAATTGCTCGCCTGCGCCAACACGCCGGCTGTAGAAGGTGCCGGTCTTGTTAAAGAGCTCTGTTCCTTCGGTAAAGAATTGCCGATTTTCGTTGAATTGGACCTCATATGGGGTGAGGTTCAGGACCAAGTTGTCTGCCACAACTTGCCCGAAGTCGGGCACCAAAGTCATGTCCAAAGTGAACGCGTCGCTCATGCCGACTTTGAGGTCAAGACCGCCATTGACTGCCACAGCGGTTTGGCCATCTTCCATGTTCACGTATGTGCTGGCATAGGGGTACAGACTAAACCGAGGCGGGGGTGCGATTCCCTGAATTCCCGTTAAAAGTCCGCCCTGATTCATGAGGCCTTCTTGGTTAGGGTCCATGGCGCGCCAAACGTAGTCTGCCCGATAACGCCGGATGTACCGGTAGAAATTCATGCCCCAGACTTGCGGAGCTTCACCTGCGTCGTTGAACCTGAAAACGGACCAGGGGAGGGCCAGTTCGGCCACCCAGCCCTTTTCATCGATGCGGCATTCGGCTGTCCACACAGCATTCCAGCTTCCGTCGGAATTGCCACTGGCCAGCAATTCGTCGGACTGCACACCGTCTGGGGTCACAGAGAATCTCACCCCATTCACCCCATCGTCGAAGCAGTTGAACCAAATGCCGAAGACATCGGTGTTGCCGCCACCGTCGCGTTGAATGAGTTGGTGCAAAATGCTGTCTGCCGCAGTGTCCCACATGCGTGCCCCGATGTACAGGGCGCGATCGTCGTAGGCGAAGCGCACCTCTGTATTTTGCTTTGGGCTAGAAAAAGGAACAGGCTTGAACTCGCGCAGTTCAGTTTCGGGCAGAATTTGGCCCCATGCATCGTCATCGAGTCGACCATCGACTTGGATGGCACCGTCGGCCACACGCTGGGCGCTGGCTTTGGGTTTGCGCGAGAGCCCTTCTGGCCAAGATTGAGCCACGGCTGCAGAATGGCACAAGAAAAAGACCAGGCCCAAAACCAAGATGCGCATCGGGTCTGCCAATTGAAATCCTCTGTTCATGCGGGCGCGAAATTACGCCTGCATTTGCGATGTGCAGTGTTAACGGTATACGCCCTGTCGATCGAGGGCACGACGGTAACGCCGGGCATTTTTCTCGTGTTCACGGTTGGTCTTTGCGAACGCGTGATACCCGCTGAAGTCTTCTCGCGCACACATGAAGATGTAACTGTGGTCCTCAGCATTGAGTACAGCCTCCAAATATCCGGGCTCTGGATAGTTGATCGGTCCAGGGGGGAGACCGCTGTTGAGGTAGGTGTTGTAAGGGCTGTCGATCTTGCGATGGACATTCAGAACCCGTCGAATGGAGGGGTCTCCAAGCGCATAGATGAGGGTGGGGTCTGCTTGAAGGCGCATCCCACGCTTGAGGCGATTGAGGTACAGGCCGGCTACGGTAGGGGCCTCGTCCATTTTGCTCGTTTCAGCCTTGACGATGGAGGCCAAAATGCCCACTTCGGTGGGGTTTAATCCCCGCTTCTCTGCTTTTGCACGCCGCGATTTGGTCCACCACTTCTCCCATTCGGAGGCCATTTTTTTGACGAAATCCTGGGCTGAGAGGTCGTACCAAACTTCGTACGTATTGGGAATGAACCGGGTGCGAAGGCCGTCAAGGGTCACGCCATGGCGGGCCGCCAGGAGCGGGTCTCTCATGGCGGCCATGAGGCTACTGCTGTCCAACGACAACTGAGGTGCAATGGACTTGGCCAAGTCGCTGGGCTGTCGCACGCTGGTGAATTGAACGGCCACGGCTTCGCGAGACCCAGAACGCAGCAAGTTGGCCAAGGTGCGGTTGTCCAAATTGGGGGGGATTACATACCGGCCTTCTCGAAGTGCGCCATCCTGAGTCCATCCGCGCCATTGCAGATATCGGCGAAATGAATGGGGGTGCTGAATGCGTCCTTCATGGTCGAGTTTCTTCACAACGGAGTCCACTTGGGCCCCGGATTCAATCACAAAACGTGGCCCTGAGGCCAGTGAGTTGGGTCGAAGTGCCGTATTCCAAAAGTGCCAGACGAACATGACGCTCAGCGCCACGGTGGTCAGAAGAAAGAGGGAGGTGCGGCGGTTCATGTAGGAAGCGCATTGAAGGTTTGCTGCAACAGAACAACATCTTTCCATCCTTCTGGGGTCCGGGTCCAGTCCTTGTATTGGCCAATTTCTTTGAATCCCGCAGACTGAAACAACCGCAAGCTATCGGGGTGGTCGGCGTGCACTTCGGCGTGCATGCTGTTCAAGAGCAGCGCTTGCTTCGCATGGCGAAGGGCGATGCTCAAAGCGCGTCGGGCGATGCCTTGTCCGCGGTGATCAGGAGCGACCAAAATCCCAATGCCTGCGCGTCGGTCTCGGGCAGAGAAATTGTAAAGGTCAACGGCTCCTGCGGTCTGTCCCGCTTCGTCTATCATCCATCGGAGCTGCCCGGCACTGTAAATGTCTTGATGTCCCATACAGTGGGCTTCTAGGGCTGCCCGGGAGAATGGAGTGGTGGTTCCGGTGACCATCCAATGTTCAGGGTCGTTTTCCCAAGACATGACGGCATCGATGTCTGCGGGCTCGAGCGGTCGAAGCTGTGTGGTGCGATCTCGGAGCAAATCAGAAGGAAGGGCCATGTGGTCGAAAATACTTGGACAATCTGGGAATCCGTCCTGAAAAGGCGAGGAGCAGACGCTTAATTTTGTCACATGTTGAAGCGAAAAGTTTCTGGAGTGCTGATGTTGGCCGCAATCGGGGTCGTTTTTGGAAGCGGTTGCACCATCAACCGGAACATCATGTTTCGAACGCCTTCAGATTTTGCGTTTGACTCGTTCAATCCCATTGGAGACGTCAACTACCGAATCGCGCCCAACGACTTGATCAGTTTTCAGTTGTATGCCAACAAAGGAGAGCGGGTCATGGCCGTAACGGCGGGAACCCGCGCTGGGGGCAACGCGGTGAGCAATGGCGAGAACAACATGCAGCTGCTAAACCAGAACAACAGATTCGTGTACGAAGTTCGTCCGAATGGCGCAGTGGAGCTCCCGGAATTGGGAGAGATTTTATTGGCTGGCTTGACCATCAATGAGGCTGAAACCGCATTGGAAACCGCATATTCAGAGAACTACAATGATCCTCTGGCCCTGCTCGAAGTCACCAACCAGCGCGTTTTGGTTTTTCCAGGAGAAGCTGGTGTTGCTTCTGTGGTTAGCCTGGTCAACCCAAATACGAGCTTGCTCGAAGTATTGGCATTGAGTGGGGGCATTCGCGGCAGAGGAGATGCCCGAAATGTGAAGCTCATTCGAAGGGGAGCCGAGCGTCAGACTGTTCATCAATTTGATCTTTCTACCATCGAGGGACTCCAGTACGCGAACACGACGGTTCAAGCGGGGGACATTGTGTACGTTGAGCCCTTGCCTCAGTTGGCGAATGAAGTGCTGGCGGATTTAACCCCTGTACTGAGCTTGATCACCACCATCAGCAGCTTCATCGCACTGTTGAGCATTGTCTCCGGAAGCAATTGACATGAGCCATCCACTCGAGATTCAAGCCGGAGGCATTCTAGGTCCTCTGATGATTCGGCCACGGCAGTTTGGAGACGACCGTGGAGTTTTCGCCGAGACTTGGCGACAGGAACAATTTGAGGAGGCCATTGGCCAATCCGTGGTGTTTGTCCAGGACAATGAATCGGTCTCGGGGCTTGGTGTCCTGCGCGGGTTGCATTTTCAAGTGCCCGGTCGGGCTCAGGGTAAGTTGGTGCGTGTGGTGCGTGGCTCAGCGCTGGATGTCGCCGTTGACTTGCGAAAAAGCAGTCCAACATATGGTCAGCATCAAACCGCCATGCTGACGGGCGAAAATCGCTGGCAGTTCTGGGTGCCACCTGGTTTTGCCCATGGCTTTTTGACGCTGGAACCCGACACTGTTTTCTGTTACAAGTGCACCGACACATATAGCCCGGAGCACGAGCGTTCATTGCGTTGGAATGACCCAACGTTGCGCATTGATTGGGGCATGGAGCAGCCCTTGCTCTCACCCAAAGACAAGCAGGCTCCATTGTTTGCAGATTTTGATTCTCCCTTTGAATGAACATAAATCGCTTTTCGTTGCGATTGGCCGTGGGCATGAGTGCCTTGGCGACGATTTTAGTGGCCACCTCTTTGGTTTTGGAGGAGCCTGTGCTTGAAGGGGGAGGAGCCTACCCGGAGCGGCTTTCAGAACTTCCGCAGCAAGTTTCTCCGCCTCGAATTCAGGCGGGTCTCCGCTTTGCAGGAGACCCATTGCCATTGGAGCGTGTGGGCGTGAGGGAGAGGATGGAAAAAGAGCTGCTCATTGGGACGTTTCGTCACAGCAGCAGTTTGTTGACGCTCAAGCGCTCGGGGCGTTGGTTTCCTCTGATTGAGCCAATTCTTGTGGATTCGGGCATTCCTTTGGATTTCAAATACCTCTCCGTGATCGAGTCAGGATTGGCCAATGCAGTTTCCCCATCAGATGCCCGGGGTTTTTGGCAGTTCATGAAGCCTGCGGCTCAAGAATTCGGGTTGAGGGTGGACCGCGATGTAGACGAGCGCTATCATGTCGAAAAGGCCACCCGTGCCGCGTGTGCGTATTTGAACAAGGCACACCGTCGTTTTGGAGACTGGATATTGGCGGCAGCGAGCTACAATATGGGCATGTCGGGTGTGTCTCGTCGCATGGAAGAGCAGGGTGGGGAAGACTACTGGGACTTGATGCTCAATGATGAAACTGCCCGGTATGTGTACCGTCTGTATGCGACCAAGCAGGTCATGGAGCAGCCGGAGGTTCACGGTTTTCGGATGCGCGCGGATGACTGGTATGCACCAATGGCGGGCAGAGACACCGTTCTTGTCGATTCGGTAGAAGACTTGGCCGAATTTGCCCAGTCAGCAGGCGCGAGCTACAATGCCCTCAAGACACTCAACCCTTGGTTGAGGTCGCGAAAATTGCCCATTGAAGATGACCAATATTACGTGGTCAGGCTGCCGTTGCGGTGAACCTGAAAAGCCACTTGCTTGACGTGCTTGACCGGGTGTCCCTCGAGGGTAAATTCAGCCGTCATGGCCTTTCCCGTTGGGCTTAAAAGGGCTTGACTCACAGATTTTAATCGGCCCAAAGGCACGCCGCGTTTCACGGCTTCATCGATGAGGACTTGGGCTTCAAACCGAGCAAAGGCCGGAGCGAGCATGTCGAAAAGAAGCGTTCTGTTTTGGACCCGAAGGGGGTTTGTGCTCCATTGAGAATCTGTCTTCATGTCCTCCAGATTCAGCAGGGTGCACAGCTTGGTGAATTGACGGTCATTCCCAATGGCCGTGACCACTTGATGTCCGCAGCGGCAAGTGAACGTCTCTCCGTAAGGGGCAATCTGGGGATGCAATGCGCCCAAAGGTTGCGGGGATTGTCCTGCGACAAGGTGCTCTGTAGCTCGGTTGGCCAAGGCACTGAATCCAGAAGCGTCGAGCCAGGTTTCCACATAGGCGCCTTGGCCGGTTTTTTCCCGCTCATACATGGCGAGCAAAACACCCGAGCGCATTTGGTGTGCGGCCAAAATGTCCATGAGGGCCACAGGCATCCGAAATGGGGCTGACCCTGGAGATGCGTTCATGGACATGAATCCAGTTTCGGCTTGGACAACCATGTCGTATCCTCCCCGCTCAGGGGCGTCCATGAATCCTTTCAAATGAAGGTGGATGAGCCGCGGATGACGCAAGGCCAATGCCTTTGGATGAACCCCCAACTTGCTTAAGGAAGAGGTTTTGAAGTTTTGCAGCAGGATGTCCGTGTCGGTCAACTCGCGCTCTAACGCAGCTTGTCCCTGCTCGGACAACAAATCCAACTGAAGAATACGTTTTGGTCCATTTGCAGCGGCATAATAGGCCGAGGGCCCCTCCTTCGATTCCCTTTCCGAGCGCCATGTTCGGGTAACGTCTCCGCCCTTTGGGTGTTCCACTTTGACCACTGAGGCGCCCAATTCAGCCAGGAAGGTGCCCACCAATGGACCGGCGAGAACGGAAGCCAGTTCCAAGACCTTGATCCCTTGAAGGGGGGTGTCGGATTGCGGAGCGGATAAGTCCAAGGACATGCCCCGAAGTTAGGCCCCTGCGAGTGCGGCTTTGTAAGTGTCTATCGCCCTCTGGCGCGCCATCTTGTGCTCTACAATGGGCTCTGGGTAAGCAGGTGTGCCCCATTCGGGTACCCATTTCTGCACATATGCCCCTTTGGGATCGAATTTCTTGAGTTGACTTTCTGGATTGAAAACGCGGAAATAGGGGGCGGCGTCGCATCCGCTTCCAGAGGCCCATTGCCATCCTCCGACATTGGAGGCGAGCTCAAAGTCCAGCAGCTTTTCTGCGAAATAGCGTTCACCCAGTCTCCAGTCTAAGAGCAGGTGCTTGCAGAGAAAACTGGCCACCACCATGCGAACACGGTTGTGCATGAATCCCGTGGCGTTGAGTTCTCGCATGCCTGCATCCACCATGGGATAGCCTGTTTTTCCGGCACACCACGCGGAAAAATGGGCGTCATCGTGGCGCCAAGGGATGCGGTCGTACTTGGCGCGGAATGCGTCGGATGCACTGTGCGGGAAATGGTGAAGAATGGCTTGGTAGAATTCTCTCCAAATCAACTCGGTGAGCCACTTTTCACTTTTTTGGAAACCTTGTTTGGCCAAGGATCGGACAGAGACAGTTCCAAATCTTAGATGCAGACTCATGCGGGAAGTTCCCACGACACTGGGCGTGTCCCTTCGCTCCGCATATTTGACCAAAACGTCAGGGTCGGGTTTCCTTTTTGCAAAGGCTTGCCATTGTGATGGGGTTGCGACTTGGCCGTCAAACCCCATGTCTGAGAGGGACGGCAGGTGCCCCGATTTTTTTGTCAAAGGAGCGGTGTGGCCTTTGAGGGTCACCTTGGCTTCTTCCAAGGGTCTTCGTTCTGCAGCTTCTAGGGTTTTGTGCCACTTGCGGCTGTAGGGCGTAAACACGGTGTATGGGAGCCCGTCGTCCTTCAAAACAGCCTCGGGCGGAAGAATCACATGGTCATCGTGGGTTTGAAAGGTCAGGCCTTCTTGGTTGCACCAAGAAGCCACTTCGCTGTCTCGCTTGACGGGGTAGGGGGCATAGTCTCGGTTGGTGTGGATGGCGACCACGCTCCATCCTGATTCCGCCAATTCTTTGACGGTGCTTTGGAGCATCTCCAGGGGAGAACCATATTGGGTCAACAAGGTGCCTCCTGCTGCTTGATATTCTTGGCTGACCCTCTGGAGTTCGCTGTGGATGAATCCAATTCTTCGGTCATCGACAGGAAGATGGTCAAGGATGCTGCGGTCAAAACAAAAAAAGCCCGCAACGGGATGTCCCGATGAAACGGCGGCAGCCAGTCCTACGTTATCGTGGGTCCTCAGGTCGCGGCGATGCCAGAAAAGAACAAGGGGTTTCATTGGGGAGCTGGGGCTACAATTTTGGGGAAATGAGAAGGCCCGGGGCATGCCCGGGCCGTCAGCAAATCAAACGTGATCATTAACACCTTACTGATCATGAGCCCCTCGTTCGGGACACCTTCATGACATTTTCGGGCGCTTCTTGTTCAATCCTCCAGTTGTTTTTTTCGGGGAAAGTCAATGGGGTGCGTTTTGAGCTGCCAGCAGAGGCTTGGAATGCAGCAATTGATGCATGGCTTGTTCCAGTGTTGGATAGGAAAAGGCGAATCCGGAATCCAGTGTTCGTTTGGGCAAGATTCGGTGCGACGCAAGCAACGCGTGGGCGGCTTCTCCAAATGCGATTTGCAATGCCCATGCAGGAACAGCGGGAAGGAAATGCGGCCGAGACAACGTTTTGGCAAGGGTTCGGCTGAACTCTTGTTGTTGGACAGGATATGGGCTCACTGCATTGTATGCGCCGCTCCAGTCGCGGTGCTGAATGGCGCGCACAAACAGGTCGGTGAGGTCATCGATGTGGATCCAGCTTTGCCATTGGCTTCCTGGCGACAAGGGAGATCCCAAACCGAGCTTGTACAAAGGGAGTAGGCGATGAAGCACACCTCCGTTCGGGGAGAGCACAAGACCAATCCGAAGGGACACGTGTCCGCCTCCTTTTGCTCCAAGTTGGGCAACCGCGTCCTCCCAGTCTTGAACCACGTCTTCAATGAATCCTTTGCCAAAAGCGGAGGCCTCCTCTTGAGGTTGGTGGCTGGATGGGTATCCACCGATGGCGCTTGCGGAAATGATCCGAGGTGCGATCGATTGACTTTCGCAGGCCTTGGCAATGAGGTTCAGTGCGTCTATGCGGCTCGATCGAATGCGCGCCCTCACTGGAGCAGACCAACGCTGCGCGACGGTTTCGCCAGCAAGATGAACCACGCAATCCACGCCTTCTAGGGCCGCGCGGTCCATCTTTTGCAGAGATGGCGTCCACTGGAAGGCCTGAACTTGTGATGCGCCCAATTTGGACTGAGCGCTGCGCCGACCTCGTGAGAATGCGAATTTCTGTCTGAGGAGACAACCGTTGGATTTTTTCGACCAGTGCCCTTCCAACCAGTCCTGTGGCGCCAGTGATCAGTGCCACTTCGGGAAATTTTTCGGTAGCGAAGGCCGTCATCATGCGCAATTTAACCGTTGAGGGGCATGGCCGGTTCATTTCGGTTCGCAGAAGATCAGGGCTAGAATTTCGACGAAATTGATAAAATAGACGATGAATTCGTATCTTTAGAGGAGAACCCACCCGTTTGCGCTTTCACGCTGCCCTCTTCTTTCGCTTTTTCCTGCTCTGCACATGGGGTGTGCTGGTGTCGGACTGTCATGCGCAAGGGAAGTGCATCAACGGACTCATAGATGGCCAGTGGCCCTGTGACAACGTGGAGCTCATTTCCCATGTACCCAATGAAGACACTGGGGGCTTAAATGCCAATGACATTTGGGGGTGGACGGACCCATTGGACGGGCGGGAATATGTTTTGCTGGGCAAGCGCGATGGCACATGGTTTATCGAGGTAACAAACCCTTCTATGCCAAGAACGGTAGGGCATCTTTCTACCACAGGATTGGCCAACAGTTTGTGGAGGGACATCAAAGTCGTTGGGCATCACATGGTGGTGGTCAGCGAAGCCGTGAGTTCCCGTCTCCAGGTGTTTGACTTGACCCGTTTGCGCGACTACACCAGCATATCCATGCCGATTACCTTTTCCACCGACACGGTGATTTCAGGGTTTTCGAAGGCGCACAATGTGGCGGTCAGTCCGCAAGATTCCTTGGTTTTTGTCTGCGGTCCCAATGCCGTGGAGGGTCTTTTGGTCTATGATTTTGCGAATCCAGAACTCCCGGAATTGGTGGGCAGTTGGAGCGAGGCGTATGTCCACGACGCGCAAGTGGTCAATTACAGTGGTCCAGATGTCGAATACCAAGGACATCGCATTGCCTTGGTGGCCTGCGAGAGCACCTTTCGAATTCTGGATGTGACCGATCCAGCTGACATTCAAGAATTGTCTTCGGCAGGCCACACGCCATATGGCTACATCCATCAAGGATGGCTCACGCCGGATCATCGTTATTTCTTGCTCGGGGATGAGTCGGATGAAACCAGCGATGCAGTCTCGGGCACGACCACCTATGTCTACGATGTCCAAGACCTCACTGCTCCTGGTCTTGTCAGTGCCGTGGATTTGGGGACGGAGGGGACAGATCACAACCTATACACCGTGGGTGATTTCGTGTCGGAAAGCAACTATCGCGATGGATGGCGGATGTTTTTGTTTGACTCAAGCGCCCCACAAGTGTTGTCTCCCAAAGCGTTTTTCGACACGCAACCGGAGATGTCCGGTCCGGGTTTCGAAGGAAGTTGGAGCAACTATCCATATTTCGATTCGGGTACCATTGCCGTATCTGACCAGTCCGAAGGGTTGTTCTTGGTCAGAACCAGTTTCATGAAGATGTGGCCCGAGTTTCCTGCGGTGTGCCCAACCGACACGCTTCATCTTCAAGTGATGTTGGATTCTTGCGTGGCCGGACCCGTCGCGCTTCATTTGCCCAACGAGGTGACTTGGTGTTCACACGACAGTCTACCGGGCCCTGGCGTGTACACGGTTGATTTTGCTGGATTTGGATGGTCAGGTATGGCGGGAATGACGATCAAGGCATCGGGAGGTGGAGTTGTGCATGCAGACCAGATTTATGTCGATGTCACATCGGATGCCCAGCATTTTCCGGATGCAGATGGCGATGGGTATGGGGTGTTTGATGGGGTTGTATCCGGATGCAACGCCTTGCCGGGGTATGCGCATGTTGGAGGGGATTGCAACGACCAAGACGCCAGCATTCACCCGGGGTTGTTTGATCCGTGTGATGGCATTGACAACGACTGTGATCAAGGCATTGATGAAGACGGCGAATCGATTCCATTCTACTTGGACTTGGATGGAGATGGTGTGGCGGGCTCTGCGGTTTTCGAGTCTTGTGTTTTGCCGCCATACGCGTCTCTGGAACCGGGATCAGATTGCAATGACCTTGACGCTTCTATATTTCCCGGAGGGCCGCCCACGTTGTCTGGCTTGGATAACGATTGCAACGGGTACATTCTGGGGTTAGAACAATTGGATGGCGGATGCCCCGGGGACTTGAATCACGATGAGGTCATCACCATTCAAGATTTGCTGGAATTCTTGAATCTGTTCGGCGACCAAGGGTGGTTTGAGGCCGATTTGAATTACGACCAGCATGTCGGAGCCGCCGATCTTCTGATTATTCTGAGCCTGCTCGGAAACAACTGCTGAGGTTCAGTCTGGCTCCTCCGACTTCTGCTGTCGTTGGTGCAAGTCTGCATAGAGACCGCCAGCGGCCACCAGTGTGTCGTGGTTTCCCCGCTCCACGATTTGGCCTTCATCAATGACCAGAATCAGGTCCGCGCTTTTGACTGTAGAGACGCGGTGAGAAACGAGAATGGACGTTCGGTCCTTCATGATGCGCCGGAGGTTGCCTAGGATGGTCGCTTCGGTTTCTGAATCGACTGCGGAAAGGCAGTCATCAAAAATGAGGATTCGTGGCTTGCGCAGAATGGCGCGTGCAATGGAAATGCGCTGCTTTTGTCCTCCGCTCAAATTGACGCCGCGTTCGCCGAGCAGGGTGTCGTAACCACGGGGCGAACCCGATGATGTTGTTGTGGACATCGGCGTCCTTTGCGGCTTGTACCACGTCAAGTTGCGCCGCGTTGTCCACACCAAAAGCGATGTTGGCCCGAATCGAATCGGAGAACAAGAAGACGTCTTGCGGGACGTAACCAATGGCAGAGCGCAAAGCGCTCAGTGAAAGCTCGGGCAATGGGGTGCCATCGATTTCGATGGAACCTTCGGAAGGGTCGTAGAGGCGCGCGACCATTTGCGCCAACGTGCTCTTTCCACTGCCGGTTCTTCCAATGACAGCAAGTGTTTGGCCCGGTTCAAGCGTGAAGTCGACTTCCTTTAAGGCCACAATTCCAGAGTCTGGATAGGTGAGGCTGACGCCTTTGAATTGGATGCGCCCTGAGATCTCTTTCGTCGCGATTTGTCCATCGGAAATCTCAGGCTCAACTTCCAAAAAGGCATTGATTCTCGCCTGACTCGCCGCCGCTTTTTGAACCAAGGAGGTGACCCACCCCACAGACGCAAAGGGCCAAGTCAACAGGTTAACGTAGAACACGAATTGGAAAATGTGCCCCAACTCTAAGTCTCCAGACAATACGCGCAGGCCCCCCTACATAAATGGTGAGAATGGTGCTCAATCCCACAAGCATGACGATGATGGGCATGAACAATGCATCGACTTTGACCAAGTCCAAAGTGCGCATTTTGTACTGGTCTGCTTCTGATGCGAACCTTTGTTCTGCTCTGCCCTCTCTGCGGTGCGAGACCAAAACACGGATGCCGGAATAAGCTTGCTGCACCATGGAGCTCAATACGCTTTGCTGCTTTTGAACCGCGTCGCTTTTTTGGTGAATTCGCGCACTCACTTTGTACACTCCAAGGCTCATGAAAGGCAATGGTGCCAATGACCACAGGGTCAACACAGGGTCGATTCTGAGCATGACGCCAACCGTGAGAAACATCATGGTCACCAGGGTCAGTCCATACATGACGGCAGGCCCCAAGTACATCCGGACCTTGGAGACGTCTTCCGAAATGCGGTTCATCAAATCCCCAGTTGCATTCTGTTTGTAGAATGCGAGCGGGAGGCGCTGATACTGCTCATAAATGGACGCTTTCAAGTCATATTCAATGAAGCGACTCATCACAATGATGGTTTGCCGCGTCATGAAGGAGAACACGCCTTTCAAGAGGTAGGCGACCATGTATAGCAGGGCTTGCAAGGCGGCAATGGAAGAAATGGCGGCAATGACATCGGCTTTGGTGGCCATGGGCCCAAAGGCGTCTGCACTTCTTCCGATCCAGTTCGCCAGTGCCGTCAGCGTTTCTGGGAGCATCACGCTTGTCCCGTCAAAGACAACCTCGGGGGCGGTCCCTTCCGAGAGTGGCTGGAGAAATCGGGTGTACGCGTCTTGCAAGGCGTTGATGCCCTCTCCGATGACCACAGGAGCGAAGACCGAAAAAGCGTTGGTGAGGAAGACAAACAGAAAGCCCAAAGCGAGCCTCCCACGGTATTTCCAGAAAAAAGGATTCAATGCCGCAAGCGCGCCCATGGTGCGAAGTTAGAACTTGAAGTTCCAGGTGACCGAGGGAAGGATGGGAAACAAACTCACTTGGTAGGCTTGAACATCTAATGTGCCCTCTGACAGGTCGCCGTCGTTGCCAAAGTAAATGAAGTAGGGGTTTTGTCTGTTGTAAAGGTTGAAGACAGAAAACACCCACTGACCGTGTCTCACCTTCCCCTTTTTTGGCCGGGGTGTATGGGTGGCACCAAAGTCAGCCCTGTGATAAGCGGGCATTCTGAATCCATTTCTTGGGCCGTACACATCGAGCAGGGTTCCGTCGACGAAATAGCGTTGCGCAGGCACGGTGATCGCATTGCCAGTACCATAAATGAAGGTGCCGCCGAATTTCCAGCGGTCATCTAAGGTCCATTCAAGAATCAGGCTCAAATCGTGCCTTCGGTCATAACGGGAAGGAAAGGGGCTTCCATTGTTGAGGTCGGCAAATTCCCGGTCTGTTTTGCTCCAAGTGTAACCCAGCCACCCTGTCCATTCTCCCCGACGTCTTTTCAGGAAGAACTCGGCGCCATAGCTGCTGCCTTTTCCGAAGACCAGGTTGTTGTCGACGTTGTTCCTCACATTGTCTTGAGGGCTGCTGCCTTCTCGATAGGCCACCAAATTGCTCAGCCACTTGTGGTACACCTCGAATGAGAACTCGATGTTGCGGTCGGCTCCGAAGTCGCGGAACCACCCCGCGGAAACTTGCGTGCCCTCTTGAGGGTCCACCCGGTCCGAACTGGGCAACCATATGTCGCCAGGCAAGGATGTGGGTGAAAGGGAGGCCAAATGGATGTACTGAAGGTTTCGGCCGATGCCTGCCTTAAAAGAGCTTCTTGGGCCAGTTTTGAGTCGCAAAGACAGCCTTGGTTCAAGGCCGCCATGGTTGGATACACGGTCTCCTGGGCCGTAAATGATCTCTTCGGGTGCAGTGGTGGCAGACAAGGGGTCGTCCTCGGAAGGGGGAACGTATCTCGTGAATGGGCCAGTCTGCACAAAAGCGCTGTACCTCAATCCGGCATTCACCCGGAGGGCATCGGTGATGTCAAATTCATCTTCGATGTACGCCCCCATTTCATGGCTTCTGTTGCGCACAGCATCGCCGAGGTCAAAATCCACGCCATTGGAACTGGCATAGAATTCGGTGGGCAAAAAGGTGTGGTAGGTGTACTCAATGCCCGCCCGAACAGTATGTCGAACGTTGGGGTAGAGGGTCAAGCGGGATTTGAGTCCTCGGTCGTCTATTCCACTGCGGAATCCAAAAATGAAGCTGTCCTGACGGGCTTCAAAGGCGAATTCATAATCGCTATAGGTCGCGGTGGTGGTTAAAAAAGCCTTGTCGTTGATCACGTGGTTCCAACGGCCTGTCACAGTGGCATTGCCCCAGGGAATGCGGCTGCCAAAGTCAGCAGCACTGGACCGGAAGTCAAACACGTCTTGTCCAAAATAACCGCTCAAGTAAAATTGGTTGCGCCTTGAGGCGCGCCAATTGACCTTGGCGTTTAGGTCGTAGAAGTAGTATCCAGAACCGGCGAAGGCGCTTTCGGGGTTCACAAATGGTTTGGCCAAAACATCAATGTAGGTTCTTCGGCCGCTGATGATGAAACTGGCGGTGTCCTCCACAATGGGGGCTTCAATCGTGAGCCTTGAGCTAATCAAGCCCAAGCCTCCGCTCACAATGGGCTCCCTGGCGTTTCCTTCTTTGAGTCCAATGTCCAATACAGAGGAGATTCGGCCACCAAAGCGCGCCGGCATCGTGCCTTTGGTGACATCAATGTCCTTCACCGCATCGGGGTTGAAGACGCTGAAGAAGCCAAACAGATGGGAAGCATTGTAAACGACGGCGTCGTCCACCAAAACCAAGTTTTGATCCGGTCCGCCCCCGCGGACGTAAAATCCACTGTTCCCTTCTCCTGCGCTTTGAATGCCAGGGAGGAATTGAATCACCTTCAATACGTCAACCTCACCCAATAGAGCGGGCAGTGATTTGATGGTCTCGACACCCACAGAGACTTTGCCCAGGTCTGTGCTTTCTGTATTGGCGGATTTGTCGGCTTCGATTTCTGCTGCTGCAACGGCAATGACATTGGCACCGAGTTCAATGTCGAGCGTGGTGTTGCCCTCCATATTCAGGGTCCGGCTTTGGGTCTCATACCCGATAAACGAGAAGTTCAAACGGCTCTCTCCTGATGGGAGGGCGAGGCTGTAAAAGCCGAATGTGTTGGTTGCGGTTCCGATGGAGGCCCCGTCGACGATCACCGTCGCACCGAGAATGTACTCCCCGGTGGAGGCGTCAATTACACGTCCGCTCAGGGTAAAATCTTGAGCCAGTGTGGCTTGGGGTGCACAAAGGGCAGCGCAAAAAGCGCAAAGCAGAAGGAGGGTGGACAAAGGGGCTTTCATGGCGTCGAAATGTAGAACCACACTCAGCCTCGGAAGTTTAACTTCTCCCCATGTTTGCGCGGTCCAAACGTCAGTGGGTGTCTCCATTCCTTTGGGGTGGTTTGATTTTGCTTGTGGCTCAATCGTGTTCAATCGCGGGTCCATCCGAAGCAGGGCTAGACTTGCTCACGTACAATGCGTCGGACGGCATTCGGTCTTTGGACCCAGCCAAAGCGACTGACCTGGAGACCATGTGGGCAGTGGATCAGCTGTATGAGGGGCTCTTGGAATTGGATGCATCCCTTCAGGTGGTGCCTGCCTTGGCCGAGAAGTGGTCGGTGTCTGCGGATGGTGTCCGGTATGCTTTTCGATTGCGTCCGGTGACTTTTCACAACGGTGAGCCGTTGCGCGCTCAAGATGTTGCAGCGAGTTTTTCGAGGCTATTGGATCCCAATGAAGCCTTGCCGGGTCGATGGGTGCTTCGGGACCTTTTGGACGAGGGTGGCGTGGAGGTCATCTCTTCGGACAGCCTTCATTTGAATTTGAAACGGTCCAATCCGGTGTTTGCCAGTTTGCTTGCGACCCCCCAAGCGAGCGTTCTGTGTGATGGAGGACAAAAGGGCAACCCCGATTTAGAGGACTTGGGCACGGGCCCCTTTGTTTTGAAGGGGTGGCTGGCCGAAACCGCGATGGTGCTTCACGCGTTTTCCGATTATTGGATGCGCGACAGTTTGGGCGAGCAGTTGCCATACTTGGATGGCGTTCGTTTGGATTTTAACCGTGAGGAAGGGGCGGAAATGCTCGGGTTTAGGCAGGGGCGTTATGATTTTGTGTCCGCGCCGAGTGCGGAATGGATGAACGTTTTCTTTTCGGAGAATGGCACTTGGAACCCGGAATGGAAGGGGCGATTTCGAAAATTCACAACCCCTTATCTAAAAACAGATTACATCGGAATCCTGATGGATTCAACGGCATTGATCGAGCAGGGGTTCACCGTCCTTCCTGCCGAAGTTCGATTGGCGTTGAGTTTGTCATTGGACCGCGATCAATTGGTGCGAGAATTGAGGGCTGGCGGAGCAGCACCTGCCGTTGGATTTGTCCCTCCAGGCATGCCCGGGTTCTCTGCGGGTTTGCGCCCGGCTCTTTCCTGTGTGCAATACGATTTGGATTCGGCTCGGACCCTTCTTGCTCAACTGGGGATTGGCCCAGAACATCGGCTGGGAGGGCTGACCCTAGGCACAAAACCTGCAACGGCTGATTTGGCCGCGGCATTGCAGCACACATGGTCGGGCCTGGGCATCGATGTCGACATTGATGTGGCCCCGAGTGCGTTGGATGCAGAGCGGGTGGCCAAGAGTCAAGTGGCGTTGTTTCGAAAGTCGTGGTTGGCCGATTACCCGGATGCCGAAAATTTCTTGGGGCTTTTTGATGCGGCAAGATGGGCGCCCAACGGTCCGAACTACACCCATTATTCAGACGAGCAAGTGGACGAGTGGCTCTTGAGCCTCTCCGGAATCCGGGCCCCGACCCAACGGCAGGCGCTGCTCAGGAAAATCGAATCAAGGGTCATGCAGACCACGCCATTGATTCCCTTGTGGCACGATGAAGTTTTTCACTTGGTCTCCTCAAGCTTGTCGGGATGGGAGGTGAGCGCCACGAATCGGCTCGAACTCCGGCGCGTCCGCCGGTCAGGGCAACCTTAACTTCCCCATCCATGCTGAAGATTGATACCCACACGCACATCATGCCCAAGCAACTGCCGGATTGGAGCCGGAAGCTGGGTTATGGGTCATTTATCCATCTTGAACACCACCGCGAGGGTGCCGCGCGCATGATGCAAGGGGATCGCTTCTTCCGAGAAGTGATGGCCAATTGTTGGGATCCGGAAATCCGCATCGAAGAGTATGCCAAGTCAGGTGTACAGGTGCAGGTCGCGTGCACAATCCCCGTGTTGTTTGCCTATTGGGCGAAGCCAGAGGATACAGCCGACATTGCTCGCTTTTTGAATGATGACTTGGCACGGACCGTTCAAGACCACCCCCGTCATTACGTTGGACTGGGCACGCTGCCCATGCAGGATACGGACTTGAGCGTTGCGGAGTTGGAGCGGTGCAAGAAGATCGGATTGCACGGAATCCAGATTGGTTCCAACATCAATGGATACAATCTTTCAGAGCCGAGATTCAACCCGATTTGGGAAGCTTGTGAACGCTTGGGAATGGCCATTATGGTGCACCCTTGGGACATGATGGGAAAAGAAATGATGACCAAATATTGGTTGCCATGGCTCGTGGGAATGCCTGCAGAGACTTCTCGTGCCGCATGCTCCATGGTGTTTTCAGGTGTGTTTGACCGGTACCCCAAGCTTCGGGTCATGTTTAGCCACGCATCGGGATCATTTCTTGCCACTTTGGGAAGGATTGAGCACGGTTGGCGCTGCCGTCCAGATTTAGTGGCAGTAGACAACCCCAACAATCCGAGGTCTTATCTCGGGAAGTTTTGGGTAGACAGCATCACCCACGACGCCCGCCTCATGGACTATGTGCTGGACATGCAAGGCGCGGAAAAGGTGGTCATGGGCTCTGACTATCCGTTCCCTCTGGGTGACCTCGAATTTGGGCGTTACATCGAGACCGACATGAACTTGACCGAAGTCCAGCGGGAGGCGATTTTTCATGGTTCAGCCCTGAAGTGGCTCGACTTGAATGCGACCCGGTTCACAGATTGATGCGCCCAATGCAACGAATTCGGTGCAAAAAGCGTTAACCACCAGATGGCGTCGTCGCAAGAATTGCTGGGTTTAATCGAAGGTTGCAAGTCACAGCGACCTTCTTCCCAACGTGCCCTGTACACCAGGTTCAGCGGTCAGCTTTTTGCCACCGCCATCCGGCACACCAATGCACGAGAGGACGCTGAAGACGTTCTGCAGGAAAGCTTCGTCAAGATTTTCAAGCACATCAGCAGCTACAGGGAGGACTTCTCGTTTGAGGGTTGGATGAGAAGAATTGTGGTCAATACGGCCATCACACACTACCGTCGCAACCTCAAGCACAGTCACCATCACGACATAGATGAGGTGCACGCCACACCTGGCGACCTTGAAAACAAAAACGACAACGAATTCACGGCATCGGAGCTTGAGCTGGCCATTTCTAAGTTGCCTCTTGGGTACCGCACTGTGTTTTGCATGTACGTGATTGAGGGGTATAAACATCAGGAGATCGCCGACAAACTTGGGGTGGATGTGAACACCTCGAAGAGTCAATTGAGCCGGGCTCGAAAATATTTACAGAACGTGCTTGCAACCCTTTCGTCAAGAGCGAAGTCTATACCCAGCATGGGCCTAGATCAAGAGGTCGATACACCATGAAACAAACGTCACACGATAGGGAAGCCAGGGACGCTGCTTTTGATGAGCAGGTCCGTTCTATGCTCAGCGAGGCCGCGGTTCCTGCACCTGCGGCAAGTGAAACGCTCTTCGCACCTGTGGCCACCAAAGCAGGGCTTTGGGGCAAATTGGGTTTGGCAGCGATTGGTGGCCTGTTCTTGTGGGGAGCATTTGAATTGGCCGGGGACAACCCGTCTGCCCCAAGTGTGTTGACCCCCATTCCTGCGTCCATTTCGGCATCACCTTCGGCTGTAACCGGTCCTTCTGGGCCTGCAATGGAGGAAGGCATGGAGTCTAGCGAACGACCAGACAAAGACGGTATGCCGGACCAAAATGCCGCTTTTGAAGCGGGAGGCGAAGGCGGGGATATCGCACCATCCACGGCAAAACCGAACTTGGCCGCAGAGCCCACTGCTGTCTTAGGTTCAGAGGCCATTTCAGCATCTGGGTCGGAGTCAACGACTGTCGCTGCAGAGGCGACAGAAAAAGCGGCGTTGTCCACATCGGATCCCGTTTCAGGAGCAGAAGAGGGGCCTCGGGCCGATGCCGTCTCCCCTTCGCCAGATCCTGCGGCCATCAAAGCAGAGCCTGCATCCCTTCCTGAGGAGCCAAAGGCGCCTTCTGCCACTCAAGATGAGCAGCAGGATGCGAATCAGCCCACGCTGACCTTGCCGCTGACGCTTCCCTCCGGTGGCGGTCATTGATTTTTACGGCCACAAAAAATTGGTGGTCTCCAATGGGAGGCTGATTTTGCGGGGTTCTATGAAGTCAGTCATGTTCCTTGTGATGATGGTGATGGCGCATCAGGCTTCGGCTTCTTGCAATCACCAAGACTCGATTACCGTGGATGGCGTTCCGCTTGTTCTGGATTTGGACCTTCGCTTGGCGGAATCAACCATCACTCACCACCGTGCGAAAGTGAAGGGCCGTTCTGTTCAGCCCATCGCTGTTTTTGGCGTATCGATGTTGGGTTGGCGTCAAATTTCAGACGCTGCGGGTGTGCCTTTGTCAGAGCGGGTTGGGGCGTCCATTCAGCCCGCTGTTTCTGCCATGGGTGGAGCCATATGGAAGACAGAGGCCAAACAGTGGAAGTTGGAAGCGGAGTGGGGCGTGCACAGGGCGTTGACCATGGACATTTTGAGCCTAGACGACAGCGCGTTTGCCATTGAGCCCAATGGCCAAGGTGGGTTGGAACAATGGGTTCAACGCACCTATGAATTGGGAGTCGAGCTAGACACATTGCCTGTAAGTCTCACTGAGAGAGCCATTCAAATGGGGTCAATCTCGTTGAGTATGGGAAGCCATGAGCCCTCGCGAAAGGGGAAGGCGTGGACTTGGTGGGGAGGCGTTCATGTCAAGTGGTCTCGGTTGAATCGGTCACCATTCGAAGTGGAGCGTATTCCTGCTTTTGGGATGCCGGATGAACGCGAGCAAATGGGCAGTGCACGGCAGGATTGGGTTCCATTTGACACATGGGCTCTGGGCGGTCGTTTGGCCTTAGAGCGGCGATTCGACGATCGCTGGTCGTCTTGGTTGCGGGGAGAGTGGAGCTCAGGTCTCCGCTCGCATTGGGCGATTGGGGTCGGGGTGTCCTGTCGATTTGCACGTTGACATTCGTTAGCACCTTTTGGGAAAGGTGCAGGCAACAAAATCGAGCCCCGATGCGTCTTCTACATGCAGGTCGATACCCTGCAAACGCAACGAAGATTTTGGTTCAAGTTGTTTTGGTTAAGGTGAAGGAGCTCCGAACGCGGGGCTCCTTCTCGTTTTAATGACATTTCTTTGGTATTTTGCAGGAATGCGTGTGGAACCTTGGGGTATGAATAGCCGATTTGTCTGCATGAATTTGGTGCTGGCATTGGGCTTGTGTGGCTTCTCTGCAAGTGTGGCCGCCCAATTGGTGAATCCTGGTTTCGAATCTGCGCTGTCTATGCCCTCGGCCCCGGGAATGTGGCAATTGCTCCCCGGGTGGAACAACGCCTTCAGCGGGATGTCAACCCCTGACTTTTTTCATTTGGATGGTGAGTTGGGCGGCGATCTTCCAGAAACCCCCATTGCTTGGGTTCAGCCGGCAGAAGGAAGGGGAGTGGCGGGCATTACAGCCATCAAAAGAAACAGTCCAGGTCAACCGTTGTCGAGAGAATACTTGGTGATGGAGTTTGATGCGCCATTGCAGGCGGGACAGCACTATACGTTGTCTTTTCAAATCAGCAATGGAGAGTGGTTGCCAACATCTGGAGCAGGTTTGGCAGTGAACGGCTTAGGGGTGGCATTTTCTGTGGAACAGCCGATTCAAATGGGCGATCAGGAATTGCCTTTGCCTCCAACTTTTCAGTCCTCATTTGCCCGATATGAACAGGGCTGGGAGACCGTTTCATTTGCTTTTGAGGCCTCGGGTCCCTCTCGGTTCATGACCATTGGTGTCTTTGGTGCAGATGCCGATTTGGAGGCGGAAGTGGTGATGGGGGAAAACCCCACGATGGCCTATTACTTTTTCGACGATTTCAGTTTGAGCCTTTTCGATCCAATTGATGGTTGGTTGTCAGACAATCAAGAGGTCAAGGGGCCAGAAATGGCAGGTTTGCCTGTCGAATCCGAATTCTATGTGCCCAATGCGTTCTCTCCAAATGGGGACGGCGTGAATGACGTCTTCATGCCGGAAATTGGAGATGTGAACCCAATGTCTTGTGAGATTTATTCCCGCTGGGGTGAATTGCTCGCACGTTTGGATCCAGCATCGCCGCAGTGGGATGGTCGAGACATGCAGGGCGAGCTGCTCAAGCCCGGTGTATATGTCTGGAGAATAGAGTGGCCCGGAAGCGCTGCTCAAGGCCAAGAGGCCCAACAAGGTGCGGTGACCGTTCTTCGGTAAGCCTGGTCATAAGTCCGAAGGATGATGAAATCCAACCGTGCACAGCGTGGTCTTCCTTTGATGGAAACGCTGGCTTTCGATCATGTGGTAAGAAAATGGTGGGAAGGCCGACTTCAGGCCTCTGATCATGGAATAACGTGGCCACTTCAGCCGACGGCCGACAATTTAGATCAACTCAGAAAGGGCCTGTCGCGTGAAGAGGGACATCGGGAGATGCTGGTTTCAGCCGTATCCAGACAATACCAAAAATCGGGACAGGCGATATCGAAGAAGATCGCGGCATTGGGGCTTTCCGAAACCAGAACGGTCACCACAGGTCATCAGCTTTGCTTGGCCACAGGGCCGGCATTCACGTATTACAAGGTGTTGTCGGCTGTGGTGCTGGCGGAACAGTTGGAAGCGCGCTGGGGCACACCTGTTGTTCCTGTTTTCTGGCTGGCTTCAGAGGACCACGATTTTGAGGAGATTCAATCCCTTTGGGATGGCCAAGGGTGGCAGACATGGTCGCCGGCCTCCGTTGGAGGTGCCGTGGGGCGAATGGGCACGGAGGGACTCCGGGTCATGTTGGAGAATTGGAGTGATGCTGCTGGAGTAGAGGGGGAGCGGAAGTCCGCATTGCTCAAGGCCTCTCACGGAGCCTTGACAGACGTGATGCGGCGATGGATGCACGGTGCATTTGGAGACGATACAATCGTGGTGGTTGATGGGGATGATGTGACCCTCAAGGCGGCTTTTTCGGGCGCGATGGCCAAAGAGTTGTCTGATAAGGTGGTCGAGCGTTGTGTCAGTGAGGTCAACGACACCTTGCAAAGGGAAGGGCATGCCCCACAGGTTCATGTGAGGCCAGTGAATCTTTTTTACTTGTCCGAAGGCAGGCGAGAACGCATTCACAGTGAAGCTGGGCATTGGGCGGCGGGTGACCAAGTCTGGCCAGATGACGAATCGGTTTTAAAAGAACTCGAGTCTTCTCCAGCTCGGTTTTCACCCAATGCATTGCTGCGTCCAGTATTCCAATCCATGGTGTTGCCCGATGTCGCTGTTGTGGGCGGCTTGGCCGAGGTGGCCTATTGGCTGCAGTTGACGCAGTTGTTTCCTGCCTTTGGATTGATTCAACCGGCCTTGGTGCCCAGAGATGGGGCCCGGGTTTTGTCTAAAAAATTGTCGGCCTTGGCCGAGGAGTTTGGAATCAGTGATGCTCAGCTTGGAGACCGTTTAGAAGTTTGGGAGTCCAATCATGTTTCGGATTCTGATCCGCCCGACACGCAGGCTTTACGCTTGGCTTTGGAACGGGGGGCGAAGGAAGTTGGCCTTGCATTCAAGGAGCTGGACGCATCGTTGCTCGGAAGTGTGGAGTCCACCAAAGCCAAAATGGCCAAGTTGCTCGACAAGCTGGACGAACAGGCACGAAGGGCGGTTCGGCGTCAGTCCCAAGTGGATTTGGCCCGTTTGGCACGACTCCATCAAGGGCTGTACCCAGAGGGGGTCGCTCAGGAAAGGGTGGTCAATTGGCACGTCTTGGCCTCACAGTGGGCAGCTGGCGCTCCTTCAGGAATGTCCCTTGAGGCACAGTTGGCGCTACATTTTCGCAAAGGGCATGACGAAGATGATTGGAGTCCTCTGCTGCATACAGTGAAGCCGTAATCGGATTACATTTGAGGTGGGAGGCAATGACCCTTTCGCAAAAGCGCAAAATCGTCATGGCCAAAAACACACCCGACCCCTCTCTTCAAGCCGTCCAAGATTCGGAAGGCAGAGCAGCCTCACCCCAGTTGCCGGAAGAAGTCAAGAATTTTCTCATTGACATCGATGGGACCATCACCGAAGATGTGCCCAATGAGCAGGCAGAGCGCATGGTGACCTGTGTGCCATTTCCGGACGCCTTGGAAACGTTGAACCGTTGGCATGATGAAGGGCACATCATCACCTTTTTCACCAGCCGAACGGAAGAGCATCGCAGCGTGACGGAGGCGTGGTTCGCAGAGCACGGATTCAAGTATCACGGTCTTTTGATGGGCAAGCCTAGGGGAGGGAATTACCACTGGATTGACAACCACGTCGTGCGCGCCACACGTTATGAAGACCGGTTCACGGAGTTGGTGAAAACCACCAAGGAGATCGAAGTTTTTAAGGGGAACGAAGAGGCGTAATACGCCTTACCGCGCATCCAAAAATCGTTGAAGAATCAGCGTGGCTGCAATCTGATCCAATTGGCCTTTTTGGCGTCGCTTGGATTTCCTCATGCCCGACTGTACCATCGCCATTGACGCTTCTTGGCTGGTGTGGTCTTCGTCCACCAGTTCCACGGAAAGCGACGGGTGGCGTTTTTTCAATTCGGACACGAAGGACTGGATTGGTGCCGTGCTGTCGGTGGTTTCTCCCGTAAGCAAGCCAGGCATTCCCACTACAAAACCGGCGCAAGGCTCCGCCCCAATCAGACGTTGTATTGCCTTGTCCAGTTCTTGAGGCGAGTACGTGCCTTCGGGTGCGGCGATCATGGCACCAGAGTCTGTGACCGCGACTCCGATGCGCCTTGTTCCGTAGTCAAATGCAATGAATCGCGCCATAACGCAAATTTACCCTTAAGCTGGTTTGGCTCCGGTATCTTCGCAACATGCAGAAGGCCAACCAAACGCAGACCTCAACAAATGTCCAGTGGACATCAATCCGAGCCACCATCGAAGGGGCGTGGGATGCACCTGATCAGCGCAAATCACCTGAGGTAAAGCAGGCTGTGGATGCCGTGATTCAGGGGCTGGATGAGGGGCGGCTTCGCTGCGCCGAGCCCGCTCAAGACGGTTGGCAAGTGAATGAGTGGGTCAAGAAAGCGGTGGTGATGTACTTCCCCATGCGTGAGATGAGGGTGGAGGAAGTTGGGCCTTTTCAATTCCACGACAAAATGGATTTGAAGCGCAATCACCCCGAGGCTGGAGTGCGTGTGGTGCCCCATGCGATCGCGCGATATGGTTCTTTTCTGGGGCGTGGCGTGGTCATGATGCCCAGCTATGTGAACATAGGTGCTTATGTCGGAAGCGGAACCATGGTGGACACATGGGCCACAGTGGGTTCTTGTGCTCAAATTGGTGCGGATGTTCACCTCAGCGGAGGGGTTGGGATTGGTGGCGTGCTCGAGCCACTCCAGGCTGCCCCCGTGATTGTAGAGGATGGTGCTTTTTTGGGGTCTCGGGCCATTGTTGTTGAAGGGGTGCGCATTGGAAAAGAAGCGGTGCTTGGAGCGGGGGTGGTCCTGACCGCGAGCACCCGTATTTTGGATGTGACGGGCAACGAGGTGGTGGAGCATCATGGCATGATTCCTCCACGAGCCGTTGTGATTCCGGGCACGCGTCAAAAGTCATTTCCAGCAGGAGAATTTGGTGTGCCTTGTGCGCTCATTGTAGGGCACAGAAAGGAAAGCACGGACCGAAAAACTTCATTGAACGATGCATTGAGAACCCACGCAGTGGCGGTATGAAGACGGTCGAGATGGACAAAAAGGGGGGGCTTTTTTTGCTCCAACCGGCATTCCTTGGCGACGTGGTTTTGTCCACGGCCTTGTTGGAGTCTTGGCACCGTGTATTTCCCGAAGACCCCATTGGTGTGGTGGTCCGTCGGGGTGCTGAGGGTTTATTTGAGGGGCACCCTTTTGTCGAACGTGTTGTGGTTTGGGACAGGAAAGGGTGGAAGAAATATCCTCGATTGCTCTCCATCGCCAGAGGCGTTCATTCCGTCCAGGCCGAGCAGTTGGTCAATTTGCACCGGTATGGGAGCATGGCATGGTTGTCGAGGTGGTCAGGAGCTCAGCGAAGAACGGCATTTGAAGGTTCACCTGCGAAAGGCCAGCGCGGCGTGGTTTCTTTCCCTCATCTTCTTGGAGATGGGCGACATGAAACGGAGCGAAACCACAGCCACATTCAAGATGCGGTGGGGTCTTTTGATCCTGACTTGGATTGCCCAAAGCTGCACCCGCAGCTACAGCACCGGGAAGCCGCATCGGCTTGGCCTTCAGGGGCCATTCTGTTGGCCCCTGGGAGTGTTTGGGAAACCAAACGCTGGCCGTCCCAGCATTGGTCTTCGCTTGCCGACGTTTTGACTCAGCGCTGGCCTGGGCGACCTGTCGTGTTGATTGGCGGGGGCGCAGACCGCGAAAGGTTGGTTGCGATCGCCGACCGGTGTCTGCGTCGTCCTTTGGTGTGCGCAGGTGATTTAAGTCTATTGGGGACAGCCGCCTTCATGGCCACTGCCCATGTTGTTGTGAGCAATGACAGCGCGCCGTTGCACATCGCGGGTGCGATGCGGTGTTCCGTGGTGGGGGTGTTTTGCAGCACGACCCCCAGCTTTGGATTTGGGGTCTTGCCAAGCGCACTCCATGGGGGATGGGGCCTCAACACCGAGTTGAATGTAGAATCCGCTGGATTGGACTGTAAACCATGTGGTGTGCACGGGTTAAAGCAGTGTCCTAAGGGACATTTCCGCTGCGGCGAAAGCTTGACTGTGAATCAGGTAGTCGAGGCGGTTGAGCAGGTCAACAGCCTTCCATCTTGATTCCCTGTGCTTTGGAAATCTCCAGGATGCAGGTGTCACTCACAAACTCCACGTATTCACGAAACTCCTGACCTTCCAAGATCAGGAAGATCTCGACACCCACGAGCTTGCCGTCGGGGCGAAACTGGAAACTGCCGTAGTTGAACGTGTGTCCCATATCCTCCAATGACATGCGGGTGGCGTTCAAGGCTTCGCGGGTCAAAGTTCCTTCAATGCTGGCCAGTATGGCGTCCGGTTCCCCTGTAGAATTGCCCACTTGGGCTTGAAGGGCCGAGGTGAACAGTCCAAGGCTGAGCAGAGCGGTGCAAGCAAACTGAGAGAGCGCCATTTTCATCATGATGGGAAAATAGGCAGGAACGGCGATTCGTGCAATGCAGGGTGGCCGATGGCTGACCGTGTACCTGTTGTGAAAAAGTGAAGGGGAATTGAGCGCGCTAGGGGACAGGTCTGACTGTATTTTCGAAGTCCATTACATCCGAATGCAGTTCATCGTCTCCAGCACCGCTTTGCTTCGCCAGCTTCAGGCCATCAGTGGTGTGCTCAATAGCAGCAACACACTTCCCATTCTCGACAATTTTTTGTTTGAGATCGCTCCGGGAAAAGCGTCCATTAGTGCCAGTGACCTCGAGACCACCATGACCACTTCGGTCGAGGTGACCGCCGAGGAAGAGGGCGCCATTGCGATTCCAGCCAAAATGTTGTTGGACATTCTCAAGACTTTTGAGGATCTCCCCTTAACGTTTAAAGTGGATCCGAAAACCTGCGGGGTCGAAATGACCAGCGAAGCAGGCAAGTATAAACTGGCTGGAGCGCATGCGGATGAATTTCCAAGAACCCCCGAGTTGGAGGGAGCGGCGTCCGTGACTTTGGATTCTGACACGCTCGCAGAAGCCATCAGCCGGACATTGTTCGCTGCAGGAAGCGATGACCTTCGGCCAGTGATGAGTGGCATTTTCTTCGAGTTGAGGAACGACCATTTGAGTTTTGTGGCCACCGATGCACATCGCTTGGTCCGCTACGCAAGAAAGGACGCTTCCGCGCCGGAGAATGCAGAGATGATTGTCCCCAAGAAGCCGTTGAATTTGCTCAAGGGGACGCTTCCCATGACCGATGAAGTGGTGGTGTCTTTCAACGAGGCCAATGCCCACTTTAAGTATGGGGAAATGGATGTCGTGTGTCGACTCATCGAGGGTAAATACCCCAATTACGAAGCCGTCATTCCAAAGGACAATCCGAATTGCATGACGATTGACCGCAAGGACTTTCAGCGGAGCATTCGTCGGGTTTCGATTTTCGCGAACAAGACCACGCATCAAGTGCGGTTGACTTTGGCGGGCAGCAGCCTGACCATCAGTGCAGAGGATGTGGACTTCGCCAATGAGGCGCGGGAGTCTTTGGCTTGCAGCTACACGGGAGACGACATGGAAATCGGTTTCAACAGCCGATTCCTTCTGGACATGCTCAACAACTTGGATGCGAAGGACATCACCTTGGAGTTGAGTGCGCCGAATCGCGCGGGCATCATTCGTCCACAACAAGAAGGGGCCGCCAGCGGAGAGGACATCCTCATGCTGGTGATGCCGGTCATGCTCAACGCCTGATTCTCGGGTTTTTCCGCTCTATTGGTGACCGCCACAATGTGGCCGTTAAATCGTGCTTCTGATTGCAGATTGCCGACGAGTGCACCCACCCCTCAGGTGGAGGGGATTCCAGTTTGTGGAGAGGGATTGTCGTTGTCCTGGGGTTCATTCTCTTCGTCGTTTTCCACAGGAGGTTCAGGGCGTTGAAGGCCTTGTTTTCTCCAAACGACAGCCAAGAGACCGCCCAATACAGCGCCCGAAAGATGCCCTTGCCAGCTCACGCCTGTTTCTATGGGGAAGACGCCCCAAACGATGCTGCCGTACAAAAACGCCACGACCATGGCCACTCGAATCAAATGTGGGTGCATTCGGATGAGTCCACTTAAAAAAAGGAAAGAGGCCAAGGCGTAAACAACGCCACTCAGTCCGATGTGGTTACCGGATGCTCCGCTGAACCAAAGGAGAATGCCAGCGCCAACCCAACTCCAAGCGAGGACCTTCAGTCCAATGCTGCGATAGAAGTAGATGAGCAGGCTACTCAAGGTGAAAAAGGACACTGTATTGCTCCAGAGGTGCTGAAAATCGCCGTGCAAAAAGGGCATGGTCAAGATGCCAGGAAGGCCACTCTGCTTCAAGGGGCGGTTCCCAAACCGTCTCCATTCTAGGTCAAATTGGAGGTCAATGAAGAAGGCCCCCCAAACCAAAACCAAAAGTCCGGTGGTTACGGTCAAGGCAAATTGAATGCGCTTTCGATCTGCCAAGAGTGTTGCATCGTCAGGTTTTCCGCCGGGTCTGGGCTGAGGGGGTCTGCGATATGCACGCCACGGACGTGCGCCTGGTGCGATACCGACAACCCCCGGTGGATGACTTGAAGAAGAAGCCGAAGTTGCTGAGGATGAGCTAGAAACCTCCCCGAATTGAGGGGGAGGAGTTGCATTCACATCGTCGTTTGAATAAGAAGCCACGGGTGCAAAATAGCCCGGTTATGATCAGAAGTACTTTGCTACCACACAAATCGTTTGGTTATGAGTGTTTCTGAAATGCATGCCTTGATTTCCCTCCTGGAAGACCCAGATGAGGGCATTTACACGACTGTGAAGCGCGAACTCGAGCGCATCGGAGAAGCCGCTGTGCCAGAGCTACGTCAAGCATTGGAGGAGGAGGGACACGGTGATGTCTTTCAGAACAGGGCCAAAGCCCTGCTCGATCAGCTGGCTACTGATGAAGTTCGGTCGTCATTCGCGGATTGGGTGGAGTCCAATGACCATCACTTGGCCGAGGCCATGTTGTTGGTGGATCAATATGTCGATCCTGCTTCCGATTTGGGGGCGTTGCGAGAAGACGTTCAACGCATCCGGCAGGACATTTGGTTGGAGTTGAACGACGACATGACCGCGTTAGAGCAGGTGAAAGTCATCAATCGGATTTTCTTTGAGCATCATGGCTTCGAGGGAACACAAGGGGGTGCAGCCCGCACGACCCATGCGTTGCCCGGCGAGGTCTTGCGTCAGAGAAAAGGAAATTCATTGGCTTTGGGTGCATTGTACTTGGGAATGGCCCAAGAATTGGGGTTGCCTATCCACGGAGTCAACTTGCCCAATCACTTCATCCTCGCTTATTGCGATGGGGGACACTTGGGTGAGTTCACCGAAGGTGGAGGTCCTGGAAGTGTGCTGTTTTACATCAACCCATTCAATCTAGGGGATGTGATTCACCCTGGGGAGGTCAGTGCCTTTCTTGGTCATTTGGATTTACCCGTGGAGCAGCAGAGCTGTGGACCTTGTCACCCAGTGGATGTGTTGAGGCGGTTGATTGGAAACTTAGCCTACGCCTACGAGCGCCAAGAGGACCTTTCTCAGGCCGAAAGGCTCCGAGAGTTGCTCTTTTTTGTTGAAGGCTGTTCAGCCCCTGAGAACGCCGAGCGTTCGGAATAACAGGCTAAAGTCACCCCTCAAAGTTCGGTGGTTGGCGTAATCGAGTTGAATGGCCAGTTTTTGAGGAAGGATGTTTTCTCGATAGAACCGATCTGCATCCTCTGCTTGAGAGAGCAGGTCTCCTTCATTTCGAAAAGCCAATGCAGCGGGTCCGGTAATGCCGGGCCTCACTGAAAGCACGCGCTGCCAATCCTTCTTTTTTAGGTCCACATATTTTGGGACCTCTGGCCTCGGGCCAACAAAGCTCATGTCTCCTTTGAGAACATTGAGGAGTTGAGGAAACTCATCTAACCTCCGTGAGCGCAAATGCCTTCCTGTGGCGGTGATCCTTGCATCTGTTTCTCCCGAAGTCACCTGAAGGTCACCAAGCTTTGGTGGCCGCATGGTTCGGAATTTGAGGATAAGAAACGGCTGACCGAAACGGCCCATGCGCTCTTGGCGAAAGAGAATGTCTCCCCCATCTTTCCAACGGATCCAAAGTCCTATGCTGAGTAAGATTGGCAACAGTATGGCCAGCAATATGGCGGCAACCATGATGTCCATTGACCGTTTCATGCGGGATTGGATCCAGGTGTTCTCTGAGACAGAATCACAGCATGTGCGCGTTTGACGGTGTCGATGACGCGGTCGACATCTTCAAATTCCAGATGGAGATGGAGGGGCAGGCTGATTTCGCAAGCGTATGCAGCCAGAGCTTCCGGGTGGTCCTTGGGGTCATGCCCGCGCTGTGCATAAGCCGACAGGAGAGGAAGGGGCTGAAAGTGAACGTTGGCAGCGATGTCGACCTCGCGGAGCTGCTGAATGAGATCGTTCCGTTCTGTCTCAATCAAATCCGTCAACCTCAAGGCATAGAGGTGATCCGAAGTTTGCCTGCGCTCATCCCGTCTTTTCGGCAAGTGGGCAGGGCCCCAGTTGGCAAATCCGGCATCATAGCGATCTGCGAGGGTGTGTCTTTTCTCTAAGTCGGCACCATACCTGGCCAATGCCACCCTTCCCATGGCCGCTTGGATATCGGTCATGTTGCACTTGAACCCAGGGGCAATCACATCATACCGCCAAGCATCCCGCCCCGAGGCGTGGTATTTGGATGCGGCATCCTTGCTTTGGCCATGAAGGCTGAGCATTCGTAATTTTTTGCCCACCTCAGTGGGGTCAAATGAGGAAGGCAGAGAGAGGGTCACTGCCCCCCCTTCGGCTGTGGTCAGGTTCTTTACCGCATGAAATGAGAACACCGAGAGGTCGGCTTGGGCACCCACTGATTGGCCGTCGATGGAAGCCCCAAGAGAGTGAGCGGCATCCAGCAGCAAAAGCGGCCGTCCGAGTGTGGCTTGTACTTCACTGTTGGCTTGAAAGCCATGAGAGGTTGTCCAGTGCTCCAGTTTTGTGGTCCAGTCGCCAATGCATGTGGGCCAGCCACCAACGTCCACTGGCATGATGACCTTGGTGCGTGCGCTGAGGTGAGGAAAGACGGCGTCCCAGGTCAGGTTGAACCCATCTTGGTTCAAAGGCGAGGGCAAATCAACCATAACCGGCGTTGCCCCTCTGTGGAGAACGACGTTGGCTGTGGCGCAATAGGTGTAAGAGGGCAAAATCACTTCATCGCCGGGTCCAACACCAAACCAATCGAGAATCACCCCAGCCAATCCGGTCCAAGAGCCACCACATACCGCGGCATCTGTTCCGCAATACGCCGCGAGTTCTTTTTCAAAGGCAGCGGTTTCTGGTCCAGTTGTGATCCAGCCAGAACGGAGAACACGTTCCACTGCACGGATGGTGTCGTCATCGATGAAAGGTGGGGCAAAGCCGATGGGCTTGCGGGTATTCTTGGGCGAAGAGGGGACGTCCATGGGTGCGAAGTTGGGGTTGTATCGGCAATTCCCATCGCCCCGTGCTACATTCACATTAGAAAGCACAGCAAAATGTGGTTGGAAAAGGACAATCGGCTCGTTCGAGAATTTCGTTTTAAGGACTTTCAAGAGGCCTTTACATTCATGACGCGTGTGGCTTTCTTATCGGAGCAACAAGGCCATCACCCCACGCTGCACAACGAGTTTAGTTATGTGCGGATTGAATTGCATACGCACGATGCGGGGCACGTTGTTACGGATCGGGATTTAAAATTGGCGGACGCCATCGATCAATTGCTTCAGTAGTCATCAATCTCCCGATTGAAATCCTGTGACATGAAAAAGGCCCTCCAAAGAGGGCCTTTTTCATAGAATGTAACGGCGATTATTGACCAGCGTCTTCGACAGGTGCAGGTGTGACGTTGGCAGAAATGGTGATTCGGGTCTGCTCTGGAACCGTGTTGGCATTGATCGTGACCGTTTTGGTCTGCTTGTTCTTCTTCCCTTTGGAATTGAACTTGACTTCGATCACACCCTCTTCGCCAGGAGCGATGGGCTCTTTTGGACACTTGGGTACAGTGCAACCACAGGACCCTTTGCAGCGGTCTAAAATCAATGGAATGTCTCCTGTGTTGGTGAACTTAAACGAATGGGTTACCGCGTCTCCTTCGTCGATTGTTCCGAAGTCCCAGCTGTTTTCAGCAAAGGTGATGGAGGTGGTTGGGCCTGCAACTGCCGGTGCTTCCGCATTGTCGCGGGCGAGGTCCATTTTTGATTCTGGTTGGTCAGCTGGAGCTTCAGTGGAAGTTTCCGTGCTAACAGCGTCATCGGCTGCGCTGCTGTCGGCGGTGTCGCCACAAGCGACAAGAAGGACAGGAAGTGCGAACAGAGAAAGGGTACGTGCAATATTCATGTTGTTGGGTCGTGTTGCCAGTTCAAAATTAACCAGCGATTGTTCGGGTTGAACCTCGTGGGTAAGGGTTGTTCCGGTTGGAGAAGTGAATTAGTCCTGTCCAACCCCTGAATCCTTGTAGGTTCCATCTTCAAGCACTTCTAAAGCCCTTCTGTACACAGGATTAATCGGATTGAACACTTCGTAAAATGCGGTCGTGTCAAACAGGGTCCTGGCCAGAATGGCCTTCAACCTCAGGTCGATTGCGAAAAAAGAGGCGTTCCAGTCTTCTTCAACGAATGGAATGGCTTCTTCTTCACCCAAAGCAATCAGGCCATCGAGCAGTTCCTCATCCAATTTGTGGTTGGTGATGAAGTCATTCCGGTCGGCCAATTTCTTTTCAAGTCGCCTTCGATTGCGATCGACGTACTCGAGTACGGCGCGATTGAACAGGCCCCTGCGCAGCAAATCAGTGAAATAAACACTGTTGTAACTCGTGTCGATGGGCACGAAGACATCGGGCAGAATGCCTCCGCCACCGTAGACTGTGCGGTTCAGAATCTGAGTGCTGTATTTCAGGCTATCAGGCAGGTCTAGGCTGTCTAAGGAGGTCAGTTCACCCTTTTCGAAGCGCTCGTACTTCTCGCGGCGATAGGCATCCACGCCGTCTTCATAGGGCTTCTGTATGCACCTTCCGGTGGGGGTGAAGTATTGCTGGACGGTGAGGCGAACTGCGCTGCCATCAGGCAAGCGAACAGGCCGTTGAACCAGGCCTTTACCGAAGGTCCTGCGGCCCACGATCAGGCCGCGATCCCAGTCTTGGATGGCCCCACTGACGATTTCGCTGGCCGAAGCGCTGGAACCGTCTACAAGCACTACCAATCGGCCTTTTTCAAATCTACCTTCAGTATCGGCGACTCGATCTTCTCTGGGGAACGAGCGTCCGTCGGTATATACAATCAGTCGGTCACCGGCTAAGAATTCGTCACCCATGTCGATGGCCGCATTGAGCATGCCTCCACCATTGCCTTGAAGGTCCAGGATCAAGTCTTTCATGCCCTCTTCTTTCAGGGCATCCAACGCGGCATTTAACTCATCCATGGTCCCTTTTGAAAAGCGGTTGATTTTCACATAGGCCGTTCTGTCGTTCACCATGTAATGGGCGTCCACCGAATAAATTGGGATTTTGTCGCGTTCGATGTCGAAGTTGAGCAAGTCGTTGCTGCGGCCTCTGCGAATGCCCACCTCGACATGGGTTCCCTTGGGGCCTTTTAAGGCTTCCATCACACCCTTGTTTCGGATGCCCACTCCGGCGACAACCTCGCCGTCCACCTCTACGATTCGATCGCCAGCCATGATGCCAAGCTTCTCGCTGGGTCCACCTGCAATCGTGGAGACCACCATGATGGTGTCTTTCATGATGTTGAAGCGCACTCCAATTCCTTCGAACTTGCCGTTCAATGGTTCATCGGCCTGCTTGAGGTCTTCTGCAGGGATGTAAACCGAATGAGGGTCAAGTTCTTCGAGCATGCCGCGGATGGCCGTCTCGACCAGTCCGTCCAAGTCTACACTGTCCACATACATCCGGTTCATGTAGTACAGGAGAGTATTGAACTTTTCCCCTTGCTCTTGGACGGGCTTCTGGGCCATCCCTTGAGAAGGGAATGCAAAGAATGTCGCGGCAATGAAAAGGGGGAGAAATGCGGGAGCGCGAAGCGTTTGCGTCATGCCCTAAATATACGGGCTGGCCTTGAGCCTCTCGGTGAGAATGCCGGGAACAAATGCCAAAAACTGAACCTAAACAGTCGGACACTATCTTCGACAACCCGACATTTTAATCGGCGTAAAAGAACGCATTCTCCATGAATTCAGCCCTGGTTTATCCTTTGACTTCGCTCGCCCTGGTCCTGTTTTTCTTGCCTGATTTGAACGGGCAAACCGACAGTCGTCCATGTCCGTCAGAATTGATGGCCCTGAATCCGACCATGGTGGAATTGCAGGCGTTGGATGTGTCTGCAGCTTGGGAAAGGGCGGATCGCGAGCAACAAGTTCTGGGGAAACATCTCTATGGCATTGTTCAGCCTCATGCTGCAGATTTGTCCCCAACGGGAGCTTCAGAATGGCATGTGGCGGGTGTACACATCAATCAAGCCCAAGGCGTCGCGCTTCATTTCGATGACTTTCATTTGCCCGCAGGTGCAGAATTGTGGGTGACCGATGCCACGGGCAATTGGCAAGAAGGCCCCTATGATTTTCGAGACAACAATGATCATGGACGTTTGGCCACAGGGGATGTGCCGGGCGAGACCGTTGTGCTTCGATTGAGAGTTTCTGCTGAATTGTCGGCGGGTGTGCGGCTTCATTTGGAAGGAGCTGCGGCATTGTTTCGTGATCAACGTGGAGCCCGTGGAGGAAGTCAGCCTTGTCAAGTCGATGTCGCTTGTCCCGAAATCCAAGGTTGGGAGTGCCAACGTGATGCCACGGTGCGCCTGTCCATTATCGAAAGCGGAGGGTCTTATTTGTGCTCTGGTGCCATGGTGAACACCACGGCATTGGATTGTCGACGTTACATGTTAACCGCATTGCATTGCGCAAGTGAGGTGACCGACGATGAGTTCGCGTTGTTCAAGGTCTATTTCAATTACGAAAAACCAGAATGTGGGGAGGGCAATGGCCTTTTGAACCGCCGTCGAACAGGGGTGATTCGCTTGGCGGATTCCGACGACATTCAGGGAAGCAATTTCCAAGGCTCTGATTTTTTATTGGTGGAAATTGAGGATGAGATTCCTTCGGGCTGGCCTGTGTATTATGCGGGCTGGGATGCCAGTGGAAGCGGGTCTGGGAGTGGAGTAGGCATTCACCATCCATCGGGTGACGTGAAGAAGGTGAGCACCTATACACAGTCGACATCGAGCATCAGTCTTGGGGCATTTGGATCCCATTGGCGGGCGAAATGGACCGAGACCGAAACTGAACACGGCGTCACAGAACCCGGGTCTTCAGGCTCTCACCTCTTTAACGAAGAAGGGTTGTCCATTGGAACGCTTTCTGCGGGTTTATCGGCCTGTTCAAATGGAGGACTCGGTGCCGGAACGGGGCCGAATGAGGACGATTATTATGGGAAGATGTCCTATCACTGGGATGACAATCCAAATCCTTCGGACGAAAAACTGGAGCTTTGGCTCGATCCCTCAGGGACAGGGCAAACGGTTTTACACGGCGCGTATCCAGACACGGAGGCCGCGGTTCCTTGTGGCCCTGATCAGGCATGCGAGGACATCGTAGATGTGGCGCAAATCCAGTTGTCAAACGACTTTAAAGTGGCCCCCAATCCCACGCGGAACCAGCTGCACGTTCGCCTTTCCAATGGCACTTGGTCTTCTGAATCGCGCATGGTGGTCCGCGACGCCTTGGGAAGGGTGTTGCACGAAGCTGCTTGGTGGGGTGGGGCTTTGGTCTTGGATGCCAAAGCGTGGCCCAGAGGGCTCATCTATGTTACGGTGTCGTCTGGGGCGCGCGCTCAAGTGACCCGCAGGGTCATTTTGGAGTGATCCAGCTTATCGGACCCAAATCAAATCGTGCAATTCGACTCGGGTTTTGAATTCACCAAAGGCCACGGTAGCCCGCCGGCCTTTGATGTCCAAGACTTCGCCACGTTGACGCCCTTCTTTTAGGCGAACTGTGCTGCCCACTTGTATGCGGTCGACATGTTGTTTGGTTCGGGCCGTTTTCTTTTTGCTTGCCTTGTCCGCTTTTTTCTGTGCAGCAGCCTCGGCCTTTTCAGCCACCTTGGTTGCTTCAACTGACAGGTATTTCCTCACGTCTTCTAGCAGCGCTTTGTTGGCTTGTCCTGATTTGAAACGGTCGACGAATTGCTGGAGTTTTTTGCCCTTGACCAAGGCCGAGTTTTGGGACTCGCCCACTTGGTGAACCGACTCTTGTCGTTCTTCAAGGCGGGCAGACTTACGCTCATACTCTCTTTTAGACTCGTCGGCAGCGTGCTCTGCTTTCAATTGTCGGTCATTGAGCCGGGCATGCCGAGATTTTTCTTTTTGAAGGCTGGCAATGAGTCCATCAAGCTTGACCTTATTGGGGTCGAGCTTGTCCTTGGCCCGTTTCAACAATTCCCGGTCAATCCCATTCAACTCGGCCACCTCAAACGTGAACGAGCTGCCCGGTTGTCCCAAATCAAGGGTGTAGGTTGGGGACAGAGTCTCTCCATCAAAGAGCATGCTGCCGTTGATGGCTTCGCTCATGTCTGTGGCGCGGGTCTTGATGTTGGCGTAATGGGTGGTGATCACACCAAATGCCTTTTTGCTGTAGAGTTCTTCAAAGAACACTTCAGCCAAAGCGCCCCCAAGTTCAGGGTCGCTCCCCGTCCCGAATTCATCGAGCAGCAGAAGTGTGTTTTGTCCAGCGGTCCCGAGAAACCCCTTCATCCTCTTCAGTCGGTAGCTGTAGGTGGACAATTGGTTTTCGATGCTTTGATTGTCTCCGATGTCGGTGAGGATTTGCTTAAAAAGGCCGAATGCGCTGTTGCTGTGAACAGGAACAAGAAGTCCGCTTTGGACCATGCATTGGATCAGCCCCACCATCTTCAATGCAATGGACTTCCCTCCGGCATTGGGGCCACTGATGACCAGCATCCGACGATCGCCGTGTAGGGTGAGATTTTGGGGTTCAACGTGGATGCCCTTGTTGCGATTGGACAAGAGAAGGAGAGGATGGAGTGCTTTGAGCAATTCAACGCGGAGTTCCTTTACAAGGTGGGGCTTGACCGCATCCATGTCCAAGGCCAGCTTCACTTTCGCTTGCAGAAAATCAAACCGGACCAACAGCCGTTGCTGCGCCTTGATCAAAGGTGTGTGTTTGCGGATCCGCTGGGTTAAGGCACGGAGAATCCGGACGATTTCTTTGCGCTCGTCGTCACGAAGCATTTCAAGCTCATGGTTGGCCTGATGGCATTCTGCAGGTTCGATAAACGTAACTGACCCCGTCTTGGATGTGCCCAACGCAGAGCCGCGCACCTTGCGTTTGTGTGTGCTCGCGATGGCCAAAACCCGACGGTCGTTGAGGTACCCTTCTTGTGTATCGGCCAGCCAGTTTTGCTTCGCGCAATTGCGCAAAGCCTTGTCGAATTGCCGATTGACCTGTCTGCGTCCTGTTTGAAGGTCGACTCGGATCCGCCCCAAAGCAGGCGAAGCGGCACTTCTGACCCCACCTTTGGGGTCGAACACAGCCTCGATTTCCTTCACAATTTCTTGGTTCTCTTGCACGCTTCCCAACATGCTGCACAACCGCGGAAATGAACGTTCTCGTCCCAAAAGAGCGGCCACGATGTCATTGACCAATCGGGTGCATTGAAGGACGCGCATGAAACCGGCCTCGGTGAGCGCAGATCCGGAGACTTCGAGGAGTTTGATTTCCCCTTTGATTTCCTCGAAAACCAAAGTGGGAAAGCTGTATCCCTCCACGCGAACCCGGCGAAGTTCGTCCGTAGATTCCAAGTCGTCGAGTACGGTGGGTCGATGTGAGGAGGGGACCAAATTCAGGGCCCGAGCTTTGGCGGTATCCGTTTTGCAATGGCCTTCGAGGATCAAGCGAATGTCATTGAAGCCCAGATCGTCGATGGACTGGTCGTCAAAATCTACACTGCCCTTCTGGCGGTGGGGTGTGGGATCAGAGGTGGCCATCTCGAATCAATTTCAAGGCCAAAGCTGTGCCGTTTTCGGGGCAGCGGGCATCGACCCAATGCACATCATTCTGGCGGTGAAACCAAGTGAGTTGACGCCTGGCGAATTGCCGGGTGGCTTCTTGAATTTTGCGTGTGGCCGTCTCCATGTCTGTCTTCCCTTCAAGGAAGTCAAACAGCTGAGGGTACCCTACGGTTTTCAAAGCGTTCAAATCTCTGTGAGAAAGGACGCGTTTGGCTTCTTCTATCCAACCGTCTTCGAGCATCACATGCACCCGGTCATTGATTCGTTTGTGCAACCAATCCCGTGGTGCTCCAATGCCGATGGTCAGGGTGTCCCATCCACGTCGGTTGTGCCTGGCCCAGCCGCCTGGGTGAACTGTTAATTGATCAGCGAAATTCTGGCGCAGGGTGCTGTAGGCTTGACCAGAGCATCGACACACTTCCAACGCGCGAATCACGCGATGGGTGTTGGCTTGGTCCACCTCTGCGAAATGATGGGGGTCTAAGGATTGGAGTTCTTCGAGCAACGGAGCCAAGCCCTCGGCAGCGACTTGCGCATTTAAAGCTTCTCGCACTTCAGGGTCAGAGGGGATGTCGTCGAATCCCGCATGGACAGCCTGCACGTATAGCCCACTTCCCCCAGCCATGACCGCAACAGGAGTTTCGCCTGCTTCTTCTCGGGCTTTGAAGTGATCGCTGAGCCATTGGGTCGCCTCGGTCTCAAAAGTTCCTGAGCTGTATTCGTCTTGAATGGACAGGAAGTCGATGAAATGATGGGGGACAGTGGCGCGCTCTGCAGCAGAGGGTTGGGCGGTCCCAATGGGGATTTCATGGTAAAATTGCCGGCTGTCGGAAGACAAGATTTCCGCGCCCAATTCCTGAGCAATTCGGATGGCCAGCGTGGTTTTTCCGATGGCTGTGGGGCCCACAACAGTAATGAGCAGAGGGGCCTTGCTTCTGGGGATAAGGGGCAAAATGGGCTTCAATAAGAAAGGTCGTCCAGGTCGTCCAATGAGGTGAAACTGGGGCCGTTGTCCTCTTCATCTTCCTCTCCTGCGAGGTAAGCATCTAGCTCGGGGTCTCCCGTTTTCAATGGCCCCGAATCGTCTTCTTCTGGCGCAGCACCACTCAACTCTTCTCCCAAGTCCACTTCTTTGCTGTATTGATCAGGTGCGTTCCCAAATTCTTGGGCGAGCAAGGGGTATTCGGGGGTTTCCCCTTCCTCTAGGCCAACGATTTCAACGTAAAAACACCACATCCGGAGGAAATCATAGACATACACCATCCGGTCATTCGCCTGGCTTACCATGTCTTCAACAGCGGTGGTCCTCATGGAGGGGAAAGGGATTCCAGCATCGTTCATTCCCATGTCCATCAGGGGGATTTCTCTTCCGCGTCCCCAATCTTCATCGGATTGAAAAAAGGAGGCCATCTCGCCCTCTCCAAATTCAAAGGCTGCGAGGATGCCACGGTGCAAATCCTCCAATGAGGCTGTTCGTCCAATGATGATGTCCCGAAAGACATCTTCTTCGATGTCGACAATGACGCGGAGTCGAATGCGGTTCATGGTGGGTTAATCAGGTCAGGATCTGCGCAAAATTAAGCCATCTATGCGGCGGACGCGTTAGTTTCGCACGGCAGGCCACAAGGGCATGCCACATTGTAAATCACATCCATGACGTTTCCGCTCGACACCCGCGTTCTCAAGTTCGGATTGACCGCCAGTGCGGTCGCTTATGCTGTTCAATTGTTTACCTCTGGGCACACTGGAAGTGGAGTTGGAATGGTCTTGTTGGCCATTGTCATTGGCCTGACTGGGTTGCGCAGTTTGCGGATGGTCATGGTGGCCTTGCGCATTCAGCAGCAAAAAATGGACAAAGCGCGGTCCTTGCTGGCCAGCATCAACCCAAAGCATTTGTGGCCAAAAAACAGAGGGCAGTATTGGTTTCTGAAGGGCAATCTTACTCTGGAGTCCAGCTTGTCGGACGCAGAAAAAGCGTTTCGCCAAGCGCTGGAAGTCGGGCTCAAGCGAGACGAAGAAAAGGCGGCAGTGATGCTCAATTTGGCGGCGATTCAAAGCACAAAGCGGCGCACGAAAGAGGCAAAAGCACTTTTGGTTCAGGCGAAACGCCTCGATAAAAAAGGCATGTTGAAGGCGGACATTCGCACCATTGAACAGGCGATCAACAACCCGCAAACGGTCATGCGTCGCCGCTGATTTCATGGCGGCAGAGATCAAAGACCTGGCAGGTCTGGGGCCTCGGCATTTCCGAAGAGAGACTACAAATCAGTACGAGAGCAGGCTATCCAAAGCAGAAGACAAGTCCGCTTTTGCGAGGTAGTCGTCTTCTAGAACGGCCGCAAAAGGAACAGGCGTATCCAAAGAAGCCACGCGTCGGACGGGGGCGTCCAAATGCTCAAAACAAGCGTCTTGAATCCGAGCTGTGAGCTCACCGCCAATGCCGCCAGTCAAGTTGTCCTCATGAAGAACGAGAACACGACCTGCAGTTTTGGCAGCGGCATACACTGCGTCCCAATCGAGTGGGGCCAAGGTTCTTAAATCGAGAACGCCGATTTCGGTCCCGTCCTCTGACTTTCGGCGTTCTGCTTCTTCAAGGGCCCAATGAACGCCCATTCCGTAGGAGATGATGACGGCGTTTTTCGGTTCGCCTATCATGCGGGCTTGTCCAAAAGGAAGGCTGTAATCGTTTGTTGGGACTTGACCCGATAGGCTTCGGTAAAGGGCCTTGTGTTCGAAAAAGAGCACAGGGTTCGGGGCGTCAATGGCCCGAGCGAGCAATCCCTTGGCATCCTCCGGAAAGGCTGGATAGGCGAGCATAAGCCCTGGGACATGAAAGAACCAGGCCTCATTGCTTTGGCTGTGAAATGGGCCAGCAGCCACTCCGGCACCCGTGGGCATGCGCACCACCACGTCTGCATTCTGTCCCCACCTCCAATGCAGTTTGGCCAGGTTGTTGACGATTTGGTTGAATCCGCAGGTGACAAAGTCGGCGAACTGCATTTCGACCATGGCTTTGGCACCGGCAATGGAAAGTCCAAGTCCGGTGCCCACGATGGCGCTTTCGCACAAAGGCGTGTTCCGAACACGGTCGGCTCCGAATTGATCAGCAAAACCATCGGTGACTTTGAATACACCGCCATACTTTCCGATGTCTTGACCCATCAAGACCAGTTCTGGGTGGCGCTCCATGGATTGCTTAAGTCCTTCAGAAATGGCGTCAATCATCCGCAACTCTTTGGTTTCGGATCCAGCCTCTCTGATCAAAGCAGGGTCTTCTTTGAACAGCCTTTGAAATTCAGCTGCTCGGTTGGGTTCGACGTCAGGCTCGGCCTCAGCCGCCTTCAATGCAGAAACAATCGCTTCTTTGTGTCGGGTTTTCCTCGCCTCCAATTCTGTGTTGTCGAGGTGCCCCTTTTCGATGAGAAAGTCCACAAAGCGATCTACTGGGTCGTTTTTCTCCCAAGCTTCAATTAAGCCTTCAGGGTAATACTTGGTTCCGCTCGCTTCTTCATGCCCTCGGCGCCGGAAGGTGTCAAACTCCAAGAGAATGGGGCGGGGATTCTCACGAATGGAAGCGGCCATGCTGGACACGGTTTCGTACACCTCCAAAATGTTGTTTCCGTTGACCCGAATCGCGTCCTGTTCGGGAATGCCGTACCCCGCAGCTTTGTCTATAAACTGGGCACATCGGAACTGCTCACTGCTTGGGGTAGACAATCCCCAGTGGTTGCTTTCGATGCAGAAAATGACGGGCAATTGCCATACAGCCGCCACATTCAAGGATTCGTGGAAATCCCCTTCGCTGGTTCCGCCATCTCCCGAAAAGACCAAAGTGGCTTTGCCTGATTTGCGAAGTTTGCTCGCGAGCGCGATGCCATCGGCGATGCCCAATTGAGGTCCAAGATGGCTGATCATGCCCACGATGTGATGGGGCATGCTGCCAAAGTGAAAGCTTCGGTCGTGACCTTGCGTAAAGCCGGAGGCTTTGCCTTGAAATTGGGCGAAAAGTTGGGTGAGTTCAATTCCTCGCGTCGTGAACACACCCAGGTTTCGGTGCATGGGGAGAATGAATTCATCCTCAAGCAAGGCCGCCGCGCACCCCACGGAAATCGCCTCTTGACCCATTCCGGAGAACCATTTGCTGATGCGGCCTTGCCGCAAAAGGCTGAGCATTTTCTCTTCAATCAGCCGCGGCAGAAGCAAATGATCGAGCAATTCGAGCATGCGATCCGAAGACAGGCCTCGGTCGGTGATGTGGAGCTGGGGAACGTCGGGGTTCGACATGGGTCAAATCTAGTTCGTGCACCTGCCCGTGATGCAGGGGGTCTCGGTGTAATTTGCCCTTGGAAATGAACACTTCTCCCAACACCCCAGATTCTGCTGCCTCAGAGCGTTCCGTGATGCTGCGTTTGCCGGCTGATTTGGCCCGGGATAACGATGCGATTGAAAGGGCATTAAAGCAGCAAATTGGGGAGGTTCCCCGCTGGACAGTTTTGCGGAGAAGCCTCGATGCCCGGCCCAATCCGGCTGTGGTTGAGCTAAAAGTAGGTTTGGAGGACGCTGTGGTCAAGGTGGTCCATGGCGCATGGCAATCTGTAGTGGGTCGTCCTGAGGCCTTGGTGGTCGGCTCTGGTCCCGCGGGTTTGTACTGTGCTTTGCGATTGATTGAACGGGGCATTCGGCCCATTGTTTTGGAACGGGGAAAAGGCGTGAGACAGCGGCGCAGGGATCTGGTCTCCTTGATTCGAGAGGGCAGGGTAGACCCGGAGTCCAATTATTGTTTCGGTGAAGGTGGTGCTGGAACCTATTCAGATGGAAAACTGTACACCCGCGCCAAAAAGCGTGGCGCTTGGTTTGCCGCCTTGGGTTGGTTGGTTGAGCATGGCGCTGATTCCGACATTCTCGTGGACACTCACCCGCATATTGGAACCAACAAGTTGCCAAGCATCATAGAATCCATGCGGGAGACGATTGTCTCATGTGGAGGAGAAGTGCGGTTTGAAACCCGAGTAGATGGCCTTCTACGCTCTGACAATGGCGCCATTGTGGGCGCAAAAACAACCGAGGGTGATGTGGCTGCCTCTGCAGTGATTTTGGCAACGGGACATGGTGCCCGTGATGTTTTTGAATGGATGGAAAGGGAAGGGTTGCCCATCGAGCGAAAGGCCTTTGCATTGGGCGTCCGGGTTGAGCATCCCCAATCTTGGATTGACCGACGTCAGTATCGGCTTCGAGGCGAGGAGGTGGCCGCAGACCTTTCGTTGCCCCCCGCGTCCTATTCTCTGGTTACTCAGGTGAAGGGAGGTGGGGTGTTTTCGTTTTGTATGTGTCCTGGGGGCATCATCGCGCCTTGTGCAACCGAGAACGGGGAAGTTGTGACCAACGGATGGAGTCCCTCCAAGCGCAACAACGCCTGGGCGAATAGCGGTTTGGTGACCACAATCCAAGAGGAAGATCTGGACATGGCGGGGCACACTGGGCCTTTGGGTGCCTTGAATTTTCAACGTCAGGTAGAACAGGCATGCCACAAAGCCGGTGGCGGAGGTCAAGTGGCCCCGGCGCAACGGCTTGGAGATTTCCTCAAAAGACGACGATCAAAAGACTTGCCCAGCTGCAGCTATTTGGCCGGCTTGAAGTCCGTGGACTTGACCCGCATTTTGCCCGATTTTGTTGTGGAGCGATTGATTGCGGGCATCCAAGATTTTGAGCGTAAGATGCCAGGGTATGTGCACCCAGATGCCATCGTGGTGGCTCCTGAGAGCCGCACTTCAAGTCCAGTTCGAATGCCCCGGGACCCCAAAACCTGTGAGATGCCAGACGTGAAGGGGCTTTTCCCTTGTGGAGAAGGCGCAGGCTATGCAGGGGGGATATTGTCGGCAGCCATGGATGGCATGCGCGTTGCCGATGCTGTTGCAGATGCGATGTTGGAGAAAGAGATCAATCTTGGTTCAACAAAATGATCGCCTCGGCAACGGGCACCACGCGTCCAAAGACATCACCCACAACAAAAGCATCGGTAAAGCCGGCCTGTTGAATGGCAGGCAATGCCATTTTCGCGTCTTCCATGCTGGTGTATTCGCCTTGCAGGTAGCGGTGCCATCCTGGTGCAGTTCTGTGCTCGACTTGTCCAATGGCCAAAAAGGCATCAAGTGCATCCGTCGATACTTGCTCTTTTAAGGCGCCCAATTGAATTCGGAACGTCAACTTGCTCTTGTCAAATTGTGGGGCGTCTTCCTCCGTTGGGTTCTGCTCAATACTCTCGGCAGGCAAAGGCAATCCATGGGTGGTCAAAAACGCACCAATGAATCCGCGCTCCGCCATTTTCAATTTGTAGCGCTCTGCATCTGATTTGCTCGTGAAGGCAGACGATACGATGCGGGTTAGCCCATCATCCCCTTGAAAGCGAACCACATCAAGTCCTGAGAAAAGCACCTCCAATTCAGCCGTTTCGGGTGCATGAAATGCACCGAGTTGAACGCGATAGTGTCCAGCAGATATTGCCGTGTTTTCGGGGGTGATGGCAGAAGAAACCTCCACCATTGAAGGGGTGGATGGCTCGATGATTTCGGGAGACAGTCCACTGGCTTGCAGCTGATGTGCAGCACGGCCTGCTTCGTTGGGGTCGGGGCCGACCTGAACTTCGATCGCTTCCGAGGTTTCCTTTAGGTGGGAGAACGCCATCAACGACTTCTGCTCGGCCTGTGTCCACCCAGTTTCGGGTTTGGACACACGCAGAGTGAACGTGGCAATGTCGGCGAGGTCGGAGGTGATTTGCCCCCGCACTGTATCCCAATCCATGGTTGTGGCGATGGCACCTTGGATGGCGATGCCCTCTGAATTCACAAATGTGTGGCGGGAAAACGGCTCCTTGTCCCGGTAATCGGCATACCCATCTGAATCTGAGTCCACAGGACATCCTCGTTCATCCACCTTGGCCATTTTCGGGGTGCCGGGGCACCGGTCACGCAAATTGTCGACGCCATCTCCGTCTGTATCCATGCTGGCCAAAAGGGCAGCGTCTGTAGCGGTAAAGCCTGGCGTAACGGGGACGGGAGGGAGTTTCTTTCCGAGTTTCCCCAACCGGATGCCCAAGCCAAAGAACCCAGTAGCCAATGCGTCTCCAGACAGGATTCGTCCAGATGACTGATCGTCAACGGCGTCACTCAGGCCCAACCATCCGCTGATGCCAAATCGTGCCCGCACCCGAGGCGAGACGTCGAGGCGAACGCCCAATTGGGCGGGAATGGCCAAAGTTTGACCATTGCTTGGTGCGTCTTGCATGTCGTTCAAGTCGCTTTCATAAGCATAGTCACGGGTCAAGATGTTCGCGTTTCCGGCGTGATCGCCCGCTTGATCCACATCCCTCAATGTGCCATCGGACCAAAGGTGATAACGCCTGCCCATTGCGTCTTCGAGGTCTTGTTTCATGATGTGGTCGACATGGGCCAATCCAATTCCGATAAAGGGCTGAAATCCGTCTGTGATTCGCGCGTTTCGCGTGCTGGCCCGTTGCTTTTCTGGACCACCAAGGGTGTAGTTGAACATCACCGCAGCGCTTTGAATCTCGGTTTTAAAGCCATTCAGTGCGCCATCGTCTGCGGTCACTTGGCTTTTGCTTCCTTGAAACTCCACTTCCCAAGGCCCATTCCAGCGAGACTGAACAGTGATGGTTTGTCCATATCCGGTATTTCCCAGGTGATGCGCGCCCAAGGATTGGGTTCGCTCAGTGTAAAGCGCCGCGGGGCCCACCTGCCATCCGGCATGGATGGAGGTCCCTGAGGCCGTTGGGTTTTGTCCATACACTGTGGTGGGCGCAGTTGCCCATCCACTGATTAGAAAAAGCACACCCAAAAGCCATGAAAGGCTGAGGGGTTGGAGAGGGCGGAGGAAAATCGTAATCGACATGATGTGGAATTCATGCCCCCATACGCACAGCTTTGAGAAAAGGTTACTCTGCCGACAAGTTCTTTGCCAGGGCCTTCCCAACCCGACATCCAATGGCCACGCCCATTCCGCCCATCCGTACCGCGTGATGGAGCCCCGGTTGGGTTTGGCCAATCAAGGGGCGTCGGTCTTGTCCAACCCCCAGCCAGCCTGTCCAGCGGTGGGTAATTTCGTCCAATGGACCAATCCAAGATTCAGCGGCCGCTTGAAGCTTATGGTCCCATTCGCAGGGCATGTGGACAGGCGAAGCGTCAGAATGGGGTGGGGTAAGGTCCCAATGGCGCCCGCCTCCAAACAAGACCTGATTGTTCTCCAAAGAGCGCATGTACAGGTATCCCCGCTCCAAATGGTAGGTCCCCAGAGGCAGCACGCCAGGTTTGATTTTGGCGACCAACACCCGATTGGGTACCGGTTGGGTGTCGACACCCGAAATGAGGTCTTTTGCCAGGCCGTTGGTGCAGATGGCCAATTGAGTTGTGGCCAGAGAACCTTTAGATGTATCCATGATCCATCCTGAATGACCTTTTAAAAGGGCGTTTACCTGAACCCCATGAATGCGTTCCACTTGGGCTTCATAAAGGGCCCGGTGAAAGGCCGCCACCATTTTCCCAGTGTGGATCATGCCCTCCCAAGGCAAGGATACCGAAGCACTGGCGCCCAAGACTTGGGCCCTTTTGGCATCTAAAATTGCAGCTGGGGAAGTCTTGAGTTGGGGGTGAATTGGACCGAGCACGGCATGCAGAACGGGGGCGACGGCCTCATTCAATTCGGGCAGGGCTTTGGAGACCCTTTCGGCCAAGGCTCTTTCTTTCTCGCCGGGGCCAAACAACTCCCATCCCCCTGTCCATTGGAGTCCAATCGACTCTGCCCCCAACAGTCCTAGGAGCTCGGAAAGTCCTTCTGTCCGGTCCTGAACCAGTCCTTTGAGGCCCTCAATTCCGAGAGAATCTAGGTCGTCGAGCCATTCTCCAGCGCTTCCGAAGCAGGCAAAACCGGCATTTCTGGTCGTGCCCCCAGAGGAAAGGGGGTCACGCTCCAAGATGCGCACATGGGCGTCTGGCCGCATTCTCTTGTAATGCAAGGCAGCGCTCATGCCCACGATCCCCGCTCCGACGATGGTTAAATCCGCTGGTCGAAGCAAGTATTCACTTTCCCAGTATCCTATGGGCATACTTTTGCGTAAGAGGTGAAGAGAAGCAATGGTTCATTCGTTTGAATGTCCTTTATTCGAGTAAGTTAGATTGCAGCGCACGACAAAGATGGATTGGATCGTAACATCAAGAAAAGTCAAGGCCTTGGCGTGTTTGACGTTTCTGACCTTGTGGTGTGCGTCATGTTGGTCGCAGGCTGGAATAGAGGTCAATGGTGCGGTGCGGGACAAAGATTCGAATGCCAAGTTGTCGGGAGTCCAAATTGATGTCCTGCAGAATGGCCAGCCTTACGATGCCGTCCAGACCTTAGGAAATGGCAAGTATGACCTCGCTTTAGATCATGGATTCGACTATGAGCTGCGCTTCACCTTTGATGGATTAAGCGATCGTAAAGTTCAAATTCGGACGTCTACGATTCCGGAAGAATTTCAAAGCAAGCCTTTCTTTCTCACGGTAGAAATGAGTTTGTTTGAGGTACCTGAAGGGTTCGACACAGCGCTTTTAGATGAGCCCATCGGCATAGTCAGCTTTGATGAGCGAAAGCAAGAATTGGGTTGGGATCAGGCCTACACGGCCCAAATGCAAAAGCGAATCCAGGACGCCTTGGACAACACCGAGAATTCCGGAGACACTGAACAGGCGGATTCAGGCACCAACGAAGCCTATGCAGAGCACATGCGAAAAGCGCAAGTCGAATTCGGCCGGGAACGTTGGGCGCAAAGCGTCAATTGGCTGGAGAGGGCGCTTCAAGAGGTCCCCGGGGACAGCAGGGCGGAAGCAATGCTCGAGGAGGCCATGGGCAACCAAGAAAGAGCAGAGGAGGAGGCTGTGGCAGCGGCTGAATTCAACCGGTTGATTCGTGAAGGTCAAATCAAATTGAAGCGAAAAGATTGGCCGGGAGCCCGAGTGGCGATTGAAGGAGCCTTGGCCATCAAGAGTGACGATGCAGAGGCTTTGGAGCTTTTGGCCGAGATCAATGCCGCCACTTCAGAACTGGAGGAGGAAGAGGAGGAAGAGGAGGAAGTTCAAGAAAGTGCCGAGAATGCAGAAGAAGACCTCGAGGCGCAAAGGGCAGCGGTAGCTGCAGAAGAGGAACAGAAACGGAGAAAGGAATACGACCGTCTGATTGAGCGCGCCGATCGGGACTTTGACAAGCAGAATTTCACCGAAGCCAAGGGCCGGTTCCAGGAGGCGACTTTGCTGTTTCCCAATGAGGTGTATCCATTGGACAGAATCGCCGAGGCTGAATCGCGGATTGTGCTGTTGAGTCGTCCTGCAGAAGAAGCGGAAGTTGCCGCCACTGAAGACAATTCAGGGGCCTTGGACAGGGCTTACGAAGACAGGGTAAGGGAAGGCGACTTGGCCTTTGATGCGCAAGACTGGAATGCAGCGAAAGGGGCATACGAGGCGGCCCAAGCACTGAGGCCAACAGAGCGTTATCCCAGAAACAGATTGCGGCGATTGGAGGGGTTAATGGAGGAGGTCATCATGGACTCGGAACTTGAAGTGAATACAGAAGCACTGCTTGCAGCTGATTTAGAAAAGGCGGCAAGGGAAGAGGCCGCGGCGCGGCTGATGGCAGAGGAGCAGCAATTGCTGTTGGAGGCGGAGAAAAACGCCGCTGCAGATCAAGGGGCCAAAAGGCTAGAGGACAAAAGGCGGGCATCGGATGCCGGCATTGACCGCAGCCGGAATTACATCTCAGCCCGACAAAGGACAACGGAAGACGATGCGGAGGCCTATTACAGGAATGCCTTGAAATCCGAGATTCGGGCCAGGGCGCAAGCTGTAGAATTGACCGCAGATCAAAATGCAGATCAACTCGAACGCTGGACGGGTAACCATGCTGGTCGGCGGGGATCGAACTGGATGGAGATTCAGACGAAGACCAAAAGCGGCAGCGACGCGGCGGCGGTTTCTGCGTCGAGAAGGTCGGAACGTGTCGAAGATTTAAACTCGGAGGTACAGGCTCATTTAGAATATGCGGAAGACAAGAATGCCCAAGCCAATGCCTTGAGAAGAGACAGAATGATTGGGTTGACAATCAAGACGACATACCACGAAAACCTTTTGTTGGATCGAACCAAGAGATATGCGGTTTTCGTGGACAGTTTGGACCGTTTGCTCAGGGGCTACGCCGCGTTCAATCGGGACGTCCAAAGGGCATCCGTAGATGCGCGCATCATGCGGTACGAAGGGGTACAGCGTTCCATCCAATCGCAATCCGCACTGGGCTTGGGCTCAGCGCAAAAAAGGATGGAAAATTGGATGGGATTGAAGGAATTGGAGCGTCGAGACATCCAGTCTAAGCAAGCGGGGCAAGGCGACGCTGAGGTGCGGGCGTTTGGCGCGTGGCAAGATGCACGAGGTCAGTACAGCGGAGCCCCCCTGACCCCGTCTGACTACAAAGACGTTGAGGCCAAGGAGGGCGTCCGGAAAGGGGTGGAAGAGCGCAGTTACGAGCAGGGCAATGCTTTGACTGTAGAAAGAACAGTGCGGGTCGACAATCTGGTCAATGTCTACCGAAAGACCGTGACCAAGCACGGGGTTTACTACTTTAAAAATGACCAGTCCATTACAAAGGACATTTGGATTCTCGAAACCTTCGAGATTTCGGACTGATCACTCCTTCTTCGGGTTTTCTCCTTCTCTGCAGTCGGAAGGGGGTACGGGGTACAAGTCCACCGCTTGAATTGGACACCCTTGACCATCAGAGGATGGGGTGCTCAAGCCCCCTTGAATTTGTTGCCACCCGAGGGGCCAATTCCAGCTTTGCCCGGAGATGTCCAAGTTGATTGGCATGCCTGTGCAAGTGAGACTCAGGGTTCCCTGTGCCCAAGCGCTCATCCAGTTCCCGAAATGGTTGTGCCCATCGACGCAATGCAAACCGAGCGCTTGTATGAATCGAATGTGAGTGTCATTGTCGTGAAATTGATTCCAGCCTCCTCCTCCTTCTGGCGTCATCACCAGCATACTTCGGTTGGCCAAAATGCCAATGTCACAGCCTCTAAACTGACTGCAATTGGCTTCAAGTCGTTGTGACTTGGAATGAAGACCTACGTTCAGTTGTTCAAAGCCGGTGGATTCAATCCTCAAGACACCTCCTGTGGATTCCAAACCGAAATCACCTTGTTCGAAAAGGCAATCTTGAATGACATTGGGGCCCGATTCAATGGGAGCAGTATGGTGGAATGGATGGCCGGTGAAGAGGTTGTTTGAAAGGTTGATCTGGCTGGTGTTGTGGTGGTCTTCTCCCCAGAGGAATGTGCAGTCATGTGCATTGAAGCGCCCGTCATTGTGATTCAGTATGAGGCCCTGGCTCTCGTGGTTGCTGAGCCACAAGTCGCCTAGAATGTCCAGCGTATCTGTGGCAGATCCAATCCACTTGGATGACCATTGGTTCAGGTCATGAACCGCCATGCTCAAATGACCATCTCCCATCATTCTGATTCCGCACCCCTCTGATTCCCAAGACGCCAGCCCCGATACATGAAGAGTCGCGTGTTCAGCCAGAATCCACTGGGCTTCGTTTGCCGGTGAATGAAGTTGAATGGAGGCGTCTGGGCTGCCTTGGATGACCAATGAAGAAGGCGTTTCGATTCGCGCATCAGAGGACAACTCAATCTGCCAGTGGGCATGGTTTTCCATTTGAATATGGCCATTCAAAGAGGCCGTGCTGAAGGGCGATTGCGTCCACAGATTTTGTCCGTTCATGGTCACCAAGGCGCCTTCGTGAATCAGGATCTGTGCATCTGAATGAAGGTGAAGTTGGCCTGAATGGAGGTTCAATTGGGCGCCAGGCATGAGCTCAAGTTGGCTGCCAGGAAACACCATCAAGAGCCCCCTTAAATCGATCGCGGCATGGGGCTCCAAAATGAGGTGAGCCGTTGAAATCTCTGTGCTATTGTTGGTTTCACCGCCCAGTTCAAGGATGCCGTTCTCTTGAATCAGCAATGGGCCGGAGCATCCTTGCAGTCTGAATTCACCTTGGCTGTTGCTGGGGGAATTAGACGGGAAAAAGTCGGGGTCGCATGACTGAAGACCAACCCTTCCCTGAGCAGTGAATCCGGGCAGTTTCCAAACTTGTCCAGCGGTCACATTGCTGTCGATTAAAAGTTGACCAGGCAGGAATGGAGCAGACACCAAGTTCAATTGGTCGAGCAAAAACAAAATGTTGCTGGGGTTGACTTCGCTGTGGGGTTCATTCCCGGTGCCGAGGTGAGCCGCATCGAATGGGTTGTCATCAAGAAATGAGGAGGCAAGTGGGGGTGATGGCCAGGGTGGCGGAATGCCCAGTGCGCTGGCTGTGGGGATAAAGCTGTGAAGGGATTGGTGCTCTGCGGAGGAAATGGGAGCAATGCAAAACGGCCAGGGCAGGTCTGCAGACAGAGCGGCGTCATTGAATGCCTCTACGAATTGAACAAGGGAGGGCCTTGTTCCGCCAGGCAAGTGATCTAGCCCGGCGCCCCAGCCCGTTAAGTCTGAAGTCGACCCAAAGCCAATTTCACAACCTAAGGGCCAAGGGAACCCTCCATCAGCAGGCGTCTGTGCATGGCAAGTCAAGGGGTTTCCGGGTTCGGCAAGAGGGTGGTCTGAAATCCCGGGATGCGGTTGTATTTCAAGGTGAAACAAGGGGGCGATGTCGCCAATCAATTCAGATTCGATGATGGCATGCTCATAATCGAGGAGGGGAGAAGATCCACCAGGCAATGAAGTCGCGGAGCCATTGGCGATCGCGGCATTTCTGCAGAGAGTGGGCCATCCGAGGGCGTCGAGTTCATCTTGGTAATTGATTCTTGGGGTCAGGCTGGGTACTTGTCGGAGGAGCAATTGTCGGGCTGCAGGAGAATGCAGAGCTTGGACCAGTTCAGACAAATTCTCGTTGTCGCTTCCGGACGCCAGGAAGTGGATCATTTGCTGCAGTCCGAGGGGGACATTGGAACCTTGATGGGGACTGTCTAGACTGATGTAAAGCTCCGTGCAATGAGATTCGCCGTTTAGCTCGAGTTGTTTCAGTGCGATTCGAGCCAGTTGTCCCCCCATGCTGGCGCCAGAAATTACCATGGGCCTCGGGTCCGTTTTGTGGTTTCGAAGGTGGATGATGACGTCGGCCAGAAGTTGGGCGTTGACCCTTAAGTCGGCCGTTCCGTCGTCAAAATCGACAAGAACCGGCGTGAATCCCCGGGCAATAAGGGAGTCTAAAAGCACGGGCATCCACGCCATCATTGGGTAGGCTTCCGTGTTGCATCCTGTGAATTCTTGCCATCCAAAATTTCCATTTCTGAGGGCTGTATTCTCTGCGTCTAGTCCAAAGTCGATGCCCTCAACAAAGACAAATGGGCGGCCCAATTCGCCAGATTCCATCGGCATGACATAGACATGAGCAGAGGCAGAGGCAGCGGCCGATGACCAATGGTGTTCATAGGGTTCAGCGGGGATGGAGAGCCATGGGGGAGAAATCGGCACGGGTGGAGGGCACCATTGCCCAAAACAGTGGAGTGGCCAAATGAGACAGAGAATGCGTAGGGTTCGATCGAGAATCCAATGACGAGTGGAGTTGTGTTTCATGAATGTTGGGTTGCCGGCCTTCCCTGCTCGGCGGAGCCATTCAATCCATGATGTGGGTTGTATTGGGCAGCTGAGTTGGGAGGTCAGACGGCCTGAGTTGTGTAAGTTGAAGATGTCATAAGGCAAGGATGAGGAGGGGGTGTTGCTTTTGGTGGTCAGTTATCGATTGCCAATAGGCGATGACAAAACGCCAAGGCGGCTTATTTTCGACAAATGCAGAAGAAGGGGCTGGGGACGTTTGCCGTTTTCATGACGGCGATCTCGACGATTCTGGGAGCGATCCTCTTTTTGCGCTTTGGATTTGCCGTAGCCCACGTCGGATTGCTATGGACCATGGCAATCATTGTGCTTGGCCATTTGGTGACCATTCCGACGGCTTTGGCTGTGGCAGAAATTGCGACAAACCAAAAAGTGGAAGGCGGGGGAGCCTACTACATGATCAGTCGGTCATTCGGGCTGTCCATTGGAGGGGCCATTGGCATTGCCCTGTTTTTGAGCCAAGCCATTAGCGTGGCATTTTACATCATCGCCTTTACCGTGTCCACCCGGGACCTTCTTTCTTGGCTGGAGGCGAGTCATGGCGTATTGATTCACCCGTGGCAGGTCAACTACGGCTTCATGACCTTGTTGACGCTCTTGATGCTCACCAAAGGAGCCCAAGTGGGCGTCAAGGCGCTGTATGGCGTTGTGGCTGTTTTGGTTGTGGCCCTGCTTAGTTTCTTCGCGGGAACTGGCGAACCCCAGACACAACTCGACATCTTGAGGACCATTCCAGAAACGTTTACGTTGGAGGAGAATGGCATAGTGAGGACCATTCAGAGGTACAGCTTCATTGAAGTGTTCACCTTCATCTTTCCGGCCTTTACAGGGATTGCAGCGGGTTTGGGGTTGAGCGGTGATTTGAAGGACCCCGCCAAAGCCATTCCCCGAGGCACCTTGTGGGCGACCATGGTGGGCATTGTGGTGTACATCTTGGTGGCCTTGAAGTTTTGGGTCAGTGCTTCGCCCGAACAATTGGCATCGGATCAACTCTTCATGGAGTCCATTGCGATTTGGCCTCCATTGATTCCATTGGGTCTTGCAGCGGCTGCAGTATCCAGTGCTTTGGGCAGCGTCATCATTGCTCCGCGTACCCTTCAGGCCTTGGCCTTGGATCGGATTTTCCCCAAGGCCATTGGCCTCAGCTTGAAGCGGGGAAGGAAATCAGACAATGAGCCCGTTGTGGCCAGCATTGTCACCTGCATCATCGGATTCTTCTTCGTCTCACTGGGAGACATCAACGCTGTGGCGGAGATCATCTCGATGTTCTTTATGGTCACCTACGGCGCCATATGCTTGGTTAGCTTGTTCGAGCATTTCGCTGCAAGTCCCAGTTATCGCCCCACATTCCGGTCGCATTGGTTGCTGAGCCTCGTAGGGGCGGTCACCTGCTTTTACCTCATGTTCCTCATGAACTTCACCTATGCCTTGGGGAGCTTGATCATTATGGGGGGGATCTATGCAGGGCTGTCCAGAAGGGGAGAGCGTGGCATGGTTGCTTTGTTCCGCGGCATGTTGTTTCAATTGAGCCGGTATTTGCAGTTGACTTTGCAGCGCAGAGACCGGGCAGAATTGGACCGCAAGGACTGGCGTCCGATGGTTTTGGGTGTGAGTCAAGACACCTTCCGGCGACCAGGGGCTTTTGACATGGTGCGGTGGCTGGCCCACCGACAGGGATTCGGAACCTATGTGCATTTGATCGAGGGCCGTTTGGATTCGCGGACGTTCCGCAGTTCCATTCGTGCCAAACAAGGTCTGGCGGACATGGGGCGGGCGGTGAAGAGCAGAGTCAGCATGTCGACCATTGTGTCGCCCTCGTATACTTCTGCGATTGCACAGTGCGTGCAGTTGCCGGGAATCAGTGGGCAAGGCAACAATGCCATCTTGCTGGAGTACATCGATGAGCAACCTCAAAGCGCACAGGAGTTGGTGTCGAATTACGATTTGCTTCGAGGCTCACAGTTGGACCTGTGCCTGCTGAGGTCCAGTTTCAGGGGGTTCGGATGAGAGAACGGCGATTCACGTTTGGATTACGCCTGAAGACAGCGCAAACGCCAACTTGATGATTTTGATGGCATATGTGCTTCAAGGACATCCAGATTGGCGGGATTCACACATCCAGGTCTTCTCCATTTACAGAGATGGAGACCGCGCTTTGAAAGAGCAGGCTTTGCGGGATTTGATTCAAGCGGGGCGTGTGCCTGTGAGCGAACAGAACATTGAAATGGTAGAGGAAATGCCCGGAGACCAAAGAGAGACCTTGGTGGATGAGCGGAGCAAGTTCGCAGACCTCACCTTCATCGGATTCAACGATACCGATATCCGAAAAGAGGGAGTTCAAATTTTTGAAGCCCACCATGGAATAGGCAACATTTTGTTTGTTGACGCCCATGATGAAGTGGCCCTTGATTGACCTCATCTAGATGAAAAGCGTTCACATCGTCAACGGCCCCAATCTCAATCTTTTGGGGAAACGAGAGCCGGAAAAGTATGGACAGGGCACCTTTGAGGCACACTTGGAGGGGCTGCGTGTCGAATTCGGGAATGTGAATTTGCTGTACTTCCAATCCAATGTGGAAGGAGAGCTGATTGACCACTTGCACAAGGTGGGGTTTGATTCAGGCGGCATTGTGCTCAATGCGGGAGGCTACACCCACACTTCAGTGGCATTGAGGGATGCTGTGGCGGCCATTTCCTCACCCGTGATCGAAGTGCACATCACGAACGTCCATGCCCGAGAGGAATTCCGTCACGTGAGCCTGTTGAGTGAAGTCTGCAGAGGGGTAATCTGCGGTTTGGGTCTGGCCGGATATGATGCCGCAGTGCGAGCCCTGGTGACCGCCAACTGAGGAGAAAGCCCGCGTCAGTCTGTGGACGCAGAGAGCCTTTTGCAGCCGCCCTTCATGAGTTTGAGCAAGGCATCGGCATCCTTTTCGTCAAGTTGCTTTCCCATCACCAAGGTTCGTTTGCCCGATTCAAATTGAAGGGTCTCTCCGCCCATGGACCAAAAGGCCTTTTCGAAAGTCCGGAGGATCTGCTGCGGATTCTCCTGGATTTTGGAGGGCAAACGGTAGGAACCATGCGCAAAAAAGTCGGGCAGTCCACGCTGGCCAAAAGCCATGGCCACAGACAGTCCTCGACGGTCCACTGTGATGACTTCTTGCCCTCGGGTTCGCCACATCCACACCTTTCCAATGCGGAAGGCGAAAAAGGCCCAAAATGCGCTGTAGATGGTGTACCCTAGCCACGCATTGCCTTGCGAAGGGTCTTGTATCCAGAAGTACACAACGAGGGCTTCCAATCCCAACCACACAACAAGCCAGGCTGTCAACAGGGACATTTGCGCAGAGGGAATCTGCTGTTGTATTCGAATTTGAAGCGAATCGGGCTTCTGTTCGAATGCAATACGCGCTCCAATTCGGCCGTCTTTTCTTTGGGTATTGGTGCCCATCAATCTGCTGATTTGGGCGTGAGGATTCGCCCATAGGCGGCCAAGTATGTGGGCAGCACCTTTTGGATGTGGAAGGCCGAAGCCCGTTCCTTGGCTTGTTTGCGGAAACGGTCCAAGTTGGCGGGGTCGAGAAGAAACAGAGCGTGTTTGGCCATGGTTTCGACATCGCCAATGGGGGCGAGCATGCCGCTCACGCCATGGCGAATGACTTCGGGGAGTCCTCCAGCTTCTGTGGCGAGGACGGGGACGCCACATGCCATGGCCTCGAGCGCAGCCAATCCAAAGCTTTCACTTTCTGAGGGAAGGAGAAAGAGGTCAGCCAGGGCCAAAGCTTCAATTGGGTTTTTGAGTTTGCCTAAAAATGCAATCTTGTCGGCGACACCCAATTCTCTCGCGAGGCGCTCCGCGGCGGGTCGATCGGGACCATCGCCTACCATCATCAAGCGCGCGGGGCGCTGGGCTGCCACCTTTGCGAAGGTTTTGATCACATCGGGCACCCTTTTGACCGGTCTAAAATTGGAAATGTGGCAAACCAAGGCTTCATCATGGGCGGCGAAGTCAGCGCGATTGTGGGTGCCATCGAGGTTAGTGAAGTGGCTGGGACAAATGAAATTGGGGATGACTTCGATGTCGGCATTGATGCCAAAGAGCTTGTAGGTGTCACTCCGAAGGCTGGAACTGACAGCGGTCACTGCATCGCTTTGATTGATGGCAAAGGAGATGACGGGCTCGAAGCTTGGATCCTTACCCAGGAGGGTGATGTCCGTTCCGTGAAGCGTGGTAATGACAGGCAGATGGTGTCCACTGGCCTCGAGGATGCGTTTGGCAGTGTATGCGCTCGAAGCATGCGGAATGGCATAATGGACATGGAGTATGTCCAGTTTCTGCTGCCTGGCCACTTCCACCATTTTAGAGGCCAGAACCAACTCGTATGGAGGATAGTCGAAAAGGGGGTATTTCGAAATCCGAACTTCATGGTAATAGACATTGGGCCGGAAACTTCCGAGCCTTACCGGTTGATCATATGTAATGAAGTGGACTTCATGTCCTTGAGCAGCCAAGGCTTTTCCGAGCTCTGTTGCCACCACGCCACTTCCCCCGAAAGTTGGGTAGCACACCATTCCTACGCGCATTCTTCGAATTTAATGCGGAGAGCCGGGTTTGTCCTCATTGCCCCTCTCGGCTTCGAACCGAAATGGAAGACCCAATTCCTCTTGGACGATGCACAAGGCCTTGGTTCGGATGTCTTCATCGATCAAGGTGCGGTTTTCGGGGTCAGGACAAATGCGATTGCTCAAGAACACCACCGTCCAATCTCCGTCCGGATCGCTCCAAGCAAGGGTGCCCGTGAAACCGCTGTGGCCAAAGCTCGACCAACTTCCTGCATCCCCGCTGGCACCTGTGTCCGGATGGAGGCCAGGTTTGTCCCACCCTATGCCTCGGCGATTGTCTTCGTTTGGAAAAGCACGTTGATTGAAAAGTGCGGCGGTGCCCGTTTGAACGAGGGTCACCCCGTGGCGTGTGCCGCCTTGTCGCATGACCTCCATGAGCAACGCCAAATCGTGGGCATCAGAAAAGAGTCCGGCATGTCCAGCAATTCCGTTCATCATGGCTGCGCCAGGGTCGTGAACCGTTCCTCGGACATGTGTTTTTCTAAACAGTGTGTCCAGTTCGGTTGGCGCGATGTCGGTCAATTCCGACCAATCCAAGGGGGTATATCCCATCCTTGTGAGCCCCAATGGTGCATAGATCATGCTGTCGGCCAGTTGGTCAATCGGCTTTCCCCAAAGGTCTTCGAGGATGTCTTGAAGAAGGTAGTATCCCAGGTCGCTGTATCGGTATCGACCGGGAGGTTTCGGCTCGGTTGATCGGATGCGGGTGGATATGGAATCTGCCCATCCGGGAGCCATGCAGCGCTCGTCACACAAGGACACCCAGTCCGCCATGGGGTTTTCTGGATCGGCCAGTCCCAGTCCCGTTGTGTCATGGTAGGCGATGAGGTCCAGGTAAAACGGAATCCAAGCGGGAAGGCCAGAGCGGTGGGCGAGCAAGTCTTTGATTGTGCGTCGACCGAGTTCAACCTGCAAGGGGACATTTTCGCTTTTGGGGACCAACTCTGCAAGGGGCTGATCCAAACTCAGCATTCCCCGCTCTTCGGACATCATGGTCAATAAAGTGGTTGAGGCCACCTTGGTGATGGAAGCCAAGTCATAAACATGGTGCCTCTGAACTGGCGTTTCTTGGGCGTCGCCCAAATGACCGTGACAGCCGTCATAGCGAATGGAGTCTTGGGCCACAACCATAATGCGTAACCCAGGAGTGGCCTCCATGTGCAGCGCGGCATTGGCCAGGCTGTCTAAGCGAGCAATCAAGCGCAAGTGAGGGGCACTTTGGGCCCGTGGCAATCGCGACGCTGAAGTGGGCGTCCCTTGTCCCGAGTGCCATGGACCAACATCCACAGGGAGTGTTCCGAGTGCATGTCCTTCGCCGCACCAGGCTTCGGCCGCCGAAATCTGTGTCAGGGCATCTTCATGGTAGGCCATGAGCCATGAAGTGTTGGGGCGGGGTTCGAAATATTGAAGCGCATAAGGGCTGGTGAACAAGGCGATGCGCAGCAGGTCGTGCGTGTCGCCAAGGGATTTGGCCAAGGCCTCGGCACCGGATGGCAGTCCGAACCGACGGGCCGGCCGGTTGCTTTCATCAAGGAATGCCACTAAGACTTGTTGGGCGCCAAGGCATTCCGCCAACATTCGCGCTTGCTCGGTTGCGGTGATCGTCCCTTTTCCATGGCGAACCACTTGGAGATGGGGAATGCTCAATTTGAGCCTTCTTTCAAGGGCATCGCCCCGGTTTCCAATGATGACAAGCGCTGTACTTTGGTTCAGGACCAAAGGCGAGGCTGGCCCCAGTTGGGTCAGCATGGCGCCTCTGAGCTGTTTCTGCAGTTCGGGCAAGGGAGGCAAGCTGTCGTCTTTTGGTGCAGAATGTTGCCGGCTCCATTGTTTGGCCAAAATCACCTTCAGGCAGGCGCCATTGATTCGGGATGAGTCCAGCCGTCCATCTGACAATGCAGCATGTAGGCTGTCCAATGCCAGTTGAGGCCGAGACGGAAACAAAAGGATGTCGTTGCCCGCTTGTAGGGCCAAAATTTCTCTTTTGCCCGCGGGAACGGGTTCAGCAACCCCCGCCATTCCCAGGGCGTCGGTGATCACCAGCCCCTTGAATTTCAGCCCGTCTAAAAGCAATGATTGGATGGCCAAAGGAGAAAGGGAGGTTGGGAGACCTGTTGAGCTGTCGATGGCGGGCACCGAAAGGTGGGCGGTCATCACCCCCTTCAACCCCGCCTTGGATTAGCGCCCGAAATGGAGGGAGTTCGACGTTGGCCAGCGTGGACGCTGTCGGATTGGATCAATGGAAGTGCCAAATGGGAGTCTAGATCGGCATCGCCATGCCCAGGAAAGTGCTTGGCGACAGCCAAGACGCCAGAAGCCCTTAGCCCTTGCGCCCAGGCGAGTCCGAGCTCTCCAACCCTGGTTGGGTTGGAACCAAAAGATCGATTTCCGATGACGGGGTTGGCCGGATTGCTGTTGACGTCGACCACTGGGGCGAAGTCCATGTAGATGCCCAAGTCGACCAGCTCTTGGCCGGCATGGGTGGCCGAAGTTCGAATCAAGTCAAGGTCTTCGATAGCGCCCAATGCCATGGCTTTTGGGAAGCCAAGTCCATCAGGAAGTCGCATGGCTGAACCCCATTCGGCATCCATGGCTGTGAGCAGAGGCAAGCCAGAAGAGGCCATTGCCAAGCTGTCCAAATATCCAATGTTGGCCCGCGTCGTGGCTTTGTCCCCTTGCATGGCAATGATGCCACCGACACCATGCTCCTCAATCCAAGCGGAGACTTCTCGAAAACTGGTGGTCTCCCCGGGCCGTGAATAAAGGGGGACCATCATCAATTGAGCCAGACGTTGGCTCATGCTCATGCCGTCCAAAGTGCGCATGGCCAGCGCGGTATCGCCCAATAGGAATTCGGGACTTTGAATGGTGGAATCGGGTGGGGAAGAATGACCGGATAGACAGCCTGTTGTCACCAAGCTCAGCGAGAGAAAAAGCAGCCGAAATAGGTCAGCCATTCAGGGTCTCATTGATGAGGGTCAACATGTGTTCGAATTGTTGATCAATGGACAAGTCGCTGTTGTCGATGACCACCGCATTTTCTGCCTGCTGAAGGGGGCTGTGGTCTCGGGTGCTGTCAATCCTGTCTCGCTCGATGAGGTTCTCTTTGACTTGCTCTAAAGAGACATCTCTGCCTCTCTTCTGCAATTCTTTGTACCGGCGCTCGCTCCGTGCATCAATGCTGGCGGTCATGAAGAACTTGATTTCAGAATCGGGCAACACAACAGTACCGATGTCCCTTCCGTCCATCACGATGCCTCCGCCGTCAGCCATGCGCTGTTGGGCGCGAACGAGTTTGTCTCGGACCGGAGAAACCTTGGAAACCAAACTCACATGACGAGACACCTCGTGGGTGCGGATTTCTTTCTCGACGTTTCTTCCGTTGAGGCAGATTTCGCCGCGGCCAGATGCGGGATTAAACCGAAAGGTGAGGAAAATCCGATTCAAGGATTGAATGAGTCCTTCTTCGTCTAACTCCCCGGCATGTCCAATGAGTTTTTCCCTCAACGCAAACAAAGTGACAGCCCGGTACATGGCGCCTGAGTCTATGTAGAGGTAATTCAGCGACTTGGCCAATCCTTGGGCCAGGGTGCTTTTTCCTGAGGCGCTGAGGCCATCGATGGCGATGCGGATGCGTTTCATGGGGCGAAGGTCATCGGTCAGTCAAACGGGTTCGGATGGCAAAATGGGTAGAGGCACCCGCGGTATGATAGGTGTTTCTTGCAATGGCCAACTGAAACCGACGTAAAGTAAAGTCCAGTCCCCAGGCAAAACCTGCAGTCCCTGGGGCATTGTTGAGTCGGAGTTCTTGACGGCGTCGGTGGTGGTAGCCGAATCGAAACTTGAGGCCGCTGCCCAAGTTGAGTTCTGCGCCCAAAGCGAGATGGCGAAGAAGGCGGTCTCCAAAAGCCCAAGTTCCACTGGCTAAGGTGTCGCCAGTTAAGGGGTCAATGGTGTCATCATACAGTCCCTCTGGTGCAATGTCCCAAGTTTCGAGGTTGTCGTATGACGCCATCAAAACAAAAGGGGCATTGTCGAATCCCTTGGACATCGACAATTGCAAGTCGGAATCGAAGCGGCCAGAAGTTCCTCCACCATTCACGTTGGTCATGCCTCCCCATGGTCGCCAGAGTGCCGCCAATCGGAATTGGCGGTCGGCACGGAAATAGGAGAGGCCAAGGTCCAATTGAGAGAAGTTTGAACGCCGATCGGCCAGCGTGCTCTGCCCAAGCCACAAAGAGGTTCCCAGCGTCAAATTGCTGTCCAGTGGAATGGCGGCCCCGGAAACCCACGCGACATCAGATGCGGTGAATCGGCCGGTTTCGATGCCTGCAGGGTCTCGTGCCGTGAAGCTGCCAAAACCAAAATTTCGGAGTCCTGTGTGCCACATCCATTGGTGGTCTTTGGGTCTCCGAGCATAGAGGGCAGCAGCCTGAGCTGTTCCAGAGAAGTAGTCCATGTAGCCCAAATGCAATTGGCCATCATGCGTGGTGTCCAGCAAAGCGGGTTGGGCAAAAACATCTCCCAGTGTCGCGCTCAACGGGGCGCCCATGCTTTCGGCTGAACCAGCCAGTCTCGCAGAAAGGGGCAGCTCGAGCAATGCTGGCCTCGGGGCTTCCTGCGCTTGGCCGCACAAGGCCGCAAAGATCACAAGGCCTAGAACGAAAAATGGGTAAAGCTGCCGTTGAATCATGACGTCACTTGAAGCGGGGCCTCGACTTTTTCTTTCAGGAGCGCACGGTCCACAACTTCGGTCATGTTGCTCACATAGTGGAAACGCAACCCTTTCAGGTATCGTGCCTGAATGTCCTCAACATGCTTGCGGTTGGCCTCACACAGCACGATTTCTTTGATGCCTGCGCGGCGAGCAGCCAACAGTTTTTCTTTGATTCCACCCACAGGCAAAACCTGGCCCCGCAGGGTGATTTCTCCGGTCATGGCGAGGAATTTCCGGACCTTTCTCTGGGTGAAGATGGAGGCCAATGCAGTGAGCATGGTGATTCCAGCGGATGGGCCATCTTTTGGAATGGCACCAGCCGGAACGTGGACGTGCACATCCCAGGTGTCAAACACCTTGGGGTCCAAGTCCAAGTCTTGGGCATGGGCCTTGAGATATTGAAGGGCGATGACCGCACTTTCTTTCATGACATCGCCCAAGTTTCCTGTAAGGGTCAACTTCCCTTTGCCCTTGACGATGCTGGTTTCGATGAACAAAATGTCTCCCCCGGCGGGTGTCCAAGCGAGTCCGGTGACAACACCGGCGACATCGTTTCCTTCGTAGCGTTCTTTTTCATGGGAAGGGCCCAGGATGCTGTGAAGCTCGTCTGGAGAGATGGTCACCTCATGGGGGACGTCCATGGCAATCTGCACCGCGCGGTGGCGAACGACTTTGGCAATGCGCTTGTCCAATCCTCGTACCCCACTTTCATTGGTGTATTCTGCGCAGATCTTCTCCAAGGTGGCGTCCGGAATTTCGACTTGCTCGGCGGTGATGCCCGTTTCGTCAACGTGCTTGCTGATGAGGTGTCGCTTGGCAATCTGGACCTTCTCTTCGACAGTGTAACCGGTGACTTCAATGATTTCCATTCTGTCCCGCAAGGCGGGTTGAATGGTGGCCAAGGAGTTGGACGTAGCCAAGAACATGACCTTGGATAAGTCGTAATCCAGTTCGAGATAGTTGTCGTAGAAAGTGCTGTTTTGCTCAGGGTCCAGCACTTCGAGCATGGCGGATGACGGGTCTCCGTGGTTGTCCCGGCTCAGTTTGTCGATCTCGTCAAGAACGAAGAGAGGGTTGGAGGTTCCAGACTTTTTGAGGTTCTGAATCACCCGTCCAGGCATGGCGCCGATGTAGGTTTTCCTGTGTCCTCGAATCTCAGCCTCGTCTCTCATGCCGCCCAGAGACATTCGGACATACTCTCTGCCCAACGCCTTCGCGATGGATTTCCCAAGAGAGGTCTTTCCCACGCCAGGGGGGCCGTAGAGGCAAATGATGGGGGACTTCATGTCTCCCTTAAGCTTGAGAACGGCGAGGTGCTCGATGATTCGATCCTTCACCATCTCCAAACCATAGTGGTCTTCGTCTAATGTTTCTTGTGCATGACCCAAATCGAAATTGTCGTCTGACGTGATGTTCCAAGGCAGGTCGAGGAGCAAGTCGAGATAATTGGATTGAACGCTGTACTCCGCACTTTGGGTGTTCATGCGCTCGAGCTTTCCAAGCTCCTTGGCAAACGTTGTGGCCACTTTTTCGGGCCAATCTTTGACCTCGGCTCGGGCTTTTTTTCCAGCGATGTCCTCCTTGTGTGGATCAGACCCCAGTTCTTCTTGAATCTGTTTGAGTTGCTGATGAAGAAAGAATTCCCGTTGCTGTTTGTCGATGTCGGTTTTGACGCGGCTTTGAATGTCTTGCTTGAGCTCAAGCACTTTTAGGTCTTCTCCGAGAAGGGCCATGACATTCTCGACACGGGTTTTGAGGTTGGAGACTTCAAGCAGGTTTTGCTTCTGCTCTTTCTCTGCGTTCATGTTGGCCGCGATGAAGTGGACCAAAAAACGAAGAGAGTCTATGTTTTTAATGGCAATGGCGGCCTCAGAAGGGATGTTTGGGCTGTTCTGAATCACCTCCATGCTCATCTCTTGGAGGCTTTGCTGCAAGGCCTCTTGCTCAGATTGCTCCCACTCGTCTTCAGTGTCGGGGGAAAGCCGAGATTTTGGCGCGTAAGTAGGGGGGTCTCCGTTACGACTTCCCCCATTCGGCAACGGCGTTTTCCTTGTATGATGACCGTGTTCGAGCCATCGGGCATGCGGAGCATTTTTACGATGCGCGCAACGGTGCCAATCTCGTGGAGGTCCGCAGCAGTCGGGTTTTCAATCTCGCTGTCTTGCTGGGTCATGACGCCAATGTCATGGCCCCCTTTTTGGGCTTCTTTCAGCAATTTCAGGCTTTGGTCTCGCCCGACATTGATGGGCAGAACAACCCCTGGAAAGAGCACTGTATTGCGCAAAGGCAGGATGGGAAGGTCCTCGGGAGTGGATTCTTTTTCCATGGCGGCTTCATCCTCTGCACTCAGCAGAGGGATGCTCACC
>CASICO010000012.1 GCA_949373165.1 uncultured Flavobacteriales bacterium | reverse complement strand
AACCCAACATCATGGAGAGCATCCGAAACCTGCTGTGGCACGTGCCCATGTGGTTTGCCATGTTTTTTGTGATGGGCATTGGCTTCGTTGCATCCTTGGCCCAGCTTCGAACAGGAAACGTCAATTGGGATCATCGGGCCGAAGCAGCCGTTCGCACAGGCCTGGTTTTTTGGCATTTTGGGCTTGATCACTGGCTCACTTTGGGGCGCGCTGGACATGGGGCGCATGGTGGGTTTCAGATCCCCAACTCAATGGTGCATTGGTGACCGTTCTTCTCTATTCAGGCTACATGATTTTGAGGGCGGCCATGGGCGATGACGACCGCGTTGGCCGCCTCTCGGCTGTCTACAACGTCTTTGCATTTGTCATGCTGGTGATCCTTTTGATGGTTCTGCCCCGTTACACAGAAAGCCTGCATCCCGGAAAGGATGGAAATCCTGGCTTCAACAGCTATGATTTGGACAACAGCCTCCGCGCCGTTTTTTATCCTGCGGTCATCGGATGGGGCGCTCTGTGCTATTGGATTTACACCCTGCGCCTTCGCATGAACCGCATTGAATACCGATTGTTAACTCAATGAAGATGTCCTTGCTCCTCCACCTCTTTTCCTCTTCCATGGAAGGTTTCTTTTTTGGCAGTGGCAAAGCCCACGTCGTGACGGGTGTCGCGATCGTCATCCTTGCGGGACTTGCCTTGTCCTTGTGGAGAATGGACCGGCGACTGTCCAAAATGGAAGACGACCTCAACGCTCCACAATCTTAAACCATGAGCCGCACCAACATTTTTGTCATTCTGCTCGTGGCCATCCTCATGGGAAGTCTCTTCAGTGTGTTTAGCCAAAACAGCGAATCGGTTGTCTTTGAGCGCGCCTTTGCCGAACCTGGAGTTGAGTTTAAGATCTCGGGCACATTGAACACCGATCACCCTGTGTTGTACGATCCAGAGGTGAGCGTCACGGAGACCCGATTCCACATGCGGGACAAAGACGGGGTTACCCACCCCGTAATCTTGCGGGAAGCCAAGCCTACTGGGCTGGAACAAAGTGAATCTATTGACCTTTATGGCCAGGTGGTAGACGGTGAATTCATCGCAGGAGAAATGCTGATGAAATGCCCGAGCAAATACAACGAACAATCGCACGACCTCGCTGAGGCTGTCGAACTGAATTGATTCCAAAACGTGGAGATTACTTACCTCAATGAATGGACGTGGGCTGCCTCATTTGGCCGCCTTCTTCTCGCCTTGGCCTTTGCTGGCGGATTGGCTTCCACCATCGGCTATGTTGCTGCAGTAGCGCGGCCTAAATCCAATTGGATGACCCTTGGACGGTGGGGGTTCAAAGTCCACGCTGTGGGGATTTTCGGTGCCATCGGCTTGATCTACTTGCTGATTTTCTCTCACCGTTATGAGTTTCAATACATCTGGAAGCACTTGAATGACGCCATGCCGACCAAGCTGGCCTTCGCCAGTTTTTGGGGTGGTCAAGAAGGCGGATTCCTTCTGTGGATGTTCTGGATTCTGTTGCTTGCCATCGTCTTTCTGCGTCGTCTTCCAGGCAAATTGGAGGCCCCAGTCATGGCCATTCACAGTGGGGTTTTGACCGCGTTAAGCTCCATGCTTCTTGGCCTGTATTTCGGTGATTTCCAATTTGGTATGGACCCCTTCCTCATGCTTCGTGAAGCCCCTGAGAATATGGGGATGCCCTGGACTTTTAACCCCGACTACCTCGCGTTAATCCCTCAATTTGCCGACGGTCAAGGATTGAATCCTCTGCTGCAGAATTACTGGATGGTCATCCACCCTCCCACCTTGTTCTTGGGCTTTGCGAGCACGCTGATGCCCTTTACAATGGCCATTGCGGGTCTGTGGATGAGAGACCACAAAACGTGGATGCGGGCCGCCATCGGATGGTCCTTCTTCGGCGTGGCCATTTTGGGGGCTGGCATTCTGATGGGAGGCGCTTGGGCATACGAGGCCCTGAGTTTTGGTGGTTTCTGGGCTTGGGACCCTGTAGAAAACAGCTCCTTGGTCCCGTGGCTGGTATTGGTGGCTGGATCACACCTTTTGCTCATCAACCGCAGCAAGCCAGGAACCGCCGTAACGGCCACCTATCTCATGGTGGGGCTGTCCTTTCTTCTGGTGGTTTACTCCACGTTTTTGACCAAAAGTGGCATCCTGGGGGACACCTCCGTTCACAGCTTTGTCGACAGCGGCATTCTGCCTCAGCTGCTTGCCTTCCTCATGGGCTGCAGCGGTCTGTTCTCCGCCATGCTCCTTCCACCGGGAAATGAACGCAAAATCTACTGCGCAATCCAAGTTGCACTGGCCATTGGCGTGGTGGTCTTGAATCCTGCTCTCTGCCTCTTGGGTATGCTCGTCGTCATGGCACTCGCCGGTTTGCGTGGACACTTGACTCATTTGCCCCGAACAGATCAAGAAAGTCCCCTCTGGACCCGCGAGTTTTGGATGTTTGTTGGCGGCATGCTCATGTTTGCTTCGGCGGTCCACATCACGTTCCAAACAAGCCTTCCCGTTTTCAATCATTTTCTGACCCCGTTCAGTGGCCTGTTCCAAGCACTTTATGAATCCACCGGCTCCAATTTGGCTAGAAAGCTGGCTGCCCACAATCTGGCACCAGGAACCGATTTCGACGCCACATACCATGCCATCCAAGTGCCCTTGGCTTTCTTGTTCATTGGCATTACCGCCTTTACCCAATACCTGCGTTACGGGAAAACACCCAGCAAAAAGCGCTTTCTCCAGCCCCTGAGAAGTTTGATTTCTGCTGTGGTTCTCACCTTCGCCTTTGCGCTGGCATTTGACTTTCAAGCTTGGGAAGCTCCGCGGGTCGCCTTGATTTTCTCCTGCCTTTGGTCGGTCATCGCCAACGCAGATTACATCGTTCAAGTCCTCAAGGGGAAATGGGACCACGCGGGCGCCAGTGTGGCCCACATCGGCTTTGCCCTTGTGATCTTGGGCGCTGTGGTATCCAACGCAAAAAAAGACGTCATCAGCAGCAATCAATTTGGCGACCTGGCCATGCTGAACGAGGCCCTGTCCAACGAAGAAGACTTGCTTCTTTTGGAAGGAGACACCTTGGCCATGGGGCCCTATTACGTCTGCTATCGCGAACGTCGACAAGAAGGCATTCATGCCAAGTTCTCCGTGGATTACTTTGAAACGCTTCCCGAAGACTACGCCCAGGGAGAAGTGGTCGCCAAAGACGGGTTTCTCTTTCAATGCACGTCAAGTCACACTGCTCTTCCCAACTTCGAGGACGACATGGAAGAGCACTGGACCTTTGTGCCCATTCCAAATGACCGGCAAAAACAAGAAGCTCAACCTTGGTCTGCAGGGCGCCCTGGACCTTACCTCTTTACCCTCGACCCCAAAATCCAGCTGAACGAGCAAATGGGGAATGCGCCAGAACCCGACACAAAACGTTTCTGGAACAAAGACCTGTATACCCACATCAAATGGGGGCGCGTGTCCGATCCTGAAGCCGACGAAGAGGGCTGGATGGATGGCCGCAAGCACGACATGATGCGGAGAGACAGTTTGATGATTGGCAAATGCGTTTTGGCATTGGATTCCATCTCTGCTGTCACCATGGATCAAAAGCCCCTGTTTGGCTTGCTCGACAAAGACCTTAGCGTAGCCGCTCACTTCCGCCTCACGGGCCAAGGGCCCGACACCAGCTTCACCGCTCTGTACATTGTGCGTGACAGCTTGGTCATTCCCGACATGGTAACCCTGGACAATCGAGGGGTCAAAGTGCGCATTGATGGCTTTCGGCCGGCTGAAGCCACCTTTGAAACTGTGGTGTGGGAGAACCTGTCGATTCGGCGAGACTTCATCGTCATGCAAGCCACGGTGTTCCCTCAAATCAACTTGCTTTGGCTCGGCTGCATCATCATGACCCTCGGCGCCTTAATGTCGGTCCGTCAAACCCGACGCTTGCAACGAAAACGAACCCCGGTTCAACCATGATCCGCAACGCCCATGTGATTGGAATGGGTCGATTGGGAATTCACCTTTCCGAGCGGCTGGAATCTCTGGGCGTCAAAGTGAGCCGATACAACCGCACTGCTCACCCCAAAGCCAAGGCCCTTGAGAACTGGGAGGCCATGAACGATTTGGATGCCGTTTTCCTTGCCGTCTCGGACAGCGCCATTCAAGATGTTGCGGGCCGCATCTGCCCCAGCCTGCCCTCCAAGGCTTGTCTGATTCATCACGCCGGATCTGTTTCGCGCAACATTTTGCCCTGGAACCCCAGCCAAACGGCCGTGCTTTGGCCTCCAATGACGTTTCAAAGCAACGAGACACCCGACTGGCAGACCTTGCCCATGGCCGTTGAAACCGTTCATGGCCCATTGCAAGAATGGACCCGTTTGCTCGCTCCGTGCTCTTTCTCGGTCAATCCAGAGCAGCGTCAACATCTGCATCTTGGCGCCGTGCTCCTGGGCAACCTTACCGCAGCGTGGGTCGGAACGGTTTCAAGCACACCTGAAGAGCATGAGTCTGGACCCCTCCATTCTCTCGCCTTTGGTCCAGGCCAGCGTTGAAAAAGCCACCCAAGGCGCTGCTTTGGATACCGTCACTGGGCCAGCAGCTCGCAATGACAGAGCGACTTTGACAGCGCAGTCCAATTTGCTTCAGTCCCCTGAAGTTCAACCTGAACTTGCCCTGCTCCACCACCACCTCACCAACTGCATCTTATCCCACCATGGACACCTCCCCTTCCCCCCATTTCAAGCAGAGACTGGACAAGATTGAAGCCTTTGTCTTCGACAACGACGGGGTCTTTACCAATGGCACCGTCTACCTCATGCCCGGTGGAGAACAAGTTCGAACCGCCAGCACCCGAGACGGTTATGCCGTGCAGCATGCCGCAAAATGCGGTGTGAAAATGGCCATGATCACAGGCGGAAGAAGCGATGAAGTCATCCGCCGGATGAATGGACTCGGGGTCACCGAGGTGATCACAGGAGCCGCCATTAAAATCACCGAACTCGAGGCCCTCTGCGGGCGATGGAACATTTCCCTGGATCAGGTTTGCTATATGGGCGACGACATTCCCGACATCCCTGTGCTGCGTGCATCAGGACTCGCTTGTTGTCCACATGACGCTGTCCCCGAAGTTCGTGCCGTCTGCGATTACATCAGTCCGATCGATGGAGGCTATGGTTGTGTGAGAGATATTCTCGAACAAGCCATGAAAGTGAAAGGACTGTGGATGAATGAGCTCGCCCACGCGTGGTGAAAGCGTAAGTTTGCCAACCTATGGATCGCAACACCGTTACCGGTTTCGTGCTGATTTTCGCGATGGTCATCGTGTATCAGCTCTATTTTGTTCCTGCACCGGAGCCCCAAGCAGCAACGACATCCCAAACCTCGGTCACACCAGAGGCTACCGATGATGCCACCGAAATTCCCACAGCCTCCAACAATGTCCAAGACAGCACGTATGTAGCCAAGACTGGCGTTCTGGCTTCAGACAAACTGAAAGTTGAGCTCACCACAGACGGCGGCGTGCCGGTCTTGGCAGAACTGCAAGACGGATATCTGGACTATTGGAACAAGCAACCCATTCAACTCTGGACGCCCGAAGGCTCTGCCATGAATTGGATTGCCCGCGGTGAAGGGTCCTACGATCAACAGTTTGATCTCGTGTCCAACGACGGAACCGAAATGGTCATGCAAAACAGGGGAAGCGGTCCGTTGCGCAGCCTGACCCTACACCATTGATGGCTATTTGCTCGACGTCCGCGCAGAGTTCGCCAACGCCCGTGGCGAGGTCGGTTTCCAATGGCAAGCCGATGGTGCTCACAACGAAAAAGGCATAGACGTTGAACGCCAAAAAAGCAGCATTTACTACCGAGAACAAGGACGCGGCCGAGACTACTTGGGCGAAGGGTCAGACAACTCGGAAGACATCGAGGAACCTGTGGAGTGGGTCGCCTTCAAGCAAAATTACTTTTCGGCCATTGTGGGAACCGATGCCGGTTTTACATCGGGAACCCTTCGCAGCTTGCCGCCCGTTGAGTCTTCGGACACCTCGTGGACCATGCGCTACGGCATGGACGTCAAAATGCCCACCTCGGACATCGACGGCCGCGAAAATTGCAGACTTGAGGTTTTACTTCGGACCCAACGACGCCGACGAGCTCAGCACTTCGGGATGGGGAGAAATTGGACGGGTCATTGATTTTGGCTGGTGGATTTTTGGTTGGATCAACCGCAACTTGATTTTCCCATTCTACGGACTTCTGGCCAAGGTCATTGGCTCTGCAGGACTGATCGTCTTGATCATGACCCTGTGCATCAAAACCTTACTCGCCCCCATCACGTGGAAGAACTATGTGAGCTCCGCCAAAATGAAGGTGCTGAAGCCCGACATGGAGGCACTCAACGCCAAGTACCCCGATCAAGACGATGCGGTGTTGCGCCAGCAAGAAACCATGAAGTTGTATCGAGACAGTGGCGTGAATCCTCTGGCTGGATGCATACCGCAGTTGATTCAGATGCCCCTGCTTTATGCCATGTTCAGGTTCTTCCCTGCGAACATCGAATTGCGCGGGAAGTCCTTTTTATGGGCAGACGATTTGGGCGCATTCGACAGCATTCTTGACCTGCCATTTGAGATCCCCTTTTATGGTGCCCATGTATCCGGCTTCACCTTGCTCATGGCCACTTCCATGTTCTTCTACATGGGACAAACCATGTCCCAACAGGCCGCACCCACGCAACCCGGTATGCCCGACATGAGAATCATGGCCAAAGTCATGCCCTTCTTCATGTTGTTCTTCTTCAACAAATTCGCCAGTGGATTGAGCCTCTACTATTTCATCGCCAACCTGGTCACCATCGGACAAGTGAGCGTTGTAAAGCGCTTCTTCATCGATGAGGACAAAATTCGCGAGAAAATCAAGGAGAAACAGGCCACTCCAAAACCCGAAAAGAAGAAAGGAGGTTTTGCCCAGCGTCTCGAAGCCATGCAGAAAGACCAACAAAAACGGGCCGATGAGATGAAGCAGCAAAGGGACCAATCCCGGAAGTCGCGGAATCAAAAGAGAAAAAAAGTGAGGGCAAACGCGTCTCACCCGTCTGGGCAAGGACTTGGCCCTCGGCACTTGGCTCCTTTCTGCAGCCTTGATGGCTGTCGGTTGCCACGGCCCTCAAGCCTATCTCAAGGGAGAGAACGCGCCCCTTTTGACATACGAACGCACAATGTGCTTTGGATCATGTCCCGCATTCAAATTGGACATTCAAGCCGATGGCCATGTGTACTTCAATGGTCGAGCTCACACGAAACCCTTGGGAAAGTACCGCGCCCAATGGCCGGAATCTGACCTTCAAAAACTGGCCCGAAACCGCAGCCAATTTGCGGCTCGACAAAAAGGCAGGAACCTACGACAACCCAATGATCATGGACCTTCCCTCCACACGGTTGAGGTTCGGTAACCACCAAGTTTTGGACCGGATCGACGGGCCAGATTTAAAAGAATTGTATGTCCTTTTGGACAGCCTCATCGCCACCACCACATGGTCACCTGAGCCGCGTTAACCCCGCCTCTCAAAACCACATGTGGTAGAGTGCCCTCTCTCCTCCTATTTTCGCGCCGCACATTGCTCCTTAATTCTGGGCAATGGACAACGATGAACAACACCATGAAGCAACGCATTTTCCTGCTGCTTTTCGCAGCATTTCAACTCGCATCCACCACAGCCAAGGCGGATGAAGGCATGTGGCTCCTGCACATGCTCCAACGCATTAACGAAGCCGAGATGCAAGAGATGGGCCTCAACCTGAGCGCCGAAGACATCTACTCCTTGAATCAAGCCTGCCTTCGCGATGCAGTGATCACCCTAAATGGCGGCAGCTGCACTGCAGAAATCATTTCGGACCAAGGGTTGGTTTTGACCAACCACCACTGTGCCTATGGTGCGATTCAGGGATTCAGCACGGTCGAGGACGACATTCTCACCAACGGCTTCTGGGCCATGTCCACAGAAGAGGAAAAGCCCATTCCAGACTTTAGCGTGACCTTTTTGCAGCGCATCGAAGACATGACCGAACGCGTCCTGGCCGATGTGACCGACGACATGGATGAGGGAACCCGCCAACAGGCGATTCAAGCGGCCATGTCACAAATTGAAGAAGAAGAAAAGGCCATCAACCCTGACTTCCGTGCGCAGGTCAAATCCTTCTACCACGAGAATGAGTTTTACTTGTTTGTCTACCGCGACTACAGCGACATCCGCCTTGTCGGAAACCCGCCAGAGAGCATTGGAAAGTTTGGTGGAGATACCGACAACTGGATGTGGCCCCGCCACACCGGAGACTTCTCCTTGCTCCGCATCTACTCTAACACAGACGGCAACCCTGCAGACTATAGCGAAGACAACATTCCTTACGCCCCCAAGCGCCACTTGAAGGTGTCTTTGGACGGCGTGGACAACGGAGACTTTACCATGATCATGGGCTACCCAGGGAGCACCGACCGCTTCCTGAGCAGCTATGGCGTGGAGCAGGCCTTGGACCTTTACAACCCAAGCGTTGTCGAGGTGCGCGACTTGAAGCTCAAGACCATGAAGACGCACATGGACGCGGACCCCGCCGTGCGCATTCAGTACGCAGCCAAGTATGCGCAAACGGCCAACTACTGGAAGTACTACATCGGACAATCCAAAGGACTGAAAGCATTGGACGTCTATGGCCAAAAGAAAGGCCTCGAAGACCAATTCACGGCGTGGATGTCGGAAGACCCCAACCGTGAGTCGACCTATGGTGAGACCCTTGGACTTCTCGATGAGTACTACAACAACACCGACGCCACAGTGAAAGGCCAGGTTTACTCTTTGGAGGCCGGTTTGATTGGGTGCGACCTGATGCTGTTTGCCTATCGTGTTGCCGCCAACGCACCTGGCTTGCTCGGTGAGGATGCCGACCGCGCCGCCCGAGCCACCGTTGGACTTCAAGGTCTCGCAGAGGGGTTCTTCAAGGACTACGACGCCGCAACCGACCGCGACTTGTTCGTGGCCTTGATGACCAAATACATGAACGACATCTCGCCCGAACAACAGCCTGAGCTGTTCAGTACGGTCAGAGACAAGTACAAAGGAGACTTTAATCGGTACGCCGATAAGATGTACCCCAAAAGCGTTTTGACCGACCCAGCACGCTTCGCTGAATTCCTCGCCAATCCAAGTCAGAAGGTGCTCGACAAAGACCTCGCTGTGGCCGCTGCCTCGAGCATGATCGAAACTTACCGGGGTTACTTCGCCTCGCCAGAACAAAGCAAGTTTGACAAGGGCTACCGCCTCTTGACAGCTGGCCTTCGCGAAATGCAGCCGGAAAAGATGTGGTATCCAGACGCCAACTCCACCATGCGGTTGAGCTACGGAACAGTGGGCGACTACGACCCTGCAGATGCGGTCCACTATGATTTTGTAACCACCGCAGAAGGCATCCTCCAAAAGAAGGACAACAGCAACCCCGAGTTTGTGGTCGACCCCACGCTTGAGACGCTCATCCGCAACAAGGATTACGGACGCTATGCTGACGAGGATGGCAATCTGGTGCTTTGCTTTATCTCCGGCAACGACATTACAGGAGGCAACTCTGGCAGCCCCGTTCTCAACGGAGATGGTGACCTCATCGGCCTCGCTTTTGACGGAAACTGGGAAGCCATGAGTGGCGACATCGCCTTTGAGCCAGAGCTCCAGCGCACCATCAGCGTGGACATTCGCTACGTGATGTGGGTCATCGACAAGATGGCCGGTGCTCAGAACCTCATCGACGAGATTGATTTTGTGACCACATCCAAAGAGGTGCAGCCCGCTGCCCCGATCCAGGAAACCGTTCCTGTCGAGAAAGGACGCTGAGTCTCTCGTTTCCTTTTTTAGGAAAAAGCCCCGCCCTCAAAAGGCGGGGCTTTTTCATGCCGTCATTGAAAAACAGACAAACACTTACACCGCGTTTCTTCCAGCATTGACGATGCCGAACATGGTGCGCACAACCAGCTTCTCTAGCGCTGCTTTTGGTGCCGGTGCATCGCCTTGTCCGTCCAACCATTGCAGTCCAGCCTGCTGAATGACCAACAGCGGCAAAATGATGGATTCTCGGAGGTCAATGGATTCTGCAATCGCAGGGGAACGCTCCATGAGCTCGCGCTGTCCAGTGATGCGAAGCAACAGGGCCTTTGTTTGCTCGAATTCTGCTTTCACTAGCCGCCACAAACCCCCGAACCGAGCATCTCCTTCGAGGTGGGCGGTGAGCTCAAAATTGCACTTGCGCATGCTTTGCATGCTGTTCTCAAGCAACGCTGCGAACAAGGGTTGATCACGGTACAACTTCGCTGCCTCTTCCAAACGACCCTCTGCCTCTAGCGAGGCCAACGCGACCCCAATGCCAAAGAAGCCAGGGACGTTCTGTTTGAGTTGGCTCCACGATCCCACAAACGGTATGGCCCGCAAATCATCCAAGGTCAATGGGCCTTCTTTCTTTCTGCGGGTCGGTCTACTGGCAATGTTTGTTGCACCATAGTGGCTCAGGGTTCCATAGGTGGACAGATACTCCATAAACGCCGGGTGGGCCTTCAAATCCGAGTATGCGGCATAGCTGCGATCGGCCAACGTGTTCATCAAGGTCCGCTGATCTGCTGTCCACTGAGCTTGCTCGGGATCAATCAATCGGTGCTGAAGACCTGCCGTGAGAAGCAATTCCATGTTGTAAGACGCGCTCTGCGGCGTACCAAAATTGGAACTGATGGATTGCCCTTGAATGGTGGTCTGCACTTCTTTCGTTTGCACATCCGGCCCCAAGGATGCGTAGAAACGATGGGTGTTTCCGCCTCCGCGTGCCGGAGGGCCTCCTCGCCCATCGAAAAAGACCACTTCGACACCATGTTCTGCGCAGGCCGCAGAAAGGGATTCCTTGGCTTGATGGATGGACCAATTTGCCATTAGATACCCCCCGTCCTTGGTTCCATCACTGAAGCCCAGCATCACATGCTGAATGTGATCTCTGGTGGCGAGATGATCTCGGTAAGCCGACATGGACAGCAGGCGCCGCATCTCGTTAGCTGCACCGGTCAAATCGTCCACCGTCTCGAACAGCGGAGCAAAATCCAACAGCATGGGGTTCCCCTGATGGGCGCATTTTGCCAGGGCATAAAGACGCAAAACGTCATTCGCTCCACGACAATTGCTGATGATAAACCGGTGACACCCTCGAGGACCATTGAACTGCTGAATCTCTTGGATGGTCCCCATGACTTCCACCACATCCTTGACCACATCATCGGCATCGGAGGGCATCTCTTTGTGAGCCGTGACCGCCAAGAGCTCCTCAGGAGACTCAGGCAAGCCCACAGCATCCGCAGCACGACGCAGTACGCGGCTGTCCTGTCGAATGTCGATCGATGCAAAATGCCGGCCAAAAATCACCAGTGAGAGGCGCAATCTGGTGATGTCTTCCGCATGAAGCCCCCCAAAATTTGACCAGACCTTGGCTTCAATTCTTTGCAAATCCAGAATGACTTCTTCGTCATCAAACACCCGCGCATCCATGGCCAAAATCGCATCTTCGACTTTGGATTGCAGCGCATCCAACTCTCCCTCTAGCCCTTTGAACGTAATGCGGCGTCTCAGCTCCCTGAAGGACCTCCGGTAACAACGCAGGAGCGTCAAACGCAAGCGACGGGAGACACGGAGTGTGGTTCCTGCATCCACAAATGGATTTCCATCTCTGTCTCCCCCAGGCCAAAAGCCCAAGGAAAAGACATCGGCAGCCAATTCTGGAGCCACCCCTGTTGACTTGGCCACACGCAAAGCCAGATCGGGCAACGCTTGAAAAAAAACATGTTCCAAATACCAAGTCTGGCGGACAGCTTCCTCATATGGCGTCGGCGCTTGGGCTTGAAAAAATGGCGTCAAGCCCAACTGGTGAAGCAGGTTGTGCGCCGATTCTAAATCCCCTTGACGGACCTGATTGGTCAAATCTGTGATGATACCCAAGGCTGAACCCGGGTAGAATTGGGTTGGGTGGGCCGTCAAGACGACCCTCACTTTTTGATCTGAAATCGCCGCCTTTAAATCATCTTGAAGCCCGCGACGCGCAATCCTGGGCAGCACACCCGACAGAGATTCGGCCCCTTCAAGGTCGTTCAGTCGATCGTAACGGGCATCCTCGAGCGCGTCCACCAGAACCACCTGACGCTCGATGTACTGAACGTATCGAAACAGCAATCCAATCCGCTCCTCCAAAGCCACATTGCTGTCGGCCATGTGCTCGGTCAGCAAATCCATAGGCGACCGGCCTTCAACCAACCCTTTTCTGCAGGCTTCTGCAAACAAGGGGACACGCAGTCCTGTGCCCCGGATGCCATCCAAGGGCAGTGTCAAAAAAATGCTGTTGTACACTTCAAAGGGGCGGGCAACCGCCTCGGCGTAATTCGAATGCTCCATGATGATGTCGAGTGAAATGGCACCGGAGCATTGCCGGCACTGGGAAGTTACAATCCAATCCCGGAGCTTGTTCCAATCCCCGGCCCTGTACCTTCGCTTTTGAATCCCATTCTGACATTTGGCTACCGCCATGTCCAGATGATTGCCTAGACTCTATCCATGCGAATCGACATTTTGTCCGCCGTCCCAGACTTGCTCAAAGGTCCTTTCAGTGAAAGCATTGTTGGTCGCGCCAGAAAAGCCGGTGTTGTCGACATTGAAGTCCACGACATCCGAAAATGGAGCACCGACAAACACGGCAAAATCGACGACACCCCATTTGGTGGAGGCGCCGGCATGGTGATGGCCATCCAGCCCATCATTGATGCCATTGCCGATTTAAAATCGCAAAGAGAGTATGACGAGGTGATTTTCCTCACTCCTGACGGAGAACGACTGGAACAACCTCGGGTCAACCAATTGAGCCTCTCGGGAAATTTACTGATGCTTTGCGGACACTACAAAGGCATCGACCAACGCATCCGCGATCATGTGGTTACGCTTGAAATCAGCATTGGTGACTATGTCCTAAGCGGAGGTGAACTCGCAGCAGCCGTGCTGGCCGATGCCATTGTGCGACTCATCCCCGGCGCCATTGGAGATGGCGTCAGTGCTTTAACAGACAGTTTTCAAGATGGACTTTTGGCCCCACCGGTCTACACTCGACCTGCAGAATGGAATGGCCACAAGGTTCCAGAGGTCCTACTGGGCGGGCATCACGCCGACATTGACCAGTGGAGAATGGACCAAGCAATGGAAAGGACACAACGACTTCGCCCTGACCTGTTGGACGAGGCGTGAAATGTCGTAATATTGCACCCCGTTTCAACGGACCCACAACGCAGTGTCATGGATCGTCTTCGTCAAATTTCCCAGCAACTCAACCCATTGAAAGAATGGCCGAACTTCAAAGCCGGCGATACAGTCAAGGTGAGTTACAAAATTAAAGAGGGCTCGAAAGAGCGTACTCAAGTTTTTCAAGGAACCGTCATTCAACGCAAGGGCGAAGGCCCAACCGAGACGTTTACGGTTCGTAAAATGGCCTCCGGTGTCGGTGTCGAGCGTGTCTTCCCACTGGGAAGCCCGTTCCTCGAAGCCGTGGAAGTGATGAAGGCAGGTAGGGTTCGCCGTGCGCGCATTTACTACCTCCGTGCCCTCACGGGTAAGTCAGCTCGAATCAAGGAGAAGCGTTCTTTCCGAAGCACAACGTGATTTTCGCGCTCTTCACGAGCACAACGAAGCCGGTCCAGTTAAGGTCCGGCTTCGTTGTTTATGGACTTAATGTGCGCTGTATCTTGCCAGAAGACTGATGGACAGCCCGTTCGACCTCCAAATCATCTGCAGCACTCCTGGAGATGTGGCCCGCGCACAACGCGGAGGCGCCACGCGAATTGAATTGTCGGCGTGCTACACCGCTGGCGGTGTCACCCCTTCTCCTGGCTCCATTCAGTCTTGCATTGCCGCCACGGATCTGCCCGTTTTGGTCGCCATGCGTCCGAGAGAGGGACACCTGGTTTACAGCCCTTCCGAACGTGAGATCATCCTGAATGATGCCGCATGGAGCCTAGAGAAAGGCGCTTCCGGTGTCCTCATCGGCGGACTCACTGGCCATTTGGAATTTGACTTCGATTTGATCGAAACTGCAATTTCCAGATTTGGAGGCGACAAGATCATGGTCAACCGCGCACTGGACAGCGCAAAGAAGACGTCTCGCGATTTTGAGAGGCTGGCCGAACTCCCCATTGCAGCGCTCGCATCGAGTGCCGGCGCCGGAAACGCCATCAAGGGCCACCTGCAGCTGGTGGACTGGCAGTCTCAAGTCGATTTCGACATCTTCGCTTCAGGCGCCGTTTTGCCCGGTGGAGCGGGCCGAATGTGGACTGCTGGATTGTCCTGTTTCCGGGCGTCCGCTCGAAAAAGTGGTGGCGTGGCCCACGAAGGCCGTTGGTTCGAAGGCGAAATCTACCCCGTGGATGCCCAAAGGGTCGCCCACTTGGTCAAGTCCATTAACCGGTCCATTGCCGCCGAAGAAGAAGACACTGAGGGAAGTTTAACCCCCTGATTCTCGGGTGATTTCCTTCCGCTTAATGCCCGGAGAGGACCTCGGCAACACGAGAACGAACCTCCAACTCTTTGGCTTCGGCCAAAGACTCCAATTCAGTGCAACGCTTGAGCATTTCTTCGGCCTTTGATCGGTCCTTGAGGTCGGCTGCATTGACCCTCACATTCATCACGGCACCCAAGACCGCTGTACGCGCGCACAACGCGCCTACACCTGCATCGGTCACACTGTTTGGATTCCCTTGCTTGGCCATGTCTGCCATGACTTCCATTGAAGCCAAAGCCACTTCTGCCACCTCAAGCGGAGTCTTCATGGCACCCAGTGTCGCTGCTTGAATCGCCGCACTCCGCTCCGCTTTTTGCGCCTCGTTGCCTTTTGGCAGTCCAAAGGCCGCCATGATGGCGTGGAACGCAGATGTGTCTTCGTCGACCAATGCCAACAGGCGGGTTTGATGCCCCATGCCTTGCTCGGCGATGTCACTAAAGGCCTCCCATCGGTCATCCCAACCTCTTTTGTGGGCACTCAAATTGGCGACCATGGTGCCCAAGGAAATCCCGAGCGCCCCCACATATGCCGCGATGGACCCGCCACCTGGAGCCGGACTCTCACTCGCGGTTTCATTGGCAAAGCCAATCAAGCTCATTTCCGCCAATGGCGCTGAATTTCCTCCTCCATCTTCCAGCAAGTATTCAATCACACGCTTTCTGGCGTCAAATGGAGCCAAGTCGTCCAATCCCAGCGACTTCACTGCCACCTTTACTTTCTCAGCCTCATGGATGCCCAAACTTCGCCCTTGCTTGCGCAAGTAGTGATCGGCGGCATCCATCAAAACCCGCTTGGGAATGAGGCCCACAATCTCGCTGCCCGTTACACGCATTCCGCGTACAATGGCGCGATCGCAAGCTGCGTCAAAAGCTGTATGCACAGCCGTTTCAGAGATGTTGGTCAAGTTCAAGGACAGCTGCGCAATCCCGTACTCCTCAATGTACCATCCAATCCCCTTCACGCACTTGAGCATGCCCGGTTCACGCGCTGGCTCTCCATTGGCATCTTGAATGACCTTCCCAGTCAGTCCTCCCTCCCGCTTGATTCGTCCATTCTCTCTCAAATCAAACGCCACTGCATTGGCACGTCGGGTCGATGTGGTATTCAGGTTCACATTGTACGCCACCAAGAAGTCGCGGGCCCCGATGGCCGTCGCCCCCGTTCCCTTGGCCCGCTGGTTGAATTCGGCAGGACCAAAATCAGGCGCCCAAGTTGGATTGGACAATTTCTCCAATCCCTCATATTCTCCTTTTCGACAATGCGCCAAGTTTTGACGTTCTGGCCTTCGTGCGGCATCCTCATAGAAATATCCGGGGATGCCCAATTCTTGACCCACTCGCTCGCCCAAAGCATGGGCTGCAGCGATACAATCCTCCATGGTCACCCCAGCCACCGGAACAAATGGACACACATCCGTCGCCCCCATCCGCGGGTGCTCTCCGTGGTGCTTGGACATGTCTATCAGTTCCGCCGCCTTCGACATTAAGCGAAAAGCGGCTTCCACAATGGTTTCAGGTGGGCCAACAAAGGTGATCACCGTTCTGTGGGTCGACCCTCCTGGATCGACATCCAAAAGACGCACACCTTCGACAGTCTCCACGACGGCAGCAATGGCGTCAATTTTTGCGCGGTCACGTCCCTCACTGATGTTGGGAACACATTCGATTAAGCGGATACTCATGATGGCGGGTTTGCGGCCGCCAAACTACTGCGATTTACTCGCACCCACTGCCCCAATCGGCAAGCAGAAACAACAAATCGGGCGCCCCTACGACTCCATCCCCGTTCACGTCACTCTCACACAAGACTGAACAGCTGCCATCATCGACTGTGGCCAAGGGCTGAAAATTGGGCGCTTCAGGATCCAAACACCCTGCCAATAAGCAACTTCCGTCATCCAAAGTCGCCGTTGGGAGGTAGTTCACTGCAAAGGAATACGTGCACCCAGCCAAGACATTTGCCACCTCGACCCATGCAGCAACAGGGGCGCTTGAGCAAGCCAAACCTTGGCTGCGCACCTGCCAATCATAAAAGAAATAGTAATAGCCCAAGCCTGCGGAACTCGCAATCGTTGTCCCTGTGATGGCAGCCAAGTCCCCAATCAGGTAAGGGTAAGTCAATTCTGCCCCCACATTGTCCCGCCAGAGCGAATTGTCTTCGCCTACCACCCCCATGCTGTGGACGCCTTGATTGAGAGTAAAACCAAGCTCTACCTCGTTCCAACCGCTCACCAAATCCACCCATTTCGAGTCAATCATGCCCAATTGAGGCACCGAAACTTGAATCAACCGCGGGCCGGGCACCTCGGCCCTCATTCTCACTGACTCAATCACCAAAGGCTCGAAGACCTCAAATTCCAAACCATAGGTGTCTGAGTTGATGAATCCTCCACTCGAAGTCTCGGCCTTTCCACCGGTCACCACATTCACATTTCGCTGGGCTTGCGATTGAACCCACCACCCTTGGCTTTGTCCCAAAGGCGGGGTCACAAAGGAGTCCCCTTGCTGGATCAGCGCCCCAACGTCTGTGGCCATAAACGAGGCCATCGTAGACGCCACATCCCCTTCAAACCAATACAGCTCCGCGTCTTCATTGAGGGAAGGAGAAAACGTGTGGCCATCGCCAACCACAGTCAACCCCTGCGCTACAATGGGCGCAGAAGGAGAGGGAAAGACCTCCAGTACCACGGGGTCAGAAGTGTCGGTGTATCCGCACACGTTGGTGGTGGTTACACTCAGCGTGTCACTTTGCGATATCCACAGGGTATCCGTCATCGCCCCAGTGGACCATTGAACACTCAACGCAGGATCGGCTAAAGTCAAAGCACGCACTGCAGACGAACAAAAGTCGGCGGGGCCATCTAGCACCACCGTCGGAGGAACAGGCGCGACAACTGAAATGACCACCGCAGGAGAAAGAAGACCGCATCCGTTCTCATCGGACAACAAAGCTTGAGCCACACCCGCATCGGTAAACACCCGTCCTTCGGGGCCATCTTGGCCACCTGTCCAAGATTCGGCCACCCACCCTTCTGGCAAAGCCAAAATCACCTCGTCTCCTGGACAAATCTCCATGGATGACAACCACTCAAAATCAGGTGCATCTATGGCACAAAGCGATTCCAACACCGTGTGATACTCATCCACCTCGGGATCGAAGAGCATGGTCACCAAACCACTTGGCCAATGGAAGGCCACGCTGTCTACAGAGGTGCGTTGACCGAGACCAAAGTTGAATGTGAGTGGACCGCAAGAACTGTAGCTGTTGCCTAAAAAAGATTGATCGGTCCGCACAAAGTCAACTCCTGCATAAACCACCACCCTTGCCCCTGCCGCATCTCTCGGCGACATCACCCCCTCCAATTCAAAACCAATCCAATGGTTCAAGGTGTCTTGATTGAGGAACAACTGGCACCCCGGGTTGATGCCAGAAAGCGGGTTGACCACCAATATGTCTTCTGTTCCATTGTCATCAAAATCCGCAACCACTGTTCCGTAACCACTGTATGGACTTTCCAAGACGGTTCCCTCTGCAACATCCGTAAACGACAAGTCTCCGTTGTTGTGGTACATCAAATTCGAGATCGGGCTAAATAAGAATTCATTGGCGACGTACAAATCGCGCTCGCCGTCGTGATCGTGGTCGATGAACACCGTGCCCCAACCCATCCCTACATTTCCCACACCCGCGGTCTCTGTCACGTTTGTGTAGGGTAGAATCTCTCCTGGATCAGGCTGTGGCCCAGGGCTCAAAAAAAGAGCGTTGGGCAAGTTGTTCGAAATGAACAAGTCCATGTACCCGTCGTGGTTTAGGTCGGTGGCATCAACCCCCATTCCTTGGGCCTCGAGGTCCAATCCCCACTCCGCTGCCTGCTCATCGAATGTGCCCAAACCATCATTGATGTAAAGCTTGTTGGCTTGATTGGCATCATGGGTCAAGTACAAGTCCAGATCCCCGTCGTTTTCAATGTCCAAAAACAACGCCCCCATTCCCACAAGTTGGTCCACCGCCCCAGAGGCCAAATAACCATCTGTAAATCCTCCATTGCCATCGCCTATCCAAAGCTCATTGGCTTCGTTCATGTTGACCACATAGAGATCGAGCCAACCGTCCTGATTCACATCCGCCGCATGCGCACTGCGACATTGGCGCTCTGCCCCTGGCCACAAGTCACTGGAAATTTCTGTGAATTCTCCACCGTCGTTCCGCCAAAACCGATTTACCTCGCTCAGATTGCAGCCAAACAAATCCGGGTCTCCATCATTGTCGTAGTCAAAAAACAGGGAGGCCATGGTAAACCCATCGTCTTCAACACCGGCTTCCACCGCTGTGAATTGAGCGCCGCCATCGTTCCGATACAATGTGTTGGCTGCCAATCGACTTCCGATGTAGACATCCAAGTCCCCATCCAAATCATAGTCCGCAACAGAGGCGGTGTGATTGAGGTAATTCCCGAGGAGTCCAGCGGCAATGCTGTGGTCCTCAAATTCAGGGGCTTGGCCCATCATTTGGCCCATCACGAGCCCCATCACTGTGGTCAAAAAAAGTCGCATGGCCATCCAATGTGAACGTCAAACCTTAGACGTCTTAAGGGAACAATGGAAGATACAAAGGGTTCAAACGATCCAATTTCCGCGCAACAAAACGCGCTCAGCCAAGGGATCGCCAAAGGCATACATGGCCTCTTCTACAGACCTCAACGGCCGGGTCACCATCAAGCTGGCCTCTTGCCCCACTGCCAATCCACCCACCTCATTTTGGAGGTTCAACGCAGCCGCTCCGTTAACCGTGGCCGCTGCAATGGCTTCCAGAGGCTCCAAACCCATCTTGAGGCATCCAAGCGAAGCTGCGAGATGCATGTTCCCAGATGGAGCTGATCCAGGATTGAAATCTGTAGCAATGGCCACAGCACACCCGGCATCCACAAGCGTGCGGCATGGCGTAAAGGGCAAGTCCAAAAACAAAGAACACAGCGGCAATGCCACAGGGATGGTCTGTCCACTCGACAATTCCGCCACATCCTCCGCTTCCAGAATTTCCAGGTGGTCCACAGAAAGCGCCCCCATTTCAACGCAAAGGCCCACACCGCCGCCCGCTGTAAACTGGTTCACGTGGACTTTGGCCGGAAGGCCACGCAATTTGGCCTGGGTTAACAGCAATCGGGTCTCTTCCAAACCGAAGTAACCGTCTTCGCAAAAAATGTCCACATGATCGGCCAAGCCCTCCTCTGTCACAGCCGGCAATACCTCTTCCACCATATATCGGGTATATGATGCCGGACCGTCCCACGGGTCGGGCACAGCATGACAACCCAAGAATGTGGTCTTGACTGGGATTTTATCCAACGCCCCCAATCGACGAGCCACCCGCAGCATTTTGAGCTCTGAGTCCAAATCCAAACCATACCCCGATTTGATTTCAATGGCACCTGTTCCCATTGTCATGAGGCGCTCCATGCGTGCCAATGACACGTCGAAAAGGTCGTCCTCTGACATCTCTCTCAACACTTTGGCGCTGTTCAAAATGCCCCCTCCACGTGCCGCTATCTCTTGGTAGCTCAAGCCCCGAATTCGATCCACAAACTCTCCTTCCCGAGAAGACGCATGGACCAAGTGAGTATGGCTGTCTACCCACGAGGGCAAAACCACACGCCCCGTGGCATCGAGGACTTCCAACTGATTCCAGTCCACAATCCCCGGGAAATCCACCATGCTTCCTCCATCGATTACCCGACCATCTTCGATGGCCAACCATGCGTCCTCAATGACTGGAAGCGATCGCATTTCCGACCCTTCAAGCCGCTGTATCGGGGCCGGGCCAAACCCGACCAAATGGCCAATGTCCTTGATGAGCAGACGGCCTTGTGCAAATCCGGATTCCATGGTCCCGAAGGTCGCACATCTGAATGGAGTGCCCGCGTACCTTTGCCCCATGGCCGGAAATTCGATAGGCAGTGCGTTTCGACTGACCACGTTTGGTGAGTCTCACGGTCCAAGCATGGGCGGCATTATAGACGGCACACCCGCGGGCCTCACTCTTGATTTGGACAGGATACAAGAAGAACTTGGGCGCCGAAGACCTGGGCAATCTGAATTGACCACCCAGCGAAACGAGGACGATCAAGTGACCTTCCTGTCTGGCCTTTTTGAGGGAAAAACCACAGGCACACCCATTGGCTTTTTGGTGCCCAACGGCGATGCCAAAAGCGAAGATTACAGCCACCTTAAAGACCGCTACCGACCGAGTCACGCGGACTATACCTATGATGCCAAATATGGCATCCGAGACCACCGAGGCGGCGGAAGGGCCAGCGCAAGAGAAACAGTCTCCCGTGTGGTAGCCGGTGCAATTGCAAGGCAATTGCTCGAACAAATGCACCCTTCATCTCCTGCACCCGAAGTCGGCGCTTATGTTGAAAGGGTGCAAGACATTGGCATGGCCACCCCTCCTCAGTTTTACGACCGGTCCCGGGTAGATGCCAGCCCAACGCGGTGCCCCGAACCTGAGACCGCCTCCCGGATGGCCATCCGAATCGCAGACGTTCGCAATGCAGGAGACACCCTTGGAGGCAGCCTCGTCATCGTCGCAAAAAACATGCCTGCCGGATGGGGAGAGCCCGTCTTCGATAAGCTTCAAGCTGACCTCGCCAAAGCGCTCTGGAGTCTCCCCGCTGTGAAAGGCATGGAGATTGGAAGCGGGTTCAGCGGCACCCTCATGAAAGGGTCAGAACACAACGACATCTTTGTTCACGACGAAAAGGGCATGGGAACCCAAACCAATCGCTCTGGCGGGATTCAAGGGGGCATCAGCAACGGCGAAAACCTCACGATTCGCATCGCCTTCAAACCTGTTGCCACCATTGTCCAATCCCAGGACACCGTGGACAAAACAGGCGACTCGGTTCGTGTCAAAGGAAAGGGCCGCCACGACCCTTGCGTTTTGCCGAGGGCAGTTCCCTTGGCCGAGGCCATGGTTCTGCTTGTTTTGGCAGACCACGCTTTAAGACAGCGCTCTGCGCGTCTCTGAATTGGTAGATTGCATACACAACGGATCGAACACAACACACCATGCGCCTCGCTCTCCACTGGCAAGTCCTCATCGGCCTCGCAATCGGCATTTTGTACGCCTGGCTGTCCATCACTTTTGGTTGGAACGACTTCACCATAGACTACATCAAACCCTTTGGTGACATCTTCATCAATGCACTGAAGCTCATAGCAGTACCACTCGTGCTCTTTAGCATAATTTCAGGTGTAGCCAGCTTGGGTGACCCTTCAAAATTGGGGCGGCTTGGAATCAAAACTGTGGTGACCTATTTGCTCACCACGATGACCGCAGTCATCGTGGGCTTGGTCCTGGTCAACTTGTTTGAGCCCGGTGCACGTGTCTCCCAAGATTTACTCGAGTCAAACCGGATTCGATACGAATTGTGGCGGGATGCAAACGGCATCGAAGTGCTGGACAATGTGTCCCTCCTCACCGATCCAGCCATGGCGGAAAAAGTCGTTGAAATCACGGCTGAACAGGTGGACATGAACGACTGGGTCACCGACAAGTTGACCAAGGCGGAGCGGACCAAGTCCAGCGGTCCACTCCAACCCCTTGTCGATGTGGTGCCCACCAATATTTTTCAAGCTTTGGCGGACATGTCCATGCTTCAAATCATCTTCTTTGCTGTCTTCTTCGGCATCGTTTTGGTGGGCATGCCGAAAGAAAAAGCAGGCCCCTTGATGCGCGCTGTAGACGCTTTAAACGAAGTCTTTGTCCAGATGGTCTGGATTGTCATGAAGGCCATGCCCATTTTCGTGTTCGCACTCATGGCAGGCCAAATCGTCAATGCCGCGGGAAGCGATCCCGACATGTTCCAACAGCTCTTGGAATACCTTCTTCAATATAGCCTTGTGGTCGTGTTGGGTCTGGCCTTCATGGTCTTTGTCTTTTATCCATCCCTGGTCGCCTTGCTGATTCGCAAACTCGGGTTTCGGCGTTTTCTGAAGGGCATGCGCGACGCTCAAATCACGGCGTTCTCCACCTCCAGTTCCGTGGCCACGTTGCCCGTCACGATGGACTGCGTGCGCAACCGCATTGGCGTGTCCGAACGCACAACCAGTTTTGTCTTGCCCATCGGAGCCACTGTAAACATGGATGGAACCTCCCTTTATCAGGCCGTTGCAGTGGTTTCTCTCGCTCAGTTTCACATGGTCGACCTCAGTCTGGCCCAACAAGCTGTGATTGTGTTGACGGCCACCCTGGCCTCCATTGGAGCCGCGGCTGTCCCCAGCGCTGGACTTGTCCTGATGATCATTGTTTTGGAAAGTGTCGGCCTCAATCCCGCATGGATTGCCTTGATCTTCCCTGTTGACCGGATTTTGGACATGTGCCGAACCGTGGTCAACGTCACAGGAGATGGCGCAGTGTCCACCCTCATCGCACACAGCGAAGGTGAACTCGACATCCCAGCCGAGACTGCATGACACCTGCTCAAAACTTCGCTTGGCTTTGGTCAGCGCTGATTCTCATTTGGAGTACCCCCGGCCTAGGCCAGCCCAACCCCTGTCTAACCCAACCATCGGAAAAAGCGGCCAAGTGGATAGAAAAAGGCACAAACAAAAGCAAGTACGACGCGGACAAGAGGAGAACCTATTTGGAGAACGCCATTGAAGAAGACCAAGAGACGCTCGAGGCGCCATTCCAGTTGGGTCTGCTGTCTTTTGGCCAAGCCAGAAAAGCTGGCACCGGCTTTTCGGAAGCTAAAACCGCTTTGGAACACGTTCATAACGCCTGCAAAGCCTACGCTGCAGAAGTCCCCTACACCTTAGGGGCCATCGCCTATTCAGAGGAGGACTACAACAGTGCCTTGACCTGGTTTGACCGGTTTCTGAGGTGGGAGCATTTCACAGGCCGCCCCCTTTCTCCACGCAACCTCAAACGGGTCACACAAGTGCAATCGGTGATCCCTGAGTTGACCTTTTTAAAACAGTACAATGCCCATGCAGACGCACCTGCACCTGCTGTGTTGAGCGCTGTTGCTACGCGAGACGCTGAGTACCTTCCCGCGCTCTCGGCCGACGGCACCCTGCTCTTTTTTACCCGTGCAGGAGAGCGAAAAGCAAAAGGTGACCTGGTGAGTCGTCCCTTTGAGACTTTTTCTTGGGCGCGGAGAAAAGGCCCTTCCTCTCTTTTTGACCAAGGCGAGGCCCTTGAGTCCCCATTCAACGAAACAATCGGATACGGCGGCGCTTCAATTTCCATTGACAATCGATCCTTGTACCTGGCCATTAAAACGCCGAACCCTTCGAATCCAGAGAACATAGACCTCTATTCAACCCGCTATGAACTGCTCGAAGAAACCGAATCGGGTTCGGTCTATTTGTGGAGCGACCCCACCCCATTAAGCGCCCTCAATTCTTCCGACGGTTGGGAGTCTCAGCCTGCGATCAGCCCCGATGGCAGTGCCCTCTTTTTCGCTGCAGTGAGGCCGGGAACAACGGTGGACCTCAATGGTCAACCCTCCATCGACATTATGGCCTCCCTCCGAACCGAAGATTTAGAATGGTCGGCGCCTCAGACATTGCCTTCCCCCATTAACGGCACTTACAGCGACAAAGCGCCTTTCCTCCATCCAGATGGCCGTACCCTGTATTTCTCCTCAAACCGAGAACCGGGCGGCGGTGGCTATGACATTTGGATGTCCAAACTGGACAGTGCCGCATCTCCATTTCTATCGCAAAGCTGGTCTACACCCGTGAATTTGGGCAGCCCACTGAACACCCCAGGAGATGAGCATGGATTGGTGATCTCCTCTGACGGCACCACGGCCTATTTCGCCAGTCGCAGACCCGGAACCCAAGGGCTGGACATCTTGACCTGGTCCCTTCCAGAAGACTTAAGACCCCGTGCCTCGGTCGTGGTCAAAGGCCAACTGGATGTTGGAAAGGAGCTAGAAGGCACTCCCATTGCTTTGGAACTGAGATACGCCCAGAGCAGACGAGCTCAAGCCATTGAGCTTGGAGATGACGGTGCTTATGCCACCATCGTTGACTTGACCACCGAAGAAGATGTTTTGCTTGTGGCCACAGCAAAAGGCGCCGCTTTTAGTGCGGGGATGGTGATTGACCAAGATGCAGCGGCACCAGCCCTCGTTACAGCCGATTTGACCATCCGGTCCATCAAAGAGCACGATGCCGCTTTTGAAATCGAGGACATCCATTACGCCTCTGGCTCATCCACCATTGATCGAGCCAGCCTCCTGCTCCTCGATCTTTTCGCCGAGTACTTAATGTTGGGAAAACTCAGCATCGAAATCGGCGGACACACAGACGATGTTGGCAGCAACATCCAAAACTTAGAGCTAAGTGAGTCTCGGGCACAAGCGGTCAGAACCCACCTCATTGATGCTGGTGTGCCCTCAAACCGCATAGAAGCCAAGGGTTACGGCGAAAGCCGACCACGAGAGAAAAACAGCACTGCAGAAGGCCGAGCCAAGAACCGCAGAACCGAATTCAAGGTCATCACAGATTGAGCTGAGGGTTTCCATTGGATGCTCAGTGGATAAATCAGAAAGTTTGGCACAAAATGGGCGCGTCAGCGGGCGATTTTCACGTTGTCCATGTGCCACCCCATGACTTCACACCTGCGCCCCCCTCTGTTTGGCTGCTTTCGTTGCCCTTTTGGCGACCCATCCCGCCGTCTCCATGGCCCAAGCCATTCCGCTGAATGGCGGAAACGCCGTCGAAAATGAATCCCGACAAGATCCCCATCAGTTTGATCGGGCCATGGATCATTTTGACCATGCCCACTACACCGCAGCGCTAGAAGGCTTCGACGCTTATGTCCAAGCCACCCTCAAATCCGATGGTCCTGCCGCAGAACGGGAGAACACCCGCCGGATAGAGGCAGAATACCACGCTGCTCTCTGTGCCATGTTCCTCTTCCACAAAGACGCCGTCTGGAGAATCGATCGGTTCATTGCGCGCCATCCAGAATCAACTTGGGTTCCCAAGCTTCAATGGGAATTGGGCAATTACCAATACCGCAGAAAGAAATGGGCCAAGACAATTGATGCCTTCAACACCTTGAATCCGCGCAAGCTGGCCAAGGGTCGCCGGACCGAATTTTATTTCAAACGGGGGCATGCCCTTTTTGAGAAAGGAGAATTGACCTTGTCTCGCAGTGACTTACTTAAAGTCCAAGGCGACGCGGCTGCATCTCCAGAATATCTGGAGGCTGCCCAGTATTACTTGGCGCACATCGCTTATTCTGAAGAGCGCCTCACCACGGCTCTGGCCGACTTTGAAGCGCTGCTTTTGGTCGACGCATTTAGAAATGCCGTTCCGGTTTACATCGGCCAAATCCTCTTCAAATTGGAACGCAATGCAGAGCTCACCACCCGAGCACCCGAGTGGCTTGGTGAAAATTTCGACTTAAGAAAAACCGACAATGCAGAGCTGTCCAAGCTGCTTGGCACAGCCCTATTCTACCAGGGGGAGTACGCATCCGCTGGGCCACATTTAGACACGGCATGGAAAGCCGCTGATGGCCGCCAACGCACAGCAGAATTCAGCTACATCGTGGGGCTATGCCGGCTGAACAATGCTCGACCCGCAGAAGCCATTGCCGCTTTAATGCGGTCAACCGGAAGAAAAGATCCTTTGGATCAGAACGCAGCGCACGCCATGGGAAGGGCGTATCTGGCCTTGGGTGAAAAACCGAAAGCGCAAGCCGCTTTTGAATCTGCCGCATCCATGGACCACGATCTGGAACTGCGTGAAGATGCCCTCTTCAATCAAGCCAAATTGGCCTTTGAAACCGACTTCAACCCATTCAATGACGCCATTGGCGCATTCGAACAATACCTCGAAGAGTACCCCAACAGCCCGCGACGAGACGAAGCGTACAGTTTCCTCCTTGACGTCTATTTGACCACACGAAATCACGTTCGCGCCTTGGATGCTTTGGACCGAATTCAACGGAAGTCTCCTCAGGAAAAGCAAGCCTATCAAAAACTCGCATTCAACCATGGCGTAGACCTCTACCGTTCGGGAAAACCAGACGAAGCAGACGCCCTGTTTGTCCGAAGTAGGACCTTTCCCGAAGACGCCACACTGGCCGCTGAAAGCCATTTTTGGCAAGGCGAAATCTCCATCAAAGCTGGAAGTGATGCCCCAGCATTGAGCCACTACAGGGCTTTCCTGAATGCCCCTGGCGCTTTCAATTCACCCCTCTATAACGAGGGGGAATATGGCGCCGCATATGCTCTCTTTCGACAACGTAAATACCGAGATGCAGCCGTAGGATTCAGGGAATATGCGGATGCCACTGCATCACAAGACTCAGATGGACACCGCGCAGACGCACTCCTGCGCATTGGCGATTGCTTTTACATCGACAAGGACTATTCCCGTGCCGTCACCTCTTATCAAAAGTCCTTGACTGCGGGCACCACCCAAAAGCAATACGCCAGCTATCAACAGGCCCGTTGTAAGGGATTGGATGGCGATTTGACAGGAGCGCTGAACGGCATGACCGAACTGCTCCTTGATTTTCCGGAAACCACGTTCAAAGGCGACGCACTCACCTCCATCGGGAAAACCCAAATCGAACGAAACGAGATGGAAAAAGCCAAAGCTGCATTTGATCAGATCCGTCGCGAGCTTCCTGGCAGTGGCTTTGCCAAACGAGCACTGGTTGACTTGGCCTTGGTCGCCATCAAGCAAGGAGAAGACGAAGCCGCCTTGGCGCTGTGGGCTCAAATCTCAAGTCAATACCCCGAAGACGAAGTCACCAAAGACGCTTTCCTTTTGGTCGAACCCTTGCTTGTTGAGCGAGGACAACTGGACAACCTCCCCGATGTGGTTGGACTTTCCGAAGACGACATTGCTGAACGCACCTATGCAGCAGCTCAAGAACTGGCCTTGTCTGGCGCCTGCCCAAAAGCAATACCGAAGCTGACCCAATTTTTAGAAGATCACCCTCAAAGCATCCGCACCTTGGCTGCGGGCTTTCATTTGGGTCACTGCCAATTTGAAGAAGGCGACATCGACGCCGCCCTCACCCGATTGGAAGATGTGGTAAAAGCACCGCTGAGCGATTACCATGAATCGGCATTGGTCTTGGTCGCCACCATGCGGTACAACCGCAACGAGTGGCCGGAGGCCTTGGCCCATTACCAGCACCTCGAAAGGGTGTCCGAACTCAAACGCCACGTTCTTGAGGCCCGCATTGGCATCATGCGCTGCAGCAGGGAATTGGGGGATGGAGAAACTGTACTGGCTTATGTGGGGCCCATCCTTGACGACACCGAGACCCCGGAAGACATCCGCATGGCCGCCCGATACAACCGGGCCCTGCTCTTGCTTCATCGGGATCCCGAATCAGCCGATGCGGACTTAAAATGGCTCGCAGAAGATGGACCTCATGCGGAGGAAGCCAGTCATCACTTGGCCACGCGTCAGTTGAACGAAGGAGAAGCTGCTGCCTGCCAAGTCGCCATTTTCGCCCAACTGAATCGCTTCGGAGGCGGTTCCGAATGGGCACACAGGAGCTTTCTGCTTCTTGCCGAAGCCTATTTGGCACAAGGGGACCTGTTTCAGGCGCGCACCACCATTGAACAACTTCAAGCCAATGTTGATGCCCCTTGGGTTCAAGACGCTTGCCTTGATTTCCAGGACCGACTCGTTCAACTCGAGAATCCTCCAGCGCCAGCTGACTCCACCTCCAACGGGGGCGCAATCACCCCTCAATCAGACAACGAATGACCGCGCGCTTTATCACGACACGCACGGCGCGATGCGCCATGGTTTTATCCTGTCTTTTGACGGGCACCCTCAACTCTCCTCTTTTGGCTCAAGACAGCCTTCAAGTCACCTTTGTGGGAGACCGCGAATTGGAACTAAGGGAAGTCACCAAACCGCACTCCAATCCACAAAGGGTCGATTTGGGTCTGGAAAAACCCACGATTTCCTACGCCCCTGTCGCCAAATCGATTTCGCCAAAAACCGAAACCGAAGACATCCAACCCTTGGCCGTTAAAATGGATGCTCCGCTTCCCCGGCTATATGCTGGCTATGCAAAAGGCGGCTTTGGACTTTACACCTCTCCCTTGGTTGACGTTCACTTCGGTGAAACCCAAAGCCGAGATGGTGCCTGGGGGGTCAACCTGAACCACAAAAGTTCTGCAGGTTCTGCAGGTCAGGCAGACAGTTTAGGCGTGGACGAAGGCTGGTCACACAATGCGGCCAGTGGATACTATCGACGCTTCATTGACCGCAGCAGTTTGACCCTCGATGGTGGCATCGACCGAAAAGCCTGGGGCGTCCATGGTCTGGACCTGAATGCCGCTCAAGGCGGGGATTTTGCTGCTCCTAAAGACCGACAGACCTATTCCAAAACTTTCGTGAATGGCCGCCTTCAGAACCACGAGCGCGACAGCACAAAAATTCACCGAGATGTCCAAGTCCAAGCATCGAGATTGTCTGTTGGCCCCACACCATGGCCCGCCGGAACGTCCTTGCCTGAGGCGACAACAGACCCGATGCGCGAGAACATTTTGACCACTCGCGGCCAACTGCAAAGCTGGAAAGATGGCGCCCTTTATAATTTAGATTGGGAAGGCCATCTCATTGGCTCATCGATTGCGATTGCAGGAGACTCGGTGCCAAATCCGATTCAACAATCCACCGCATTGATCGGCGCCATTCCAAGCGTTACCAAAGAACGCGGGCCCTATCGCATCCGCGTTGGCGCTGGACTTTGGGTAGACGCCCGCGGCCGACAAGGCTTTCACTTTTACCCCACTGCAGAAGTCCGATTCCGTCTGCTCGACGATGTTTTCGTCCCCTACGGCGGCGTAGACGGAGGCATGCAGCGCAATGCCGTTCACGACCTGGTCGACGTCAACCCTTGGTTCGATGCGGGGTACCATGCCGATGCCAACGCCCAGCGTGGACAATTGCACCACACGAATCGGGCATTGGAATTGTATGGCGGTGTGCGAGGAAAGCTCACACGGGACTTGTCGTTCAACGCCCAAGCCCGGACCACACGGTTCCGCGATTTCGGATACTGGGTCAATGAAGCAGGTCCTGACAGCGCCGGCCAACGGTTCAGCCTGGCCTACGATTCATTGACCGTAGCCAGCGTTATCGGTGAGGCCATGTGGAGAGGCCAAGGCGCCTTGGAGCTCAACGCTCGTGCCGAATTTCACACCTATGGCACAGGAGCCCAACCCCATGCGTGGTATCAACCTCGCACCCGCTTCATTGCATCTGGCCGTTGGAATTTAGAAGACTTGCTTTTTCTGAGCGTCGGCATGGAAGTTGTAGGTGCCCGTTACGCCCCTTCCCGCGTTCCCTTTGGGGACATTGTGGGTCAAGGGGAACCGACCCAAGCCGCTGCCGAAAATGCAGGTGCCGTCTTTGGCGACGGTGAGGACATCTTCGCGAGAAAGCTCTCGGCATACACGGCACTGGATTTGGGCATCGAATACCGCTACAACGGACGATTGGCTTTGGGTTTGGACGCAAAAGGGCCCCTTGGAAATGCCCAGGTTTTCAACGGATACAACGCCCAGAATTTCCGTGTAATGATGTGGGCGGGATACCGGTTTTGATGAACATCTGAATTTCGGTTGGAAACAGCCACAAAAGTGTTGAAAACACAGGGTACTCAGCCTATGCGAATTCCCTGAATTGGCCCTCCGAGAGTTATCTTCGTGAGACGTCTTAAAAAGCGGAGCATGAGCGAAGAGAAGAACAACTATGGTGCGGACAGCATTCAGGCCCTAGAAGGGATGGAGCACGTCCGCAAGCGTCCTTCGATGTACATCGGAGACGTGGGCACGCGGGGACTCCACCACTTGGTTTACGAGGTGGTCGACAACTCCATTGACGAAGCCTTGGCCGGACACTGCGACACCATTGAGGTGGCCATTACCGAAAAGAATGGGGTCACCGTGCACGACAATGGACGCGGAATCCCTGTCGCCATGCACAAGAAAGAAGGCGTGAGCGCCCTCGAGGTTGTCATGACCAAGATTGGTGCCGGCGGTAAATTCGACAAGGACAGCTACAAGGTTTCTGGTGGATTGCACGGAGTTGGCGTGAGTTGCGTGAATGCGCTCTCCATCCACCTTCGAGCCGAAGTTCACCGAGAGGGCAAAGCTTGGGAGCAGGAGTACTCGCAAGGAAAAGCCACCTACCCCACACGTGAAATCGGAACCAGTGATCGCACAGGAACATCGGTGACTTTCCTGCCCGATCCGGAGATTTTCACGGATACGCTTGAATTCAATTACGATGTCCTCGCCCGTCGATTGCGCGAGCTGTCCTATCTGAACAAAGGCATCACCCTCACCCTCACGGATGAGCGGGCCACGGATGAAGAAGGCAACCACCCCATCGAAACGTTCCACAGCGAAACGGGGTTGAAGGAATTCGTGAAGTACATCGACCAAAACCGAGATCAGCTCATCCAAGATGTGATTCACGTTGAAGGTGAGGTAGACGACATCCCCGTTGAAGTGGCGATGATTTACAATACGTCATTCAACGAGAACCTTCACAGCTACGTCAACAACATCAACACCCATGAAGGGGGAACACACCTCAGCGGATTCCGCCGGGGATTGACCGACACACTGAAAAAGTACGCCGACGGATCCGGCATGTTGGACAAACTCAAGTTCGACATCAGTGGTGACGACTTCCGCGAAGGGCTCACAGCCATTGTGAGCGTCAAGGTGATGGAGCCCCAGTTTGAAGGGCAAACCAAGACCAAACTTGGCAACAAGGAAGTCACCAAAGCGGTTTCCCAAGCGGTCCGTGGCATGCTGTCCGATTATTTGGAAGAGCACCCGAACGACGCAAAGACCATTGTCCAGAAGGTCATCCTCGCCGCTCAAGCCCGTCACGCTGCGCGAAAAGCGCGTGAAATGGTCCAGCGTAAAACCGTCATGGGCGGGTCTGGACTGCCCGGGAAACTGGCAGATTGCTCCGAAAAGGACCCCTCGTTGTGCGAAGTGTTTCTCGTTGAGGGTGACTCTGCTGGAGGAACTGCGAAGCAGGGACGCGATCGATTCTTCCAAGCCATTCTTCCACTTCGAGGTAAAATCCTCAACGTGGAAAAGGCGATGCAACACAAAATCTTCGAAAACGAAGAGATCAAAAACATCTACACTGCACTTGGCGTCACTGTAGGTACCGAAGAGGATGAACGGGCATTGAATATGGCCAAGCTCCGCTACCACAAGGTTGTGATCATGTGTGACGCGGATGTCGACGGCAGCCACATCGAGACCCTCATTTTGACGTTCTTCTTCCGTTTCATGAAAGAGCTCATCGAAAACGGGTACATCTACATCGCAACACCCCCACTCTATCTGGTCAAACGCGGATCCAAGCAGGGCTATGCATGGGACGACGACCAACGCGACCGCTTGATCATGGAATACAAAGGAAGCAGCGATGCCTCCGTGGGTGTCCAGCGATACAAAGGTTTGGGTGAGATGAACGCCGAGCAACTTTGGGACACGACCATGAATCCGGAATTCCGGACGCTGCGTCAGGTTACCATTGAAAACGCCGCAGAAAGCGACAACATCTTCTCCATGTTGATGGGCGACGATGTACCGCCTCGCCGCGAGTTCATTGAGGCCAACGCCAAGTACGCCAACATCGACGCGTAATCTCGGCCTTTCGCCGCACTTTACCCTTTCCGGAATTTGTGGGGATTTCGTCCCCAGCCATCTCGGACAAAATTGACGCTGTCGAAGTGTCCGAATGTGGACGTGTTCGGATTAGGTCCGGTCACGCCTCGTTCGAAACGTGCCCACGACCATGAAACTGAACACCATCCTGCCGCTCTCCTTGCTGCTCTCCAGTTGTCTGTTCAATGGTTGTTCTGCGCAAGACTTCTCAGAGTCCATGACGTTGACGATGGAATCGCATGGCGTGATGGGCATGTCCGCCCTTGTCATCTGCGGGGGTGAAGTCACCGAAGCATTCCACGCTGGTTTTCGTGACTACGAGAACAAATGGCCGGTCAACAGCGATACCCGTTTCAGAATTGCCTCCGTCTCCAAAAGCATCACCGCCATCGGCTGCATGAAATTGATAGAAGCTGCCGCCATTGACCTCGAAACCGACATCAACGACTACCTCCCTTTTGTGGTTTCCAATGCCAACCATCCCGGCGTCCCCATTACCACGCGCATGCTCCTGAGTCACACCTCGAGCATACAGGACGGAAGTGGCTACAGCCCCTTCCTCACCAGCACTTACCAAAGCACCGGAAACTTGCCCTCTTTGGCTGAACTTCTAGAGCCTGACGGTCTGCATTTCACAGCCAACATGTACCGGACAGAAGAACCGGGGACACACTTCGCCTACAGCAACCTCAATTTTGGCTTGCTTGCCACGGTGATGGAAGCGGTCACAGAAACCCGCTTCGACATCCTCATGGACTCCTTGCTTTTTAACCCCATGGAGCTGGGCTGCACCTATGATGTAAGCGCCCTCACTGACATTGAAAACTTGGCCACATTGTACCGCTACCAAGGCGGCTGGGTGGCACAAGCAGACCAATACAATGGTGTTGCTCCAGCATCGCCAGAGATGAGTGACTATGAACCCGGGACAAATGGCTTAAGGTTTGG
>CASICO010000011.1 GCA_949373165.1 uncultured Flavobacteriales bacterium | reverse complement strand
ACCGGGACCGTTACAGACGCCGCATGCGTCGAGGCTTCCGACGCAGTCGTCCACGTTGTCACAGATGCCATCGTTGTCGGCATCGGCTGGGCAATCTCCGCCACAGATGCCGAGGGCGTCTTCTTGGTTTCCATTGCAGTCACAGTCACCCACTGGGGTGTCGTTACAGCCACATTCGTAAACCTCACCGGGTCCACCGCATACACCACAAGCGTCGTTGTTCAAACAAGATCCATCGTCGTCTGTCGCAGCTGGGTTGTAGTTGCATGCGCTGTCGTCCATGCAACCGGGCACTTCGTTGTTGTCGCAAACGCCGTCGTTGTCGATGTCCACTGTGCAGGTGCCACCACATTCGCCAATGGCGTCTTCTTGGTTTCCATTGCAGTCGCAGTCTCCAGTGGGGATGTCGGCGCATCCACATTCGTAGATCGCGCCGGGACCATTGCAAATGCCGCATGCATCGAGGGTGCCGATACAGTCGTCCACATCGTCACAGATTCCGTCGTTGTCTGCATCTGCTGTGCAATCGCCACCGCAAATGCGAGGGCGTCTTCTTGGTTTCCATTGCAGTCGCAGTCTCCAGTGGGGATGTCGTTACAACCGCATTCGTAAACCGCACCAGGACCGTTACAGACGCCGCATGCATCGAGGCTTCCGACGCAGTCGTCCACGTTGTCACAGATGCCATCGTTGTCGGCGTCGGCTGGGCAATCTCCACCACAGATGCCGAGGGCGTCTTCTTGGTTTCCGTTGCAGTCACAGTCACCCACAGGGGTGTCGTTACAGCCACATTCGTAGACCTCACCGGGCCCGTTGCAGACGCCGCAAGCGTCCGCAGTTCCCACACAATCATCGATGTCGTCACAGATGCCATCGTTGTCGTCATCTGCCGTGCAGTTGCCTCCACAAATGCCAAGGATGTCTTCTTGGTTTCCATTGCAGTCGCAGTCTCCAGTGGGGATGTCGGCGCATCCACATTCGTAGATCGCGCCGGGACCATTGCAAATGCCGCATGCATCGAGGGTGCCGATACAGTCGTCTACATCGTCACAGATGCCGTCGTTGTCTGCATCTGCTGTGCAGTCTCCGCCACATTCTCCAACAGCATCGTCAAACAAGCATGATGTTGCTGTGGGATCTGTATAGTTGCAGGCATTGACGTCCGAGCAGTTGTCGTCTTCGTCGCAGAGGCCATCGCTGTCTGAGTCACTGCAATTGGGCGTGCCAAAGAGATAGATGTCGTCAAAAGAGATGTACTCCCCGTTTCTGTCGGTTCTGACGACGATTCTAAATTGAAGGACATTGCCGTCGGGCAAGTCGGCCAAATCAATGAGCACTGTGCCAAAGTCATTGATGAGGTTGATGACTTGGTTGGTCTGACCATCAATGATCGCTTCGACGGTAATGAAGTCTGCGTTTTCGAGACCGCCAATTTCGCTGAGTTCAGCACTCACTTTCAATTCAGTGAACGTGCTAATGTCAATCTCTCGGGAAATCCATAGTGCAGTCGGTATCGGTGTCTCTTCCTCGAAAAAGGGTGTCGCCATCGTTGGCGAGTAGGGTATAGAAATAGTCGGTGGTGGCGCCATATGTGATGCTCCATTCCAGTTCATTGGCTGCAGTGTTTGTGCTTCCGTTCCAACCATAATTGAGGGAGGGCTCGTCCCCAAAGGTTTCTTTCCAAATCACAGTTGGGCCAACGCCCTGACAGCCAAAGTTGGGCAGGGCGCAATTGGTGTAGACGTCTCCGAGAGTCTGAGCGTTGCCGTCGTTGCAGGCATCCCCAACAAAAACACAAGACCCGTCATCGTCGGTGGCCTCAGCGTTGTAATTGCATGCAGTCTCGTTTTCGCAGCCTGCCACTTCGTCGGTGTCGCAAATGCCGTCTTGGTCAACGTCAGCTGTGCAATCACCATTGCAAACGCCGAGGGCGTCCAGTTCTCCAACACAGTCATCCACGTCATCACAAATGCCGTCGCCGTCTGCATCGGCAGTGCAGTCCCCATTGCAGACGCCAAGGGCGTCCGGTGTGCCCACACAGTCGTCTGCATCATCACATATGCCATCGTTGTCTGCGTCGGTGTCACAATCGCCGCCACAAACGTCAATGGCGTCGAGTTGATTGCCATTGCAATCGCAGTCTCCAGTGGGAATGCCAGGACCATTGCAAACGCCGCATTCATCAAGGGTTCCTACACAATTGTCTACATCGTCGCAAATGCCATCGTTGTCTGCATCGCCTGCACAGGTTCCGCCGCAAACGCCAAGGGCGTCGAGTTGATTCCCATTGCAATCACAATCCCCAGAAGGGATGCCACCGCCACCGCAAGTGCCGCATTCGTCGAGTTGATTGCCATTGCAATCGCAGTCGCCAGCGGGGGTGTCGGAACAGCCGCATTCATAAATTTCGCCAGGACCACCGCACACACCGCACGCATCGAGTTGCTGGCAAGAGCCGTCATCAATGGTTGCACTCGCATTGTAGTTGCATGCCCCCTCTGTTGTGCAGCCGGGAATGTCTGTTGGTTCTGCGCAAAAGTTGGAGACGTCCGAATTGGTGAAAGTGGCTCCAGAAGCCACCACTTCACCGTTGACGCTGAAGCTGTAACTGCCATTTCCGAATTGACAGCACATGCCATCTCCGTAGCTGTCATTGACTGAGAGCGTGTAGCAACCGAAGCAGAGTTGTTCGTTCACCGTAATCGGTGTGTTGTCGTTGTTTGTATAGGGTCCACCTGACATGACGGTCGTGCCCGTCGCATCGGTCAAAGTCCACGCTGTTTCACTCCCGTAGTTGTCGGGCGTCAAGCTCATGGTGAAGGTCTGAGTTCCCCCGGCAATGCAGTTGCCATCATCAATGGTGGCAGCTGGATCGTAGTTGCAGGCTGAAGATTCGGTGCATCCGTAGCAACCGAAGTCGCAACTGCCATCGTCATTCAGCGCTGAAGCATCGAAGTTGCAAGCGGCATCATCGGTGCAGCCACAGCTCACATCACACGGAGGCGCGCAGCCATCGGAGGTCAGCAAGCTCTCCCGGAACCCTCCGGATGCGAACAAGGCCAACATCCGGTCTGTCTGTCCTTGGGTAAACAGGTTCATGCAGGCATCGTCGGAGTAGTCCATGTAGTTCTGGACCATGTCGGTGGAGCTACAGTCTACTGAACCCAGATCGCAGCCATAATTTGCACCTCCGGAAGCAGGAGTGTCGCCTACAAAGTCGTCTTGAGAGCATCCGCCATCGCCCCAGATGTGTCGGAGGTTGAGCCAGTGCCCCACCTCGTGTGTGGCGGTGCGCCCGAGGTCAAACGGAGACGTAGCGGTCCCCGTTGTTCCCGTGTATTGGTAGCCACACACTACGCCGTCCGTAGCGCCCGACCCCGTGCCCGGAAATTGGGCATAGCCAAGAATTCCACCCCCAATATTGCACACCCAGAAGTTGAGGTATTCCGTGTAGGGCCAGGCGTCTGACCCTCCGGAAGAGGCTGATTTCACAGCGTCATTGGTTCCGAATCCATTCACCGAAGTGGGCACCCTCAAGATGCCATCTGTGGGGTTGCCTTCAGGGTCAAAGCTGGCCAAGCAGAATTCAATTTCTGTGTCGGCGGCCTGAGGCCAAACGCCGTCTGCATCGGCATTCAACCTTCGGAAATCGGCGTTCAAAACGTCGAGTTGACTTTGAACCTGTTCTGCAGAGATGTTTTCAGTGGCTGTGCGGTACACCACGTGAAAGACCACAGGTATGGTCACCACCGCGTTTTGGTTCGCTGCACGTTGTGCAGCGACGATGGGTGCCCATTGGGCCGTGTGCTCTTCGATTCGTTCGTTGGCCTCTGCATACTTTGAGAACCCCATCATTTCGACGTGTTTCTCGTGGGCGAAACAGGTTCTTTGAATGGAGGGGTTGCTTTCACTGGAGGTCCATGTGTTGGACTGGGCCAACAGAGGGGCAGAAAAAAAGCTGAGGCATACGAGCCCCAAAAGAGTGAACAATTTCATTCGATTCAATTCGGTTCTGAAGTCAATATACAGTCCGCGGTCAAGTGACCGGACGGCAGTTCGTGATATGTGAAAATCCAGTTTGTAATGGACGATGAAATGCCTGTTTTCAGGGTTTATCGCGGAATGAACCTGTCCAGTTGACTCCTAAAAAACAGGGTTCAAGCCTGCATTTATGACAGAGAGGCCCCTGAATCGTCCAATCAGATCAATTTGTCTCTTGCCCACGTTGGCGAATCGAATGAGTGAGGCTGCTTTTAAGATCTTGGGAAAGGCTAGCTTTGCACCAATCTCGATCCGTTTCCGATGTTGTCGAATCTATTGGTATTCAAGGTTGTATTGTCATGTTTGTCGGTCTTTCCATCCCAGTCCGACAGCACCTTTGTGCGGGTAGAGATTAAAATGGCAGAGGAGGGGTTTATGTGCCCTTTTCTCACGCCCATGTTTTTGGAGATATTAGAGGACAAAGGGGCAGAATGGGTCGTGTGTAGACCCCAAAAAAGTGAAGTGGAGTTTTGTACCGGAGTGTTGAAGTCCAAATCCAAGGAAGTTTACACCGATTGGTTAACCCAGCTGGGTTACGCCGAAGCGCAGATTCAGTTCGCGGTTTTTGACACCTTGGCAACACTGCCGCCGCTGCCCACCCCATGAGTGCGAATCGACTCTTTCTTTTGATGTTGTGCGGCTTGGGCATTGGCTCCTTGTGCGCTCAAGGAAGTTTGGATCAAACGTTTTTGAGGCGATATAACCTCAATGCCATGCAAGGGGGGTTGGCCATTACGACCTCACAAGACGGGGGGTTTGTGGCCACGGGTCAGCACCAAAACAACGGGAGCGCAGGCGGATGTGATGTCTATGTGTACAAAGTGGATGCCTGTGGCAATCGGGACTGGTTCAATTTGTACGGCACGGGAGACTCCGAAGGGGGAAAGTCCATTGAACCCACCTCTGATGGGGGCTATGTAATTGGAGGAGCGCGGTTCATCACCATGGGTGTTGATTTAGCGGGCAATCCAATTGTGGAAAATGAGGGCCTTGTTATGCGCATCGATGCACTGGGAACCCCCCTTTGGTACAATGCATATGATCAAGTGACCTGGGTGTTTGACGTCCAGCCTATGGCCTCGGGGTTTGTGGCCATTGGAGAGGCTGATCAGCGCCCCGTTTTGCTGAGGTTAGACGACTCAGGTCAAGTTCTTTGGTCGAAACGCTATCCAAGCATGAGTGCCAATCCATTGATGATTGAGCCTCTGGATGACGGTGGGTTTGTGTTTGTTGCCAATCAGCCTCTCAGCGGGAGGGACGTTGAGGTCTGTCGATTGGATGCTGCGGGCAATCCCCTTTGGATGAAGAGTTTTGGAGCGGGGTTTGGTCCCAATGAGCACATAGCATGGGGTTGTAACGCATTGGTCAATGAGGAAGGGGCCGAGGTCTACGTTCTGGCTCCAACAGTGACCGGGGGGATAGGTGGAGAGGACATTTTGTTGATGAAGCTCTCTTTGGAAGATGGGGATGTCATTTGGTCTAGGGCTGTCGGCAGTCCGGGAGATGATTTGGGGCGGGATTTGATTTTTGCGCAAGGGGGATTGGCCCTGTTGGGTAGCACCGATGGGTATGGTGCCTCTGTTCTCGATTATCCAGATGCACTGAGCCAAGATTTGGCAGAGCAGGACATCCTTTTGACCAAACTGTCTGTGAATGGCGGAGTGGAATGGTCGAAGATTTATGGGGGGAATGAGCGCGATAAGGCGGTTGGAGTGCGCTTTGATCAAGCGCTCGGTTATACGATGTCGGCATACACGTCCTCCAGCGTTTTCGGCAATACAGATGGATCTATGGATCCGCTTTTCATTCGGGCTGATTTTGATGGCGCGGTGGCATGTCAGTCGGTATCGGTGAGCATTGCATCGATTCCTGTTGCGGTGGCCTCTCAGGACATTTCTTCGGGCGAAGTGTTCATCACACAGGCCATGGAAATCCCCATCGTCACCTCGGCCTTCGAGCCAGAGGACGTCTACCAGTGCCAAACGTGCTACAACGAGCCCGCGTTTGAAGCAGAGGCTAATCTGGTGTGCATGGGGGATACAGTTCGGTTGTTCAACACCACAGAGGTGGGGCTCCGGTGTTATCAAAATTGGGAGATCACAGGTGACGCGTTGACTGCGCCCATTGGGCAGCCAGGTTTGAATGACACGGTGTTGCTCGTTTTCAATGAGCCAGGGGTTTACCAAGTCAAGCTCACCTCGGAGTGTGACGATTCCAGCATTGAAGCCGTTGCCGAGATTGAGGTGCTCGGCATTGAGGCAGAGGCGCAGCCAGATTTGGCGTTCAACGGCTTCGCGGTTTCTTGCTCAGGCGAATCCGACGGAACGATTGAGTCGGCGGCTTCAGGGGGCATTCAGTCGGGAGACAATTACGTTTGGGAATGGCAAGATGAATGGGGTGATGTGGTGGGGCAAGAGCAGCTGCCAGCAGGCAGTTACACTGGGTTTGTTGTCAACGAGACCGGCTGCGCTGACACAGTGACTGTTGTCTTGACGGCGCCGCCTGCTTTGCAAATGGTGGCGACGCCATTCTCCGACTACAATGGATTTGCAGTCAGCTGCGAAGGAGCTGAAGATGGCCAAGTGGCATTGCAAGCCGCTGGAGGCATTCCCGAATACGTTTATCCTCTCCCGGAAGGCCTGCTGGAAAATGACACGGTGACGGGCTTGGGGGATGGCGATCTTGTTTTTACAGTCATCGATGCCAACGGATGTGTAGCTTTCGATTCCATTGCTTTGGACGCGCCTTCACCTCCTTTTCTGCAATTGCAAGTTGAGCCAGACACTTGTGGAGCTTCCAGTGGCATTCTTCAGGCCAACTTCAGCAGTGTGGTTCCGCCGAATGCGGTTGTTTGGCCGGCCAACCTCGGATTGGCTCAGGAATTGTCGGCGTTTTCAGAGCTCCAAACAGGTTTGCCTGCAGGTGAATACGCGGTCGAGCTGTTCGATGGCAATGGATGCATGACCCTGGTGGAAGTGGAGATTCCCTCCACATCGCCTTCCGACGTAAGGTTTATTTCCGGACCACAAACGGTCTGCTTTCCTGGGGCTGTGGTTGACTTTGAGGACCTGACTCCAGGTTTAGTCTTGTCCCGGATGTGGGATTTTGGAGATGGGAACACAGCATTCAAACCTGGAGGGGAGGCCACTGAGAACCTCCGCACGCAACACACCTATCTGTCGGTAGGGGTGTTTGAAGTGGAACTGACGGTCGAGAATGACGAAGGCTGTGCCTCTTCTGACGTTTTGACGGTGGAAGTTCTGGAGGCCATGATGGTATTTGTGCCTTCTGCTTTTACCCCAGACAACGACGGGGTCAATGACGGGTTTGGGCCGGTCATGTTGGGGGTCGATGAATTCCGAATGGTCATTTATGACCGCTGGGGAACGCCTGTGTTTGAAACCGAAGACGAGGATTGGTGGTGGAATGGAAGTCCAGACAACCTCGGTCGATCTCACATCAGTGATTTGTTCGCCTGGAGAATCGAGGCGCAAGGCGTGTGTGATGCCAAAAGGGTGTACACGGGAATGGTGCAGTTGATTCGTTGAGCACCTAAGAAAAAACGTGGGCTACCTTGACTCCATGATGAGTCGGTTGCTGCTGTTTTTAGGTCTGTCTGTTTTGATGGGGTGTGCTTCTGAAAAGCGAATGGGGGAGTCCCGCGTCCAATTTCGGCGTTACTCAAAGGGCGTGCATGTTCAGCATCATCGGGATCACACGCCCAACCCGGCTCGCGCCCAACAGTCGCCGGCAGCGGTGGACAAGCAAGCTGCCTTCCAATCCTCCCCGATAGAGGGGGAGTTGAGTGCGGAAGTGAATTGGGCGGACGCCATGGACCAAAGACGCGGAGGACTTTCCGCATCGGCCAACAATGAAGGCCCACTTATTTTGGCTACGGAGGTGGCGGACAACGTCAGTCACAGGTCAAGTCATCCGTTAGAGAAGGCAAAGCGTCGTTCGGCAATTGCCCTTACGGACAGCCGAATTTTACCGGATCCTGTTCATGGCCGACATCCCAATGCCGTCCCTGGTTTCTTGCTTTCCCTGGGTTGGATTCTGGGGCTGCTTGCCGAAGGGGCCATCACGTATTTGCAGGTGCCGATCAGTGGGGCGGCCATCGGATTGGGCATACTGGCGAGCATTTTCGGGTATTTTCTTTCACGAAAGTCGTTCCGAATGTCTAGGGAACATCCTGATTTGTACCCGCGTTTCAAGTTGTCTCGGGCTTCGCGATGGATTGCTGCATCCATCTTTGCCCCAGTTGCACTTTACGTGGCTCTGGTCATCGTGGTTCTCCTGCTATTGGGCGGACTGTGATGCCCTTCACAGGCATGGTTGGCCAAAGCCGGACAGGATGGTCAAAATGTCGCTGACGCCCACCACATTGTCACCATCAAGGTCAGCTTCACAAGTGCCCAAACATCCAAATTGTCCAAGTGCAATTAGGACGTCATTGACGCCCACGACACCGCTGTTGTCAAAGTCACCAGGGCAGTCCGGAGCAAATGTGCACGATCCGTCTTCGTCTGTAGCGAGGGGATTGTAGTTGTCAGCTTGAGGGTTTGTGCATCCAGGCACTTCGTCAACGTCACAGATTTGGTCGTTGTCTGCGTCCGCGGTGCAATCCCCTCCGCATTCGCCAATGGCATCGTTGTAAAGACAACTTCCATTGTCCACAGTGGCTTCTGAATTGTAGTTACACGCTCCAGAATCGGTGCATCCGGGTACGTCCGGTCCTCCTGGCGCAGGGCAGACGTCTTGGATGGTCCAGCTCACATCATAGGTTACAGCAGAGGCCGTGCTCCATCCGTTAAAGAGCGACACACTCCACGTGCCAGAGCCTTGAAGGCTGGTGCCACTCAAGTCCACTGTTGCCGAGTATGTGCCGCTTGTAGCGACATTCCAGCTCGAGGGCCAAACGACATTGTAATCGCCCAAACTGGCGCATCCTGCGGGGCTGCTGTTGTAGCCGCCAAAGGAAGCACAGTTGCCAGTGGCGTCAGTAATGGACATCGCCATGTCTGCGGGCCAACTGCTGCCAGAACCGGTGAAGACCACGGTGACATCGATGGTGGAGGCAGAAGGATTTGCCACGGCTTCAAACTCGAGCGGTGTGCTCGATTGGTTCCCGCTCAGCGTTGCGGTCTGGGTTCCGTCCACGGAACAATCACAACCAAATTCTGGGTTAGGGGCCACACAAGAGTTGTCGCCAATGGTGGCCGCCGGGTCGTAATTGCACGCTGTTGGATCGGTGCAGCCATAACATCCAAAATCACAGGATCCATCCTCGTTCAAGGCAGCGTCGTCGTAGTTGCATGCGGTGGGATCTGTGCAGCCGCATGATTCGATGCACGGCGGGGCAATGCTGGGGCGCAAGACAAACAGGCCTTCTTCGATGTGGCTCACAATCACGTTCCCCGATGCGAAGAAGGGGTAGTTGCTCCAAGTGCCGTTGAAGTTGGCGGAGTTGCTGGATGGGTAAACGTCGAAGAACGCCACTTCTTCCAGCGTGCCTTGTCCCACATTCTCCAAGTCCAAAATGCGCAACCCGGCGCGATAGTTGGACTGGTAGGAGAGGCCTTGGTGATTGTAGAGATTGTGGTCAATGGCCGCTGTTGGACCCACGTGAGTCCCAATCAGGGAGACGTTGTCCAAATCCTGAACATCGAACACATAGGTTCTGGTGTTCACACTGCCTTCATCGAGTTCGTCGTTCACCAACAAGTATTTGTGGTCCTCGGTCAACCACCCCTGGTGGGTGTAGGCAGATGTGGAATATCCCTGAGAACTGATCAATTGGGCATCTCCAGCATTGGTGACGTCCACGATGGTCACCGTGTTTTCATTGAAGCAGAAGGCGATTTCCTTTCCTGCATATTGGGTGTCTGGACCGATGTAGTTCACAATTTGAGCGTCGTGAGAATAGCCGTCTTCTGCATAGCTTCCAATCAAGGTGGGGTTCAATGGGTTGCTGATGTCGATGATGTTCAGTCCGCCCGAAAAGGTGCTTGCACCGATGGGGTAGGCGCGGCCTGATTCTTCGTTGATGGCGATGTTATGAGCGCTTCCAAATCCACCGTAGTGTGCGTCGTTGTCAAAGGTTACAGGTGGGTTGGTCACATTCCGAAGACGGGTCAAGTCAAAGACTTGCATGCCGTGACCCGAGGCCTCGGAAACAATGAAAGCATGATCGGAATACACTTTGATGTCTCTCCATGAAGAGGACACGGTGTGGGTGGGCAGGTTGCCGAGATAGCTTGGGTTGTTCGGGTCGGTGATGTCAATGAATGCAGTGCCGGTGGTCCGTCCCAAAAGGGCGTATTCTTTTCCGTCCAGTGGGTCTGTCCATCCCCAGATGTCGTTCATTTCTCCACCCCCTACTTCACCGGGGTCGAGGTGGCTCATGAAGTCCACTTGATCACAAGGGTAAATGCCTGCAAATCCATTTTCGCAAGGTGTGGTTGGCACATAGGCGGCGGCGTCGCAAACACCATCATTGTTGGCATCCGCAGCGCAGTCCCCATTGCAGATTCCGAGTGCATCGAGTTGTCCAATGCAATCGTCTTCATCGTCGCAAAGGCCGTCTCCGTCCGCATCGGCGACACAATCGCCTCCGCAGACGCCGATGGCGTCCACCGAGCCGACACAGTCGTCTTCGTCATCGCAGATTCCATCTTCATCGGCATCTGCGCTGCAGGTGCCGCCACAAACGCCAATGGCATCGGACTGATTTCCGTTGCAATCGCAGTCTTCAGCGGGAATGCCAGGGCCGCCGCACACCCCGCAATCATCGGGTTGGTTGCCATTGCAATCGCAGTCACCATCGGGAATGTCAGTGCAGCCGCACTCGTAAATCGAGCCAGGGCCATCACAAATGCCACAAGCATCCAATTGGGCGCAGGAGCCGTCGTCCTCGGTGGCGTTGGAATTGTAGTTGCAGGCATTGGCATCGGTGCAACCGGCCACATTGGTTGGGATGGGGCAAACGTCATTCAATGTCCACGTGACATCATAGATGACTGCGCTTGAGCTCGAGTAGCCATTGTAAAGGGTAAAGCTCCAGTTGCCCGACCCAGCAAGTCCGGTGCTGCTCAAATCCACGGATGCCGTGTAGGTTGAGTTGGCGGAAGATTGCCACGAGCTGGGCCAAATGGCAGAGTAGTTTCCAAGACTTGTGCAGCCGCTGGGGGAGCTGTTCCAGCCTCCAAAGGAGACACATGTCCCATTCGGGTCAGTAATGGTCATGACCATGTCGGCCGCATAGCTTGACGCGCTTCCGTTGTTGTCGAATACGAGCGAAATGTCCACCGAGGAAGCGCTGGGGTTTCCTGTGGCATTCACTTCGAGTGCCGTGCTGGATTCTGAACTGTTCAAGGTGGCGGATTGGGTTCCGTCCAGGCTGCAGTCACAGCCAAAAGTGGGGTCGGGTGAGACGCAGTTGCCGTCGTTGATGGTGGCGTTTGGATTGTAGTTGCATGCTGTAGCATCGGTGCAACCATAGCAGCTGAAATCGCATGTCCCGTCGTCATTTGAGGCGTTCGGGTCGAAATTGCATGCTGTATCGTCCGTGCAACCGCACGAGACTTCACATGCTGGTGCACAACCGGTTGAATTCAACAAGCTGGCACGGTCGCCTCCTGGCTGAAACAGCGTTTGCATGCGAACGGCCTGTCCTGAAGTAAACAGGTTCATGCAGGCATCTTGCGAGTAGTCCATGTAATTCTGGACCATGTCTACCGAGCCGCAGCTCTCGTGCCCGATGGCGCAATTGAAGTTCGAAGCGTCTGATTCGGGGGTGTCCGAGACACTGTCGTCGACACCACATCCACCATCGCCCCAGATGTGACGCAAGTCCAACCAGTGACCGACCTCGTGGGTGCCAGTGCGACCAAGGTTGTAAATGCCAGCGCCGGGACCATTGTTGCCCACATACGGGTAACCGCAAACTACGCCGTCGGTGGAGGCAGAACCGCCTGGAAACTGCGCGTACCCCAGCAAACCGCCGCCCAAGTTGCACACCCAGAAGTTCAAATAGTCGGCCGCAGGCCAGGCGTCTGACCCGCCTTGGGCGGTGAACTTCATGGCGTTATTGGATCCAAAACTGGAAACGGTCGTGGGGACCCTTAAAATGCCATTGGTCGGTGCGCCGTCAGGGTCGAACGAGGCAAGGCAGAATTCGATTTCGGTGTCCGCCGCCTGAGACCAAACATTGTCGGCATCGCTGTTTAGTCGGCGGAAGTCGTCATTCAATGTTTGGAGTTGCTCCAGAATTTCGCTGTCCGCGATGTTCTCGGTGTTGTTCGCATAGAGGACGTGGAATACAATGGGGATGCTCACGACGGCACTTTGACCAGACGCTCTCTGCTGCTGCACAATGGGCTCCCATTGGGCGCGGTGTTCCTCAATGCGCTCGCGCGCTTCGGCGTATCTCTGAAGCCCCATCATTTCGACGTGCTTCTCGTGTGTGGCACACGTGCGGTTTTGCGGCAGGGCTTCTCCCACATCTGTTCCTGACAAACTCACGCTCTGTGAAAACAAAGCAAATGGAAGCGCTGTCAGAAGCGCAAGGAGCAATCGGCAAGGCATCGAATGGGTGATTTTTCAGAAATATAAGTGGGATATGGAGGGGCTTGTTCGTATAACTCACTGTGGATATGTAATATACCGCGAATCACTCATATCTGAGGCCAGAAAAGCCCCGCATGACAGAAATCATGTTTTTCGCCGAGGGGACTTTCCCGAGAATTCGCGGACAGTCGGTCCGTTCTGCTTGAATTGACCGTAGTTGATTGTTTTTCAGTCCATGAAAGGACTTCGATTACTTTGGTTCTGTTGTCACGCTTTTCTTTGCAGACAAGTATTGCCCTTTGAATCGCCGTCACGCGTCTAAATCTCCGTGAATCAACCGCGTTTTTTTAAATGTGTCCAGAGTGTGCCCCAGCGCAAAAAAACCACCGAATCGACCCCTTATGATGTCCGCTCTTCGACATAGAATTTGGGCTGCTTGGACCTTAGGGTGCATGGTCTTGATGGCTGTGTCGTGTCAAAAATCCGATTTCGAAGAAACCGAAGTCGAGCATCAATTGCCCAATCCCGAAGTTGTGTATGTGGTGGATTGTGACTGGTGGGGCTTGAATGTGGGGGACACGTGTTGGGTCGACTTTGGTGCGGAAGGGGAAGTGTCGGGTACGATGACCCCTGATTGCGAATGCGACGTTGCGCCCCCTTGTAATTTGACCGCGGAGGCCAGCTCCACAGTGGAGATCGACAGCTTGAGTGGAGCCGTCACGGTGAACACAACGGGTGGGTTTGGCCCTTTGAGTTACACCTGGTCCATGGGTCAAACGACGGTCGGTGAGTCTCAAAACTTGGAAGGCTTGATTCCCGGTGAATATGCAGTGTTGGTGACAGATACGGCGGGATGCGTGGCTTCGGACTCTGTTTTGTTGGAGGGGAATGCGCCTTTAGGTGCTTTGCTGACCGCACAATTGATCAACAATACGCCGGAGGTCATTCCCGTGTCTGTTTACTTTTCTGAACCGGCCCTGCCGATGGAGAACACCACCATCATGGCGCCACCTGGATTGATTGGCGTTCAGTTTTCGTTGCCTTTTGGAACGACACAGTGCTTTGTGTTGTTCACATCCGAATGCAATGGAGAAAGCTTGGTTCAACCCATTGTTGTGAATGGCAATCCACTGGGAAGTGACATTGTGGATGAAGTGATTGAAGTGACGGTTGGTTGCCCGGGGGTAGTGGATTTGATTGGGGGAGGCGATTGACCATTTCGTTGCATGGAGGCTCACGAAGAGGCGAGAGAACAGAGATGGGCGCGGGACTGCGGAGAAGGCAGTCGGAAGGCTCAAAAAGAAGTGTTTGAATTTTTGGCGCCATACCTGCGCGGTGCAGTGCGGCGTTACATTTTCGACGATGAGGAGGTGCAGGATGTTCTTCAGGAGGCGTTCATTCGGGTGTTTCGAAGCATTCACAAGTTTGATGCAGGCAGAGGGACGCTTCGAAGCTGGTCAGCGAGGATTGCCGTAAATGTGGCGATCACCGAGGGGAAGAGAAGGGCGCGTCAGCAGGCCTTGCCGGGTCAAGTGGAGCTCCAGGTTGAGCCGAAAGTGCTAGAAGACATGGCATTGCAGGATTTGGTGACGGAACTCCAAGGCATGCCCGAGGATCAATATGAGGTACTGAATCTCCACCTTGTAGATGGGTTCAGTCACAAGGAAATCAGTGACATGATCGGCATTACGGTCGATTTGTCGCGCCAACGCCTCGCGCGGGCCCGGAAATGGGTTCACACGAGGTTTGAATTGTCGGGAGACGAAATGCGCTCCCTAAATCAAAACCCAGCATGAAGAATTGGGAAGACATCATCCGAGAAAAGCTCTCTTCCATCAAAGGAAAGGCGGCACCAGGTCAAGACGAAGCCTTGTGGCGTTCGATTGAGGGGCAATTGCCTGGCTCCGTGCAAGGTGCTTGGTGGTCTGGTATCCATTTTTTGCGGGCTTCATCTGCGGTGGTTGTTTTGCTTTTGGCTGGGGCTTTTTGGTGGGTGAATTTCGAGGGTGAATCTTTGAAAAGCGACGTCGATGCGTCGGACGACAAAAGGACGGAAGTGGAACGTCTGTCTGGGAATGCGGAGCAAGAAGCGGCGTTAGAGGTCTCGCTTGAAACAACAGAACAAGGAAGGCCATTGGAGCCAGAGACCGTGGGTCGTGAGGTTCAAGAAGAGGTGAGTGTAGCGTCCAATTCTGAGCGGTCAGGGCGTACTGAAATTGAAATCGAACAGCCCGAATCCTCCGCGGCGATTGTCCAAAAGGAGGATGTACAAGCAGGGGTTTTGGTTGCGTCGGCTGCGGTGTCTTCATGGCCGGACGGAGTGGCACCACCTCCAAGGAACGTTTCCACGGAAACAGATGCCCTTCCGATTGGCTTTGGCGGGAATCCCATTGCGGAAAAGGAAAGAGGATTTATGGCGACTCATTTCGAAGAGGACCCGGGAGTTTCAAAGCCCGGGGCCCCGGAGGAGGATGCTGGTGCTGCGAAGAGAATTGCAGGAGGGCAACTTCCAGTCCTGGCGCTTCTTCGGCCGCGTTTTCCCGTGCTCGGGACCGCACAAATGGAAAAGCCAGCGTCACTGGACATGCCGACGTTGGAGCCAACGATGTACCGGTCCGCCTTTGCCATCCGTGCTTATGGAGGTTCCACGTTTAGTCATTTCACGTTCTCGGATGCTGCGCTGGCGGCATACAGTGAGAACTTCGCCACGGATTACAGTGCAACTGGCGGCATCAGTTTGGAAGTCATCCGAGGGGGTCAGCAGTGGTCCGTTGGTGTCAACGTCAGCGATTATGTGCACCGGTTGGAATTCGAAGAAACCACAGAGAATGAGTGGTGGACAGAAGGTGTTCAATCCATCGAAATCAATGCCATTACGGGCGATACGGTGGCGGTCAATGTTGGTCAAGTTCAAGGAACGCAGACCACACGCCGTTTTGTGCGTCACCACGGCCGATACAGCGTGATCGCGGTTCCGCTCGAATGGCGGACCCAAAGTGTGAGGGGAAGGTGGCATCTTGGGCTGGGCATCGGCGCGCTGTTGCACATCCGCCGCAATGCGTCGGGCTCCATTTTGAATGCTGAAGGGGTGTTGGCGAGATACGCCGATGCAGATCTGTCCAAAAGCCGAATGAGCTGGATGCCCACGGCGAGAACCTACGTTGGGTATCAGTTTGCCCCATCGTGGCGTTTGGACCTTTCGGTGCTGGTCGGACAGGAGCGTCACAGCAGTAAGAAAGCGACACCCCTGCCAGGAGCATCGACTCCAGAATGGAATGGCCGCCTGTTGAATGGCCAATTTCAGGTGGGAATCACACGCTATTTCTTGCGGCACATTCGTTGAGCTTCAGTGGCCGTTTTCAGGTCGGGTTTTTCTCGCATTTGCGCCTCAAACGAGAATGGAGCGACGCAGTTCCTGTGGCCGCACAACGCTGCCTACCTTGAACCTATGAATAGGTTGTTGACTGCTGTGCTTGTTGGATCTTCATTTTTGGGGTCGGCCCAATTCAATGTCGAACCTTATCTCCAGGATGCGGAGCCGACTTCGGTCCGTGTCATGTGGGAAAGCGAAGCCTCCGGAGTGGCCACATTGGAGTGGGGCCCAGACAGCAACTTGGGCAATGCCATTTCTTCGACAGGATCGGTGTCCAATGGCGGGGCCATGCACGATGTGTTCATCGAAGGACTTTCAGCGGGGACGCCTTATTTCTATCGGGTGGGCAGTGGCGCAGTCTCGACATCAGTGCTTCGGTTTCGCACGCCGCCGCTTCATGAGGCCGAAGCTGATTTTTCGTTTGTGGCCATGAGCGATATGCAAAAAAGCAACGCCAATCCCGGGGTCTTCGATGAGGTCATACACCAAGGTGTTCTCGACTATTTCGGTGGCGAGGTGTCAGATGAAATCGCCTTGGTTCTGATTCCGGGTGACTTGGTGGACAATGGCAACAACTACAACGAATGGTCCAACGACTTCTTTGCCCCTTCACATGATCTTTTTGGACATGTTCCAGTCTATCCTGTTCTGGGCAATCATGAGGTGAATTCGCCTTATTATTTTCAGTACTTCCACCTTCCTGAAAATGGAAGTGAAGGGTACAACGAGCATTGGTGGTTCAAAGACTATGGCAACGTTCGGTTCATGGGGCTCAACTCCAATGCGCCTTATAACGGGAACGACCAGTTAGACTGGCTTCAGGGCGTGCTGGCTCAAACCTGCGAACTGGACCACATTGACTTTGTCTTTGCCCAGCTGCATCACCCTCACAAATCCGAATTGTGGACACCAGGAGAGAGCGATTTCACGGGGCAAGTGGTGGCCCAGTTGGAGACCTTTACCGAAGGATGTGGCAAGCCGAGCATTCACTTCTTTGGACACACCCACGGATATTCTCGGGGACAATCCATGGATCACAAGCACTTGTGGATCAATGTGGCCACAGCTGGAGGCGCAATAGACTACTGGGGAGACTGGCCCCAGTTCGATTACGATGAATTCGAAATCACCACCGATGACTGGGGCTTTGTCTCCGTGGATGTAGTGGCTGGAGACAGTCCGCAATTCACGGTAAAGCGTCTGAGTCGGGGCGACAGCAATCAGGCGCTCGACAATGTGATGACCGACAGTTTGGTTGTGACCAAGGCCAACCTACCCGTGCAGTCTCCGGCCGCCATAGCACCTTTCGGCAATGTTCTGGCGCCCGAGTGTGTGGTTCTGACGGCAAGTGCCTTTGCAGGGTCATCAAATGGGGCTGCACACGGGGCCAGCCAATGGCAGGTGGCCACAGACATCAATGGCTTTGATGCCCCTGTCGCCGATGTCTGGGAGCGCCACAGGAACATCTACTTTGATGAAGACACTCAAGCGGAGGCCACATTGACCACGGAGGAGATGTCTGGTCTTCCCGAGAACAGTGAGTTGTGGTGGCGTGTCCGTTACCGCGATCGCGAATTGAATTGGAGTTCTTGGACGGCTCCCGTCCCGTTTAACACCTCAGCCTCATTGCTTGGAGACAACCTCTTGGTCAACCCAGGTGCGGAGGCAGACTTGGTGGGATGGGAAGTCACACAAGGGATCGCGGAAACCCTAACCGCGGGCGAATGCGATGGGGTAAACCCCTATGAAGGCAACCGTTACTTCGCCGTGGGAGGGTTGTGCACAGAAAGCGAGCTCGGAAGAATGCACCAAGATGTGGACGTGAGTGCATGGGCAGACTCCATTGATGCGGGGGTTCAAATGGCAGTTGCCGACGGCATGCTGAGCGATTGGGGAGGGTCCGATGTTCCCGCCATGCGAGTGGTCTTTTTGAATGCTTCAGGGACTGTTTTAAACGAGACCGGCTGGTTTGAAATGCCGATGGCCACATGGACTGAAGTTCAAATTGACGCCCCTGTTCCACCCCTGACAAGATTCATTCGTCTTGAGCTCCAGGGCACCCGGGTGACTGGCAGCGACAATGACAGCTATTTCGACGCTCTTTCTCTGCGCCTGGGCGGCGCATTGGATTGTCCTGGCCTGCCTTTGCACACCATTGGACCTGTTGAACCTGGAGACGAGCTTCAGGTCTACCCCAATCCCGGATCAAACATCAACGTGCGTTGGCCGAATGGATCCTCTCGGCTCACGGAGCTTCGCATTGTGGATGCACTTGGCCGAAAAGTGAAAGTAGAAAATGCCCCATCAGAAGGTGGATGGGAAATCAACGGGACGGATTTGCCTCAGGGCACCTACCACCTCATTGGCCTCGACGACGAAGGACGCGTGGCCAGAGCCAGCTGGATCATGAAGCAGTAAAACGCCTTCACGTTCGGGTTGGATTTCAGGCATGTTATTCAACAAGAACGCCTCCGGTGGTCGCGAAACCGAAGCGGGGCTAAAAGGCGAGCACTTCGAACGTTAGCGAGACGATTCAAAGCCATTCTGCAGGCGTTTATCCGGGCTTTCCGCCTCCGAATGACGCCGGTAGTTCAAATGAGCGAGGCGACTTTGCCTGTTTCATCTTGCTTGGCTGGGATTGGCCCTTTTGTCCGCTCAGCGCGGGATGCGTGCAGAAATGGCGGCGTTTTATTCTCCATAGGTGCCAGTTTGTATTGGCTTTTCAGGTGCGGTTCATGCACATCTCTTGCCATTCTTAGGTGCGGGATGGAACAAATGGCGGACCTTTGCGGCCAATTCCACGTTTGGTGCAGACTTTTTCCAGCCTCGGCCTTTCGGCCCCGATTCTCGAAGCCATCGGTAAACTCGGCTACGAAACTCCCACGGAGATCCAAGAGCAAGCCATTCCGCGCCTGCTCGAGGGAGACCGTGATTTTATTGGGCTTGCCCAAACCGGAACAGGAAAGACAGCGGCCTTTGGTCTGCCTCTGTTGGATCACCTGGATGCCGATAAAAACCATGTTCAAGCGCTGATTCTGGCGCCCACAAGGGAGTTGGGTCAGCAAATTGCCGAACAGATTTCTCTTTTTGCTGGACGCATGAAGGGCATTCGGACCGTTGCGGTTTATGGCGGTGCCAACATTGTGACCCAAATCAACCAACTCAAGCGTCCTTGTCAAGTGGTGATTGCCACACCGGGTCGATTGATTGATTTGGCCAAGCGCAAGGCAGTAAAATTGGATCAGGTGCGCTTTTTGGTTTTGGACGAAGCCGATGAGATGTTGAACATGGGCTTTAAGGAAGAGCTCGATACGATCTTGAGCTTTACGCCCGACGAAAAGAAGACTTGGTTGTTTTCTGCGACCATGCCGAAGGAGATTCGGCGCATGGTCAAGGATTATATGGAGGACCCTTTTGAGGTTCGCATAGATCCCCAGACCACGGTCAACACCAACATTGAGCACAAGTATGCCGTTGTGCGGCACAGCGACAAGGCGGAGGCGCTCACGCGTTTTATGGACCTGGATCCGGATTTGTACGGGGTTGTGTTTTGCCGGACGAAGCGGGATACTCAGAGCCTGGCAGAAGGCCTCATTAAACAGGGGTACAAAGCCGACGCCATTCACGGTGATTTGTCGCAGCATCAGCGGGATCGTGTGATGATGCGATTCAAGCGCCGAGAGTTGCAGGTGTTGATTGCCACGGATGTGGCTGCACGCGGTATCGATGTGAATGACCTGACGCACGTCTTCCATTTCTCGTTGCCCAACGATCAAGCTTACTATACCCACCGATCAGGTCGCACTGCGCGTGCGGGTAAAAAAGGAGTGTCATTGGCCTTCATCAGTGGCAAAGAGAAAGGCAGAATCAACCAGTTGTCTCGGGGCTTAGATGTGGAATTCGCCGCAGTTGAGGTGCCCAAGGCCGACCAAATCGTAGAGGAGCGCTTGCGCAGCTGGGCCCGAGGCCTTGTGGAGCAGAAAGGGTCGAGTAAGGCACCTGAAGGCTTGCTTGAGGAAGTGGACTTGTTGCTTGAGCCGTTGAGTAAGGAAGACATCATTGCCCGTTTGTTGACGCGCGAGTTGGCCCGATTGAATCTCAGCAACCGTCAAGACCTGAATGACAAGGGAGGCGGAAAAGGAGACAATGGTTTCCGTGACAAAAAGGACTTCAAGAAGGGCGGCTATAAAAAAGGCGGCTACAAGAAAGACTTTGGGTCTGGTGGCCACAGTAAGGGTGGGTACAAGAAGAATTTCAAGAAGGGCGGCTACAAGAAGGACGGCGGTTCTGATTCGGGATTCAATGACGGTGGCTTTAGTCAAGGAGGCACCCGTGCAGATGGCTTCAAACCCAACAAGGGTGGGTACAACAAAAGCGGGTCTGGAGAGGGCGGCTATAAGAAGAGTGGCTTTAATAAAGGCGCATCCAAAAAGGGTGGGTACAGTAAGCCAGGAAAGAGCAAGTACTGATTTTCTGGGAGCGGACCCGCTCATAATGTGTAACCAAGTGCAGTGCAACTGCGTATTGGATACAGTGCGTGCTTGGAACTGAGGTTCTTTGTGCGTTCATCAAAGAGCGGCCAAAGCCTCCGCCATCGTCTCGGATACAGACGGGTTTGATGACCGAGGATGTCCTCACAATGCAGTCCGCTATGCGACTTGTTTCTTGCTTTCTGACCACCGCTGTGGTCTTGTTTTCCTCTTGCACCACTGAGCCGACGGAGATCGTCTTGCCGACCGTGACGGATTTGGGGTTTGAATGGCAAGTGCCTTATGCCCTTTCTCTGGATTCTGATGGTCACCAGGAGACCTGGCGTGGAACCGCCGTTTGGATTGACAGGGGGACCCTGATGCTTTCGTTTCAAGATGCGGGCGCATCAGAGATGGGGACAGAGGTGGATTTCTCTTCCGAAGTGTTGACTTATGATTACCAAGACAGCGATAAAACGGTTCGGATTTCTCTACCTATGGGACACCTTAAGTTGCAGTGGGATGGGACTCGACAGAGCTTTGTGGGCGATATTTTTGGCGGCGATATTTTGGTGATTTCCAAAACGGAGGGGGTGAGATAAGAGGGGGTGATTCCGGGTGAGTTCACTCCAAGCCTGTTGTCCATAATCTTCGGGAATGTGCACGCGGCAATTTGAGCTGGCTGCGTGTGGCTGGCCACGTCCGCTCAGGATCTCGGGTTGTAGGGTGGAAAAGTGCGCGGCTTGAAGAGGAACGAACCCATGAAAAGCGGTGGATTGGCTAGCCAGGGCAATCCCGACGAAAGGAAGAGCTGATTTTATCGGCCAACCTTTGGATCCTTAAGGAAGGATGATGTCGCTCAATGGGGACTTCTTTTTCTTCTTGGCGATGATTTCGGAGTGCACGGCTGCGCCCGCAATGATGAAAGGCAAAATCGAACCCGCTGCGCTCACGGTAAAGAAGGTCATCCAAGGCAATACCCCCCAAACGCTGTTGCTCTCGTTCAGGGAGGTTCCGGAAGCAGCCTCGGATATGGCCATGGCCGTGATGCCAATGAGCAGTGGTGAAAAAGCAAAAATTGCCAGGAGAAAAAGGGCAATGGGAACCCAAGCCAGCTTAGCGAATTTCCTCCGCAGCCAGCGGAAAGTCAACGTCCCCATCATGATGAGCCCCACCAGAATAAAGCCAGTAAAATAGTGGGCTAGAAAAAAACAGACGATGCCCGATACTGCGAGCAAGGTGTTGCGGTTTTCAGGGGCAAAGAAGGATGAGATTTTCATGGGCGCAGGCCACAAAGAAAAGCATGGACTTCAGAATGGATACAGGGCCCTTCACAAGAAGACCCTGTCCACGGGTATTGTCTTTAAACCGCAGCTCTGATGTTTGTACTCCTGTGGGTTGCGGCCACATTGAGCGCCATGGCCTGCCTTGATTCAGCCCAATGGCAACGCACTCCGATGATCTCGCAGACCCTCAGGCAGGGCCGCACGGATTGTCTCACCATCGGTTGGGTAGGGTGTCCCTCTGGTGAGTCTCTGCTGCCGCTCGAGAGCGAGTGCTTTGGCAGCACCATTTTCCAACGCCAGTGTTCCCCCCAAGGATACACTTGACGGTCAGTCTGCCCAGAACTTGAGCTGCTGGAAAGCACCATCGGTTTGGGAAGCACCCATGAGGTAAATCTGTCCGCAACCGCTAAAAGGACAGGACTGCCCTGACATCATGGGGCGATCGAATACCCGCTTTCCAGAGGCTTCGAAGATGCGCACGCGGCAATCTGAGAGGGCGATGAGTTTCTGTCCGTCCCAACGCACGAGTTCGGTTTGGAGGTTTTCGAATTCTTCGACTTCCACAGTGGCGCCACAGAACTGGCTCCAGAAGCTCCACATCTCCACAGCGCTGGTCACGTCCATGTTGCCCCAAGACCCAAACCAGTCGTGGCCACCGCCATTGACCCGGTAAACACGGGCTTCGTATCCGTCGTTCCCTCCGGAGTGTGTGATGAGGTCCACAGTGCTGTTGTCGTTCAGGTTGATGTTGGGCAAAGCCTCCTCGGTGACCTCGGTGCAATTGTTCCATTCGGCCCATGTTGAGACGATGGTCTCCACGCTGGGATTGCCACCCCAGTTGCCAGCATCGTTGGGGTTGCCCAGGTAGGGCACCACATTGTCGGCGGTGCCGTGCAGGTGAATCACCGGAACCGATTGGCTGGGGTCGCAGGACACCCAGTCGTTGCCCCCCATCAGGCCCCCCACCGAACCAATCCCGCGGAATACGTCTGCGTTTTCACAGGCCAGCGAGTAGCTCATGTAGCCGCCATTGGAATACCCGCAGGTATAGGTGCATGCCGGATCGTGGCCGTGGGTTTCTTGAATGTACCCAGCAAGTTGGGTCAAAAACGCGTGGTCGTTCACGTTGGAGAAATCGAAGTTGGCGTTCCAGTGGTTGGTTCCGCTGCCGTCGGGAGAGCCTTGTGGCACCACCAGGCCAAATCCTTCTTCGTTGGCCAGTTCGCGGAAACCGCCCACAGCGAACATGCCGAGGGCATCCCCGGTGTAGCCGTGCAAGGCAAAGATCAAAGGTGCACCGGGCTCCATGTTGGGTGGGGCGTAGTAGATGTACGTTCTGTTGTAGTTGGTGCTGCCGTCTAGGTAGGTGAAGGTTTGGATTTCGGTGCAGGATCCATCGTCTATTGTGGCTCCTTCCACGAAATTAATGGCTTCGGGATCGGTGCATCCTCCGAACTGGGGGTTGCATTCTTCCTCGCCGACGGTGAAGGGCAAGTAGCCGAAAAACCCATTGTTCATGGTGAACGTTTCGTCGAATCCGGCCAAGTCGAGATCGGAGGAGAGTGTGGCTCCATTCCAGCCGTCGCCCCAACTGTCGGTGGCGAGGAAGAAGTAACACCCGTCCTCTAAGCAGACTTCCTGCGCAAAGGTCCCTTCAATGCTGCCAGAGAAAGACAAGATCTGGGTGGTGTCAGATTCACCAAGGTGATAAAGCTCCCATCCCATTTCCCATGGGTAGAGAGCGGTGGCGGTGGTGAAGGTGACTTCAGTGTATTCGCACTGAGCAGCGGCAATCGTCGCCATTGCGAGGCCAAGAAGCGTCAAAGTATTGCGTAGGAACATGCCGACAAGATAATATCTGACACCTTTTTTTCGGGTCCTTTCATGGCCGAAAATGAACCAACGATGACGTTGTTTCAAAGCAGGCATGCGACATGAATAGGGGGTTTGGTGGATGTTAGTCGGTAACACACCGGGCGTATCCCCCCATAGTTTTGCTCACATTGTTGCTTCGAAAGATGCCATCTGAACCGGTCATCAGTGCGCGATACCACCCCTTCGTAAACGTGTATTCTGTGGCGACCCAAATGTGCACGTAAGCCCCCTCGTTTCCGAAGGTGCCATTGGTGAAGGTTTGCCCCCCAGGCAAGAAACCCATCCCGTAATTGTCGGTTCCATTCCAATTCAGGCTGTCTTTGAGGTGGTCGCCTTGCGCTTCGCCACGCCAGCCTAAAGTGTTCAATTCCGTCTCTTGAAGTCCCATGTGGGCCTCCATTTCAAACCAATCTTGGTCTGTGGCGGTGTGCCATCCAGAAGGACAAAGGTCCCATTCTGTGACGGCAACGAAGTTGTACAATGCCCCATAGGTTTCATAAGCATCGGTGGTCATGGCCTGAGCGACATCTGTTCCGTCGTAGCCGAGAACGAATGCGTGCGGAGTGTATTCAAGGGAAGAGGGCGGGGATACTGCAGGGAGGTGTCGACAGTTCTCTGAAAACCAGCACTGATTCCCCATTTGAACCACGCCGTATTCATGACCTTGGTGTTCCATATTCGTTGGGCACGTTATGCCTGTATCCAAGGGCCAGGCCATGTCGAAGTACGAGAGGAGAAGAATGAGGTCTGCAGCACCAACGTTGCCATCGTTGGATAAGTCGGGGTTAAAGCAACTTTCCTGACCCCAAGAAGGGACAGGCAGCGAGACCAGCATCAGGAAAATCCCCATGTGACTGAGCTTCTTTAATCGGGGGCGAGGTGGAAGAAAAACGCGCATCATTTATTGGGTCTTGTGTGGTCAGGGCCATGCCTGGGGCAGGGTTGACCATCGATTCACTGTACTCCTTTTGGTAGATTTTAACTGGTTAATTCATAGTAAGTTAAGGTTGCATTTGGGAAGGGAGGTTGAGCTGCTCCTGCGTTGGTGGTCTCCGCGTGGCTCCGTCTGTAGGCTGTCTCCGTGATCTCGATTGAGCGTCAAGGGGCCGCTGACCATGTCCGAGGTGGCTTTGTCGGGCTTCTTTGGCAGGGCCTGAGTGCATTGAAATCGCAGGAAATGAATCGTCCTCAGCGCAAGAATAACAGGGTGGAAGACCTAGTTTTAGTCCGATGAAAGGCCACAGTCAAATCGCGCTTTTGCTGCTCGTTTCTTTTGGGCTCTCCATGCCAGCCATGGGTCAAGAGGAGGGGGAGTCAGGTAGCCTGTTCCAACGCATCTTGGACAATGTGCGCGGTGTGGATGATGACCCCGCAGCGCCCAAGTTCATCAACTATCCCACATTGGCTTTCTCACCGGAAACCAATTGGGAGTTTGGGGTGTCCAGCCTTTACGTCTATTCCGCGAAACGGGATTTGAGCAACCGACTGAGTGAAATCAAGGTCTTCACATTTTACACCTTGGAAAACCAATATGGCATTTGGTTGGACCACGCGTTGTATACCGACAAAAACAAGTGGTTTTTCTATGGTCGCGCGCGCTACCAAAGTTTCCCTTTGTTCTACTATGGCATTGGCAGGGACTCTCCCTCGGACGTGCAGAGCGTCATCGACGGGGAGTACATTTTGTTTCGGGAACGGGTTCTGCGGGAGACATTGCCCTCGCTTTACTTCGGATTGGAACTGGATTTTCAGAGGTTGAATCGGGTGGAGTATGAGGGCATTGGTGAAGCCTCACCGGAGGCAGGAAGACCCAGCGTCGGGGCTTTGGGTTCGACCAACATGGGGGTCGGATTGGGATTGCTCTACGACAACATCCACAACGCCATGAATCCAAGGCATGGCCTGTACAGCGAGTGGGCCTTCTTGAAATATGGAGCTCAGACCGGAAGTGACTTCGACTTCACCTCTTACATCGTGGACAACCGGATCTACCAGCCTGTTCAAGAAAACAACGTTTTGGCCGCACAGCTTTATGGCCAATTCACTTCGGGGAATCCGCCGTTTAATATGTTGTCCCTCATGGGGGGAGAAAGCTTGATGCGCGGCTACTATCTCGGTCGGTACCGTGACAGGAACCTCATTGCCGCTCAAGTGGAGTACCGCATCCTGCCTTTTTCCTTTTCAAAGAGCCTGGGCGCCAGCGTGTTTTTGGCTGCGGGTCAGGTGTTTGGGGATGAACACACTTTCCAATGGAATCAGTTTTTACCCACTGGGGGGGCTGGAATTCGATACCTCCTTTTCCCCGAAAAGGACATCTACACCCGTGTCGATGTCGCCTTCACTCCAGAGGGCCATGGCATCTACATCTTCATCGGAGAAGCCTTCTAAATGGAGGCCGGATTCGGCCGCTCTCCATGAATTAGGTGCACAGGATTTCCGAAATCCTCAATGGATCGTTCTTATTGAAAATGGTCCGTGGCGCGCGGGTTCTGCCAGAACCACACCGAGATTCCCAATCCAATCACAAAGAACTCAAGGGGGGGTGCTTGACCAAAGCCTTCTTTTGGTTCATGCCCCCTAAATCGAGGCGAACACTGGCAACCCAGGCCCCCACACAGGCTCACGAAAATCCGCTTCCGCGCGGTTTGGACGTGGACGAAATGACGGCATGGGGCAAAGTTGGACCGCAGATGGCTTCACAGGGGATGCATTTTGCTTGGCTCTCCGCGGCATCAAAGGCGGAGAAAGGAAAAAATTGGGGAATGAAAAAGGCCGGGAAATCCCGGCCTTTTCATTGCGTTTCAAAGAGACGATCAGACGACCGACACCTTGACGGCACTCAGGCCTTTTGGAGTCTCCTCTACTTCGTAGGTGACCACGTCGTTTTCGGCGATGTCGCCATTGCATGAATTGACGTGGACGAAGACGTCCTTGGTTCCCTCATCGGGAGTGATAAAGCCGAAGCCTTTGTCGTCGTTGAAAAACTTAACCGTTCCTTGGGGCATGTGTTCTAAATATCGGGCAAAGTTACACACATGTAGGCATACGACCACCATCGAGTGCCAATAAAGACGCCTGAACGTCACAAGAGCCATTCCCTGCACAGGGCAGAGTCTACGAAATGCCCCACAAATCGACGCCCATCGCAGTGGATATTCCGCCAGTAAGGTTGCCTGCACAGTGAAGGGAGTTCGAAAGCTCCTCTTGTGGTGATGTCGGCCTATGGGTAGGGTCAGGAAATGGATGGAGTGCCAGCCACGACTGTGCTTTCGGCAGTCAGCTAGTGATCCCGTCGGGACTCGAACCCGAAACCGTCTGCTTAGAAGGCAGAAGCTCTATCCAGTTGAGCTACGGGACCCAATGTGAACGCTTTCACCGTGCGAAGGTCGCACGGGAAGGTGGGACTTGGAAATCGAAGTGAATGTGTTGCCAAGACTTGATCTCGAAGGAGTCAAAAATCGTGTCTTGGCCTGGACGAAAATCTAGGTTCGACCATAAGTTCGCAAGATGGAGTGGAGATTAAATCAAGGAGCAAACCGACGTTCGGTTGAGTGTTCGATGGGAAGTCTGAGCGGGGCCCTGGTCCTTTTGGCCAGTGCTGTGTCTTTCATGTCGCTTGGTCAGGACCAATTGTTTGCTCCTGCAGTCCAAGGAGAGTTGCTAGAAAACGGGTCTTACTTGGTGGATTTTGATGGGGCAAGTCGGATTCCGCATTGGGTGGCCTATGAATTGACAGCAGAGGAGGGGCAAGGGGCCGTTGGGCGCAGCGACAATTTTAGTGTGGACGAACGGGTGGCGACCAGTGCGCCATCCAAATGGCCAGGCAGCGGATTTGATCGTGGACACATGAAGCCAGCTGCAGACTCGAGAGGATCGGCTGCGGAAATGCAGTCGAGTTTTCTCATGACCAACATGGCCCCACAAACACCGGCGTTAAACCGGGGCGAATGGAAAGGGGCAGAAGAATTGGTCCGGGCTTGGAGTGCACAGTATGGCCGTGTTTATGTGGTGATGGGGCCGGGCCAGGCGTCAAGGGGGACCATTGCAGGCGGCGTAAGGGTGCCGACTCATTTTTGGAAGGCGGTGTTGAGATACGGAGCAGATACTTCGGCAGTGGCCTTCGTGTTTCCCAATTCAGATGAGGTTCCTGGAGAAGTGGGGAGCTATCGGGTCACCGTCGATTCGTTGGAATCGTTTTCTGGATTGAATGTGTTTGCTGCCTTACCCGACCATGTCGAGTCTCGAGTGGAGTCCGAGTGGGGCCGATGGGATCTCCAGCGCAAAAGGCCTTCATCTGCCGCCAAAAGCGAAGCGTCATCGGAATCTTCCGTGCGTTGCACAGGCTGGTCTAAAAGCAAAGGTTCGCGTTGTTCAAACAGAACCAAGCACCTGTCGGGTCGTTGCCACCATCACCGAGATTGACCGACACCGAGTCGCGTTTGTGCCCCTGAGACAAATTGTGAGGTCTTGTCTTTGAACAGATTACGTTCTGCGGGGTTTTCTTCTCATGACGCACGCAATTTCCGCAAAAGACAGCCTGCTCGATCCCAAAGACGCGCTTCTGGAGCCCATCCATCATTCCACTTATTTGATTGACGGGCAACTCAAGACATGGAAGGGCGAAGTGGCGCAGGTGTACAGCCCCATACTTACGGCAGTCGATGGCGTGGAAGAGCCGGTGCACTTGGGTTCGGCTCCAGACTTGAAGCGGGAACAGGGGTTGGAGGCACTGACAGCGGCCAAAAAGGCCTATGACCACGGCAGGGGGGCTTGGCCTACGGCCAGTGCATCAGAGCGCATTGCAGCCATGGAGAAGTTCATCGATTGTATGGTGGAGCAAAGGGAGCTGGTGGTCAAACTGCTCATGTGGGAAATCTGCAAGCGGAAAAAGGACGCGGTCAAAGAATTCACCCGCACGGTGGATTACCTGCGCGACACGGTGAGCGAATACAAGGAGCTCCACCGTGAGGGAAGCCACATCCACAACGTAGATGGGACGTTGGCTCAAATCCGCAGGGGCCCGTTGGGTGTGGTCTTGTGCCTAGGGCCGTTCAATTACCCGCTCAACGAGACCTTTTGTGTTTTGCTGCCTGCCATTTTGATGGGCAACACGGCCGTTTTTAAACCGGCCAAGTATGGTGTTTTGCTCATCACGCCGCTCTTGGAGGCGTTCCGCACATGCTTTCCTCCCGGGGTCATCAATGTGGTTTTTGGCAGGGGGCGTGAACTGGCCTCTCCCATTATGGAGAGTGGCGATGTGGATGTCTTGGCCCTCATTGGCAACAGCAAATCAAGCAATGCGCTCATTGGGCAGCACCCCAAGCCCAACAGGGTGCGTCAGGTCCTCGGGCTTGAGGCCAAGAACCCCGCCATCATTTTGGCCGATGCCGACTTGGATTTGGCTGTTAAGCAATGCGTGAGTGGAGCATGGAGTTACAATGGTCAGCGATGCACTGCACTAAAAGTGATCTACGTGCACAAGCATGTTCGGGCGGAGTTCTTAGAAAAGTTTGCTGAGGCAACAGACCGTTTGCGCGCGGGATTGCCCTTTGCCGATGCCGACATCACACCCTTGCCTGAGCGAGGAAAAGTGGAGGCGATGCAGGCCTACGTCAACGAGGCTGTTGAGAAAGGCGCCAAAGTGATCAATGCCAAAGGAGGCGAAACGGCGGGCTCGATTTTCTTCCCTGCCATTTTGTTTCCAGTGAGCCGAGACACAAGCATTTTCAAGGAAGAGCAATTTGGACCGGTATGTCCCGTGATTGAATTCGAAGACTTGGAAGAGGTCATGGCCGATATCGCGGCAAGTGACTATGGTCAACAGGCGAGTGTCTTTTCTCAGAATCCTGAATCGATGGGGACCGTGATTGATCAGTTGGTCAATCAGGTGTGCCGCGTCAACTTGAATTCAAGTTGCCAGCGCGGGCCAGATGCCTTGCCATTTACTGGACGAAAGGACAGCGCTGTGGCGACCCTTTCGGTAAGGGCAGCCCTGCGGTCGTTTAGCATCCGGACCTTGGTGGCGTGCAGCGACAGCCAGAAGGACACCCTAGAGGCCGTGGTTGCCGGACGTCATTCGACCTTTTCCAGCATGGACTACCTCCTGTGAGGACCAAAAAAGAGGGCACAAAAAAGGCCGGCGTAAGCCGGCCCTTTTCAATTTCATGATGAAGAAGGGGTCAGACGACCTCTACCTTCACGGCATTCAAGCCTTTTGGAGTTTCCTCAATTTCATAACTAACTGCGTCGTTTTCGGCGATGTCGCCGTTAACAGACTTGACGTGAACGAAGACGTCCTTACCACCTCCATCTGGAGTGATGAAGCCGTAACCTTTGTCTTCGTTGAAAAACTTAACCGTTCCTTGGGGCATGTGTACTGATAATAAAAGCCGCAAGTTAGGGATGAAGTTGTTTCATGTCACGACATGTTGGATTTGGAAAAAATTCAGTTTGCGATTGGTTGACCAAGCGGGGCCATCAATTCCGTCACGTTGGCTTGCATTGTGTCGGCCAGTGGATCGGTAGGGAGGTCATTGGCATCGATGCCAAAGGGCTCCTCAATTTCTTCTGCGAGCAATTCGAGAGAGCCAAATACGTACAGCACAAAAACACTCAAAGGGATGGCCCACCAGCTGAATTGGTTCACCAAACCGAGGGGCAGGGTTGTGGTGTAGGCAAAGATGAATTTCTTAATGAAAAGGCTGTATCCAAAAGGGATGGGTGTTTTGAGAATGCGTTCGCAGGCCCCGGTGATGTTGGTGAACCTGGCCAGTTCTTTGTTGAGGTTGATCAGCATTTCTCCAGAAATGGTGCCTTCCCTGTTCCAGACAACAATTCTCCTGTACAGTTCTGCTGCGATGGCGTTGGGCACATGCTGTGGTTTGGGCGCAATTAAATCGCCTGGCAACAGGGGAAGTTTAGGGTCGATGTAGAGCTTCCTGAGGATTTCTTCGGAGGGCACCTGCCGCAAGTGATGTCGCAAAGCGGAGGGGTAAGCGGAAATGAGACGTTCCAACGTGGCCCTGTCTTTGTTGTGTTTTTCTCCGGGCAGCAATGCCGCCAACTGGTAAGCGAAATGACGGGTTGAATTCACCAGTGCACCCCATTGTTTGCGGCCTTCCCACCAGCGGTCATAGGCTGTGTTTGTTCGGAATACCAGCAAAAGACCCATGATGAAGCCCAAGAGGGAGTGAACGGAAATGGTGTCAAAAAAAACGAAGTATTCGTTGAATTGAATTTCTACCCAAGTCAAGGCGGTAGCATAGGCAGCAAAAGCCAGAAGGACGCCCAGCATTTTACGAAAGGTGTCACTGCGGTGAAATTCAAAAATGAGCCCAAACCAGGCCCTCGGATTGTAGAGGATCATGCCATTCAAATATGAGAAATGAAGTCGAAATAACGCAGCTGCAATGCGGATGCAATCGGGGCAATTCTCAAAAGAATGAGGACAGGTACTCTCTGGCTTTGTGTTCGGCTAAATATTGTATAAAAAACTACCAATAACGGTAGGTATGCGGGTAAATGTAATAAACCCTCTCTTACACGCTGAATACACTGGTCCCGGTACTGCAGTCGACATCCTTGATTTCGACGAGCGGTTCCAAAACGCTCGTCTCTGCTGTAGGTGAAAGGGCTGCAATGCATGGGGAATCGGCTCCATTTGCCTACATTTTGCACCTTGTCTCAGCTAGTTGCCCCTTCTTTCTGCTTTTCCAAGGCGGTCCAAGTCTTTCCAATGTGCCGCTTGAACAAGGGGCCATTTGGCTTGAGTTGGAGGCCCGTGAGCAGGGGCACCAGCTTGTTCCATTGCTTCTTCGGAATTGTCGCAAGCATTTCGCTTCCGTGGCCCCGCCAAAGGCAGGGAATTTCGACCTCCCAGGTTTCCATTGACCCCAATCTTCATGCCCAATAATCCCATTTCGTGCGCTTCGCTTTCGCGCTTTTTCGTCGCTTGTGGCGATGTCCGCGTTCTTGCCCTTGTTTGCCCTTGGTCAAAATTCGGAAGTGCCAAGCGATGGCGGTGGAGCACCCACTCTACTCGGCACAGGAGACATGGCGCTTTCGGTTTTCAATTCCGACGGTTATGACATCGGGTTTGTTCCGCGTACAGACACCCAATCCAGCACTTCCTTAGGGATGCCTGACAACAATTGGAGCGCATCGAGCCTCGCTGTGGTTTGCGAGGTCACGGTGGATGCCATCTCAGGGGCAAACACCTTATGCACTTCACCGCTTCCTCCACCCGAGAACAATTGCGATTGCAATGGCAAAATGCAAAACCTCACTTTGGAGTATGTGGGACCATCAGGCCGCACGGTCACTGCATACGATGGTGATGGAAGTTCGGCCACGCTGATTGCGACATTTCCCAGCGTGAGCAACGGAGAGGTCTTGTATGTTTCTGCGGAGACTTTGGCGGGGGCTGACTTCGAAGCTTGGACTTCGTTCTATACCTGCAGTTCAACGGCAGGTGGCAGCGACGACAATGGCTGCACGCATTCGGAGATTCACACGTCTTGTTCGCAGGACATTTTGGGCATGACATTCGGGGACTTCCATGTGTTGGGGTACACCGATGGTCAGGGCGATCAATGCGGCACCTTGGGCAGTGAAGCCCAGCTCGGATGCAATGGAACCATTGACTTGACAGCATCTAATGGGGAAAGTCCATACGGTTATTTGTGGTCTGACGGATCAACAGATGAAGACCGTAATGGCCTTTGCGCGGGCACGTATTCTGTGACCGTAACCGATGCCAATGGCTGCTCAACGGGCATCGATGTGGTGGTTGAAGACGACCCAGGTGCTGTGACTGTGGAGGTCAGTGTCGAGGCGAATACGGCTTGCACTGGTGGTTCAAGCGACTGCACTTGCTCCGGTTACCTCTACGAATTTACCGTGGTCTACAACGGGCCTTCTGGCATTGTTGGAGGGGCATACGATTACCATGACAACACCTACGGGGAATGGACGCTTCAATCTGGAGAAAGCTACACGTTCAACGTGTCCAATTCGAATCACCCAGGGGAAGACCACCAACACAATGACCCCATGATGTGGACCCTTGAGGGGGATTGGGTTCACCATGGAACGTACGATGCCACATGTGGTCAAAGCAACATTGGACAGGCCTTTGGCCCTTTTACTCTCACCGGGTTTGTCGATGTCCATGGCAATGCGTGTGGCGGTTCATCGGGATGCAATGGGGTTGCCCATGTGACCATCACTGAGGGCGAAGCGCCATTCACGTATTTGTGGTCCGATGGGTCAATGGCTGAAGACCGCAGCAATTTGTGTGCAGGTACCCATCAGTTGACGGTCACCGATGCTGGTGGCTGCTCCAGCACAGTGGATGTTCTGGTGGACGACAACCCTGGCACGGTCGGGGTCGAGGTCACAACCGAAGCGAATACGGTGTGTTCAACACCGCTTCCTCCGGCCGAAAACAACTGCGGTTGTGAAGGCAAAATGCAAAACTTCACCGTGGAGTATACTGGTCCTGCGGGTGCTACGGTCACCGCTTACGACGATGACGACGAGTCCGCCATCTTGATCGCCACGTACAGCAATGTTTCGCAAGGGGCGATTCTGTTCATCTCTGGAGAGGGCCTCTCTGGAGACGACTTGGAGCCCCGGACCTACCTCTATGTGGACGGTGGCAATGAGGCGGACATTCACACGTCTTGCTCCCAGAACATCTTGGACATGACGTTTGGAGACTTCACCGTTTTGGGCTTCACCGACGGTCAAGGAGATCAATGCGGCATTCTTGCCGACGGGAACTACGGCGGGTGCAATGGGGTTGCCCATGTGACCGCGACCGAGGGCGAGGCGCCCTTTGCCTATTTGTGGTCCGATGGGTCAACGGCCGAAGACAGAAGCGACTTGTGCGCTGGGACGTATCAATTGACCGTCACCGACGCTGGCGGCTGCTCGAGCACAGTGGACGTTGTGGTGGACGACAACCCGGGTACAGTTGAAGTGGAGGTCACGACCGAAGCGAACACGGTGTGTTCACCGCCGCTTCCGCCGGCCGAAAACAACTGCGATTGCGAGGGCAAAATGCAAAACTTCACCGTGGAGTACAATGGCCCTGCGGGCGCCACGGTTACAGCGTACGACGATGACGACGGATCCGCCATCCTCATTGTCACTTACACCAACGTCTCCCCGGGTGAGGTCCTGTTCATCTCTGGAGAGGATCTCTCTGGGGCCGATTTGGAGACGCGGACCTACCTCTATGTGGACGGTGGCAATGAAGCCGACATCCATACGTCGTGCTCCCAGAACATCTTGGACATGACCTTCGGAGACTTCACTGTTTTGGGCTTCACCGACGGTCAAGGCGATCAATGCGGCATTCTCGGCGACGGGAATTACGGCGGGTGCAATGGGACTGCCCAGGTGACCGTGACCGAGGGCGAGGCGCCCTTTGCCTATTTGTGGTCCGACGGATCAACGGCCGAAGACAGAAGCGACTTGTGCGCTGGGACGTATCAATTGACCGTCACCGACGCTGGCGGCTGCTCGAGCACAGTGGACGTTGTGGTGGACGACAACCCTGCGACGGTGAACGTCGAAGTCGAGACAGAGGCGAATTCAGTGTGCGACGCTGAGCCTGCCGAATGCACATGCGAGGCTTATCTCTATGCATTCACCGTGGTTTACAATGGACCTTCCAACATCACGGGTGGTGCTTACGATTACCACGACAATACCTACGGCGAGTGGTCGCTTCAAACAGGAGACAGCTACACGTTCAATGTCTCAAATTCGAATCATCCCGGTGAAGACCATGCACACAATGACCCGATGATGTGGACCCATGAAGGTGAATGGATCCATCATGGGACGTACGACGCAACGTGCGGCCAGAGTGACATCGGTCAAACCTTTGGTCCCTTCACCTTGACGGGTTTTGTCGATGCGCATGGCAATGAGTGCACAGGCTCACCCGCATGCAATGGCTCTGCTGTGGTGACCGCTTCCAGCGGAGAAGCACCGTACACCTACTTGTGGTCAGATGGAGGCACCACCGCCACGCGAAGTGAATTGTGCCCAGGCACTTATGAGGTCGAGGTAACGGATGCCAATGGATGCCTCGGTACCCAAACGGTGACGATTGGGCAGGGATCCGAGTTGGACCTAACCGTGAGCACATCGGACGAGACTTGCCCAGGAACCTGCGATGGTTCGGCACATGTGTCGGTTGTGGGGGGAACAGGAAACCACACCATATTGTGGAGCAATGGCGCCACAACGGCAGATTTGACCGGGCTTTGCGCTGGGGAATACAACGTGACGGTGACCGATGGAGATTGTGAGTCCACCGAAACGGTGACCATCTCCTCTGGCGATGCGCCAGAGGTGACCGTGACCAGCATGGACCCGAACTGCGACGACAACAATGGCTCCATCACCTTCACTTTTGTGGACAATGCCGATCGCGCCCACATTGAGTTCTCCATCGATGGAGGCGTGACTTGGCCAGAAGCGTACAAAACGCTTGACGATGTGGGATCGTTCACCATTGAGAATTTGACCGGTCAAACCTATGGTTTGTTGGTTCGATGGGGCAACGACGAGTGCGAGGTTGACTTGCCGGATGTGACCTTGGAGCCAGGGTGCTTCTCAACGCCACAGGTCTTAACAGGCGTGGATCCCCAGGTGACCCTGCAATGTGGAGAACCGATTCCAAGCGATGCGCCTGCGTTTGAAGACGCCTGCGGGGGCGCGCTTATTGTGGCCCATACATCATTGGAAAACGACTTGGATTGCGCGAATTCGTATGAAATTGTGCGCACTTGGACAGCCACCAACGGGTGTGAACAATCGGCAACGGTGACCCAAACCATTACGGTGGTGGACACGGTGGGTCCTGCGATCACGTGCCCATCGGATGCGATCACCTTGGAGTGTGGCGACAGCGTTCACCCCGACAACACGGGCCACGCCACGGCGGGCGACGACTGCGGTACAGTGGTTTTGACGTACCACGACGGCGAGGACACCGACGCGAGCGATTGCGTGGAGACCTTCGTCCGGACTTGGACGGCCACGGACGCCTGCGCGAACACCTCCACGTGCGAGCAGACCATTGCGCTCACGGACACCGAGCAGCCCTATTGGACCAGCGACCTTCCGGGTGACCTGACGCTGCAATGCGGCGAGGCCATCCCGTCTCAAGCGACATTGACGGCGAGCGACGCTTGCCAAGGCGACTTGGAGGTGGCCATGGCGCAGAGCAGCAGTGCCGGCAGTTGTGGCAACACCAGCGTGACGCTTTACGTGTGGACGGCCACGGACGGCTGCACGGAATCCATATCCCACTCCCAAACCATTACGGTGGTGGACACGGTGGGTCCTGCGATCACGTGCCCATCGGATGCGATCACCTTGGAGTGTGGCGACAGCGTTCACCCCGACAACACGGGCCACGCCACGGCGGGCGACGACTGCGGTACAGTGGTTTTGACGTACCACGACGGCGAGGACAACGACGCGAGCGATTGCGTGGAGACCTTCGTCCGGACTTGGACGGCCACGGACGCCTGCGCGAACACCTCCACGTGCGAGCAGACCATTGCGCTCACCGACACCGAGCAGCCCTACTGGACCAGCGACCTTCCTGGTGACCTGACGCTGCAATGCGGCGAGGCCATCCCGTCTCAAGCGACATTGACGGCGAGCGACGCTTGCCAAGGCGACTTGGAGGTGGCCATGGCGCAGAGCAGCAGTGCCGGCAGTTGTGGCAACACCAGCGTGACGCTTTACGTGTGGACGGCCACGGACGGCTGCACGGAATCCATATCCCACTCCCAAACCATCACGGTGGTGGACACGGTGGGTCCCGCCATCACGTGCCCATCGGATGCGATCACCTTGGAGTGCGGCGACAGCGTTCACCCCGACAACACGGGCCACGCCACTGCGGGCGACGACTGCAGCACAGTGGTGTTGACCTACCACGACGGCGAGGACACCGACGCGAGCGATTGCGTGGAGACCTTCGTCCGGACTTGGACGGCCACGGACGCCTGCGCGAACACCTCCACGTGCGAGCAGACCATTGCGCTCACCGACACCGAGCAGCCCTATTGGACCAGCGACCTTCCGGGTGACCTGACGCTGCAATGCGGCGAGGCCATCCCGTCTCAAGCGACATTGACGGCGAGCGACGCTTGCCAAGGCGACTTGGAGGTGGCCATGGCGCAGAGCAGCAGCGCCGGCAGTTGTGGCAACACCAGCGTGACACTTTACGTGTGGACGGCCACGGACGGCTGCACGGAATCCATATCCCACACCCAAACCATCACGGTGGTGGACACGGTGGGTCCTGCGATCACGTGCCCATCGGATGCATTGACCTTGGAGTGTGGCGACAGCGTGCACCCCGACAACACGGGCCACGCCACGGCGGGCGACGACTGCAGCACAGTGGTGTTGACCTACCACGACGGCGAGGACACCGACGCAAGCGATTGCGTGGAGACCTTCGTCCGGACTTGGACCGCGACAGACGCCTGCGCGAACACCTCCACGTGCGAGCAGACCATTGCGCTCACCGACACCGAGCAGCCTTATTGGACCAGCGACCTTCCGGCCAATGGGACCCTCGCATGCGGTGCAGAAGCCCCAACCCCTTCAGCAGTGACCGCATCCGACGCTTGTCAGGGTGATCTCACGGTAGAGGTATCGGAGGCTTACGCGGCAGAAGGGTGCGGTTTAACTGGAGTTTACACCTTCACCTGGACAGCCGACGACGGATGCACCGAGCCCATTTCCTACACGCAGACCATTACGGTCGTGAATGCACCGCCCACGTCCACATGTCCTGGCAATGTGAGTTTGGAATGCGGAGCCAGCGTCCATCCTGACCAGACCGGTTATGCTACCGGAGAGGACGATTGCGGAGAGGTGACGGTCACTTATGTGGACGTGGTAGAAGAGACTGCGCCCGCGTGTGCGTCTACAGCGACCATCACAAGGACTTGGACCATCACCGACGAGTGCGAACTCTCGGTCTCTTGTGTTCAAATCATTGACTTCGTCGACAACGAGCCCCCGCAAATCACAGAAACCTGCGACATCAGCAATGGTGAGGTTATTGAGCTGTGTTGCGTTGGACTAAACTCACCGGCAGAAGTGCCCGAGGCTTGTATCATCGATTACACCGACAATTGTGGCGCGTCATTGACCTATACGGAGACGACCACCGGTGACGTACCCGGGGATTCATACCTGACTTGCGCCGTCAATACCCCCGAGGCATTCGAAGACGGAGAGACGTGCACCAACTTGGAAACACACAGCTTGCGGCTGTTCGGATTCCCTGGCGCCACTGGCCCGGCGACCTTTTTCTCCATTGTGGAGGGGACAGGTGAGGTGGAATACACCGATGCGGAAAACTGGACCGTCACCATGCGCGTTGTGTCCAATGATCGCGACGATGCCGGTTTCGATGTGAGCGTGACCTACGGAGAAGGATTGGGCTGGGAAGATTGGTCTGCACGGAGCGTGCCGAGCAGCTACAAGCGCGACTGCCCAGATCTGCCGGACCTCCACGAAGAGTGGATGTACTTCATCGTTCAGTCGGGTTCACTCTCGGGATGGGGAGCCTACGAAGGCAGCAGCTTCTCTCTCACCCACCAGCCAGCCAACGAGTACTACGGTTGTCAGGTCGGTGTTGCAGCCAATAACATGAATGCCAACTACGGCTTTAGTGGATGGTTGATGTACCTCGGAACCTTGGTGGAGGACGGCGTTGAAACCGAGGTGTTGAGCAGCGGTGACCTCTTTGGAGAGTTGGATTGCTGCTTGCCGTTTACGGTGTCGCGCACCTACTTGGTCGAAGATTGCGCGGGCAACGCCACCACCTTTACTTACCACGTGGTGAGCGATGGGGAGTTGTGCCCCGAGGAGTTGTCAGAATTGGAAGGCCAAGGCCACACCCCCATTGTGGTGGCAGGGAATGGAAACTTGCTGGGCAACAAGACCCCGATTTCCATCAGCAACCTGGCACCCAACCCGACAGCAGACAATGCGGAAGTTCGATTCACTGTGAATGAGCCCATGCGTGTCCGGGCCGATTTGACCGACATGTCCGGAAACCTGATTGACCAGCTCTTCGAGGGTGTGGTTCAACCGGGCATCACCTACACAGTGGACTTGGAGGTGGAGTCGATGGCGTCTGGAATGTACCAGGTGCGCCTCGCGTCCAACAGCTACCTCGTGGTGAGGAAGCTCTTGGTAACGGACTGATTTAAAACGACCACTCAACACAAAAGGGGCAGCTGAAAGGCTGCCCCTTTTTGTGTTCATTCCTTGGATTGGGATGTCCTTTCGAGACAAGTCGCCTTGCCAAAAGTGTCTGTTCCTCCGGCCTCTGCGTTCAAGGCAAACGCATGCGGTGGGTGCGGCCAAGGTTGTCTTCGGCCCAAACGACAAAGGGGCCCGGACCTGCGGGCCTGCGGAAGGGTGCAGCGGACTGGCGCAGTTGGCGCCCGGCCATGTCAAGCCAAGTGGCCTGAACCAACGGAGCGTTGGCATTCAGTTGTCCTCCGCTGATCCAAAGCCGCAAGGGTTCGGCTCCTAGACTGGCCACGCCAATGGTGCCATCCACATAGAAGGCTGAGCTAAAGGTGCTGCAGCCATAGCTGTTGATGGCCTCCACAAAATAGAAGTCGTCCCACGAGGGGAAGACGTACACGGGGTCCGGATATCCCAGGGCAAAGAGGGTGTCGTTGGGCAAATCGGGGATTTGAATCCACCACTCGATGGAGTCGCCGTCGGCAATGTTGCCCGCATAGAGCAAGCCGCTGAGCGCCGTCACGTTAGGGGGCTCTGGGGAGGGGTAGATGCTCAAGTTCGCGGTGGCGGTTCCGCCGCAATCTCCTTCGGTGGTGTAGGTGACGGCGTAGGTCCCAGGGGCCAAGAAAATGGGGTCCAAGATCACGTAGTCAGCCAAAGCCAACACCCCGCTTCCCGTCCAGTTTCCCCCAGGTGGGGTGGCATAGGGGTCGAGGATGAGTGGCCCGTCGCCTTGGCACCAGCCCAGCGGCAAGTCCAAAGTGGGCGAGAGGCTCTCGGTCACGGTCACGTTGCAATTCTCCGACACGCCATCGGTGGTGTAGGTGAGGGTGTGGGTGCCCAATCCGGCCGCGGACGGGTCAAACAGCCAACCCGCAAATCCGGCGATGGTGCCAGGCCCAGACCAGCTGCCATTGTCGGGCGTGGCCGACAGGTTAACCGCCATGCCGCTAATGCACATCACGGCTGGCGGGCAGTCGAGGGTCACCGAGGGGCCATCCCAAGCGAAGTTGTAGACCTCATAGGGATCGTCGAACCCGGGCATGGGCGCGCCATTGGTGGCACTCCCATCCGCCAAGCGCCGCAGGTTCCATGGGATCGGGATAGAACAAGATTTCGCCATCGGCAGACCGCCACAACCGCAGCGTAAAGCCCTCTCCGCCGTCCATGCCCTCGTCGGTGTCGGGCGTGGTGGCGTCATCGCCATAAATGGGCAGGCTCACAAAGCTCTCGCCATCGTTCAGGACCACTTCGGTCGCTCCTGCGCACACCCCCGTCTCATCGAATGCGGCCACCCAATCTCCGGCCATCGCCGGTTCTCCCGCCACGGTCACCGTCCCGAGTAGCGTCCCCGCCGAATTGGTCGGCACCGGCGCCCACTCGGCCGGCTGCGCCAGCAGTAGGGACGGGACCAGCAAAACGCTCAAAAATGTCCAGCATGACTTCATGGACCAAAGGTGTAGCCAATCTTCCAATGACCGAAGATTGAATTCAGTCAATGCAGTCGTTGTTGAATTGGGTCAGGAAAATGAGCAAGTCAGCGGCTCCGGTGCTTCCATTGTTGTCGAGGTCAGTTGGGCAATCACCGCTCACCCCTACGCACAGTCCGAGAGAAGGGCTCCAAACAGAACCCGGCCCACAGAGGCTGTCTTCGATGTCGTCGCAGATCCCATTCTGATTTTCATCTGCATCACATTCTCCATCACAAACTCCGATGGCGTCTGGCGTATTGCCGTCGCAGTCGCATGCACCTGGGGCAATGTCTTGGCACCCGCATGAATAAATCGCTCCGGGTCCATTGCACACGCCGCACACATCCAATGTGCCCAAGCAGGTGTCTTCTGAATCACAGATTCCATCGCTGTCTTGGTCGCCTTGACAATCTCCTCCGCAAACCCCAATGGCATCGTCATAAAAGCAAGCGCCATTGTCTTCTGTGGCCATGGGGTCGTAGTTGCAAGCAAACGGATCTGGGCATCCAAAAACTTCCGCATCGTCGCAGACGCCATCGCCATCGGTATCGGCAGAGCAGGCCCCACCGCATTCGCCAAGGGCGTCGGGCTGGTTTCCATCGCAATCGCAGTCTTCAGCGGGAATTCCGGTGCACCCGCAGTCATAGATTTCGCCGGGTCCATTGCAGACGCCACAGGCGTCGAGGGTGCCCACACAGGCGTCCACGTTGTCGCACACACCGTCGCCATCGGCATCGGCCGTGCAGCTTCCGCCGCACGCTCCAAGAACGTCCGCCGTAAGGCACGATCCGTCGTTGTCTGTGGCTGCAGCGCTGTAGTTGCAGGCGAAAGGGTTGGTGCAGCCATCGACCTCTGCGTCGTCGCATACGCCGTCGCCATCGGTATCGGCAGGGCAGGCCCCTCCACATTCGCCAAGGGCGTCGAGCTGGTTTCCATCGCAATCACAGTCTCCAGTGGGAATGCCAGTGCACCCGCAGTCATAAATCTCGCCGGGTCCATTGCAGACGCCACAGGCATCGAGGGTGCCCACACAGTCGTCCACGTCGTCGCACACTCCGTCTCCATCCGCATCGGCGGAGCAATCCCCACCGCAAACGCCAATGGCGTCTTCTGTCAAACACGATCCGTCATCGTCTGTGGCCGCAGCGCTGTAGTTGCAGGCGAAAGGGTTGGTGCAGCCATCAACTTCAGCATTGTCGCATACGCCGTCGCCATCGGTATCGGCAGGGCAGGAGCCACCACATTCGCCAAGGGCGTCGAGCTGGTTTCCATCGCAGTCGCAGTCTCCAGCGGGAATTCCGGTGCAGCCACATTCATAGATATCGCCGGGTCCATTGCAGATGCCGCAGGCGTCGAGGGTGCCCACGCAGTTGTCCACGTCGTCACACACGCCGTCTCCATCCGCATCGGCTGTGCAGGTGCCACCACAGACGCCAACTGCATCTAGCTGATTGCCGTTGCAGTCGCAATCTCCAATCGGGGTTCCAGCGCATCCGCAGTCAAAAATGGCGCCAGGGCCGTTGCACACTCCGCATGCATCCACAGTGCCTACACACTCAGTTTCATTGTCGCAGGTTCCGTCTCCATCGGCATCGGCAGGGCAATCCCCACCGCAAACGCCAATGGCGTCTTCTGTCAAACACGATCCGTCATCGTCGGTGGCTACAGCGCTGTAGTTGCATGCAAATGGATTGGTGCAGCCATCGACTTCCGCGTCGTCGCAGACGCCATCGCCGTCGGTGTCTGCAGGGCACGTGCCGCCACATTCGCCGAGTGCGTCGAGCTGGTTTCCATCGCAGTCGCAGTCTCCCGCAGGAATTCCGGTGCACCCGCAGTCATAGATCTCGCCAGGCCCATTGCAGACGCCACAGGCGTCGAGGGTGCCCACACAGGCGTCCACGTCGTCACACACACCGTCGCCATCGGCGTCGGCCGTGCAGCTTCCGCCGCACTCGCCTAGGGCGTCCAGTTGGTTGCCTTCACAGTCGCAGTCTCCCACTGGAATGCAGTCGCAGCCGCAGCTAAATACAGCTCCCGGGCCGTTGCAGATTCCACAAGCGTCTAGGTCCCCAATGCAGTCGTCCACATCGTCGCATACGCCGTCGCCATCCAAGTCCGCTGGGCAGGACCCACCGCAAACGCCCACCGCATCGGACAGGGTGCCTTGGCAGTCACAAGCGCCGCTGGGAATCCCCAATCCGCCGCAGGTGCCGCAGGCATCGACATAGGCGCAGGGGGGATTCAAAGGGTCGCTGTAGTTGCAGGCAGAGAGGTCGGAGCAGGCGTCAAATGGTGCGCAGATGCCATCGCTGTCTGTATCGGATGCGCAAGGGCAATCTTCGGGTTGGGTCCACGTGGGGATGCCCAATCCGCTGGAGCCAAAGGCGATGTTCAGGTTGAGGTCGCCCTGGCCCGCACCCATGGGTTGAAATTGGACCGTGAGGCTTCCCGAGACATCGCCGCCGCTGGTGAATTGCCCCAGCAGCACAGCGCCGGTGGAGTCGGGAATGCAGTTGTCGGAAGTCGGGATGCAGAACCAACCGCCACCCACGTTGTTGGTGGCTTCAAAGCTGGAGCCAGGCGCGCCAAGGCCGGGCTCAAACGTGCTGATCCAGTCTTCTCCCGGAGCCGCAATCGTGCTGATGCTGCTGAAGTTGTCGCCAAGTGCGGAGGATTCTTGGTCGATGCCTATGGTGACCCAGCTGTCGTATTGGAGCGCGGGAAAACCAGCCGCAAAGAGCGGAGACAAAATCCCCCCACCGGTAAGGGAGCCCACAGGGTGCTGGTAGTAGCCTTCTGGCGCTGAGCATACGAGGGGACCGTCAACGGAACTGCCCGAAACGGCGGAGACGATGGCCGAGGGGTTCTCCGCAACGGCATAGACCCGAAAGGTGCGCATGCCAAACAGGTCCTCTAAACCCGTGGTGGTGGGGCCATGGGTTTCTACCAAATTGACGCGAAGGCCATACCCTGCGCTGTCCGAAGGGAAGAAGGCGGTGGTCGGCACCTGCACTTCTGGGCAGCCACAATAGTCGCACAGGACAGAATCTATGGGGCTGGGTGCGGCTTCATCAAAGTTGCATGCCGTGGGGTCTGCACAGCCACTACCGGTTTGGCCAAAAGCCAATGCGGTCGCGCACAGGGCAACCAAAAGGTTGGCCATGCGAAGTCGCCCTGCTCGGTATGTCCTGGCGCACAGGCTCATTTGACCAAGAATTCAATCGACCCTGCGGTCTTTCCATGCATGCGGGCCTGAAGTTGGTACACCCCCGGTGCCAGATCGCCCATGCTCCACGCAATGGTGTTGACGCCATTGGATGCTGCGAGGACCTGTTCTTTGACGCGTTGCCCCTGAGCACCAAATACAGCCAGCGTCAGCATCCCCGCTTGGGGCAAGTCCAAGGTCACGGTCGCACCTTCGGTGACCGGATTGGGGAAGAGGGCGAGGGCAAGCCCACCAAAGTGCAGGTCCAATTTGGTCAGGCGCATGTCGCCTTGCCAGGTGATGGATTCGTTGGCCAGGCGACCTTCGTGGCGGAATTGCAATTCCGTCCCTGGGGTCAGCCCTTCCAACGCGGACGTGGCGGGATCGTCGCCGTGCAAGGCGGTGGTCATGAGCCACCCGCCAGGCAAGACCTCGATGGTGGCGCACGCCTCTCCATTGGACAGCACCTCGATGGCGGTTCCTGCGGCGAGGTCACTGCGGCCATTGACCACATCAAACGCGGGGCTCTTACCCCCAGATTCGACTTCGTCGAGGCCGGCGGTTCCCGACTCGGTTTTGACCCAGTATCCAAACCCGTTGCGCAAGGCGGTGAGGGAGTTGAGGAAGGGCAAACCATTGGGGTCGTAGACCTCTACACCGCCGTCGAAGCCGGTCACGTATTCCAAGTTGTCGTTGGCCAGCAAGTCAGCCAAGTAACTGCCGGGAGAAGCGTCGTTTTCGGCGGTGTACGCCACCAAGTTCCATCCGGCATCCAATGCGGGC
>CASICO010000010.1 GCA_949373165.1 uncultured Flavobacteriales bacterium | reverse complement strand
CCTGTGGCGGTGTAGATGCCGGCATTCTGAACCGTAATGTCTGGACCCGTTGCGCCTGTGTTCCAACTGTAATTCACGCCGGGGTCCACCGGATTGACTTGAATCAGAACGTCGTCCCCTGCGCACGGAGGCAGGTTGGGCGATGTGAGAAAGAAGTTCACGTCTTGGACCCATTCCACGGGGTGGAGGTTGGAGGTATGCGGACAACCGTCTGTATCGACCACGACCACTTCAATGTTGTGCAGGGTGCCGGGAGCACCCGATACGGTCAGGGTTGGAGAAGTGGCCACCAAAATGCCGTCTTGGAACCATTTGTAGGTGCTGTAGAACCCAGCGACTTGAAGGGTGGCTGGTCCGATCCCACACACCACGCTGGGTCCAATGATGGTGGGGCTGAGGTCGGGCAGAACTTGCACCGTGATGGGGCCGCTGGTTCGAGGACAGCCGTTGGCGTCTTCCACAGAGACGAAGTAGGACCCCGCTCCGGCTGTGAGATTGTCATTGGTCTCGCCGGTTAAGTCACCTGAATCGTCGGACCATTGATAGCTCGCAAAACCAGGCATGGCTTGAAGGGTTGCCGTCCCCGGGTCGAAGCAAACCACTTCATCGAGTGTGGCTGCAAAAGGGTCGCCTGCCTCGGGATGCACCACGATGGTGGCGTTGGCCGTTTGCGTGCAGCCTTGCGCATCGACAGCGGTTACACTCACCACATTCGTTCCGGGAACGGAAGTAAAGGTGTGTTCGATGGGGCTGCCTTGGAAAGTCACCCCGTCAGGGAAGTTCCAGAGGTAGTTGACAGCCCCTGTTGCAAAGGCCGAGTGGGCGGCAGGTTGGCCCACGCAGATGGGGGATTCCAAGGCAATGGTGGGCGTGGTGACCGATCCAATCAATACGGTTTGTGCGGATGTCGCCGTGCAGCCGTTTGCCGCAGTCACGGTCAGGGTCACGGTGAAGGATCCACCGGTACCATAGTCGTGTGTGGGGTCTGTCGCTGTGGAGGTGTTGCCATCTCCAAAGGTCCAATTCCAACCGGTGATGTTGTTGCCTTGTCCGGGTTCATCGATGAAGGAAGACAAATCTTCGAAGTTGACCTCGGTGCAGCCCTGCACTTCAAAATTGAAGTCGGCAGCGAGTGGGATGCACACGCCCACATAGTCGGTGACTGTGCAGAAGGAGCCAAAACTCGACAGGTCTGGCACTTGAGCGGTGGCCCAAATCACATAGCATCCTGCTTCCGAATAGGTGTGCGTGGAGGAGGAAGTGGGGGGGGAGCCGTCTCCATAGTTCCATTGTGTGCCTGTGGCGAGGGGAGACCCGTCATTCACCGAAACGGAGTTGCAATTGACACTGGCTGTGGGGTCGAGTTCATCGGCAGGCGTACAGCCGCCGGTGCCGCCGCCGCAGTCGCCTTCCGACAGGGTATAGCTGTCCGTGGCTTGACAACCTGTGGCGGTGATCCAAGTGGTCACGCTGTAGGTGTACAGGCCTGGATTGTTCTGGATGATGTGGTTTTCCCCGCTTCCTGCGCCTCCCGTAGGGTTCCAAAGGTGAGACCAGGCCGCCGAACTCGGGGTAAACATGGGCACACTGCCGGAGTTGGGCAAGCAAATGTTGCTGGGCTCAGGAGACGTGATGTCGGCCACGGGAACCGGGTCTGCTTCCACCTGGTAGTAAGCGGTGCCTTTGCAACCTAAGGCGTCGGTGGCGACCACTTGGTGCTGCCCTGTTCCAGTCGCCACATACGTTGCCGCTGTGCCTGTATTGCTGTTTGGGTCCGTCCATAAGTAAGATGCAAATGGAGCGGTTGTGCCCAAAGTAGCTGGAGAAAAGGCGCCGGGACACAGGTGACCTGTTTGGCTGATTTCCACTGTAGGTTGGGGGCTAATGTTGACGGTGAATGTGCCCACCTCATTGAGGTTGCACAAAGAGGAAACCACCGTCACGGTCGCGGGTCCACCAAAGTCATTCCATTGGATGTTCACCTGGTCGGTGCCCTGTCCATCGACCACACTTCCGGCGATGGCAGGATCAATGGTCCAGGTCAAGATTTCGTCTCCAAGGGCGGGGGCGGTGGAGAGCAGGTAAGTCTCGATTTGGTTGGCGCAGCCTGTGTAGTGGTCCAGGTCCGTGGGCTCAACAGGCATGAGCGGATCGAAGTCCAATGTGGCAGACGCGTTGCAATAGGGGGCCGTGGCCGAGTAGGCATTGACAGTGAGCTGATGCAAAGGAGCCCCGATGGTCCAAGTGATCACGCTGTTGTTGCCGTTGTAGTTGGACGATGTGCCTCCGTTCACGCTCCAGTAGTAATTGACGCCGGGCTCAGGTGAGTCTATGGTGTAGAGCAGGCCAGTTCCTTCGCAGCCTTCGGTGGGTCCGTTGATGACTGGGGCGGCCACAACAGACACCAGCGTGGTGGTGGAAATGGGGCCGTTGCAGAAGGCGCCGGGGTTGTTGGGCGTGGCGGTAATGACGTAGTTGCCCGTGCTCCCATAGGTTACAGTAAATGCAGCGCCTGAAGCGGAAGACACGGCGGGGGGATCCACAGTCCAGCTCACGTCCGCATCATTTACAGTGTAGGTCACAGTTTGGCCTTCGCATGCCTGCGGATGGATGCCGGTGAACAGCAGCTCGGGCAGAATTTCCACGGTCAAATCGCCCTCTCCGGAGCAGTCCAAAGCATCGTGTCCTTGAAGCCCACCAAGGAATGGGCTGGCGTATGAGACGTGGATGGTGCCCACTCCTCCGGTCCCCCAAACGATGGCAATTTGGTTGCCATTGGGGGTGGCGGAAATGGCGCCAGTTACCGTCCAATCGTAGACCACGTCCATCCATTTGGGCACAGTGTAGACGGCGGCTTCTCCCGGACAGACGATGTCGGGGCCCGACACCAGAGCTGTCGAGGAAATGATGGGCACTTGGACTTGGGTCGGTTGGTCGCAAATGTTGGCACACCCTGAGATCGCGAGGCTCACGTTGCCAAAGGGGCCTTGGTTCCATTGAAGGCAGATTTCAGGAGAGTTTTGGCCATCGAAGCTCACATTGTTGCCATTGGCGTCGGTGACGGTCCATGTGTAGGTCGCGCCTGTGCAACCCGAGGTGGTCCAGTAACAAGCGCTGTCTCCCTCGCACAGGGTGGAGATGCATTCGATGTCGGGTCCTTTTTCATCCAGCACTTCAATGTCCATGGCATGGGTGTCCTGACAGCAACAGACGGTGTCTCCTTCTGCATTGAGCAGGGGCGTGGTGACGGTTAAAATCACGGTGTGAGTGCCTGAGGTGAGGTAGGTGTGAACGGGGTTGACCGAGCTGGAATGGTTGCCATCGCCAAAGTCCCAGAAATGCGCTGCTCCTGGGGTCGACGTGCTGGTGAACTGCACGCCTGTTTCCAGGCAAACAGGGGACGGGGCTGTGAATGCTGCGGTTGGACTTTCTCCGATGACCACACATTGTTGCAAGACTTGGGTTCCGCCGGGCCCTGTAATGGTCACGGCAATGTTGCCGGTTCCTGGAGCACCCCATTGCACTTCCACGCTTGCCGGGTCTTGCAATGTCCCGAGGAGGCTGCCACCACTAATGGACCAGTCGTAGTTGTTTTGGTCGGAGTAAGGGGCCAATATGGTGGTGATCGCACCGCTGCATACGTAGACACAGTTGGTGTCGGGGACTTGGTTTGGGTTGTCTGGGTCTTGCCCTCCACCATTGGGCTCGAGGGTGATGATGGAGCAATCACCCTTGTCGGTGCCACACTCGACGATGATGGTCACATGTGCCGTGCAATTCAGGTCGCCGGATTGAAGGGTATAGACGAATTCGAACGTGCCGCAGCAGGAAGAACCATCGGCTTGGCCAGTGTAGAAAATGTACCCTGTCCCTTGTTCGACGGAGAAGCAGGGGGGCAACCCCTCGACAAAGACCGCAGCATCGATGCCGATGACATCGTTGACCAGAAGGTCTTTGCCAAACATGGGCAGGTCGGCCTCTTGGATGATGTAGGTGTCGTCGACGGCGAGCAAAATGTCGGGATTGCAGCCGACGAAGCTCTGAGCAGACAAGGAAGAACTCGCCGAGAGAAAAGCGAAAAGGAGGGTCAAGAAATGGCGCATTCAGCCAATTAACTGAAAATCAATGCAAAAGAAGATGATGTTCGTCACCTTTTACGCTGACTTTTTGCCAGCGATCGTCTAAATCAACCGGAAAATGCGAGCAGACGAGATCAGTTGTTCCCGCGAAGGCTCCAGCCCAATCCGAAGTGTAAGGCCACATTTCGAACCCTTGGCCCGAATGCGGTAGACCCCAATGCTGGGCCGTCCTTTTTGAGACTCAGGGCGCTGCCTGAGATGCGCGCCTGGAAAAAGGCGGACTTCCCGAGGGGTGCACGGGCATAGGCTTGCCCTCCAAGATCCCAAGTGTTCAAATCGTCTTCAAGTGAGCTCGATGTGTCCGAGACGCGTTGCCATTTCTCTGCCTTGATCATTCGTCCGAGATAGGGGCCGAATCCGACTTGGTAATCACCCAAATTCAAGTCGATGAGGATGGGAATGTCGATGTAGTTCATTCGAAGCTCTACGGTCGTGGTGCCAGTCTCGGGGTCTCCGCCGCGGCGGCTTCCCTTTTCTGCGTAGTGCATTTCCAACCGAACACCCCAGTAATTTTCTGGATTTCGAATGTCCACAAACGCGCCGCCAGAGAGCCCAAGTTTGTTGAATCCGGTATAGTCATCGCCCTGAACTTGCGCGGCATTGATGCCAGCAACAGCACCCCCGTCAAATTGGAGGACCTGCGCTTGGGCGGACATGATTCCGGCAGCCAAGGCGAGCGAGAGTATAAGACGATTCATGGGCTCCACGGCAGGTCAAAAGAGTTGAGTACCTCACCTTGAGCGTTCGTTAAGACCGCAAGGACATGGCTGTTCTCTTGTGTCCATTCTGGAGGCCAAACCAAGGTGTAATCGGCTTGCACGACTGAACCTGCGTTGGGGTCTGTTGCAATCACAAGGCCATCTTCTCCACTCAAACTGCCGCGCAGCATGTGGTTGTGCTCAAAATCTGGAATGACCTCGGGGTCATTGCCGTAATCCAATTGCGCGGCCATGATGTGACTTTCGTTGATGAGCAAGGCCAATCGGACTTCACCGCTCAAGGCTTCTGCAAAGGTGGTGTGGACGTGCAAGTGGATGTCGTCGGCCGCGCTTGGATCAGGAATGATGGCGCCTTGAAGGTGGGCAGAGGGGGTCAAACTGAGCTCGATGTCCACCAGAGCAGACCAATTGTTGGGCGAGGCAATCTCTGATGGTCCACCGCGGCGGTTGACCCGCCCAATGGGATTGACTTGAGCGGCGAGTTGGTCCCAATATGCATTGGCTTCTGCATTGGTCCAATCGGCATCAAAGGGGGCATCACTGACGGCAGCCAGGGACCCTGCATGGACAGCGAGAAGATGAAGACGGCCTTCAAAAGTCTCGGCGAGTTGTTCCGCAAGGGCACCAGCTGGAGGACAGTTGCCACATTGGTGGGCCGTGAAATCTTCAAGCAAGACATGCTGTGGGCCGGTCATCATCGCTTCGAATGATGGTGCAGGGGCTTCTCCGCGATAGCCGATGGTCAGGGGGATCACAGGGTCTTCAATCACGTCACAACTGGCGACGAATAAAGAGAAGATGCCAAGAAGTCCGAAGGTGAGAAGGGAGATTCGCATGCTCAGAAACTGCTGGTGAAGGTGATTTCGACGCCATTGGATGCGGGCACGGCACGGCAAACGCCTCCGACGCAGAAGATGCCTTCCCGCCGTTTTCCATATCCCACCGAAAGCCGATGTGCACCTTCGATTCGTCCAACGGTTCCGTATAGATAGTGAACGCGTTGGTCGGCAGAAGGGTTGCCGAAGTTGTATTGGTCCAGAACAGAGACGAACCAATGGGGACTCACCGAGTATTCTGCCAGTACGGTTGCCCAGTCGCCTTTGTCTTGTTTGACTTCTTTCATTTCGCCGTTTACTTCTTTCATGTAGGTTCCAGTAAACAGGGCCTGAAATTCGGTGCGGAGGCTGTGTCCTTTTTTGATGCGGACTTGGGTTTCTACCACGTGGACATTGGCATTAACGATGCCCTTGTAGTCAGTTGTAACCGGCGTGGCTAGGGTGTTGAAGTCGAAGTGGAAGTAGGCGTATTTGGCCTTGAAACCCTTCGAAAATTTCCGGCTGATGTCAAAATTGATGTCTCGGATGTAGAGGTCGCTCCCCGACGCCCAGCTGTTCCGTTCATAGCCATATATGGCGCCGTCGACTCCACTGAGATTCGTGGTATCGAGACTGCTTGCCGTGGCATACTGGAAACTGATTTTGGTCCCGTATTTCCCCCCGAGCTTGCTTTTCCTAGGAAGGGTGTAGAACACTTCTGCAGACCAACCGACTTCCCCTTGAACCACGGTCGCGTATGGATACAGGGTAGCGGCCAAGTTGTACGTGTGTTGTTTGGTGATGGCTGGGATGTAATTCACGGGTAGGTCGAACAGTTGCAGGTTCCGGTCTGAGCGGAATTGCATGTTGTCGACGCCTTTGAATCCGAGGTTGATGCCAAGTCCCTTGGTGGACCAGCCGGCATTCAGTAGGATGCCCTCGCCGTTGCGATAGGTGTATCCATTGTCGGCGTTGGGGTCGTTGATTTTCTGGACGTATTCGCCCATGAATTGGAATCCTCCTTTTTGGATTTGGGCCCGATATCCCCAAGACCCCACGTTTTGAGGCAGTTCGAGAACAAGTGTGTCCTTGGAAATGGTGCTGCCGGATTGAAAACGACTCACGAAACTGGCCCCAAGGGTGACCCGTGTTCCAGCAGTGGCCCAGCGGTCAAAGGCGTCATTCAAGTTGATTTCGCCATCAACAGCTCGGATGATGCCTGGGCTGTTGATCAAACGTGAATCAAAGTCGAGTCTCTGTTTTCCAACCAGGCCCTTGATTCGCACGCCTTGGGTGGGCATCACGACCAAACGAAAACCATCCAGTGCATTGTCGATGCCCAAGTTGCGCTCTTCGTATGCCCGGAGGATGAGTCCCGATCCGAATTGCTCGTAGAAGTTCCCGATGGTGACTTCAAACTTCTGTTTGTTGTAGCTGGCATACCGGTAGCCGATGCCTGAGCCTCTGAATCGACCTGGGTAGCCCAGGATGGGGTCGAGGTAGCTCTCATAACGCATGCCTGCAGAGAAATCTCCGCGGGTGTAGATGAGGTTGCCAAAGGCGTTGAATCCCGTTTTGCTCGGCGGCACTTGCGCTCCAATGAGGGAGTCCTCCTGATAGGTTTGAAAGACCAGCTGAACGTTGCCGGTGATTTGCCCTGCATCCACTTCATCTTGAGCCAACATGGCCATCGGAAGGAGCAAGGTCAAGGACAGGACCGAAAGAACCTTGTGCATCATTTTTCGGCGAGTTTCAAGAGCGCTTCGTACAACTCTTCTTCATCGCCGTCAGCGTAATTGTTGTGTTGCCAAACGACATGTCCTTCTTGGTCGACAAGAAAGGTATGGGGAACATTGTTGACCTGCATGGCCCTTGCAAACGCCTTGTTTGGATCGAGGAGAACCTTGTATTCCCATCCCACACTGTTGACGTAAGGCTTGACGCGCATCATGCTGCGGGGATCGTCTATGGATACGGCGACCAATTCAACACCGGTTTCCTCCTGCCAATCTGGGTAGAGATCGGCGTAGTTGTTCAGTTCACGCTTGCATGGACTGCACCAGGTCGCCCAAAAGCAGAAAAGAACGGGTCCCTCGCTCTCTTCAACAAAAGCTCGGGTGTCTACCGTTAGATCTCCGAGGTCTTTGAGTTCGATGGATGGGATGTCTTGGGCACAAAGGCCGAGACTGAGAAGGATCACGAAGGAGAGGAGAAAGAATTTGGGCATCATCATAGAACAGAATGTGCAAGAAAAGAAAGACCGATGAGGCATTGCCCCATCGGTCTTCCAAAAAAAGAGTATGCGAGCGAATTACTGCTTCGTGACACGAAGTGTAGAAACGGTCTCACCTGCTGTCAGAGTGACGAGGTAGATGCCGGAATCCAAACCACTCATGTCGAGAGGCAAGCGGCTGTTGCCAGCGCTCATGGTGCCGAGGTCCTGTGAAGAAACTTTCTGTCCGATGAGGTTGATCACGTCCAAGCGAACATCTTCACTGCTGGTCAGGCTGAGGTCAACCCATGCTGTGTTGACCACAGGGTTAGGGTACACATTGAAGGTGCTGGCTGTGGCCTGCTCTTCGATGCCCACAACGCTCATGACGTCTGCAGCACGGGTGTCTTCAGAGAAGTTGTATGTGCCGTCGTATGCATAGACGTAGCTGTAGATGTCGAGGTCGTCTGTCATGGTGTAGACCTGGCAGTTTCCGTCAACATTGCCCCACTGGCTTCCGAAGAGACCGTCACCGTATGTGTCAGTCAAGGTGAAGGTGTAACAACCTGTGCTGGGAACAGAAGCGTACTCTTGGTACGTTGTGGCATTCTCGTATGCTCCTGCGTCCACACTGGCGATCAAAGTACCGTCGATGGCACGGATCTCCCATCCGGTCTCCGCACCCCAACCGTCGGTGGTCAGGTTGATGGAGAACAATGTGCTGGATTCAGTGGCCCCTTCAACGCTGGCCGTTGTCATGTCATTCTCGGCATTCATGTCGCCACTGGTGACGGCAATGGTCATTTCGGTGTTTCCATTGAACTGGTATGAACCCATCTGAACGTCCTCGATCTCGTAAGTCTCGAGGTTTCCACTCCAGTCGTAAGACATGATGCTGTTTCCATCGACCATGCACTCGAGGGTGACAGAAGTCAAGTTGTCCAATCCGAGGTTCATCAACTGAACGCTCACGGCAGTAGCCGCACCAGAACAAGTGATGGTCTCACCTGTGTAGTTCAACACCGCCGCATCGTTGGACATGGTCGCTGCAGCGCAGTCGTTGGCAAACAAAAGAGAGGCGTGATCTGCAGCAGCCAACTGTCCGCTCTCTTGGAGCATGCGGTTGGGACAAACAGTGTAGATCGTAGGGTAATAGGTATTCGAGTATGCGTCAAAAATGTTGGCTGCATCGTCGATGATGGGATATCCCGTCCCTTCGACCCAGTTTCCTTGGGTGTTGCTGCCCGTTCCTTCGAGATCTTCTGGCGTAGTGGTGTCGTCAGATTCGATGTAGAAAACGTAAACTTCGTCGGTTCCGTCAGGACCATACTGTTCCCAAACCGTTTCGAGGGCTCCAGATTCGTGGTAGCTCCAACAAGGAGGGCACCAAGTTGCGGAGAAGTCGAGAATGACCTTCTTTCCTTCGTCGAGAAGATCGTAAAGATTGTGCTCTACACCATTGATGTCAGTGGCAGTAAAGTCGGGTGCGATGCTTCCGTCAGGCAACTGTGCGGATGCAGAGAACGTAATCAAAAGCGCTGTGAACGCTGCGTAAAGGTGCTTCATTTAGTGGTGTTTCTAGTAATCGGTTTCGGTCCTAACAATGCCTAAGATAAGACGTGCGCAATTTATCCACCTTGTTTCCGTTGTCTCTGCCTTTGTTAAAGCTGTGCTTGCACGTTGGGTTGGGTTAAATTTGTGCCATGAAGAAATCCAATTGGTTTTCACTTCGAGGCGGTTTGCTCCTTGCGACGGGCCTCCTTGTTCTCACGTCTGTGGCTCAGCCCACCTTGGTTGCTCCTGTTGACGCAGTCGAGAGCGAAAGTTTGGACTCGGTTATGGTTGCAGAGTGGTTCGTGGCCAACGGCACAGAGAGCGAGTTGACCTTGCTGGTACAGCGCAACATTGTCCAAACAGTTGAGAACATGAATTTGCCATATGTTGCTGGTTCTGAGGGCGCTTATGAGCGTTTTTGCTGGGGAGGAACGTGCTACCCTTACGGGACAGCTTCCAGTTTAAATGCACTGGCGCTGACCCTCCAGCCTTCCGACACGACTGGCCTGAACGCTTTTGGAGCGGAGGAATGGTTGATCGCAGATTATTACCCCAATGGAGAGGCCGGATCGACAGCGATGGAGTATTGTTTTTCTGCAACGCAGCAAGGGGTTCCGTCGGTTTGCCATACCGTTTTGTTCTGCGCAGGGGCTGAACCTGGAGAATGCGTGTTGAATGTGCCGCGGGTACAAACAGCCAGTTTAGGTGCCTTAGCTCCCAATCCAGTGGTTGGAATTTCTGGTGTGGCTTACAGCGCTCCGATGGGCGCAGAGATGCACGTTTTGGACTTAACAGGCCGCACTTTAAAGACCATTCCACTTGCGCCGGGGGAAGGCTCTGTCTGGTTCAATGCCCAAGAATTTGCGCCAGGAACATACCTCTATGCGCTTCAAGTGGAGGGTCGGATTGGTCAAGTGCGCAAATTCAGCGTATCTCGCTGATTACATCAACAACTCAAGTTTTGGCATCAGGATGGCATTGCGTCCATTTCAGTGCCGCAGCAGATTCGCAACATGAGCAGCATCCGCAGGAAAGACGCGTTGGACTATCACAGTCAAGGACGGCGTGGAAAGGTGGAGGTGATTCCCTCCAAACCGTATAGTTCACAGCGGGACCTCAGCTTGGCTTATTCGCCGGGGGTGGCGGAGCCATGTTTGGAGATTGCCAAGAACCCAGAGGACGTATACAAGTACACGGCCAAGGGCAATTTGGTGGCAGTGATCTCCAACGGGACTGCGGTTTTGGGGCTGGGAGACATTGGTCCAGAGGCAAGCAAGCCTGTGATGGAGGGCAAGGGTGTTTTGTTTAAGGTCTTCGCAGATTTGGATTGTTTCGACATTGAAGTGGACGCCTCTGACGTGGATACGTTTGTTCAGACGGTCAAAGCCATTGCGCCAACGTTTGGTGGCATCAATTTGGAGGACATCAAAGCGCCAGAGGCGTTTGAGATAGAGCGACGGCTGAAGGAGGAACTGGACATTCCGGTGATGCATGACGACCAACATGGGACGGCCATCATCAGTGGAGCGGCATTGTTGAATGCCTTGGAGTTGGCAGAAAAGCGTCCTGAAGATGTGCGGCTTGTCGTGAGCGGTGCTGGGGCCTCTGCCATGGCTTGCCTTGATTTGTACATGCAGTTGGGGGTTAGACTGGAGAACATCACAGTGTTTGACAGCAAAGGCCACCTTCATGCTGGGCGAGAAGGGCTCAGTGAGCGGAAGCAGGCTTTGGCTCACTCCTCAACGCCATATGATGATTTGGCGCATGCGTTGGATGGAGCCGATGTGTTCCTTGGTCTCAGCCGAGGTGGGCTGGTTAAAGGGGAAATGATCGCCACGATGGCCGACAGGCCCATTGTTTTTGCGCTGGCCAACCCGGACCCTGAGATTCCATACGCTGAAGCCAAAGCTGCTCGACCCGACATCATTATGGCCACGGGCAGAAGCGACCACCCCAATCAAGTCAACAACGTGTTGGGTTTTCCTTTCATTTTTCGTGGGGCCATGGATGTGCGGGCGAAGGCGATCAATGACGACATGAAAATGGCCGCCGTGCATGCGATTGCCGCATTGGCGAAGGAGAATGTTCCCGATGAGGTCAACGAAGCGTATGACCAACGTGGCCTTGGTTTTGGCGTGGATTTCATCATCCCCAAGCCAATGGACCCGCGCTTGATCACCACTGTTGCTCCTGCCGTGGCAAAGGCTGCAATGGAAAGCGGAGTGGCACGTGAGCCCATTCGAGATTGGGAAGGTTACCGACGTGTTTTGGCAGGGCGTCTTGGAAAAGACAATGCGCTGGTTCGCAACTTGAGTGACCGGGCGAGGCGCAACCCGAAACGGATTGTGTTCGCCGAGGCGGACCATTACAAGGTGCTCAAGGCCGTTGAGACGGCGCGTGATGAGGGCATTGTTTCTCCAATTCTCTTGGGCAACCGTGCGCGCATTTTAAGCTTGATTGAAGAGCACCGCATTGAGCTACCCGAAGTCGAAATTCTGGACCCGACCGCACCTGAAGAGGCGGAACGGGTCGAGGAATTTGCGGGTCATTTGCTGGCCAAAAGGCAACGCAAGGGACTCACCCGCGAAGAGGCGGTGGGCCACATGCGTCGCAGAAGTTATTTCGCATCCATGCTGGTGGAAACGGGCGAAGCGGATGCTGTAATTAGCGGATTGACTCGGAATTATCGGGAAAGTTTGTTGCCTGCATTGCAAACCGTCGGTTTGGCCGACGGCGTCAACAAGGTGGCGGGGATGTACATCATCCAAGGCAAGTCCGGCCCCATGTTTTTTGCAGACACCACGGTAAACCGTGACCCTTCAGCGCGCGAGCTTGTGGACATCACATTGCTGACAGCTGAAGCCGTGCGTGCCATGCGAATTGTTCCCAGAATCGCGATGTTGAGCTATTCGAATTTTGGGTCTGCCAATGGCCGGGATGCGGAAAAGGTGCGCGAGGCCGTTGCGATTCTCCATGCTGAACACCCTGATTTGATTGTGGATGGTGAAATGCAAGCGAATGTTGCGTTGAACAATGAGTTGTCCGAAGAGCTGTTTCCGTTCAGCAATTTGCGGGGCCGAAAGGTGAATACGTTGATTTTCCCGAACCTCGCGGCTGGGAACATATCGTACAAACTGATCCAAGAAATGGGCGGTTTTGAAGTCGTCGGTCCAGTTCTTTTGGGCTTGCGAAAGCCGTTTCACATTTTGCAAATGGGTTCCAGCGTTCGTGAAATTGTCGATATGGTTCGAATTGCCGCAGTGGACGCACAAAACAAGCGATGATTCATCACCTTTCCGGCCCACTTGTTGAATTGACGCCTACCCACGCTGTAGTGGAGTGCGGAGGCGTTGGTTATTTCGTTCACCTCAGTCTGCACACTTCGAGCGCGTTGGCTGGAAAAACTGAAGTGAAGCTCCTGATTCATGCAGTCTACAGAGAGGATGCGCAACTGTTGTTTGGCTTTGCCGAAGACACAGAGCGCCGTCTGTTTGTGATGTTGACCAGTGTCAGTGGTGTTGGTGCGCAAACGGCCCGAATGATCTTAAGTGGAATGGGGCCGTCTGAATTGGTTCAGGTCATTTCACAAGGGGATGTGTCCGCCTTGAAGGCGGTCAAGGGCATTGGCGCCAAGACAGCGCAGAGAATCTTGGTTGACCTCCAAGATAAAATGGGAAAGGATCCTGCATTTGAAGCGGGACTTACGGCTGCAGCGGGTGTTCTCCCCCTTGGGGCCAAAAAAGAAAATGGCCTTTCGGACAATACAGGACGTTCAGACGCGTTGGCGGCCTTGTGCAACTTGGGCTTCGACCGACGCCGAGTGGAGATCGCCATCGATGAATTGATGGCAGAAGGAATGTCCACGGTAGAGGAACTCGTCCGGGCTGCGCTTAAAAGACTTTGATACAGTTTCGCTGACGATGAACGCCCCTATGGCTTTCCCCCTAAGGATTCGGCTCCAGAAGAAAGCCGGCTTGGCCCTGTTTTTTGCGGTGCTGATGATGGCGATGACTCCTGTTGTCGCGTCGGCCCAAACGGATGCGGACACATTGGATCTTCCTCTGCCGCATGGGGCTGACCTGCCAGGTCCAGTGGAAACACCCGGCGGCGTGAGTTTGGACTTTCCAGATGTCATCGAGTATGGCGTTGACTACGATTTGGAGACCGGTCAATACGTTGTGCGACAGCGTTTGGGCGACACCTTGGATTTCAGGAATCCATCTCACCTCACGCTGGATGAGTTCTTGGAGTACAACATCGATGAGAACCTGAGTGAGTTCTGGACCGAGATGCAGGACGAGGTGGATGAAGAGGAGCGCGGATTTGCACCAAAACTGACCATTGACTCCGAAATTTTCGAGACCATTTTTGGTTCCAATGAGATTGAAATCAAGCCCCAAGGTTCCGCGGAACTGAATTTTGGTGTCCGTTACAGCAAGACAGAGAACCCGAGGTTGGCAGAGCGAGACCGGGCCATCACCACGTTTGACTTTGGCCAACGGATTCAATTGTCCATTGATGGTAGCATCGGCGACAAAATCAACTTGGGAACCAATTACAATACAGAAGCCACATTTGACTTTGAAAACCAGATGAACATCGGGTTTCAGGGGGAAGAAGATGACATCCTCAAAAACATTGAGGCGGGCAACATTTCAATGCCGTTGCAGAGCACCTTGATTCAAGGGAGTCAATCGCTTTTTGGCACCAAGCTCGAAACGCAATGGGGCAAGGTTTACAACACGACTGTATTCAGCCAGCAAAAGGGAGAGCGGAAGGAAATTGAGGTTGAGGGAGGGGCCCAAACTCAGGAATTTGACATCCGTGCGGACGACTATGAAGCCAACCGGCACTACTTCCTGTCACAGTATTTCCGCAACACCTACGACAATGCGATGAAGAGTTTGCCTGTGGTGAACTCTGGTGCTCGGATCACCCGGATTGAGGTCTATGCGGTAAATACTCAGGCCAACACACAGGATGTCCGGAACATTTTGGCATTCACTGACCTTGGAGAGCACCCGGATTACCTCTCTGGCGACTTGCCAGTATCGGAGTTGACCAATGACCCGAGTTTGGGCATCAACTTGAATCGGGCGCCAAACAACTTTAACAACGACATTTTCCCGGACATGACTGGAGATCCCAACGTGATGGGATTCAGTGGTGCGGGAGCTGCGATTGCCTCCTTTATCGGTGTGGATGGCCAGCCGATTTATTCCCCCGGCATCCACTATGAGCGTGTGGGCAATGCCCGTCGATTGTCCCCGACTGAATTCACGTACAATGATCGATTGGGCTTCATCAGCTTGCGGCAATCCTTGAACAATGCGGAAGTGTTGGCCGTGGCCTATGAGTACACCTTGGAGGGGGAAACTTACCAAGTGGGTACCATGAGTCAAGATGGTTACGTGGCCCCAGACGCATTGGTGCTGAAGATGCTCAAGAGTTCAGTGACCCGGGTTGAACTTGAGAATGGAGATCGGGCCCCGTTGTGGGACTTGATGATGAAGAATGTATACTCTTTGGGCGCCTTTGGCTTGAGCGCAGAGGATTTCCGCATTGGCATCTGGTACAATGACCCATCAACAGGCATTGACCTGAATTACATTCCACGACCGCCTTTGGAAGGAGAGCTCTTGATCCAGGTCTTGGGCATGGACCGAATCGACGTCAATGGGCAGGCTCAGCCTGATGGGGTTTATGATTTTGTGGACAATGCCGCCACACAAGGGGGAACCATGAACAGCCAGAATGGTCGGGTTTTCCTCCCTTCGATAGAGCCATTTGGAAAGACATTGAGGGATCAAATTGAAGACCGGGTCTCTGATCCAGATCAAGCTGAATCCTTGATTCAGACCGTTGTATTCCAGCCACTTTACGACTCAACGAAGACGGCAGCCCAGCAAATCCCTTCCTTGAATCGTTACAGAATTAAGGGGCAATACCAGAGCCAGATCAGTTCGGAGATCATGTTGAATTCATTCAACATTCCAGAGGGGTCGGTGACGGTCACTTCGGGTGGAGCCCGGTTGATTGAGAACCAGGATTACACGGTAGACTACAACTTGGGGCGTGTCCGCATCATCAATGATGGATTGCTTGAAAGTGGTCAGCCGATTCGGGTGTCCTTGGAGAGCAATAGCCTCTTTAACATCCAAACCAAAACGCTGATTGGCACTCGATTTGATTATGCGCCAAGTGAAGAGTTGGCCCTGGGTGCGACTTTTTTGAATTTGCGTGAGCGGCCATTGACCCGGAAGGTCAACATTGGAGACGAGCCCGTGAACAATACCATCATGGGAGCGGACTTCACTTGGTCTCGCTCGAGTCAATTTCTGACGGACATGCTCGACAAGCTTCCGTTTCTCGATGCCTCGTCGCCATCCAACATCAACATCAGTGCCGAAGCAGCCTATTTGATTCCAGGACACAGTCGTGCTGTTGGAAAGGAAGGCAATGCATACATCGATGACTTTGAAGGGTCTCAGAGTGCCATTGACATTCGTTCATGGACCCAATGGAGTTTGGCGAGCACGCCCAAATTGCAGCCGAACTTGTTCCCTGAAGGGGATGTCGAGGACAGTTTGATGTTCAACTTCAATCGGGCTCGGTTGAATTGGTATACCATCGACCCGAGCTTTTTTGGTGGTGGATTGCCCGATGGGGAGGTGGACTTGGATGTGAGGTCCAACCACCTGATGCGCTTGGTGGAGAACAAAGAAGTGTTCCCAAACCGTCAATTGCCATTGGGAACACCGGAGAACTTGCCCACATTTGACTTGACGTTTGACCCTTCAGTAAGGGGACCTTACAATTACTTACCGGCAGAGGGGGTTGGACCTGTGGCCGGTTTAAATGTCGATGGTTCGCTTCAAGCGCCAGAGGAACGCTGGGGCGGCATTCAGAGGGCGTTGTTGACCACGGACTTTGAGCTGTCAAATGTGGAGTACATCCAATTTTGGGTGATGGATCCTTTCAATGAGGACAGTCCAAACGACACAGGAGGTGACTTGTATTTCAACTTGGGCTCCATCAGTGAGGATCTTTTGAACGACGGGCAATTGGCCTTCGAAAATGGCCTACCCTCTGCAAATCAGCCCGCACCTGTAGCCGAGACGACTTGGGGAAATGTACCGGACCCGACCACCTTCAATGTGGTGAATGCCTTTGACAACTCAACCGGGGATTACAGTGAACAGGACGTAGGCTTGGATGGATTGAGTTCACAAGAAGAACAGTCGTTTTTTGGAGATTGGCTGTCCGGGTTGGAAGGGGCATTGAATCCCGAGGCCTACTCGGTGATTGCAGCCGACCCCTCGGGTGACGACTTCCGTTACTTCCGAGATCCTGTGGCACAGGCCAATGATGAAAACGTACTGGAGCGTTACCAGTATTTCAATGGATACGAGGGCAACTCGAGCACGGCACAACCGGAGGGCTACCCAGTTGCGTCCACGACTTTGCCCAATACGGAGGACCTCAATGAGGACCTCACATTGAGTGCGATCGAAAGCTATTTCCAATACCGGATTCCCATGCGTCCGGGAGAGTTGAATGAAGCGAACATTGGCCGCAATTACCTCTCGGATGTGCTGTTGGCCGACAAGCAGATGCCCAACGGAGAAACCCGCCAAGTGAAGTGGTTGCAGTTCAAGGTTCCGATTCGGGATTTTGAAGACCGCATTGGCGGCATCAGCGACTTCCGAAGCATTCGCTTCATGCGGGTGTTTATGAAGGGCTGGAGGCAGCCTGTGACCATGCGTTTTGCGCGCCTTGAGTTGATCCGTGGTGAGTGGAGAAAGTTTGATGCGAGTTTGGCTGGACCGCAAGAAATCGAGCCAGACGACCCCAGCTCTACCTCGTTTGCCATCTCTGCCGTCAACCTGGAGGAGAATGGATATCGTCAGCCCATCAATTACGTGATTCCGCCGGGGATTCAGCGCGAAATCAATGTGGCCACGGCCAACCAAGCCCAGTTGAACGAACAGTCTTTGCAATTGGAAGTGTGTGGCTTGGAGGATGGAGATGCGCGGGCAGCCTACCGCAACATCAATTTTGACATGCGGATGTACAAGCGACTTCGCATGTTTGTCCATGCTGAGGCTGCAAAGGCAGATGAGCCATTGGAGACGAACGACCTCACGTGTTTCGTTCGCTTGGGATCTGACTTCGTCGACAATTACTACGAGTATGAAATCCCTTTGCAAGTCACCCCGTGGGGTGTGAGCGATGAGAATGAGATTTGGCCACAAGCGAACGAGGTGGATCTGCAGTTCAGGGACCTACAGAACTTGAAAATCAGCCGTCCTGTTGGCTACCCGCTGTTCCAAGAATACAGCAATTTTGTTGATGGCGCTCGTGTCTCGGTTCGAGGCAATCCGAACTTGGCCAATGTGGTGACGGTGATGATTGGCATCCGAAATTCGGACAAGGACACCAACCCATTTAGTGCAGACGACGATGGGCTGGATAAGTGCGCCATTGTTTGGGCCAATGAGCTGAGGCTGTCCGATTTCAACGAGGAAGGCGGATGGGCAGCCACGGCTCAATTGCAAGCCACGCTGAGCGATTTGGGCAACCTCAATGTTGCAGCCAACATGTCCACGCCAGGCTGGGGCGGGCTTGAGCAAAGGGTGCAGGAGCGTCAAAGAGAAACCATTCAAGGTGTCGATGCGAACACCACGTTGCAGTTGGGTAAATTCTTGCCGGATTTCCTCGGCGTTCAGCTGCCGTTGTACTTGGGTTACAGCGAAACAGTGTCGACCCCCCAATTTGACCCCTTGTCGCCCGACGTCGAGATGGCAGATGCTGGCCTTTCATCGGACCGGAAGAAGAAGTCTCAGCAAATCAATCGGATTCGCAGCATCAACTTCTCCAACATCAAGATTGACCCGCAATTGGGAGGGCGCGATAAAAAAGGAAAGGGAGGACGAAAGTCGGACAAGGAGAAGCAGGAGGAAACCGCGCGTCGCCTCAAGGGGGCGGACGACGTGACCAAAGAGCGGGAGATGATTGCTGAACGCGGTGCCGCGGGACGCCCGTCTGGAGGAGGTAAAAAGAACAGTGGAGGTCTCCTTGCTTTCCTAGACCCAGGCAACCTCAGTGCCAATTTCGCCTACACGGAGAATTACCAGAGAGACATCAATACGGAGTTCAACATCCGGCGCAATTACCGAGGGGGTATCCGTTATGATTTTACAAACCGTCCCAAGGAAATTAAGCCGTTGGCATGGTTGGGTAGGTCAAAAGCTTTGCGTTGGTTGACTGAATTCAACTTCTATCCTGGATTGAAGCAGGTATCGGTGAACATGGGCATGGATCGGACGTATGAGTCAAGTCGCGTTCGAAACAACACAGCCGAACTTTTGGGAATAGAAACTGCGGTCTTGGTGAACACCCAAGTCTTGAAGCAGTGGAATTGGAACCGGGATTATGTGGTCAAATGGGACCTCACAAAGAGCTTGAAGGTGGATTACTCGGGCAGTGCGACTGCACTGGTGGGGGAACCGACTGGCGTGATTGACCGAAACAATGCCGAGTCTTATGCTCAGTATCGCGACACGGTTTTGACGAACATCGAGAATTTCGGTGAGGTCACCAATTACAACCACAGCATTTCTGCAAGCTATCGCCTGCCGCTGGACAAATTTCCATTGTTGGACTTTACCAATGCAGACATTCGGTACCAAAGCACATACCGCTGGGACCGCGCTCCATTCGCGCAGGACAGTTTGGGCCACACCATTCAAAACAGCCGGAACATCACAGTCAATGCTCAAGCCAATTTGAAGACCTTGTACGACAAGGTTCCGCTCTTAAAGGAGATCAATTCTGGGAAGCGCAAACGGGCCTTCATGAAGGAGAAGGAGAAGCGGAAAAAGGAGATTGAAAACGAAGACCGAGACGGCTACGGAAACATCGAAGAAGACGACAAGCCGCCATTGTATATCGACCCATTGTCCTTTGTGTTGAAAGCGATGATGTCGGTAAAGAGTGTAAACGTGAGCTACACTCGGAACGAAGGGATTTTGCTCCCGGGTTTGGCCACAGACCTGAAGGCGAGATATGCTGGTTTTGATGCCGCGTTGGAGTCACCGGGCCTGCCTTTCTTGTTGGGCCATCAAAATACGGACCTCAATGGCAACAGGACTGGCGATTTCGCATTGGATGCGGCGGATCGCGGTTGGCTAACAGACAATCCGTATTTGAATCAAACCTATCAAGAGAATTACAGCGCGAGTTTGAACCTTCGCGCTCAATTAGAGCCAATCGAAGACTTGAAAATTGATTTGGAGGCCAGCCGGAACGAGAGTCGAAATCAGCAGAGCTTTTTCCGATTTGACGACGCTTTGGGCGATTGGCAGTTTGAATCTCCGCAGGATGGAGGAAACTTCACCACCACGATTTTCACATGGCCTACGGCTTTTGTTCAGGACGACGAGACGTTCAACAGCGAGACTTGGACTGACTTCAAGTTGGCCAGGCTTGACATGAGCGACCGTTTGAACGCGGGCAGCTATAACCTTCCGGACAGTGAGCCCAATGGATATTTCTTGGGTTGGGGCCCAACGAGTTCTGCGGTGACGATCCCCGCTTTCATCGCAGCATACACCGGTCAGGAAGCAAGTAAAGTCAGTTTGGATCCATTCAAGACCAATTTGGCGCCCAATTGGCGCGTGAGCTATGATGGTCTGGCCAAGGGAAACCTGTTCAAGAATCGGGTCAAGCGATTCAGCCTAAACCACAGTTACAGGTCCACGATGACCACCTCCTACGTCACCAACTTGAGTTATGATGCCGATGACTTAGGGCGCCCAGTGGTGTTTGACCAGAGTGCGTTTGGCAATTATGTCAGCGAGAGGCAGTACAATCAGGTTACGATTTCGGAGCAGATGTCACCGTTGATTGGCATTGATGTTACGCTGAAGGCGAACGGAAAAAACGAGCCGCAATTCAAAGTGGAGATGCGCCGCGACAGAACGGTAAACTTTGGCCTGACCAACAATCAAATCACCGAGACCAAAAGCAATGCTTTGGTGATTGGTACAGGGTATAGAATTGCAAATGTTCCCAATCCATTCCTGAGAACCCGTGGAAAGTTGCCCATCCAAATGTTGCAGGAAACGGATGTGGTCTTGCGGTTGGACATCACGGTTCGGGACAACGCGACCATCATTCGGAAGTTGGATCCGTTCAGCGACCCTGTCGGAGGACAGGCGGGAGAATTTAACAGGGAGAACCAAGTCACTGCGGGTCAGAAAGTGGCCAGCATCAAATTCAGCGCAGACCTCGAAGTTTCGCGGAAATTGATTTTGCAGGTCTTCTTCGATGAGCAACTCACCCGGCCTAAGGTGTCGACCAGCTTCGCCACAACCAACGTGAAAAGCGGCATTGCGTTGAGATTCAATCTCACGCAATAATCCCGGCAGGAAAAGCTGTCCTGCGTTAAATTGCGCAGCATGAACATTCCAGAAAACCTCCACTACTCCAAAGACCATGAATGGGTCCGCGTAGAGGGAGATGTGGCTTTTGTGGGCATCACAGACTTTGCCCAGTCTGAGTTGGGAGACATTGTCTTTGTGGAAGTCGAGACAGTAGATGAAGATCTGCCCATTGAGGAGGTCTTCGGAACCATCGAGGCGGTCAAGACGGTCAGTGATCTTTTTATGCCTGTTGCAGGCAAGGTGCTCGAGTTCAATGAGGGCTTGGAGGACAATCCCGCTTTGATCAATGAAGACCCCTATGGTGAGGGTTGGGTGATCAAGATTCAGTTGGGTGACGGGGTCGATTTGTCTTCACTCCTGACGGCCGAGGCGTATGCCGAGGAGGTCGGCTGAATCCAGTTCTTCCGGAGTTGTCCGGAGTTATGCGCCACTGTTGTTCATCACCGTTGTGGTGACAGCCTTGCACGCCATGCCCGGAGGCGAGTTGGGGGCCCATGATTGGTGGGTGACCCAACGTTTGGATCTCGTGCTCCATTCATTTTTGTTTGGCATTTGGGGCTTGACGGCCTTGATTGCCTTTCGAAAGGGCGGTGGTCCCATCGGTTTTTGTCGAAATGCGTGGGGGATTTCCATTGTACTGGGCTTGCTTTTGGGCCTTTCATTGGAATTGGCTCAGGGGGTGGTTTTCCCAGGCAGAGGTGGTGATGCAGTAGACTTGATTGCGGATTTTTTTGGCCTCATTGCGGCCGGATTTGCATTTCGGGCATTGTATTTGAAGTGGCCTGTGGGCAAGCGCACCCTTTAGATTAATTTGGCCGCCTACTGGCACGGCCCAGCAAACCATCGAATATGCAGCCACGCAAGACACCAAAAGCCGACCTCGAGAACAAGCGGGGTACATGGCGTTCCGTAGGATTCGTCTCCGTCCTGTCGCTTCTTCTCGCCGCATTGGCCTGGACGAGTTACGACGTGAACATCATTAGGGCACTCGACTTTGAGGTAGACCTTCTCGAAGACGAAGTCATTCCCGTGAACGTTATCCCACCCCCGCCACCGCCTCCACCCCCTCAGCAAACCACGGTCATTGAGATTGTGGACGACGAAGAAGAGATCGAGGAGGAGTTGGTCATCGAGGACATTGAAATCGATGAGGACACCGAAATCGAAATCGTAGAAGTGGACGAAGAGGAAGTGGTCGAGGAGGACATCCCCTTCATGATTGTAGAGGATATGCCTGGATTTGGCCCTTGCATCAGCAAAACAGGACCTGAGCGTGACCAGTGCACACAGCTGGAGATCATCCGTTATGTGATGGGCAATACCAAGTACCCGCCCATTGCAAAGGATGCCGGAATTCAAGGCACAGTGTTCGTCTATTTTATTGTGGGAAAAGACGGAAAGGTCAGAGAAAGTCGTGTCCTGCGACCAGTGGACCCACGCTTGGATGCAGAAGCGTTGAGGGTGGTCAGTTCATTGCCTGATTTTGAGCCAGGACGCCAGCAAGGAAAACCGGTGAGTGTGCAATACACCATCCCCGTGAAATTCATCATTCGCTAAGGCAGTTCAGAGACTGAACCAACCCATCAGAGCCATCGAGAGATAGATGGCGTAGAGCGCGGCCCCCAATGGAAGGCCGCGCTTTGCGTAGAGCACGATTGCGGCCGCATCAATGGCGATCCAGTACGCCCAATTGGCGTGATGGTTGTTGACCATGAGCCAAGTGGCCCAGAGGCTAAAGATGGTGGTGAAAGCATCGAGCCAGGGCAGGGTGCTGGATGTGAACCGACGCATGGTCCAACCCAAGAGAATGGTGGTCACGCTCGCAAGGAGGATGGCGGTCAAATGAAAGCCAAAGGAGGCCACTTGAGGTGCCCAGTCTTGTTCTCCGCTTGCCAGCCAAGCGCCGTATGCTGCAAAGCCCACATAAAAGAGTTGGAGACCGGCTTCTGCCAGAATATTGCGTCTCCAGCATAGCCAGCCGAGGAGCCCGGCCCCGAGTGCCGCAGGACCGAAGCACCAAGGGGTCCATCCCCGCAGATAACCCCACGTGTACGCCAGGCTCAGGATCACGGCAAGGGCTTCAATTCGCCGCTCCTTTCTCTGCGCTTTGATTGATGGGTCGGACTTCATGGCGTTCCAAGATGCTGGGCGATTAAATCAAGGGAAGCTTGTAGCCTTTCTGGAAGTGGCAATTCGGGAACAAAAGCCCAGGGGAGTTGGTGCGCGTCTAGGTGATTGATGTACCGTTCTTGGTGCTCAAGGCGGTCTTTTCGGAGAGGTAAGCTTCGCAGAGGGTCTGGCTCCCATGTGGTCAGCGTCTGACACAAGAGGTAGAGGTCGACCCGCTTTTGCGCTTCGAGAGCGCCTTGGAGCGAATGACCTGTCATTTCTGAGCACCATCGGTCCAGTACCAATGGACCCGTGTCGCAAACGAGACCTGGAGGGACTTGGGCGGAGAGGTGCGCTACAGATTGCATGTGGTGTCCCAGAAGACGCTCTAGGTCAACGACGCGGGTGTTTCCTTGAATGACCGTTGCATCTTGTCTGGCAGCTTCGAGAACACAAGGCCAACCCAATGCTTCGGACAAGGCTTTGGATAAGGTAGTTTTGCCGGAGTTTTCTACCCCAGTCAACACCAAAATGGGCGGATTCAGTCGTCGAAGCGACATTGGCAGGGCGTGCTGAAGTGCAACTTGGCATTGGGAAGGATCTCCCGAACCCAAACTTGCTCCTCTACCGACATTTCATTGTGCAGCAGGTCTAGTTCCATCAGGTGTTCCAGCCGACTTAAAGAAGGCGGAAAATGTCCGACAAGGTTGGACCAAAGGAGAAGTCGTTCAAGGGAAACCAGATGGTCAATGTCCTCGGGGATGCCTTCGATTTCGTTGTCTGAGAGGTCCAACTCTTTGAGGGCTTTTAACTTCAACAATTCAGCAGGAATGGTGCGCAATTGGTTGGAGCGAATGCTGAGGCGTTCAAGGGTGTTAAGTTGGCCAATCCAAGGGGGGAGCGAGTCGATTTTGTTTTTGTCCAGAACGAGTTCTTGGAGGTATTGAAACCGTTGGAGACGGTGGTCCAGTGCCTTCCATTTGGATTTGGAGAGGTCCAGTCGGAGCACCAGCTCGGGCCGTTGAAGGGCGGCTTCAAAATCGGTCCACACTCTTGCGGTATCCCAATCGCTCTGGGCGCTGACTGTGGACATGGAAAAGACGGCGGACAAGACCAGCATCGAGACCGTCAAATGTCTCAAAGACAAATGGGAGGGGAGTCGAATCTTCATCGCTGTATCAACGGTTGGTTTCAGTTCCGCCGTATCCCAGCAATTTTCGCGCCTGGAGGGCATCTTGTGTCAATTGGGCAACAAGAGCTTCCGCACCGTCGAATTTTTGCACGGATCGAATGCCCTGTTCGAAGGCGACAGTGAGCTTTTTTCCATAGAGGTCAATGGAAGGGGTATCGAGCAGATGGACTTCAATGGTAGGGGAAGCGTTTGGACTGTCAAATGTGGGCCGAGGTCCAATGTGCACCATGGATGGAACGGGATGCAAAGGGCCATCTATTGTCACATTTGCAGCATACACACCTTCGGCAGGAAGCAGCTGGTCGGGTTCTGTTGCGCTCAGATTTGCAGTGGGAAATCCCAGGGTTCGACCTCGCCCATCTCCGCGGACCACTTGGCCTGTCCAGCAAAACGGCCGCCCCATGAGTTGTGCGGCGCGGGTCACATTTCCGTCCTGAAGACAGTGGCGGACTTTGGTGCTGGAAACGGTCAACTCGTCTTCAATGTGGGCGGGGATGTGAACCACATTGAATCCGTATGCTTCTCCGCATGCCCTCAACAGCTCTACATCTCCTTCTCTTCCTGCACCAAAACGATGGTCATGGCCAACCACGACAGTGGTACAACCCAAACCTTCTACCAGCACCTCTCTCACGAAATCGGTGGGTTTGAGCCTGGCGAAATCCAAATCGAAAGGTTGAACAACGAGGTGGTCTAGGCCGGTCATGCTCAGCGCCGAAGACCTTTGATCCATGGTTTGCAGCAATTCCAAACCACTGTCTTTCCCAAACAGGACTTTTCTCGGGTGGGGGTGAAAGGTCAACACCACTGATTCTGCTTTTTCTGACTTTGCTTGCGCCACCATCCACGACAACAAGGCCTGGTGGCCGAGGTGCACGCCATCGAAGGTGCCTGTGGTAACGATTCTTTTCGTTCCAGAGGGGAAGTGGGGAAGACCGTGGTGGATGTTCACTGAAACCAAAGGTAATTGGGCAGAATGGAGGTTCCGAGTCCTCGGGTATAGCCCGCAAAATTCACCAGGCGTTGAAAACTCCTTTGTGAAGCCTCATGGACAGGGGTGTGAGTAGGTCGTTCGTTTAGGTTAATTTTGCGCCCAATTAGGGACGTAAAATCCCGTCACCACGCGTCAATTTCCGCTGCAATGAGCCAGAACGTAGGTTCCATCCAACAAGTCATCGGTCCGGTTGTGGACATCAGTTTCCCAGCCGACATGTCTCTGCCCAAGATTCTCGAAGCCCTCGAGGTCGATCGGGAGGGTCAATCCCCACTCGTCATGGAGTGTCAAAAGCACATCGGTGAAGACACAGTTCGTGCCATCGCCATGGATGCCACTGAAGGTCTGCGCCGCGGAATGCCGGTTCGGGTCATGGGCCGTGCCATGAGCATGCCGACGGGAGAAGCCATTAAGGGTCGCCTCTTCAATGTAACGGGTGATGCCATTGATGGCATTGCTGGAGGTGAAGTGAAGAGTGACGGTCCTCGGGGCATTCACCAAGCTGCGCCGAAGTTTGACGAGCTCAGCACTTCAACGGACATCCTCTACACGGGCATCAAGGTCATCGACCTGATTGAGCCATACGCGAAGGGTGGAAAAATTGGTTTGTTCGGGGGTGCGGGTGTGGGCAAGACGGTCCTCATCATGGAGCTCATCAACAACATCGCCAAAGGACACGACGGTTTGTCTGTTTTCGCTGGTGTGGGAGAGCGCACGCGTGAGGGCAACGACCTTCTTCGTGAGATGATCGAGTCAGGTGTCATTAAGTATGGCGAGGCGTTCGAAAAGAGCATGGAAGAAGGTGGATGGGACTTGTCCAAGGTGGACATGGACGAGTTGGCCAAGAGCCAAGCCACTTTGGTGTTCGGTCAAATGAACGAGCCTCCAGGGGCACGCGCACGTGTGGCATTGAGTGGCCTTTCTGTTGCGGAGTATTTCCGTGATGGCGGTGGCGACGGTGCCGGCCGTGACATCTTGTTCTTCATCGACAACATTTTCCGCTTCACGCAGGCAGGTTCAGAGGTGTCTGCGTTGCTCGGTCGTATGCCATCAGCGGTAGGTTACCAGCCCACGTTGGCGACAGAAATGGGAGCGATGCAAGAGCGCATCACGTCCACCAAGAAGGGATCCATTACTTCTGTACAAGCGGTTTACGTTTCCTGCGGATGACCTCACTGACCCTGCGCCAGCGACCACGTTTGCGCACTTGGATGCCACGACGGTATTGTCACGGAAGATTGCTTCTCTGGGCATCTACCCAGCGGTGGATCCGCTCGACTCTACATCGCGGATTCTGACGCCAGAAGTGGTGGGGGATGAGCACTACCGCACAGCGGAGCGGGTGAAGGAAACCCTTCAGCGTTACGTTGAGCTTCAAGACATCATTGCGATTCTCGGAATGGATGAATTGAGTGAAGAGGACAAGCAAATTGTGCACCGTGCACGTCGCGTTCAACGCTTCTTGTCCCAGCCATTTCACGTGGCCGAGCAGTTCACGGGCATTCCCGGGGTGCTTGTTTCCATCGAAGACACCATCAAGGGCTTTAAGATGATCCTCGACGGAGAGTTGGACGAGTACCCAGAAGCGGCATTTAACTTGAAAGGCAACATTGACGAAGTCATTGAGGCCGGTAAGAAGTTGCTCGAAGAAACCGCGGCCTAATGAAGGTGGAAATCCTCACTCCTGACGCAATCCTCTTCGAAGGAGAGGCTCGTCATGTGTCCCTCCCAGGTTCGGATGGAGCCATGGGCGTCCTCGATCGCCATGCGGCCATGATCACCACCCTGCAAAAGGGAGCGGTCAAGGTGGACACAAGTGAAGGAGAGAAGGTGTTCGACCTGAATGGGGGTACCGTTGAGGTTTTGGACAACAAGGTCCTGATCCTCGCCAGCTGATTCATTCGTGGTGATAAGGCTCTCCGCGCAGGATGGTCTGCGCGCGATAGAGCTGTTCTACAGCCAGGAGTCTGATCATTTGGTGGCTGAAAGTCAAGGCACTTAACGCCAGTTTTTCTGAAGCCTTGGATTTGACTTCAGGGTCAAAACCGTAGGCCCCTCCAATCACCAATGCCAAGTGGCGAATGCCCCTGTGGTGGCGTTCATCCACCCATTTGGCCAGCTCAATGCTTCTCGGTTGTTTACCCCGCTCATCCAACAAGACAACGTGATCCACATCGGCCAGTGCTTTGAGCAAGATGGGAGCTTCAGCTGCTTTCAATTGATCGGGAGTGGGCTTGGACGCGCGGAGTTTGGCGTCGGGCAACTCCACATAGCGAAAAGGGGCATACCTGGACAGCCGGTGGACGTACTCCTCGATACCCTGGCGGAGCCAAGGTGCGGTGGTTTTACCCACGACGATCAGGGAAATGCGCATGTTCGAAGGTCCGTCGAATTAACTTGCCGTCCATGACGGATTCAGAACGGATTCAAAAGGGGACTTTTGATGCTTTGCCCCAGGCCATGCAAAATGCCATTGAGGCGGCATGGATCGAAGACATCGGGTCAGGGGACATTACGTCCGAAGCTTGTGTGCCCTCTGAGGCCGTTGAGGCGGCAGGATTTTTGGTCAAGGCCAGCGGCACCTTGGCAGGACTGGATGTGGCAGAGGCTGTTTTTGCCTTTGGAGCTCCTTCTGTTCGCTTCGAAAAGCTGGCATCCGACGGAGACCGCGTTCAGATTGGAGACCTTGTGGCAAGGGTGGAAGGTCCGGCAAGGGAAATTTTGACGGCGGAGCGGTTGGCCCTGAACTTCATGCAAAGAATGAGCGGAGTGGCGACGGCAACCCACGATGCGGTAACGGCTTTGAAGGGAACCCATACCAAGGTCCTCGACACGCGAAAGACCACGCCAGGTCTTCGTTTGTTTGAGAAGCAGGCCGTGGTCTTGGGCGGTGGTGTAAATCACCGCATGGGCCTGTTTGACCAGATTCTCATCAAGGACAATCACATTGATTATGCCGGCAGTGTCCTTGCGGCTGTGGCGGGTGCTCATCGTCATCTGGCCGAAACCGGACGAAAGGTCCCGGTTGTGGTTGAGGTGAGGGACCTCAGAGAGATTCAGGATGCGCTGGCTGCAGGAGGTGTGGACCGGTTGTTGCTCGACAATTTTACACCCACGCAAACAGCGGAAGCTGTGGCGAGGATTGACGGTCGCGTGGCCACTGAATCCAGTGGCGGTTTGACGCCAAATACGGTAAGGGCTTATGGCGATGCGGGTGTGGACTATGTCTCTTTGGGCTGGTTGACCCACAGCCCTGTGTCTTTGGACATCAGTTTGAAGAGCATGGATGCATTAAAGAAGCAGGGCTCATGAGTGAGCAGCCTTGGGAAGTTTGGATGGCAAAAACACCGCTGCGTTGGTGGGTGATCGGTCCATTGAAGCGCATACAGCCTTGGGGATTCGAGGGCATGAGTGCATGGGATGTGTTTCGGTTTTTCGTTGTGGGGGTTGTCGAAGGGGCATTGGGCATCCGCGCCGCGGCCATCGCCTTTCAAGTGTTCGTGGCCATTTTCCCCGTGATTTTGGTCCTGCTTAGCCTGTTGCCCTTGATTCCCATTGCTGATTTCCAGGTGAGCTTGTTCGATGCTTTGCGGTCCTATTTTCCCGGCGACACCTTTGCGTTGGTGGAGAACACAGTGCAGGACCTTCTGGCCAATGGGGTCCATCCGGAAATTGCCAGTTTGGGTTTTGTGCTCATGTTGTTTTACGCATCGAGCAGCATCAATGGCATTCTTTCTGGGCTCAATGAGGCCCATCATTTGGAGCGCAGAGGGAATTGGTTGCTGCTCCGGGCGATGTCCATGCTTTTGATGGTCGTCTTCTCTCTCTTCTTGATTGTGGCCGTTTTGTTGATCGTCTTTAGCGGCACGGCCTTGGACTGGCTCACCAGTCAAGGGTTTGTCGCATTGGAGGACTTGCCCATGATTCAAGCGGTTCGATGGGTGGTCACATTGGTCCTTCTTTTCACCACGGTGACGGCCTTGTACAATGCCGCAGATTTTTCGAAAGACCGATGGCGGTTCTTCACGCCGGGGGCATTGGCGACCACGGGATTGATTGTCTTGACGTCCGTTGCCTTTGCTTGGTTTGCGACGTCTTTGTCGAGTTACAATCGCCTGTACGGTTCGTTGGGCACTCTGCTTCTATTGCTGGTGTGGCTCAACGTGAATTGCTTCTTGTTGATTGTTGGATTCGATTTGAATACGGCTTTGAACAAAGCGCGAAGGGATTCTGGCAAATTGACTGCGAAGGTCTCGGCCGAACCCACTTAATTTGACCCCATGAAGAACTGTTTCGTACTCCTCTCCTTGTTGATGGGCTTTGCTTGCTCCGTTTCAGCTCAATCTTTGACAGGCCGTTGGAAGACCATTGATGATGAGACGGGCCGGGTAAAAAGCGTGGTGGAAATTTCGGAGCGTGACGGTCAGTTTTTTGGCGCCGTGGTGGAGTTGTTCCGCTTGCCAGAAGAGGACCAAGATCCCCATTGTGACAAGTGCAGTGACGACCGAAAAGACCAGCGTGTCTTGGGCATGGACATTGTCCGGAATATGGAAGCGGAAGACGGCGAGTGGGACGAGGGCACCATTTGTGATCCAAAAAACGGCAAGGTTTATGGATGTAAAATGTTCTTTGAAAATGGAGAGCCAGATGTGTTGAAGGTCCGGGGTTATTGGGGCTTCATTTACCGCACGCAAGAGTGGATCCGTCAGTGAACAAGACTCAATTCCTGCGAGAAAGCCAAGGGGCTTTTTTAAGGATGAATTGAACGCCTTCAGGCGCTAGGTTGAACCGGATGGTTCCAAACGCGGCCCATGCGGTTACAACGGTGCTCTTCACAAGAAGTGCGATGACAGGGTGCCAACCGGGGGTCCAATGAACCAAAGACACTGCAGGAATGAGCAGGATGCCGCAGATCATCAGGGTCTGAACGTTGGGGACGAACCGTTTCCAAATGTGCCAAATGATGACCTGCTTTGCGAGGGTGGACAACCCGACCGTGATCAGGGTGGCCAATGCCGCACCGAGGACACCCAATCCAAGTCCTGACTTGGGTATAAACAGGAGGTTCAAAGGGATGGCCACGGCGAGCATGCCCCAATTGAGGACCATCACTTTTTGATAGTGGTTGGATTGGGAGAGCAAAACAGAAGACCCTGTCGAGGACCCCTGAATCAACTTCATCGAACCCAGTGCCAAAATGACCATGGAAAGGCCTTGAAATTCGGAGGGGATCAGTTGGTCAATTTCGGGTGTGGCGACCCACAGGCAAGTCAGAACCCATCCGCAGCCGAGCAGAAGGGTGCGGTGACTCAATTGGGTCAACCTCTTGATTTCGTCCGCATCATGTTGATCCAAAGCGCGGGAGATGAGCGGGGTCAACAAACGGATGGATGCGCGCGTAGGCAAAGCGGTCACAGTGGCGATGAAAACGGCCACCGTGAACACGGGAACCTGGTCCAAACCGAGGAGGCTACCGACCATGATGATGTCCAATTGATTCAGAATAATGATTGCGCTACTGCCGATCATCAAAGCCCCACCGTAATGTCGAATTTCTTTGCGGTGTTCAGATTTTTTGAGTCCGCGCAAGTCGACCTTGAATTGATTGGCCAAGGCCTGTGCGAGCAATGCCAAGAGCACGAAGAAGTTGAGGCCAATAAAAGCAGGCAAGAAGTGTGGTTTAGACAGATAGCCCAACCCCAAGCTCAGGGCGAGACCCGCGTAGCCCAGTTTGAATACGGTTTCTTGAAAAAAGGTAGAGAGGCTGGTTTTCAATTTGGTGGAGAGAAAACTGGCCAAGAACAGTTGAGCCATGATGATGGCGACGAGAATGGCAATGGGCTGTACGGCCGAACGTTGTTCTTCCCCCAATTGCAGCAGTTTGCTCACACTGTCTGGAAACAGGAAAGCGGGCAAGGCTATGCATGCAGCAAACAACACAATGGAGGGCCTGATTAAGGTCCCTATGAGCTGGGGGATTTGCTGTTTCCTGCCCATGACCCCTGAATATCGGTTCATGGCTGCAGGCGCGCCAAACAGCAGAATGGGGGCAATCAAGGTGCCCCAAGCCATGACGATGCGCACCAATCCCCATTCTCCGAGATCACCTGCGAAGGCCCAAGGCAGGATCACCAGATTGTTGACTCCCCCCAGAGCGAATCCAAAAAGGACACTCAGAAAGTTGCGCAAGGCTTGGTCGTTTACGCGGAGGCGGGCCATGTCAGGGATTCAATGAGGTCAATTTGTTGAGCGCCTCTGAAAGCTGTCCAGTGAGGGTCGCGCGGGTGAAGGCCATCCTGACTTCATCTGACGGCTTGGACTGGAACTCCAAAGCTTCGATTTTTTGAAGGGCTTCTCTCTCATCATCGTACCCAATGGTGATGCAACCCCACTGCGTTGCGAGGTCATCAAGATCGCTGGGTTTGGGTGTGACATTGAGCATGGGTTTGGCAAGGGCGAGGTATTCAAACGCTTTACCTGGTATGGCGTAGCGCCCGCTTTTGGAGCGGTTCTGCAGCATCAACTTGTTGATAGACCCTGACTTCTTGTTGCCAGTGGACCCCAACCGCTCAGCATCTCTTCGTTTCAGGAGACGCAAAACGGCCTCATATGGCTCGAAAATGGGCGCGGAAATGACGTTCAAGTCTGTGGCCACATCGTCTTGGAGTGAGGGGTCCAGCACCGGGTAAGCGGCATTTTTGGGCACAACAACGGTGGGCGTCCATCCATGCTGTGGTAGATATTTGACGAACTTTAGCCAGCGCTGGACTCCGGGACCACCGGCAGGAGGCCAATAATAGGCAATCACCAGAACGCGTTTCTGCGTGGGATTCTTGCGGTTTGAAGTGGGGCCGACGTCCATAGTTGAAATTTACTCGAGGACGAGACAGTCGGCACAGTATCGGCTGTCTTCGTTGTGAAAGACCACGGAATCTTGGTTTTCGGGAATAAGGGAAGAGATCACTTGGCGCAACCAAGATTGGAGTTGCAGGTCGTGCTCCTCGGTCAGGTCACTTTGTCCGTTCCACTTGAGGGTAAGCAGGCTGTGCCGGTCTCGTTTGCCCTTTCGACCTGCACGTATGGTGGAACGAATGTGATGGGCTTCTGGATGATGGGCTCGGAGCATGGCTGCATAAAGGAGCAACTGAAGGGCTTTTCCGTGTTCCCCGTCTCCGAGCTTCTCTTCCCAATCCTCTTTGAGGACAAGCTCCGTGCCCTCGGCCTTGCCTGTTTTGTAATCCAATACGTGCCAGGTGACAGTGCCCTTTCTTTCCCGCATTTCTACTCGATCGGCCACCCCTCGGAACGCGATTTTGCGTCCGTCTTCCATGGTGAATGTGCGGCGTAAGGGTTCTTCAAGACCTTCGATCTGAACCGATTCATCGGAGGGCCATTCGTTGAGCTCATCCCGCACCCAACGGCCAATCATGGCGGCGGCCATCCTGAGAACGAGGACGTTTTCGCCCACATCTGTTGCAGCGCCTTTTTTGGTTTCTTTGAGCGCTTTCTCTAGGAGAGGCTTCACGGATTTGGCCAGTGCCTTGAGGTCATCCCGGCGCAGCTGTTTTTTGACTGTGCTCTCCAGACCCAATTCGATGGCACGGTGGATCACGCTGCCAATGGTGCTGGCTTCGAGGTGTTCTTCTACGGCATCTGCTTCACCAAGTCCAAGGACATATCGATAGTGAAACTGGCGATTGCAGCGAAGTGCTTGGTTCAATGCTGAAGGGCTGATTCCGTTGAGTAGAATGTGATCCAAGGCCTTGGTGGCCATGGGCGACCATTTTAAATCGGGCACCTGCGGTGGGGCATCGGGAAGCGGGGTGGACCAACTTTGTCGGCGGACTTGGACCCCGGGGAGGGCTTCTTTTGCCCACCGTGTAAGTTGCGCGATGTGGCGACTGGGTTCGGTGTTACCGTTGTCCAGTTCTCCTCCAACATGAACAAGGTGAACAGATTTTGCTCGGTGAAGCAGTCGGTGCAGGTATGCCGCAAAGATGCCGTCGCGCTCTGGCCTGCCAGGAAGCCCATTGGCCCTCTGGAGGTCCAGAGGCATGAAGCTTGGTGGAGGGCTTCCGTCGGGCAACGTGCCTTCATTGACATCGAGGACAAAGACTTCGTCAAAATCGATTCCCCGGCTTTCAAGCAATCCCATCACCTGGAGCCCAACGAAGGGCTCCCCTTCGAGGTCAACAGCGTGTTGGCCCATCCAGCGTTGGAGTTGTGGGCGCGCTTCAGCGAGTTCTGGTTCTCGTCCGAGCCGGTCAATGGATCGGAGATGCAGGGCCACCAGATCTCGAAACCCAGCCCAAGCCGAGGCCAACCAAGGGTCTTTGAGGTTGGCGCCCTCTTCTGTGGACCACATGGTCAGGGCCTCTAACATGGCTGCTGTGCCATCCGTGCGCGATGTGCGTGCGGTTTCTTGGCCTTTCCACCAAGGACTTAAGGCGTCTAGGATGTGAGGGAAGCTGGCCAAGTCTTCTTTTTTTAAGCGGATCCAGGTGTGGTCTGCACAGGCTTTCGTGAGGCGGGCGATGTCTCCTGCGGCATCGGGTTGGAGGGATCGCGTAAATGGGTGTCCTAGGAGGGCGCGAATTCGGCTGTGGTGTAAGCGGCCACGGTCATTTTGCAAACCCAATGCAATGGAAAGGAAGCTGCGCAAAGGCGTTTTGTCCAAGGGCACTCCCATGGTCAGGTTGACTCGACCAATATCGGATGGCAAGGCGTTCAAAACGACAGGGGCCAAGTCCGCGGAGGGCAGAATGATGCCCACCCGGTTGAAATTGTCAGCGGGCAACTTCTCCAGGCATTGTCGGATGTACTGTGCTTGGAGGGTCCGAGAACTGCAGGTGACCATGTTCCATTCCCGCGGTGAAGGTGAATCCGCCTGAGTGGTGTCTTTCATGGGGTTGGGCAGGTCGTCCCATTGCCCTGTCGGGACCATGTCTCGAATGAACCGACCGGCCTCCATTCCATTGCGCACGTAGCTTGGATCGGTGTCCCAAATCCAATGGCCCTTTCCGGATCTGACCACCTTTTCCACGGTTTGGCGTTCAGCAGGCGTCATGGCGTTGGCCCCCGCCATCCAAACTTCTCCTTGGATGGCCCCCAGCCATCCATCCTCCTCCGCCATGCGTCGAATCAACCGAGCTGATGTGGTGGAAGATTGTTTTTCGAGGTGGGCGTGGAATGCTTCATACAGGGGAAGAAGGGCATTCCACTGTTGCAAAAACCGAAGTTGACCTGGGGTTAAATCCCCTTGTCCAAAACTCCAAGATTCGATGTCTTTGATGTTGCGCAAATCGCGAAACACTTGACGGGCCTCAAGCAGATGATGATCGATTTGGTTGAAGTCTCCAAGCGCGGCCAAACCCCATGGCTGAAACCGCTCAAATGACCCCCATTCAGGCAAAGTGAGGGTGTTTCGCATGGACTCTGCCACATGCTGCAGTTCCACCAACAGCTCTAGCTTTCCCGGTGTCATCAGTTGGAGTTGCTCGGCGGACCATTCTCCTAGGGTCGAAAACCGAGGCAGCCAGGTGCCTGTCGGCGCTGTTTTTGCCATTGCATCGGCCAACTTTCTGGAGGCACGTCGGCCAGGAAGAAGGACCGTGATGGAGGACCAGCTTTCGTTCGGAAGGGGGTGGAGTCGGGCCATGATGTGGCCCAAAAAATCTGAATCGTGAATCATGTGCGCATGCCGTTGCGCAGGAATTGGAAGAAATCTTTGGCTTTCCCAGGCTCGGTAAAAACGGCCTTGACCTCCTTCCAGAGGCCAGTTTTGGTGGGCGTTTGGGCAGCGTTTCTCTCTGAATTTTCCTCAGGTGGATTTGGCGTTTGCTCTGCAGGGTCGACGCCGGCATCCTTGAGGATTCCCATGAGGGTGTCCGCTTTTTTGAACCGTTCTTGAGCGGCTTTTCTCATCCCATATTGTTCTTCAAGCAAGCCCAGGTTGTTCAGCGTAATGGCATCATCCGGATCCAATTCAAGGGCTTTGTTGTAGTCTTCAATGGCGCCGTCCACATCTTTTAAAGCGGCACGAATCCAGGCCCTGGAGGCGTAACGGTAAGGGTTGCTGGGTTCTAGGATTACGGCTTTGTCCAGTTCTTGCAAGGCTTCCTTTTGCCGTCCCAATTGGAAGATGCAAACGGCGCGGTCGTGCAGCAGGTTTCCGTCGGAAACCCCGTTTTCCAGAAGCAGGTCAAACCCAGCCAATGCTTGCGTCCATTGTCCGTCTTTGTAATGGGCTTCAGTTGTCGCTCTGCTTGGCTTGGCTTCGTTCATGAGGTTCGTAGGTTCGCAGGATGTCAGAGGCCAATTTTCCGCGGTGGTTCACATGGCCAGATGGAAGGTCAATTTATGCGCTCACGGCGGCTGACCGGTTGGTTGAACACCAAAAAATTGGCAATCGCCATGCACTTCACGTCCTCGAGGCCAAGACCTATCCTGATCGGCTGCGCATTCAAGATTTGCTGGCTGCACTGGATCAAGGTTCCCTCAAGGAAATAGAGCGCACGGAATATGAGCGGCGGATGGTGGACATGGAATCAACACCACGCATCGGATAGGCCGTTTGAAGCCGTTCCTTTGAGACATGCCTGTTTTACGCAACCATCCTCTGGCATCCCTGACCACGTTTGGTTTGCCCTCGTCGGCGAATTTTTTCTGTCCGTGTACTTCCCTGGAACAGGTGAAGGAGGCGCTGTCTTTGGTTCGATCCGAAGGTCTGCCATTAACTGTTTTGGGGGGAGGAAGCAATGTTTTGCTGACAGGTGATTTGGACGGCCTGGTCTTGCACAATCGATTAGAGGGCATTGAGATTGTGGAGGAGAATGGGAAAGAGGTTTGGGTCAAAGTCGGTGCAGGAGTGCCTTGGCACGCTTTGGTGGTGGAGACCTTGAAACGTGGTTGGTATGGTTTAGAGAATCTCAGTTTAATTCCTGGCAGTGTTGGTGCCAGTCCCATGCAGAACATTGGGGCTTATGGGATTGAATTGGAAGCCCGTTTTCATGCATTGGATGCCATTGAGGTTCACACAGGCCAGCCGCGTTCCTTTTCACATTCGGAATGCGAATTCGGGTATCGGGAGAGCATCTTTAAGAAGGAGCTCAAGGGTGCCTATGTGATTACCCATGTGACTTTTCGTCTGTCACGGCGGCCAGAGTTGCGGTTGGATTATGGCGCCATCCGCGAAGAATTAGACCGCGCTGGCGTTCATGATCCGGGTCCACAGGATGTATCCAATGCGGTGATTCGCATTCGGAAAAGCAAATTGCCAGACCCTTCTGAAGTCGGCAACGCAGGAAGTTTCTTTAAAAATCCAGTGTTGGACGCTGAGCAGTTTTCTGCGCTTCAATCTGCACATCCAGACGTGCCCCATTATCCAGCACCTTCTGGAACAAAGGTGGCAGCAGGCTGGCTCATTGACCGGGCAGGTTGGAAGGGACACCATCGCGGAACCCACGGCATTCACGACAGACAAGCTTTGGTTCTTGTCCACCATGGGGGAGCGAGCGGGGCCGATTTGTTGGCCCTTGCTCAGGATGTTCAGCAGGATGTGGCGTCCAAGTTTGGTGTCGCCTTGGAGCGCGAGGTCAATGTCCTCCCCTTGGGGTAATGGGTGTCAAAATTGGGCGCAAGGCAAAATGCGGTGAGGCCTGCTGCGCAAATGACTCGGTGTATCCCAAACGTAGGTTAGTGTGAGCTCGTGGGCGCCATCTGAGATGCCCCAACCCAATGTCGATACGGTGATGTCATAGCTGTATCCCACCCGAAAGTGATCCTCGGTTAGGCCCAACAGAACCGAAATGGCATCGTGATTGGGAGCGCCATCTGGGGCTGTTTTCATCAGGATTTGACGGTAGGATACGCCGTAAGTCAAGAAAGGGCTATCGAAGCTGATGCCAAAATCCATCTGGTCAAATGCACCTTGGCTCCGATACCCCGCCGCAATCAGAATGTCTTGATTGACCCCCGTGGGTCCAGCCTGAAACGGAATGCGAACGCCGCTGTGCGCACTGAACCAGACGGGTATGGGAGCAGTGGTGGCATTGGTTAGGCTTTCCGAAGGGGTGTTCAGGTGGCGGCTGCTGACCCCCAACCAAAATCGCTTTCCATACACCACGCCCCCTGCGCCCACATCGAAGTAGTTTTTGACCAGGTTGAAATTGGCCAAACCCTCCAATGAAGAGGTGGCGCCGCCATCGGCTACGCCCCGGTTGATTTGGTCGCCAAATACCAGGTCTTGCCAATTCAGCAAGCCTCTGCTGCCCCAACCCAATTGAAGACCTGGGCGAAACGACAGTTTGTCTCCAAGGGGCACTTCATAGCTGTATTGGAAGGCAAATGAGCTTGAACCCAAAGCCCCTGATCCAGCTTCGTCTGAGGAGAAGATCACGCCAATTCCGCTCTTGATCTTTGGGATAAAAACATCGTAAGACGCTCCGTACGAAACAAATCGTCCGGGCAGGCCAGGCCATTGGTTACGGTAGTGGAAGGCCACTCTGTTTTCCAAGGTTCCACCAGCAAATGCGGGGTTCAAATGCGGCGCTGCTGCGTAGAATTGGGTGAGTTGGGCATCTTGTGCGCATGCCCTGTTGGGTAGACATGTGGCCAAGGCCAACACGCAGCCAAACAGAGGAAGGGTCAGTCGGAGTGAATTCATCTTCTTCATCGTCTAATCAGCGTTACGTCTCCAGCCTGCTCAACGGCACTTCCGTCGAGGAAAACAGCGGCCACCCGCCACACGTAGACGTCCTGCTTGCACAGTTTGCCTTGGAAATATCCGTTCCAGCCCACACCGGGTTCAGATGTGCTGAAAATTTGCTCTCCCCAGCGGTTATAGATGGTAAAGCTGAATGCGATGGGTGTGCCTTGCAGTTGAGGGAAAAAGACGTTGTTGTCCCGAAGATTGTCGTCTCCATAGGACTGAGAACCAGAACCATCTCCGCCAAATGTGGGGGTGAATGCGCTGGGGACACCCACTGAACCGCCTTGGAACTCAATGATGCACCCGTTGCGGATGGTGCTGTCTGTGCAGAGGGCGTTTTGAATGGTCAGGCTAATGGCAGGAACGCCTGCATTTCCGTAAGTGTGGGTGACGATGCTGCCCTCGGGTATGGATTGCTCGGCCCCGTCGCCAAAGGACCAGACATAGACAGCGTCGGGGTAGTTGAAGTTGGGGGTGAATTCAACGATCTCCCCCACTTGAACACACTCCGCTGGGAACATGGTGAAACCGGCATTGACTTGATTCAAGACCTCCACCGTTTGAGGTTCTGCGACCGCTGTTCCACCTGGCCCGTAGGCTGTGACCCCCACTTGGTATGTGCCGGGTTCGTAATAGTTGAATCCAATGGGGTTGTTGAGCAGGTCCACAATGACCCGAACCCCACCTTGTCCAAACGTCCAAACCAAGCTGTCAATGACGCCAATGGCTTCTGGAAAAAAGGTGGCTGAAAGCGGTGCGCAAGAGACGGTGTCCCCCTGGAATTGAACCGTTGGGGGTGGTGGAATCAGGAGGACTTCTTGGCTGTAGCTGTCGTTGCAGCCAAAATTGTTGACCAGAACCGTGATGCTCTGAATGCCATAGGTTCCATCCGGCCAGGTGACGATGCCCAGTGCGCTGTCGAAGACCCCGTTTTCAGACACGTCCCAAGTCACTGTTCCACCGTTGGCGACTTGGTTCAGGTCGATCACGTTGGATGTGTAGGGCATGTCGATCAGGACATCGGGTGTGGCAATGAAGCTCGCTATGGGATTGCCCAGCACCACAATGTCTGCAGATGTGGCATCGTTGCAACCACTCTCTGGGTGCACCAAGGTGAGCGTGACAGGGAGAATGCTGTTGGTTTGAGCACTGGCATTGGTCGAGTTGGAATCCAAAGCGGCGACTGTGGGTTCAAAACCAATCAAGGTGTCTTGTCCGACTGTCCATGTCCAAGACCCAGCGGCGATGCCTGCTGCCAATGGTATGCCCGTGGACAGGTTTTCCAAAGAGAGGATGGACCCCATGCAAAGGGTGTCTGGAAGATTCACCTCGGCTTCGACAATGGCGGGAATCTCAAAGGAGACTTGATCGGTATCGATGCAAGATCCAATGGTGGCGGTAACGGTAGCTACGGCTGTGTATCCTGTTCCCAAAGGATTGGGATAGGCATGGGAAACCGTGGTGATGGATGTGGATTCTGTTTCGGGTGCAAAGGGATCACCAAAAGACCAGGTCAGGTTGTCTGCTGCGCCGGTATAGGAGAACGTGGCGGTCACGTCACAGCCGTTTAACCCATCCACCATCATTTGGCCAACGGGTTGGGCAAGGACAGTGACCGAGTCGATGTGGGTGGCATTGCAACCCGTCAAAGGGTCCAACACCGTCAGCGAGACGGTGTACGTGGTGTCGTTTCCGCTGATGGGCACAATCCAATCAGGTGCAGCTGGAGTAGGCGTGTTCAGTGTGTCTGTTCCAAAGGGCGTCTCAATGACCCAGGTGGAGAGGGTGCCAGTCGGGGCATCGATATTGGTGACATCAAATGGGATGGGTGCACAGCCGTTTTCGGGCAGGACAAAGTCAGCCGTGACCTCGTCTTGAACCAACACCTCTGTGCTGGCCTCTGCTTGGCACCCTTCGCTGCTGGTGGCCAGAACGGTGAGGAGGTGGTTCCCAGGAGGAAGGGAAATCAGTGTGTCTGTGCTGCCGTTCCAAGGGTATGTTGTGCTCAGGTCGACTTGCAGACTCCAAGATGTGGCGCCGTCTTCCCCGCCTGTTGACCGAATCGGTTGAACTGGCTCGGGGGCACACAATGCGTCTTCGGCAGAAATGCTGGGTGTGGGTGTGGGGGTGAACGGTAACGGTTGCCGCATTCGACCCTGCACATCCGAAGACACTGATGCCATCGGCTGAGACCACATAATCACCTGGGGTGGTGTAAACGTGGCCCACTGCACCTGGCGGGTCTGGGTTGGCGGCATCTCCAAAGTCCCAATTCACGCTCAATGCCACTTGAGCCGGCGCCATGACAGCCAAGGGAGTGCATCCGGAATCAGACGCTACCAAGGGCGCAAAGGCAGGCCTCACCAGCAGAGTGGCTTGGTCATGGGCGGTGCAGCCATTGGGTCTGAACACCGTCAATTCAATCGACACTGTGTCGGTGAGGTTGTCGGGGTTGGTGAAGGTGTAGTTGAAGTCTTCAAAATCGCTCGTGATCGTCCCATAATCTTGGGCTACGGTGGACCACACCTCATCAATTTCCCAAAACCATTCTGTGGTTTCACCAAGGTTGAACGCATTTCCGGCAAACGGAAAAGACAGCCCGCTGCAAATCTCTCCGCCGTCGGTTTGAACAAAAGGCGCAGGGGCGACCGCAACTTCAAGCAAAGCTGAGCTGGTGCAACCGCCCAGTCCAGCCTCTACTGACACGGAATAAAAGACCGTGTCTTCGCTGTTGTTGGAGGGCCAGGTGTGGGTGCCATCCGCATCAGGTGAATCATTGGATCCATGACCGTAGTCCCAAATCCAGTTCGAAGAGGAGGTGATACCGGTGGTGTCGATGGCGGTCAATGCGAGCACCATGGGGCTGCATCCAACGGTGTCATTGTCCAAGACTTTGATGCCGGGACGCGGCAGAATGTCGAACGATTGAACCGACACGTTGCTGCATCCGGAAGCGGTGGTCACCATGAGTTCGATTTCCGGTGTTCCCGGGGCATCGTATTGGAGATTCTGAATGGCGCCGGACAGCGTGCTTCCGTCTTCTAACGTCCAAGCGTAGTCTACGATGGGGCCGCCCAAAGCGGCGTCCGTGAAGGAGTTGGATCCATCCAAGACGGTTGGAATGCCAAGACAGGCATCGGACACGCTAAAATCGGCGATGGGGATGTCGGCAAGGGTGATGGTTTCGGAGCGTGAATCTGCACAGCCATTGGCGGAGATGAGATCCAAGGTGAAATTGAAGGCTCCTGGCCCAGTCAAATTCACAGGCGCCGGATTGGCGTCGCTTGCAATAAGACCAACGCCGTCTAGCGTCCAAGTGTATTCGAGTCCGTTGACCGATGCGTCAATGGGCGTTACGCTGACTTGGCTTGCGCAGGTATCATTGGGCAATTCGAAATTGGCAACCGGTGGTGTAAGCACGGTAACAGGTACAATCGCGGCGCCAATGCAGGTGGGGGCGAGTGTTGGAAAGACTTGGATGGCGGCGTCATAGTTTCCCGCAGCATCGTAGATGTTTCCGGGCTGGCTGGGGATGTTGTTGAACGGAATGAGACCGCCTACCATGGCCACGGTGATCGACAATGGACCATCACCATAGGTGAAGTTGAAGCTCAGGTCCTCGGCGGTCAAAGGGAAGTCAGCAGACCAGCTTGCCGTTTCGAATTGAAACGGAGAACCTGGACACAGGGTGGTCTCATCGCCAGTGGCCGAAACGCTTGGTGGAGAAGAGACCAAGATGTCTTGGGTCGTTGTGTCAATGCCACAGTGGTTGGCCGTGAACAGCGTGACGGTGTAGGCTCCCGGCGCAGGAAAGGCAAGGAGGTGAGATTGTGCGCTGGAGCAATCGCCAGCCCAATCAATCCAGTTGGTGGGGTCAGGTCCCGTTCCAATGTAGCTGGCTCCACCAAAGTCCCATTTCTCTGTCCGGGTCGTGCCATTGCCGGCCATGTTGTTTCCGCTGGAGGCGTCGCAACAATTCGGACAGGCGGCATTGGTGACACTTGTTTCGTTCTCAGGCCAGCAAACAACAGGATCGGCAACCACGATTTCGGCTTGATCCACATCCCATGTCAGGAAAGCATTGCCCAGCAGAGATTGCTTGTAGCCAGTGCCCACTATGGTTCCTCCGGGAACGAAAGGAGCGGTGGCCCCGCGAACGGAGCAAAAATTGGAGTACGTCAGGGTCAATGTATGGTCGCAATTGCCCGTGGAACAATTGTCTGCGTTGTAGGTGTGTTCGGCCCCAAGAATGCGGAAGATTTCATCGCCTGTGCTCGAGGTGAAGCGAAGGGTGTCAAAGGCGGGGTCGTTGAACACGTCCTCCATGCTGAACACATCTTCCGCTGTTCCGTCTCCCCAATCCAAACTAAAGCTCCAGGTGGAACTGAATGCCAGGTTGACATCAATCTTGGGCAAACCCACAAATGGAGAGCAACCTGCGTTCATGTCTCCGTAAACCAATCCGGCTCCGGGTGTTTCGGGTTCGTTGACCAGAATTCCGGTGCTACCAGAAGGGCATGCGGCTGTGGTGACCACGATGCTGTATGTGGACCAAATGCTGGGTGTGTAGGTGTGCGGAATGGGTGTGGTGCCGTCCCAACTTCCAATCACTTCTGGACTTGACCCATCTCCCCAATCGATTTGAACCCCATTGTGGGTAGCGGGCTGTGCGGTCAATTCAAATGTGAATGGTGCGGGATCGGCGGTGACGCTGGATATGCACCTGAACCAATGTGGAGTTGCAACCGTTTCAGGGAGATCAGCGATCGCTTCCGTGCCTAAAAACTGGGGGCATTGCGCGCGGACTTGCTGGGAAGCTGCTGCGCTCAGAAGCAAGACCAGAAAAGAAAGTGAAATGCGCAGTGCCATATACTGGCATACGGCACGACGGGTGCTGAGGTTGCGACGGTCCATGCATGAAATTTACCGGTTGGATGTGCCGGTCATTCACTCATGCTGTGGATTTGTCCACCTTGAGGTGGTCACATCCTGATGGGGTTTTTTGGCCACGTTTAACCGGGGTTCTTCTCGTATCCTCTTCAGAAATCACGGGGTTGAATTGCACAACTTTGGTCGCTGTTCGCGGGGCGTCCTGACCCAGTTTTCAGGGTCAGTGTGGGTCTGAGAATGCCGGATTGGCTGCAAAAGCGGTATCCGTTAGGGAATGCAGGAATGCCAGGAGCGCCTCTTTTTGCTGCGGTTGTAGCATGAGCCCTCCGGTACTGTACTTCATGAACGGGTCAATGGTCGACGAGGGGTGACCTCCAGAATTGTAATGGTCGATGACTTCTTCAAGTGTGGCAAACCGGCCGTCATGCATGTATGGAGGAGTCAAGGCAACGTTGCGAAGCGTAGGGGTCCTAAATCGACCACTGTCTAGCGGTTGCCCCGTGACTCCGGCCAATCCCGGGTCTGCTTCAAAAGTGCTGTCCAAGCCATTGTTGTGGAAGAGGTAGTCGGCGAATTGTAGGCCAGCTTCTCCATGACAATGGAAGCAGTCCCCTCCAAATTGGCCACCAGAGATGACCTCGGGATCCCCCCCTTCTCGATTGAAAATCTGATACCCTTGGAATTCGAGGTCGGACAACACCGCTTGCCCCCGGCGCGAGAAGTCAAATTTGCTGTCCGAAGAGACCATCGTTCTCAGGAATTGAGCGATGGCCTTGGCCACGTGATCAGCGGTGATGTCGGAAGTGCCAAAAGCTGTCGTGAACATGTCCAAATAGGACGGGTCTGCCGACAACCGACCTGTGGCCTCAGGCCATGGCAGGTTCATTTCATCTGGGTGTGGAACAGGATCTAGAATCTGTTCTTCCAACGTGGCTGCACGTCCATCCCAAAAATAGTGCTGAACCCAAGCCATGTTGATCAGGGCCATGGCATTGCGTTCTCCTTGGGCTCCTGTTACGCCTGTGGAGACTGGGTTTGGGTCAGAAAAGGAGAAGGAGGGCAGGTGGCACGAACCGCAGCTCATCGAGCTGTCGGAACTCAAGCCTTTTTCCCAAAACAACAAGCGTCCCAGTTCTACGCCTTCGACCGTCATGGGGTTGTCCGGCGGGATGTCCATCGGAGGAAAGAAAGCAGGGATGTCCACGGCAAGTGGCGTTGCGCTGGGGGGCGTTTTGCAATCCACTACCGGGTCGGGACGGCACCCGGTGAGCAAGAGGATGCAGGCCAGCCAAGCCAACGGAAGTTGTGCCTTGCTCTTGGAGATGGAAATCGCGGCTTGTTGCATCATGCCTGGCCAATATCGGGGAGAGATGTGGGTTACTGCTTGATGAGGGTCACGGCGTTCTGCTGGGCTTGAACATATCGCGTGGCCAACTCCAGGTTGTCTCCAGTGTGGGTGATGGGATCTGTCTGGACATCTATGGTGTCGTTGCCATTGATGAGGAAGTCAAGGATGTCGGCTTGCAAGGAGAAGTCGTGATGGCTGCATTCTTCGATGACCCAAGGGTCATCGTACCGGACTTCTATCAACTGTGCGTCTCCTCCGATGTGATAAGCGAAGCCATGGGTAAAGTCGTCGCCTCCTGTTGTGTCTGCTTTTCCGTCAAACTTGCTGAAGATGTACCCGGTATTCCAACTCCAAAACATGCCCGCGCTGCCCGAGACCCCCAAAGGATGATCGTTTGGCCAGATGGTTGGGTCGGTATCGGTGTTGATTTCTGAAGGCACGCCCAGATGGACCCGGAACCCGTCATACGTTCCGGGCTCTACGATGTAGGTCCATTGGTTGTCATCACTGGCGTCCCAGCGTTCGGCGTCTGAAAGGCGAACGGCACCGGTGTCATTGATCAATTCGATGCCTCCGAGATAAATGGAAAAAGTTTCGAGACGCAGGTGATTTCCTTGGGTGTCAAATGCCGTGCGTCCAATGAAGACACTGTCTCCATCCATTTGGAAGTCGGCAGTCAACGTGAGCGTGCCTGGCCCTCCATGCAGGGGCTCAGGTCTGCATCCCGCAATCAACAGGGCCATGAGACCAGCAACGGTTAAAGCACCAATTGTGGATCGGAGGGTAATCATGTTGCACATATTCTCCCCAAAGAACGAAGGAAGGGGGCGTTGGGTTGCAGAAATACAGACAATGGCTGTGAACAGCACTTGGTCAGTGAGGATGATAAACCGAACTTGACGGCATGCGGAGGCAGGGAATAGAGGGCAAAATGCCCACGGGTTTTAGGGTGTTGCGCGCTTCAGCGGGGAGCGGAAAGACGTTCAAATTGGTGGAGGCTTACCTCTCGTGTTGTCTTGGGTCAAATACAGCTTTGCCTTTCCGGCGAATTTTGGCCTTGACCTTCACAAATAAAGCGGCGCAAGAAATGAAGTCGCGTGTGGTCCAGGAGTTGGAACTGCTTGCGGAATCACCAGAAGCCAGTGCCCATTTGAAAGGGATATCGGAAGAGACGGCCTTGGAGACAGAGGAGATTGGACGGCGAGCCCGTGCGATGCGGGCGTCTTTGAACCGCCATTATGGAGAGCTGTCAATCATGACACTCGACAAGTTTGTGGGTGGATTGGTTCGTGGGTTTGCTACTGATTTGTTGCTGGAACATGACTTCTCCATTGAGTTGGATACCCCAAGGCTCTTAGAAACGGCAGTAGATCGGGTCTTGGAACAGTTGGGGCAGGACAAGGACCTGACCGAATTGCTTGGCCGATTTGTGGAAGAGGCTGTGGACGACGACCGTGACGCGAAGGTTCGAAGACAGCTCTTGGACATTGGGAAGTCCATTGATCAAGAGCAAATGCAGCCCTTACTCAACATGCTTGATGGGTGGTCGCCTTCGGATTTTATTGCGATTCAGGACCGCATGGCCAAGGCTGTTCGGCGACGAAAAACCGCGATGAAAGAAGCCGCTCATGCCCTGTCAAAGGAGTTGGCCGCGGCAGATTTGGACTCGGTATTTCTGAGGAAGTGGGTTACGCAGAAATGGCTACCTCGCTTGGTGCAGGGGAGGGCAGATGCACCGACAGCCACCCTCACTCGCGGCGTGGAAGAGGGCCTCTGGGCAAAAAAAAGCGATGGGGATGGGGAGGCGGCGATTGCCCCGTTTCAAGACCGGTTGGTCCACATGGCTCAGCTGGAGCAAGCCATGGCCCCAACGGAGTTTGCGCGTGTTCATCGAACCGAAGTCATGCTGGGCCGTTGGTTGCCACTGGTGGGCACCCTTGCGGCGCTCAGGGCGTCCCACTCAGAAGTACAACGGGAGGAAAATGTGCGCACCCTTGGGGCCTTGAACCGGATGATTTCGGATGTGGTTCGCGACAACCCCGCACCTTACATTTTCGAACGCACAGGAGAACGATACGATCACATTTTCATTGATGAATTCCAAGACACCTCGGTTACCCAATGGCAGAATTTGGCGGTTGCTGTGGGTGAAACGTTGGGGCATGGTCATTTGTCTTTGGTGGTGGGCGATGCCAAGCAGGCCATTTACCGCTGGCGAAATGGGGACCATCGGCAATTGAACAAATTGCCGGATTTGATTGCGGATGGCCCGGATGGCCTGCCGGAGTCTTTGCAAGACGCGGCGGGAAGAATGCGGGATGATTTTTTGGACCACCCCATCGACGACAATTGGCGGAGTGCCCCGGAAGTCGTCGATTTTAACAACCGTGTCTACGCGGCGTTGGCACCGGGTTTGGGAGGAGAGTTGACCGAAGTGTATGCCGATGTAAAGCAGGTTCCGCGCAAGGATTTTCCTGGGGGAGTCGAGGTGGAAGTGCTTGAAGGAAAGACCACTGAAGTTCGGTTTGAGGCGGTTTGTGAATGGATGGAGCTGCGGATCCGTCAATCCATAGACGACGGCTTTCAGGCAGGAGAAATCGCACTTTTGGTTCGGACCAATAAAGAAGCCAAACGATTGGCTGAGTATTTGCTGTCGTGCTCACCGCGTATCGTTCCGTTTACAGATGAGAGTTTGGCCCTCGGTCGACACCCATCAGCCCTGGCGGTCATTCATTTGCTTGAGGCCATGGAAGAACCCCAAGAGGCTGGGCCGGTTTTGAAGTTCATTCAGGCCTGGGGGGCGATTTGTGAAGAGCGAAGTCAGACGTGGAATGAGGCCGCGCTTTTGGCCAAACATCATACCGAGAGCACCTATCTCAGAAAGGATGGGTCTGAGGGGCGATTCGGCTCATTGCATGGCCCGGAGTTGTTGAAGGAGGTGGTTCCAGGGTTCAATTCAGCCACTTGGTCTGCTCTGCCTTTAACGGAATGCATCGGCCTGATTTTGCGCAAGCTTGAACTCGACAAGGACTACCCTGCGCACGCAGAGGTTTTGATTGAGTTGACCCCATGAAAGGGCGGCAATGGACATGGGGCGTCCGCCGGGCTTCTTGGCCCATTGGTATAGAAAGGGGGTCCCAACAGTCGATCCGGGTGCTTCCAGGACCGGATGCCGTTCGCATTCTGACCGTCCACAAGAGCAAAGGCTTGCAATACCCTGTGGTGATTACCCGATTTGATGACGGGCGGATTCACAAAAATGACACCTTGATGCCGGCCCTGTTTGAGAATGAGGATTTCGCCATTCCCGGTCTTGTTGCGCCTGTTTCGGTCCTCAAAGAGACAGCCGTTCATCACATTTGGGAGCAGGAGCGAAACCAGCAGCGATTCGACACCACCAATGTCGCCTATGTCTGCACCACCCGTGCAGAAGTCCGCTTGCACGTGGTCATCGACGTGGAAAAAATGGAGTGGAGAGAGGAGGAATTGCCGGGAACGGTGGGACGATCAATGGCCCGTGGGATTGAAGATGCATTGGGGTGTGATTTGTCCTTAGGCCCATACAAGTCCGAAAATTTTGAGGTTTCAGCCCCGTTGGAACAGAAGGCGTCAATCGATGCTTTGGAAGTGCGTTCCATACCGGGGTTTGTTTTTCACGGCATCCCTCTGGAAATGATCACAGGTCGGCAGCGGGATTTGGACCGTCCTGTGCTGGGAAAAATGGACCAAAAGGCCTTTGGCATTGCCGTTCATGGCCAGCTGGCTAAAATCCGCAAGGCCGGAGATGTGGACCGGGTTGTGGCTCAACCTTGGCCTTGGACTAAATGCCGAGAGGACGATTGGAAGCGTGTGGTCGTGGCAGTGCGTGATGTGGTAGAAGATGAGGTGATGGCGCCTTGGTTTGATGGTTCGGGAGAAGTCCACAATGAGCGAGAGCTGGTGGGCATCAAAGGGGAAATTGTGCGTCCAGATCGTGTGGTATTTCAATCTGATCGGGTGGATGTGATCGATTTTAAAACGGCTCAAGGGCCCAATGAAAAGCAGCGAAAGAAAGACGCGGATCAGGTCCGTGGGTATATGAACGCCATTGCCCAACAAGAGAAACGAACCGTTCGTGGGTTCGTTTTCTATTGTGATGCAGGGGAATGTGTGGAGGTCGCGCTGCTCTAATCAGCCTTCGTGCGGATGGAGCACGTCGTGTCCACCGTCGAGTAGGTATTTGTCGCGCCGGAAGAGGGCCAAATCAGAGGCCACCATTTCGGAACACACTTGCTCAAGGGTATAGGTAGGCGTCCACCCCAACTTCTCCTTGGCCTTGGTGGCGTCCCCAACCAACAACTCCACTTCTGTGGGGCGGAAATAGCGGGGGTCTATGGCAACCAAGGTTTTTCCTGTAGCCTTGTCAACACCAGTTTCTTCGGGTCCAGACCCTGTCCATTTTAGCTCAATTCCCACTTCCTTGAAGGCCATTTCAACAAAGGCGCGAATGGACTCAGTGCGTCCGGTGGCCAGAACGTAATCGTCAGAATGGTCCTGTTGGAGCATGCGCCACATGCCTTCCACGTAGTCTTTGGCGTGTCCCCAATCCCGCTGGGCATCGAGGTTGCCAAGGTGCAAGTCTTCTTGGAGTCCAAGGGAGATTTTCGCCACCGCCCTGGTGATTTTGCGGGTCACAAAGGTTTCGCCGCGAAGGGGGCTTTCGTGGTTGAACAAGATGCCATTTGAGGCATGCATGCCGTAAGCTTCGCGGTAGTTTTTGACGATCCAAAAACTGTAGAGTTTGGCCACACCGTAGGGGCTTCTTGGGTAGAATGGAGTGGTTTCTGTTTGGGGCACTTCTTGGACCAAGCCGTACAGTTCAGAGGTGGCCGCTTGGTAGAACCGAACGTCCTTTTCCATGCCCAGAATGCGGATGGCTTCGAGCAACCTCAAGGTCCCTACTCCGTCTACGTTCGCGGTGTATTCCGGGGTGTCGAAACTCACTTTAACATGGCTCATGGCGGCCAAGTTGTAAATCTCGTGAGGTTTGACTTCTTGGACGATGCGAATCAGGTTGGTGGAGTCTGTTAGGTCTCCATAATGCAGCCTCAACCGAATGTTGGGTTGGTGCGGGTCCTGATACAAATGGTCGATTCGGTCGGTGTTGAATTGCGATGCACGGCGCTTGATGCCGTGCACCTCG
>CASICO010000009.1 GCA_949373165.1 uncultured Flavobacteriales bacterium | reverse complement strand
TCACCGATCGCTTTGGCCTTTCGCCCATGAGTGCTTTCGATGGTTTGGATTTGGTGGCGCTGAGCATTGCTTCCGACCTGGTCGAGGTCACAGGTGAAAACCGGATTCTCCTGCACCATGGACTTCGAACGATTTCACGAAACGTCAGGCCGGGAATCAAAGCCCTCCTCAACGTCGTGCATTGTTCCCCTGATTACCTCACGGTGCGAGACATCATTTCTCGAATCAGCCCCCGGATCAATGCCGCTGGCCGGATGTCGAGGGCCACAGAGGCCGTGGCCTTGCTCACCGCACCCAATGAAGCCCTGGCCTCTGAACTGGCACACAAATTGGACCGCCTGAACAACGTTCGCCGCTCCTATGACGAACAAGTCACGAAAGCCGCCATTGAGCAACTCGAGGAACACCCGGAATTCAAACACATCAACATTGTCTGGGGCAAGGATTGGCACCGAGGGGTGATTGGCATTGTGGCCACCCGCTTGATCGAACACCGATACAGGCCCAGCATTGTCATCAGCGATGATGACGATGTCATGGTGGGCAGCGCCCGGTCCACACCCGGACTTGACATTCACGCCTTGATCAAGGAGTGTGGCGCGCACTTGATGCAATTCGGAGGGCACGCCATGGCCGCAGGACTCACCGTGAAGCCCGGTGCAGCCTTGGGTTTTGCGCAACAGTTAGACGCAGCAGTGGGCAGAGAACTGATGGCCATCAGCAGACGAGAACCTCGGCACTTTGACCTGGAAATCAAGATGGACCAGTGCACGCCCGAGCTGCTCAAAAAGCTGCGGCGGTTCGAGCCTTTTGGACCGGGGTCTCCAGCGCCAGTCTTCTTGGTGCGCGATGTGATGTTGGCGCAACCTCCAAAGCAAGTTGGAAAAGAAGGCCGTCACGTTCGCCTGTCCATCAAGACCACATCGGGGTCGCGTGGATTAGACGCTGTGGGCTTTGGCATGGGAAGCCGCTGCGCCGCTTTGGCCGAAGCGGAACGAATGGACATGGTCTTTCGGGTAGAAACTGAATGCTACCGAGGCATTCTTCAGCCGCGCATTACCCTGTTGGACTTCTGGACCAAAAGAAGGGCAGAAGCCTGATTACGCCTTTTTCTTGGCGTCTTCTGGGCGCAGAGTATGCAAAATGGTACTCTCGAAGTGCTTGGCCAGCTTAGAAACGCGCTTAGAAACGCCCATTTTTCTCCGCAGCAAATCCACTTCCTCCAATGCGGGATCTTCTGAGGTGGAAGGGTCCTCTGCCAACTCTTGAAGCCGGGACTTGATGCGAAACCCTTCTCCACGTGCTTCATCAAGAAGCAACCGATGCAAAGCGCCTTCCAAGGCGCGCTTCAATTGATGCTCCTCGGTTTCTGGCTCAATGCCATGCCGCTCAAGCCAGTTTTTACTCAGGGTAAATTCCGTAACAAGGACATCTGCTGTTAACTCTGCGACCTCGGGGTCTCCCATTCCAAGGTCTTCTGGCCCGGGAATATGGCCATTCAAGATGCTCTCTCGAAAGTGCTGAACAATGCGGTCCACCACTGGATGTCGAATGGCCAAGCCCACTGTATCGAGCTCATGCAACATGAATTCAGCCAAGGTGCCCTCGATGGTCAAGGGGTCTCCGTTCTCGTCCTTCGAGTCTTCGCCGTCATCGGGCAGTTCAATGGTGATCTTGTGCCGGCCATATTGAAGCAGCAACCGAAGCAAATCCTCTTCTCGACCACTTCTGCCAACCCGACCCGTTAATCGAGGGGCGCCAATGGAAGCTTCCCGCTGTGGCGCCAAAGAAGGCAAGGGCGCCTTCGCCTCCTTTTCCAATCGGGCCACTGCCTGTCGGCCCAACTCCGCGAGAAGGTCCTCCACCTGCATGCCCAAACGGCCTGCACTTTCCTGAACGTAGACGGTGCGCTTGAGCTCGTCAGGAACCTGGGCAATGCTTTGAACGACACTTCGAACAAGCTCGGTTCTCTTGATGGGGTCGTCCGACGCCTCCTCATCGAGCAGGTCAATTTTAAACCGGATGAAGTCCCTGCTGTTCTCCGCAAGCCAGGCCATGAGGGCCTCACTTCCAAGGCGTTTCGCAAACGTGTCTGGGTCCTCTCCATCCGGGAGCACTGCCACCTTCACATCAAGCCCTTCAGCCAAGACAATGTCCACCCCACGAATGGCTGCGCGCAATCCAGCGGGGTCTCCATCAAACAGCATGGTCATGCGCTTGCTGAACCGACGAAGCAAGCGAACCTGTTCAATGGTCAGTGACGTTCCTGAGCTGGCCACAACGTGTTCCACCCCTGCTTGTCGCATGGCCATGACATCCGTGTAGCCTTCCACCAAAATGGCGCGGTCTTCGCGCACAATCGCGTTTCGCGAAAGGTGGATGCCATATAAAGCTCTCGACTTGTCGTACAGCGGACTCTCTGGGCTGTTGACATACTTCGGGGTCTTCTTGTCTTTTTTGAGTGTCCGTCCACCGAAACCAATGAACCGACCCGTGACATCTCGAATGGGGAAAATCACGCGGCCTCGGTAAAAATCATAGAGGCTGCCGTCGTCTCGCTCTTTGCAAAGACCACTGGCGATCAACCACTTCTTTTGGTACCCTGCACTTTTGGCCGCTTCGGCCAATGCGCCAGGTTGCGACCACGATGTATCTGGACAATACCCCACGGCAAAGTCTTGGAGTGTGGCGTCTGCAAAGTCCCGCTGACGCAGGTAGCCGAGCCCCACACTCTTTCCTTCTCCCGTCTGTAATAACTGCTCTGTGAACCACTTTTGAGCCCATGCGGCAAGGTTGGAGAGACTTTCTCGTTCCGTTTGCGCCGCGTGTTCCTCGGCGGTCAATTGCCGTTCTTGGATCTCAATGCCATACTTCCGAGCCAGCCACCGCAAGGCCTCTGGATAGGATAGCTTTTCGTGCTCCATCAAGAAGGTGACCGCGCTGCCCCCCTTTCCCGAGCTAAAATCCTTGAACATGCCCTTTCCTGGCACCACGTAAAAAGACGGGGTCTTTTCATTGGTGAAGGGGCTCATTCCCCGCAAGCTGGTTCCGTTCTTCTTCAGCTGAACGAAATCAGAGACCACATCCTCAATGATGGTGGCTTGGAGTATGGCGTCTACGGTATCCTTGGGAATCATGCCTGCGCGAAACGGAGAATCAAGGTAGGGCTTCCCTTTGGTCTAACCCTCTCAGGTGGCGCCAAACCTTTAGTCGGCAATCAACTTGAACCCCTTGCCATGAACATTGAGGATTTCGACACGAGCGTCCTCCTTCAAGTGCTTGCGCAATTTGGCGATGTAGACGTCCATACTGCGGCCATTGAAGTAGTTCGCGTCGCCCCAAATGGCATTCAAAGCGAACTCTCTTTCCAGCAAGGCGTTTTTGGATTTGGTCAATAGAAACAGGAGTTCATTTTCCTTTGTGGTCAGGCGTTGGCCTTCCCCGTTCAATCGAAGCTCTTGCCGATTGTAATCATACGCATAGAGCCCAATGGTCATCTCGCCCACCTCATCATCGTCCTCAGGGAGGGCGGCAGAACGACGCAAAATCGCCTCAATCCTCACCTCCAATTCATCCATAGAAAAAGGCTTGGTCATGTAATCGTCTGCCCCTGCCTTGAATCCCTGCAACGTGTCTTCACGCTGACTCTTGGCTGTGAGAAACAAAATGGGCACGTGTCGATTGAGCCCGCGAATCTCTTCGGCCACTTGATACCCATCCTTGACGGGCATCATCACATCGAGGATCACGAAATCGAAGGAGCCCACACGGAACTGGCGGACACCTTCAGCACCATCCTGAGCCCAAGTGGCATTGTAGCCCTTTCGGTTCAAAAAATCGGAGAGAAGTTTGCCGAGATTGGGGTCGTCTTCGCAAAGTAGAATGTCGAGTTGTTGTTTCATGACGCTGTCGTTTGAGGAAAAACCAGAGTAAACGTGCTTCCCTTGCCAGGTACACTCACAACGTCAATTTTGGCTCCGTGTTGCATCATGACGGCATTCACATAGCTCAAACCAAGGCCGAAACCTTTTACATCGTGGACATTCCCAGTGGGGACACGATATAGCTTATCAAAAACCTTGCCTAAATGCTCTTTGGCGATTCCAATGCCATCGTCGGTGAAAGCCACGCGCAATGTTCCCTCCTCGTTCCAGGAGCGAACCGTCAGCTTTGGTGACCCGCCACCATACTTGATGGCGTTGTCCACAAGGTTGAATACCACGTTGGTCAGGTGGGTCTTGTCCCCGTCAATCAAGGGGTCTGTTGCCGCGAGTTGATTTCCCGTACTGCCCCCTTGCTTTTTAATGTGAATGGCGTGGTTGCGCAACACATCTCTCACCAAATCATGAAAATTGATCGACTGCCTAAACAACTCCAATTCCCCTTGATCCAGCATGGCTGCTCGGAGCACATTCTCAACGAGCTGTCCCAACCGTTTGTTCTCGGAGCGAATGAGCTGAACATAATAACGCACGTTTTCTTCATCGCTCGCCATGAGCGGGTCGAGCAAAGCCTCCCCAGCCAATCCAATGGTGGAGATGGGGGTTTTGAGCTCGTGGGTCATGTTGTTGATCAAGTCGCTCTTGAGCCGGTTCAACCGTTCGGCCTTCCTCAACCCATTTGCCGCGTAAAATGTGAAAAACACCAGGACCAACATGAGAATGACATTGATGGCCAGCTCCCCCCACATGTTCTTGGCCAATCGAAGGCTCTTCCTTGGAAAGAAAACGGTGTACAGCTGCACCTCCTCCAAGGTTTGGGCATCGCCAGCCGGAATTCGATAGCCTTCGTTTTGTAGGGCCTCTAAAAACCCGACATCTGCATCCCGAAGGAAGACAGGGCGACCATACCGGTCCAACAAGGCGGACCTGAACTGAAACTCGACCCCTCGGTTTCGCAAAACAGCGGTCAACAAGCTGTCTGCAATGCCCACTGCAACTTCCCGGTCCAAAACAACTTGGGCTCGAACTTGGGACAAACTGTCTGCCCGCAGGCCTGACGAAGGGGCCAATCCTGCCTTTGCAGACGCCGGAAAACGCGCGCCAGATAACGTCAAAACAGATTGGACTTCCACCAATGCCGTGCGGGCCTGCTCATCGAACAAGGTGCTCCGCGCCTTGACCAGCGCACGAACCCAGCTAAACTGCATCGTCATCAGGCCCAAAAGAAGCCCCCCCATTCCAAGAACGAGGATGAAGGTGCGGCGCTGTTTCATGACGTAAAATTACAAGTCGATGGACCGCAATGGCTCTCGAACTATCTTTGCCCCCTTGAAAACCACCTTTATGCAAGATTCTTCGCTCCGTATTCTCGCTGGTTCGGCCTCCTTAGACTTAGGGGGTAGAATTGCCACGGAGTATGGAACCCCGCTCTGTGCTGTCAAGCATACGGTGTTTAGCGACGGAGAATTCCGCGTGAGCATCGAAGAAACGGTTCGGGGAAAGGAGGTGGTCATTGTTCAAAGCACCTTTCCTCCTTCAGACAATCTGATGGAGCTTTTGATGTTGGTGGATGCCGCAAAGCGCGCTTCTGCCAAACGCATTGTCGCCGTGATTCCGTATTTCGGTTTTGCCCGACAAGACCGAAAGGATGCCCCTCGAGTCGCCATTGGTGCCAAGTTAATCGCCAACATGCTGACGGCGGCCGGAGTGGATCGGGTCATCACCATGGATTTACACGCGGACCAGATTCAAGGGTTTTTCGAAGTCCCCGTAGACCACATCTACGGCTCTGCCATTTTCCTGCCTTACCTCGCTGGTTTAAAAACCGACAATTTGCTCATTGCCACGCCAGACACTGGAGGCACGAAACGCGCCAACGCTTTCGCGAAATACCTCGGTGTCGACATGGCCATTTGCTACAAGCAACGCAAAGTGGCCAATGAAGTGGCCAGCATGCGGGTAATCGGAGACGTCGAAGGCAAGGACGTTGTTCTCGTCGATGACATCTGCGACACGGCCGGCACGCTCACAAAAGCCGCCGGAATGATGAAGGACCACGGCGCCGCAAGTGTGCGCGCGGTCTGCACCCACCCCGTTCTTTCTGGCCCAGCTTACGAGCGAATTGCACAGAGCGAACTCACAGAACTCGTCGTCACCGACAGCATTCCGCTTCGGAACGACAAACCCAATGACAAGATTACTGTGCTGGGATGTTCAGACCTTTTTGCCACCGTCATTCGGTGCTTGGTCCAAAACGAAAGCATCAGTTCTCATTTCCTCATTACCTAAAACAAAACCATGAAAACTGCTTCATTGAGCGGCTCCCCAAGAGGGGGCGTAGGGAAAAAGGACGCAACTGTACTCCGCGATAAGGGCCAAGTCCCTGGTGTGATGTATGGTGGCTCCGAGCAGGTTCACTTTCACGTGAGCGAAGTCCAACTGAACAAGTTGGTCATTACACCGGAAACGTACCTTCTCCAATTCGAGATTGATGGAAAAACGCACGACTGCGTGTTCCAAGACGTTCAGTTCCACCCCGTAACAGACCGGATCGTCCACATCGACCTACTTCAGGTAGCGACGGACAAGCCCATTCGCGTCAAACTGCCTGTCCGGACGGAGGGCACGAGTATCGGTGTGCAAAACGGTGGTCGCCTTCACGTGGTATACCGTCGCCTTCCTGTTGTTGGACTTGCATCACAAGTGCCCGACAGCATCACGGTCAACATCACGGATCTCGAGCTCGGTGACTCACTTCGCATGGAAGACATCAAAGTGGAGGGTTGCACCATTCCTTTGAACGATTCTGCGGTTGTGCTTGGCATCCGTCGTACCCGTGCTGCCATGTCTGCAGCCTCCGATGAGGAGGGAGCAGAAGGCACTGAGGAAGCCGCTGCAGAAGGCGGCGAGGATTAATCCCCTCCACGCATGAAGTTCTTGTTGGTCGGCCTAGGTAACCCTGGTGCCGATTATGTACGAACGCGTCACAACATCGGGTTCATGGCATTGGATGCCATGGCCAAAGAAAGTGGTGTGTCCTTCAAGGCCGACCGACTTGGAGACGTGGCCCGTGCAAAACATCGTGGGCGGCAACTCGTGTTGCTCAAGCCCTCGACCTTCATGAATCTCAGCGGAAAGGCTGTGCGCTATTGGCTCGATGCGGAAAAGCTGTCCGTTGACCGCATGCTGGTGATCACAGACGACCTCAATTTGCCATTTGGGACGCTGCGCTTGCGCGGAAAAGGGACCGATGGCGGGCACAATGGCCTCAAGGACATTCAAGGTGTTCTTGGGACCTCCGCCTATCCGCGTTTGAGGTTTGGTGTTGGCGCCGAATTTGGGCCCGGAGGGCAAGTCGACCATGTATTGGGCTCCTTTTCTTCTTCCGAAGAAAAGGCCATGGATGAGCGCTTAGACAAAGTCGCCGGCCTCATGCGCTCCTTTGCCTTCATTGGCCTGGAGCGGACCATGAGCGCCTTCAACAACACGTGAAGCCTGCCTTTTGGCGCCCCTGTGTTCAGTCGCCTTTGGGGAATCCATAGAGGCCTCTTTCTCGGATAAGGCCTGCAGCAGCATCTGGAAGCAGGTAACGCGCAGAGTCTCCTGAAGCCAATGCGGTGCGCAAATACGTACTGGAAATGCTGATCACCGGAGCCGGGCTCAACACAATGTGCTCCCCATCAATCGCAATGGTGCCTTCCAAGTTTTTTGCCTCTCCCTCGGCATAAGCCCGAGGGTAAACCAAAAAACCGTATCGGTCCACCAACTCCCGCCAACGCGCCCATTGCTGAAGGGTTCGGAGGTTGTCCTCCCCGATGATGATCTTGAATGTTGTGTCTGGGTGCCGACGCACCAAAAAATCCATTGTGTGCGCGGTGTAATTCGGGCGAGGCAGCCCGAACTCTACATCCACCGCTTTCAAGCGCGGATTGTCGGAAACAGCCAGCTTCACCATCTCCAATCGATCGGACTCGGGCGCCAAATCAGCCGCCTGTTTCATGGGATTGTGGGGCGTTACAACAAACCAAACTTCGTCCAACCCATGATGAGAGGCCATGTGTTGGGCAATCACCAAGTGACCTGTATGAATGGGGTTAAAAGACCCGAAGTAAAGGCCAATGTTCATGACGCCGAACCACTGGGATTGAGGTATGCCCCCGCTGTTTTAGACAACTCATTGCAAGCCACACTCAAGTCGTCGTTGATGAGGATCTGGTCGAAAAACCCTGCGCGCTTCATCTCTCTTCCGGCCTTGGCCAATCGGCGCTCAATTTCGCTTGGACTGTCGGTCCCTCTTCGTTCTAAGCGTTCCGCCAAAACTGCAAGCGACGGCGGTTGAACGAACACCGTCAAGATGCGGGTCCCCAACAGTTCTTTGAGCCGAATTCCGCCCTCTACGTCCACATCAAAGGCCACATGCATTCCGCGTTCCCAAATGGAAAGCACCGCTTCTTTGAGGGTGCCATAATACCGCCCAGGGTAAACCTCTTCCCACTCTAGAAAGTCACCGTCATCCACCCGCTGTTGAAACACTGCCGTGGTCATGAAATGGTAATCCTTGCCGTCCACCTCCGTTCCGCGTGGGGCGCGGTTGGTCGCGCTGATGCTGAATGCCACATCGTTGCGCTCAGCCATCAAGCTTTTTACCAAAGTCGTTTTGCCCGAACCAGATGGCGCACAAAACGCCATGGCCTTTCCTGTTCCTGCTGATGTGACGTCAATGGGCATGGTCTTCGTTGCTTCTTGTTGCATCACAAAGCGTTCAAAATCTGCTCTTTGATTTTTTCAAGTTCGTCCTTCATTTGGACCACGATTCGCTGCATGGATGCGTCTTGACTTTTGCTGCCCAAGGTGTTGATTTCACGGCCGATTTCTTGGGCAATGAACCCCAATTTTTTACCCTGTCCAGCCTCGCCGTCCAGCATTTCACCAAAATACCGGCAATTCGCCTCAAGCCGCACCATCTCCTCGGTCACGTCCAGCTTTTCGAGATAAAAAATCAACTCGTGCTCAAAACGATTTTCATCAATCCTGTCTTTCGGCAAGTCCGCTTCCAAGTGTTCCTTTAAGCGACTGCGGGTGCGGTCCGTTCTGGCCTGAAGAAGCGGGGACAAATCCTGTCGAAGGCGTTCAATGTGCTCAACACGGCTGCGAAAATCAGATTCCAGCACCTCGCCTTCCTGCAGTCGATATGCCTGAAACTGCTCTACCGCAGAGGACACCAAGGCCTGCATGGATGTCCATTCGTCAGCTTCCATGGCTTCCTTCGTTGCGCTGATCACATCTGGAAACCGCATCGCGGAACCAAACTTCTGCAGCTGCCCGTCCACATGATCCACAGGGATGCCATTGGCTTCAAAAACAGGGGTCAGTTGATCCACGTACTGCTGAATCAATCCCGAATTGACCATGTGACGCACATCGGAAGCATCAGATTCAAAATGAACCATCAAATCAGACTTGCCCCTTCCAATGGCCTTTCCCACGCTCTTGCGGAGCTCCATTTCCTTCTCACGAAACCTTGAAGGCATGCGCACAGACAGGTCAAGCCCTTTTCCATTCAACGAACGGACTTCCACTGTGTACTTGCGCGCTCCGATGTGCGCCTCGGCCTTTCCGTAGCCGGTCATGGACAGAATCATGGCGCAAAATACACCGGTGACCCCGGCTCTCCGCCCACAAGGGTTCAGAGGTAACTTTGCCTTCATGGCCAACCTTGCCTCCATCCGAAGACCAGTGGACCTCGAAATGAAGGAATTCCAAGGTCACTTTAAGGAGGCCATGCGCACTTCGGTGCCGCTTTTGGACCACATCACGCGCTACATCGTCCGCAGCAAAGGCAAGCAAATGCGCCCGCTTTTGGTGTACCTGTCCGCCACTGCTTGCGGAGGGACCCAGCCCCGCACCCACGTAGCGGCGACCTTGATCGAACTGCTTCACACCGCCACCTTGGTTCACGATGATGTCGTCGACAGGGCGGAAACCCGCCGTGGATTTTTCTCCATCAGTGCCCTCTGGAAGTCCAAAATCGCGGTCCTCGTTGGAGATTACCTTTTGTCACGCGGGCTGCTCATCTCCATGGAACGCGACGCCGTCGACCTGCTGCGCATCACCTCAAAAGCAGTTGAAGCCATGAGTGAAGGTGAGCTGCTCCAAATTGAGAAGGCTCGACGAATGGACATCACAGAAGAGGTGTACTACGAGATCATCCGCCGCAAAACGGCCTCTCTCATCGCCGCTTGCTGTGCTGCCGGTGCTGCCAGTGCAGGCGCCGACCCAGAGCGGGTGAGGCACATGCATGCTTTTGGTGAAGCCATGGGCATCGCTTTCCAAATCAAGGACGACCTTCTGGATTTTACCCCAAGCAAAGCCACAGGAAAGCCCAAAGGAGGGGACCTCAAGGAAAGGAAAATGACCTTGCCATTGATCCACGATCTGCAGAACAAATCACCCCGCGAACGGCGCCGAACCATCCGGGCCATCAAACGCAGTGCAGATCAACCTGATCTCATCGCGCGGCTGCTCGAAGACATCCAAAACGGCCCTGGCATGGCTTACGCAGAGCGCGCCATGATGGAGCACCGCGACCGCGCGGTTTCGCTTTTGGAGGCTTTGCCTGAGTCCGAAGCGCGGTCTGCACTGATCGATTTGGTCGACTTCACCATCTCCCGCAAGAAATGAGGCCCGTTTTTTCTCTCTTGACCTTCGTTGTTTTGGCATCTTGTGGCGCCGACATCACGGAAAAAGTGATGTCGACTTGGTCCAACGGAGAGCCCAAAGAGGTACGGGTTCTCGAACCCGGAGAACCGGGAGAAGAAGTCCAAAAGTTCCACGCCAATGGACGTCTCCATGTTCGGGGACGCTTGGTCAACGGTCAAAAACAAGGGACGTGGAACACCTACAGAGAAGACGGTTTGCCGTGGAGCCAAGTCGATCATGTTGACGGCATCAAACAGGGCCTGTTTCGCACTTGGCACACCAGTGGCCGGCCCCACATTGAAGGCCAGCACCACCAAGGTGACCCTGTGGGTTCTTGGGACTTCTTTTCCTCCGACGGCACCTGGATTGAGTCCAAGGAGTTTGGGCCGGAAAATTGAACGCTCCTGTGTGGGTGAAAACCCCCGGTTCAAATACAATGGGCGGAAAATCGGCGTTGCTTTGTGTCATGTTACAGTATCTGCGCCATGCAGCGATGATCCCTCTCGCCGCTTTGACCCTCTTTTATGCTACTCCTGCCTGTGCAGGTGGTGCGGAAGATCAGCAGGCTTACATCGCGCTCTGGAAGGGCGAGGCCGTTCGACAGATGGTCATCCACCGCATTCCCGCAAGCATTACGCTGGCGCAAGGCCTGCTTGAAAGCGGCTCGGGAAAAAGTGAACTCAGCAAAAAGTCAAACAACCATTTTGGCATCAAATGCCACAAAGGCTGGGAAGGGGGCAAAACCTACTACGACGACGACAAAAAAGGAGAGTGCTTCAGGGTGTACGAAGACCCAAAAGACAGCTACGAAGACCACAGTCTTTTTCTCAAACGGGACAGATATGCTTCGTTGTTCGAACTCAAAATTGACGACTACAAAAATTGGGCGCGCGGCCTCAAGCGGTGCGGATACGCGACCAGTCCAACCTATGCGAAAGCCCTCATTGAACTCATCGAGCGCCACGACTTGGGCCAATATGACCAAGAAGGAAAAGATTGGATGAAGCAAGGCGGCATGCCAGAGCCCTTGGCTGAGGTTGAAAACCCAAGGCCAAACAAAGGACCCGCCGCCATTGAATCTGGCAGAACCATCCATCTCGGTTCAGGCCGGTCCGCAGGCTTTTCTGAGAACGACGTGGCTTGGGTACAAGGGCGGCTTGGGGAGTCATTGGATGACCTGGCCAAGTCCTTGCAAGTCGCTGTTTGGCAGCTCCGCAAGTACAATGACCTTGAAAACGTCGACTCGAACACCTTGCTCCCGTCCGACACCCGCTTATATACCCAGCCCAAACGCCGTCGTGGCTCTCACGACTGGCACATCGCACGCGCAGGAGAGACCCTCAGGGACATCAGTCAAAGCGAAGCTGTGAAACTGAAGGTCCTTGAATCCCGAACCGGAATGACCGCCGATCAGCCGCTGACGGAAGGCCAAAAGGTTCCCTTGCGTTTTCCCCCAGGCGACGATGGCAAACTTCCATGGTACGCCAACATCGGCGGCGGCGGTTGAGCCCGTTCCAAACTACCTTGCATTCATGCCCTTCTATCAGCAGCGCGGGCAGGTTCCGCACAAACGCCATACCCAATTCACCAAGCCCGACGGCACCCTGCATCACGAGCAGCTGTTCGGGACCATTGGGTTTGTGGGCATGAGCTCCCTCTTGTACCACCTGTACCCCCCGACCATGGTTCGGGAGGTGTCCCCACCCGCGGATGCGCGTCCAACGGAAGGGGTTCGAGAAAACCTCACCTCTCGCCGGGTACCGGGATTCCAAATCCCCTCCTCAGGAAATGCGCTGGAGGCACGCGTACCGATGATGTTCAATTCGGACTGTACGATCTCCGTGGCCCGGCCCACAGAAGCTGACCCCAACGACCGGTTCTACAAGAATGCCGACGCGGATGAAGTGATCTTCATTCACGACGGAGACGGCGTATTGGAAACCATGTTTGGCCGCTTGACATATGGCCCGGGCGATTATTTGGTGATCCCCCGTGGGGTCATCCACAGGTGGGTTCCGACAAAAGAAACCGCTCAACGCTGGCTGGTGGTCGAGAGTGCCCACCCCGTGGTCACACCCAAACGCTATCGCAACCACTTTGGTCAATTGCTGGAGCACAGCCCGTTTTGTGAAAGGGACTTTCGCACCCCTCAATGGACGGAGGCCGTGGACAGAGAAGGCCACTTTCCGATAGACATCCGAAAAGAGGGCATGATTCACACGGTGACGTACGCCCGGCATCCTTTTGATGTGGTGGGCTGGGACGGTTATCACTTCCCCTACGCCTTCTCTATTCACGACTTTGAGCCCATTACAGGCCGCGTCCACCAACCCCCTCCTGTGCACCAGACCTTCGAAACCGATGCGTTTGTCATCTGCAGTTTCTGCCCAAGGCTTTATGATTACCACCCAAAGTCGATTCCTGCGCCATACAACCACAGCAACATCGACTCCGACGAAGTGCTGTATTACGTCGAAGGCAACTTCATGAGTAGAAAGGGCATTTCCCGGGGCGACTTAACCCTTCACCCAGGGGGAATCCCCCATGGCCCACATCCCGGAACCTACGAGGGCTCCGTTGGAAAGACCCAAACCGCGGAACTTGCAGTGATGGTCGACACGTTCAAACCCCTTCGCTTGACCCAAGCTGCGGTAGACAACGAAGACCGCAATTACCACCAAAGTTGGCTGGGGTATTCCCCGAAAAACATCGACTGAACCCTGAAATGAACATGGATCAAACGTCACCTCAACCCAAAACAACGGTTCCTGAAGCTCAGGATTTCTTGCCCCTGCTCGGCACCGACCACATCGAATTGATCGTTGGAAACGCCAAGCAAAGCGCATACTACTACATGAACGCCTGGGGGTTTCAGCCTCTGGCCTATCGCGGCCTCGAAACTGGCGCCACCGACAGTGTAAGCTATGTGCTCCGCCAAGACAAAATCACCTTGGTGCTCACCACCCCCATTGTGGCAAATGGTCCATTGAATGACCACCTGAATCGCCATGGAGACGGGGTCAAGGCTGTCGCACTTTGGGTGGATGACGCCACCCAGAGCTGGAAGGAAACCACTTCTCGAGGTGCTGTCAGCGCATTTGAGCCCGAAACCCGAGAAGACGGGAAAGGCAAGGTGGTCCTCAGCGGCATAGAAACGTATGGTGACACCATCCATGTTTTTGTGGAGCGGAAGGCATACAACGGTGTTTTCTTGCCCGGTTATGAAACGTGGAATCCCGCAGGTGGCGCAGATTCGCTTGGACTGAAATTCATCGACCACATGGTGGGCAATGTTGGATGGGGGGAGATGAACACCTGGTGCGAGTTCTACGCGAAGGTCATGGGATTTGCCCAGTTGGTCTCCTTCGATGACAAAGACATTTCTACGGAATACACCGCATTGATGTCCAAGGTGATGAGCAATGGAAATGGACGAATCAAGTTTCCCATCAACGAACCTGCAGAAGGCCGGAAAAAGTCGCAAATCGAGGAGTACATCGACTTCTATCAAGGGGCTGGAGTCCAGCACATTGCCGTGGCCACAGACGACATCATCACCACCGTCACCGAATTGCAACGCCGAGGCATCGAGTTCCTTCAGGTGCCCAAAAGCTACTACAACGACCTTCTCGATCGAGTGGGCTCCATCGATGAAGACCTCGCTCCTTTGAGAGAGCTGGGCATTTTGGTCGACCGAGACGACGAAGGCTACCTGCTGCAAATCTTCACCCGCCCAGTGGTCGACCGACCCACCATGTTCTTCGAAATCATCCAGCGAAAAGGTGCCCAGAGCTTCGGCAAAGGCAACTTTAAGGCCTTGTTCGAGGCCATAGAGCGGGAGCAAGCCCTCCGTGGAACACTCTGAACACAAAGGCGCCGCCCTCACTTGGGACGGCATCAGCTTGAGCATCGCGGGACAACCCATCCTGCGCGATGTGAATTTGTCTGTCGCGTCGGGGGAGACACTCGCTTTGGTTGGGGAAAGCGGTTCCGGTAAAACAATGTGCTGCATGGCTGCTTTGGGCCTTTTGCCCAAAGGGTCCGTCCTGACTTCAGGAACAGTGACAGGGCTAGGGGAAACTTGGGCAAGGGCCGACCAAGGGCCGACCCAACCCGTTCCAAAAGGCAGCAGAGTGGCCATGGTCTTCCAAGAACCCATGACGAGTCTGAACCCCACAATGAGATGCGGGGCGCAGCTCACAGAAGTGATTCAGCGCCATCAAGATTGCACCAAAACAGAGGCCCGAGAACAGGCAGAAGCACTGCTGAACGAAGTCCAGATGCCGGACACAACAAGGGCACTCAAAGCCTATCCGCATGAACTTTCCGGCGGGCAGAAGCAGCGGGTTTTGATCGCCATGGCTTTGGCAAATGGCCCAGAAGTCCTGCTTGCCGACGAGCCAACAACCGCTTTGGACAGCACCTTGCGAAGCGACCTACTCAACCTCTTAAAGGACCTGCAAACCCAGCGGGGTTTGGCCATGATTCTCGTCTCCCACGACATGGAGGTCGTGGAGCGGCATGCCGACCGCGTGGCCGTAATGTTCAAAGGGGAAGTGGTCGAATGCGGACCTGTTCAAGACGTGATTTCCTCTCCCGTTCATCCATACACTCAGGGTTTGCTCGCCTGTCGGGTTCCACCGGTTGGTCGGCCCAAGCCCCTCCCCGTTCTTTCGGACTTTTTGAGCCCAAGGCACAGCCAAGAGAAGCGGCCTGTCGCGCAAATTAGGATGGCCCCAGGCAGCGAGACCTTGAACCTACTTTGCATTGAAGGCGCAACCAAAACGTACCCCGGACAAGCCCAACCCGCCCTTCAGTCCGTTTCATTGAAACTCCCCATGGGTGGCAGTTTGGGCATTGTGGGGGGGAGCGGATGTGGCAAAACGACCCTGGCCCGCGCCATTCTTGGCCTTCATAAACTGGACTCTGGGCGCATTGAGCTCAACGGTAAAATGGTCCATGGCGGCAGCCGCGAAGAAATCCAGCACATACGATCTCAAGTCGGCCTTGTTTTCCAAGATCCTCGGGCGGCGCTCAATCCAGCCTTGCGGATTGGGGCCATGCTCACAGAAGTTTTGATCCGCTGGGGAACACCCAAAGCAGATGTCCTCGACAAGGCCAAGGAACTTCTACATGCCGTTGGCCTAGAAAAAGAGGCCTTGGGCAAGCGGCCAGATTCATTCTCCGGAGGACAGCGGCAGCGAATCGTCATTGCCCGCGCCCTTGCGGCCAACCCCAAACTTCTGATTTGCGACGAAGCTGTGGCAGCACTAGATGTGAGCGTTCAAGCCCAGGTGCTGAACCTTTTGGTGGAATTGCAGGAAAAGCGCGGCCTCTCTCTGCTCTTTATTAGCCACGATTTGGGCGTGGTTCGCTACCTGTGTGACCGAACCGCAGTGATGGCGGAGGGTCACATTGTAGAAGAAGGAGATTCCGACGCCATTTGGTCCACACCCAAGCACCCCGTAACCCGGAGACTTCAGGCCGCAGGAGGCGGATCATTTGATTAATTTCGGGACATGTCTTCGACACCCTTCGTCACCGAGACCATGCATGGCTCCGTGGCCTGTTGGACCCTCCAACGCCCCCAACAACTGAACGCCCTCAATGCCGCGCTCATTTCAGAGCTCGGAATGATGGTGGAATCCGTTCAAAAACGCGACGATGTGCGCTGTGTCATTCTCACCGGGTCGGGAGAAAAAGCGTTTGTCGCTGGTGCAGACATCAAAGAATTTGCCGACTTCAACGGCACCCAAGGCAGGCAACTTGCAGAACAAGGTCAGCGCACCTTGTTCGATGCGATCGCCCTGTCGACAACCCCCTTTATCGCGGCCATCGGTGGTTTTGCGCTCGGCGGCGGGCTCGAGCTCGCCTTGGCCTGTCACCTTCGCGTGGCGTCAGACAATGCCAAGATGGGCTTGCCAGAAGTCACCCTTGGCCTGATTCCGGGATATGGTGGGACGCAACGCCTCGCCCGGATCATTGGAACTGGAAGGGCCATGGACATGATTTTGACCGCCAGAATGGTGAAGGCAGATGAAGCACTTCAGTCCGGACTTGTGAGCCGCGTGGTGGCACGAGAATCCCTCATGGAAGCGGCCTTGGAGATGGCCAAGCCCCTGACAAGAAACAGCCCCAACGCATTGGCCGCTGCAATTCGCAGTGTTCAGTCGAGTGGAAGCAGAGAGGGATTTGAAGTGGAAATTGATCAGTTTGGTCGGTGCTTCGACCACCCCGATTTCAAAGAAGGTGTGGACGCCTTCCTCAACAAGCGGAAGCCTGATTTTTCCTGACCATGAGCGCTGATTCGTCTCATCAAGTTGTGGTCCGTGTGGCCAACATTGGACAGGACCCCCTCCCGGCCTATGCCACATTGCAAAGTGCCGGCCTAGATATGCGTGCCAGACTCGACAGCCCGGTGGTTCTTGAGCCCGGAGACCGCCGACTCGTCCCCAGTGGTCTGCACATTGAATTGCCCGATGGGTTCGAAGCCCAAGTCCGGCCGCGCAGCGGATTGGCATACAAACATGGTGTTACCGTGTTGAACTCGCCCGGCACCATCGATGCCGATTACCGCGGTGAAATCGGGGTCCTCCTGGTGAACCATGGCCAAGCCGCCTTCACCTTAAACCCCGGGGAACGGATTGCACAACTCGTGGTTGCCCAATACGCGCGGGTCGAATGGGCCCCTGTTCAACAACCCGCTGAATTGGCCTTGACCCACCGGGGTGAAGGTGGATTTGGCCACACTGGAACCCAATGAACCTCATCATCCCAATGGCAGGCCGGGGCAGTCGCCTTCGCCCGCACACCTTGACCGTCCCAAAGCCCTTGGTGAGCGTGGCTGGAAAACCCATCGTTCAGAGGTTGGTGGAGGACCTCGCGGCCATGACACCGCGGCGCTTCGACAACATCGCTTTCATCATCGGTGATTTTGGCCCGCAAGTCGAAGAGGACCTGCTCAAGCTGGCTGATTCACTTGGCGCCAAAGGCCACATCCGACACCAAGACACCCCCCTTGGGACAGCCCATGCCGTCTGGTGTGCTCAAGAATTCCTCGAAGGAGAGACCGTAGTGGCCTTCGCTGACACCCTCTTTCGGGCGGACTTTAACCTTGATGATGGTTCCGATGGCCACCTCTTTGTGAAGCGCATAGAGGACCCCCGGCAATTCGGCGTTGTTGTGCTCAATGCCGAGGGTGTAATCACAGAATATGCGGAAAAGCCGGAAGTCCCCGTTTCAGACTTGGCGATGATTGGAATCTATCACTTTAAAGATGCGGCTGGATTGAAGCGCGAAATCGGTCAGTTGATTGAAAACGGGGAGCAAAAAGGGGGTGAATACCAGCTTCCGGACGCCCTGAGGGCACTGACTGAGCAAGGCGTGAAATTCGTTCCAGGAGAAGTCAATGCTTGGATGGATTGCGGGAACCGAAAGGTCACCGTAGAAACCAATGGGCGGGTATTGGAGTTCATGGGGAAGGACGCGAAAGTCCACCCCGGTGCCACCGTTGAGAATTGCCAAATCTTGCCGCCATGTGAAATTTTGCCCGGCGCTGTGCTTCGCGAATCGGTCATTGGCCCTCGCGTCACAGTCGGGTCTGGCACCGTCATTGTTCGCAGCAACATTCAAGACAGTCTCATTGGAGAACACACACACATTGAAGGGGCTTATCTCCATGGCGCCATGATTGGCAGTCACGCCAAGGTTAAGAGAACAGCCGGCGATCTTAGCCTTGGTGATTTCAGTGAAATTCAATGAACAACAAGCACCCAATACCGGTCCTCATTGGATGTCTAATTCTGACGGTTCTGTCGCCAGGGTGCGCCATGATGGGCGGTGCAGGAAAGTCCGACGCGGGTGATGGCGGCGTAAACAGCGCCTTCCATGGTGCATACTACCGCGCTCAAGTCGCCAAAATCAAAGGGAATGACGAAGGCGCCAAAGAGGCCCTTCTTTCCTGCTTGGACTCTGACCCGGAATCAGCAGTGATTCACTTCGAGCTCGCCAGACTGGAGCGGTCTGCAGGCCAGTGGAGCGCAGCGCTTGCTGCAGCGGAACAAGCGGTCCTGTTCGACCAAGACAATCCTTGGTATCGCCGGGAAGTGGCAGAAATCGGCATCGAACTTGGAGATTTGGACAAGGCCGATGCGGCCTTGGAATGGTTGTTGAACAACAAACCAGAAGATGACATTGCCGCACAGATGCTGCTCGATTTGCGCATCGCACAAGGAGACCTGCGGGGTGCCCTCGATGTGGTTGACGTGTTGGAACGCGAGTGGGGGCCAGACCCCGAATGGGACTTCGAACGCCACCGCCTTCACATGTCTGTTGGGGACATAGAGGCCGGTTTAGAAGACCTACAACGTCTCCAACAGGATTTTCCTGATGTGGTTGAAGCGCCCATCCAACGGGCAAGGATCCTGCAGTCCATGCAACGAGAACAAGAGGCCGAAGCTGTGATCTCCGAGGCATTGAATCGAAACAACAATGGCCGCCTCCACTTGGAATGGGCCAGCCTTCTCACACAACGCGGTGACACAGACGGAGCCCGAACACACGTCCGTTTGGCCTTCGCTTCGAATGAGGTGCCATTGGCAGAAAAAGTGAACATCGCTTGGAGCTATGTGGAACTGGCAGAAATCCAACAAGAGCTTCAGGAGGAAGCCCGTGGTTTGGCCGCTTTGCTCATGGAGGCCCACCCTGATGCAGCTGAACCGTATGAGATTCAAGCTGCCCTGCTGAGCGCGTCCGGCGATGCATCCGGCGCATTGGAGGCCTTGGAAACCGCCCTTGACTTCAACCCCAATTCCCCTGAACGCTGGCTAGATGCCTGCCAATTGGCCATCGACATGAAGCTGTGGCGCAACGTGGACGCCCTGTCTGAGCGTGCTGCAACCCTGTTCCCAAACCTTCCCGTTTTTCCCTATTTCCGTGGCATTGCCAAGATTGAAGTGGGAGACAACCGCGGAGCTGAACGCCAACTCAAAATGGCCCGAAACCTCATTGTTGACCGGCCCAGTTTCGAATCAGACGTTCTGACCTCACTGGCTCAACTGGCACACGACGTTGGCCAGCATGCCGAATCAGATGCCTGGTACGAACAAGCGCTCACCGCAAATCCGCAGAACATTCTTGCCCTGAACAACTACGCATACTACCTCGCAGTCCGAGCGGAGAAGCTCGAACGCGCAGTTGAGTGTGCCGCGCGGGCGGTGGAGCTTTCTCCCGGAAACGCGAATTTTGAAGACACTTACGCCTGGGTTCTGCACCGCTCTGGAGACCACGAGGGAGCCTTGACTTGGATTGAGTTGGCTTTGTTTCACGAAGGAGACCTGCCCAGTGCCAACGTGCTCGAACACGCGGGAGACATTTTGTCGGCAATGGGCAAAGTCGTTGAGGCTCAAAACCGCTGGCAAGAAGCCCTTTCAGCTGGGGGAGACCCCGTTCGCATTCAAAGCAAGATGGCCGGCGAATGAGACAAGTTGCGTTTCTTTTGATGGTGTTGTTTTTGGCCACGGGCTGCAACAATATGCGCCGGATGGAACGTGGAAAGCCCATCCGGTCAGAGGCTCCTGGAGGCATCATCAGAAAGCATCGGGCCACCATGGCCAATACAGATTGGGTGGCCATGCGCCTGCAGGTTGAGGCCACCCTCAATGGCGATCGAAACACATTCAAGGTCAACTCCCGAATGAAACGGGATTCCTGTCTATGGATGAGCATTACCCCGGCTTTGGGTGTCGAAGCAGCCCGACTCATGTTCACCGTCGACTCCGTGAAGTTTTTCTCCAAAATCCCGGGAAATCGCTTTGCCTATTTGGGCGATTATGACGCCTTTGATGACCTGCTCGGCACGGACTTGAACTTCGATATGGTCCAGAGAATCTTGCTCGGAGAAGCCATTGGCCTCGAAGACGAAGACAGCAAGTACATCAGCAAAGTCGATGGCCGGGAGCACCTATTAATCAACAAATACAAGAGGCGAGTCCGAAGGCTGACAGGAGTCAAGGAAAAAGAAATTTCTCCCAATGACAGTCTGGCTGTCGACGCCAGCCCTGCTGTCCAACAAAGGGTGCACGACAGATCAGATGACGCGGACCTTATGGTCAAGAGGTATTGGTTCGATGGCTTTGGGTACCAATTGACCCGCACGCGATTTGACGATCTGTATTGGGGCCGTTCCATTGAAATCTCCCATGGTGCTTTTGAGCCTGAATCAGGCGGATGGATTCCTTACACAACCACCATCTCCATTGCCTCTCCAGAAGGGTCGAGTCAAATCAAAATGGAAATTTCCCGCGCCAAATACGGGAAAGCCTACCCCATGCCCTTCAACATCCCCGCTGACATCGAATACAGAGATGGTTTCTAAAAAGAACCTCCTCCGTTGCTGTTGGGTGGGACTGTTGTCTTGCCTCTTTGGCGTGTCTGTCTTGTGCGCCCAAACCAATGATTCGGCCAAGTTGGAGGCCGAAAAAAAAGCGCTAACAGAGCGAATAGCCGCCACTCAGTCGATGCTCAAGTCAACACAGGATGACCGAAGCCGGACCACCCAAGAATGGGCGGTCCTCAAATCGCAACTCAACTTGAGGCAGCGGTTGCTTTCCAACTTGCGCACTGAACGAAAGGCCTCCGAAAGAAGGTTCACCAAAAGGCAACAAGGCGTAGAGGATGCCGACGCGCAACTCCAGTCCATCAAGGACGAGTACGCCGAAATGATCCGAATCGCGGCGAGACAAGGGAGTCAAGATGAGTGGTGGCAGGCAGTATTGGATGCTGAAGGGGCCACACAAGCCTTTCGGAGGCTGTTGCTCATCGAAGAATACCGGCAAGCCCGAGAACATCAAGCCGAGCGTATCCTTCACTCTGCCGCGGCACTTCGACAAGAAGTGTCCGCGCTAGAAATCGAACGTCAGTCCCTGCTGTCGGTAGAAAACGACCTTCGATCTGAACGCGATGCTGCGCGAAACTCCGCACGACAAATGGAGTCCCTCGTCTCTGATTTCCAGTTGCGCGAACGAGAGTTAAGAGACCAACTCGCCACTGAAGAAGCCCGAAGAGCAGAGTTGGGGAAAACCATTGCGCGGTTGATGGAGGCTGCACGCAGTCGCAATGATGGCCAAGAAAACTATGCGGCCACCCCAGAAGGAAAAATCATCGGCGCAGAATTTCAAGCCAACAAAGGCCGCCTTCCTTGGCCTGTGGCGGAGGGCGTATTGGTGGGTCGTTTCGGAAAGCACCCCCACCCCAGTTTGCCCGGCATTCGCATCGAACGTCGTGGAATCGACATCGCCACGTCTGAAGGAACAAACGTGACGTCCATTTTCAGTGGAAGGGTGTCCAACATCATCACCATTCCCGGTGGAGGCATGGTCGTGATGGTGAACCACGGCTCACACCGTTCCGTTTACGCCAACTTGGGCACGGTAAACGTGACAAACGGGGAGAACTTAAGGACGGGGCAAGTCCTAGGAACAGTCATTGACCTCGGCGACGGGCCCCGTGCCCACCTTGAAATATGGAACGCCTCAGGCAGTTCCCCTGTGAACCCGGAACCTTGGATTGCGCAATGAAGCTCGCTCTAATCGGCAACCCCAACTGTGGCAAAACGTCACTTTTCAATACCCTCACGGGGTCGAAAGCCAAAGTGGCCAACTTGCCAGGTGTCACCGTTGATCCTGCGGTTGCGTTGCTGGCGGGGTCAGCCAACAACATTTCGGGAGCCATAGAACTGGTGGACCTGCCCGGAACATACAGCCTTCACCCCAAAGCGCTCGACGAAGCGGTGACGAGGGATGCACTGCTGAATCCAAATCACCCTCAGCGCCCAGACGGCATTCTTTTGGTCTTGGACTCTGCCAACCTAAAGCGCAACCTCTATTTGGCGCTGCAAGTCATGGACCTTGGGTTTCCAGTCATTGTGGTGGTCAATGAGACCGCCAGAAATGTGTGGTCCCAAAAAGCCTTGGAGTCCGCATTAGACTGCCCTGTTTTGGCTGTTCACGCCCTCAACGCACGCGGGTGTGAAGCGCTCAAGAAAAAACTCCACTCTTGGCCAACTGAACCTCAAGGGGAAACCCGGAAGAGAGAGCTTCCCAGCTGGAGAGAACGGGTGGATTTGACCCCCTTGACTCGAGCCCTTCCCCGCATTTCGGAGGCGAGCATTGAGCTTCTTGTGGTCGGGAACGAAAACCCCAATTGGTTGTCCAAAGAGGCCAATGAAGCCTTAGAACAAGCCAAAAAGGAAACCGGGTGCCGCGCTGCAGAACTGCAACTGGCAGAAGCCGCTTACCGCAGTCGACAAGTGCGACAAATCGCCACCGATGTTCTGGGACAGAACCCCCCTGCGAGCAACAGCGTCAGTGCCAAGCTAGACCGGGTACTCACCCATCGGGTTGGCGGTCCGTTGATCCTGATGGGTGTCTTTTTCTTGATCTTTCAAGGTGTTTATGCGTGGGCCACTTGGCCCATGGACCTTATCGATGGCGGCATGAGCACCCTGATGGAGGCCGCCCGGACGGTCCTGCCCGAAGGGTGGTGGACCGACCTGCTGGTGGACGGTCTACTCGCCGGAATCGGTGGCGTCGTCATTTTCGTGCCGCAGATTGCCCTCCTTTTTGGGGCCGTTGCCGCCCTCGAGGAGAGCGGTTACATGACCCGCGTCTCCTTCATGAATGACCGCTGGCTTCGGTCGCTGGGTCTGGATGGACGGGCCACCATTCCTTTGTTGGGTGGATTCGCTTGCGCCATCCCAGCCATTCTTGGGGCCCGGACCATTCCGGGAAAACGGGAACGACTGCTCACCATACTCATTACCCCTTGGATGACTTGCGCCGCAAGACTTCCTGTGTATCTCTTTCTGATCGGTTTTGTGGTGCCCAATGAGCCTTGGGGGCCCGGTGGGCTTCTGAATCTCCAAGGTGTCTTCTTGTTTGTGATCTATGCTGCTGGCCTGCTGGCCGGATTGAGCATGGCCTGGATTCTACACCGTGGGCTGCCCAAAGCTGCTCCCACCCAGTTTCTTCAGGAATGGCCCCCATATCGGGTGCCTTCATTCAAGCGCACACTTGGACAAATCATCCGACAAGCCAAGGCCTTCCTGACGGGTGCCGGTCAGGTCATCGTGCTGGTGTCCATTCTACTCTGGGGCCTGTCCAACACCGCACCCGATGGATTCGAAGAAGTAAACAACAACCACCGCCTCAACGTCTCCAACATCGAATCCGCTGGAAATGATCCCGACGCTTTGGATCAGGCTGCTCGCGATTGGCAAGCCGCCAAAATGGACGCTTCTTGGTCCGGGAAATTGGGCAACTTCATTGAACCCGTGATTTCTCCGCTTGGGTACGATGGTCGGATGGGCATTGCTTTGATTGCCTCTTTTGCGGCTAGAGAAGTCTTCGTAGGGACCATGGCGACACTCTACGCAGCTCCGGAAACCGACGAAGGGATACAAGGCTTGAAAACCCGATTGGGGCGTGAAATCAATCCGAAGACAGGGGCACCAATTCTGAATGCCGCAACGGCAATGTCACTGATTGTGTTTTACATGCTCGCCATGCAATGTTTGTCCACTGTGGCGATCGTCCGGCAGGAACTTGGAGGATGGAAGTGGGCGCTTATACAGGCAGGAGGAATGACCCTGATTGCCTACTTCGCTGCTTGGATCACTTTTGTGGTGATGAATGGATTTTGACCCACATTAAGTCCGCTTGCTCCCGACGCAAAGTGACCACGTGACCACCAGCAGACACCGCCAAAGGGTCCCCCAATGGTGCAATGTGACGGACTTCAATTTCTTCTCCTACCGTACAGCCCATTTCCATGAGGGCCAACATGCCTTCTGGCGCATCAATCCGAGCCAATGTGCCTTTTTCGTCGGCGGCCAGATCACTGAGGCGTTTGAGGTCCATTGCGTAAAAATGAGGTGGATAGAAGCGCCAAGCTCTCCCCTCAAAGGGGGATTTCAAGGCACAAAAAAACCCGGACCAAAGCGGTCCGGGTTGTGGGTGGGTCATACTGGGCTCGAACCAGTGACCTCTGCCCTGTCAAGGCAGCGCTCTGAACCAGCTGAGCTAATGACCCTTTGCTGAAGCGAGCGGCGAATATACAATGCGCCAGCCTCTCGTCGGCGACGCGAAAGCGACAACCACAAGCTTTCGCAACACTAGACCTGCCAATGCGACAAATCCAACCCGGTTAAGGACTCAGTTTCCTTGATGTCTTGCTCAAAAAACGGCCACAGTGCAGCCCGCTCTTCTTGACTCATTTTGGGCAATCCTTTCGTTGTGTACCACCGGCTGGCCAATTTCTTTTTAAAGCCCGAAGGCAACACACTTGCCGCCGTAGCCTTAATCCCACTCTGCGTCAGCCAGTGGTTTAACCCAGGCATTCTCGCCATTCCAGCTGGATTTGCTGGGATGTTCTTCCCACCAGGAATGGGCCCATCCAATCCGAGCCAATCGGCGAGACCTTGCCAAGTTGCAGGGTCATTCAGCGAGGCATTCAGCACGACCTTGATGTTGGCCTCTGGAAATCGGGCCTGCCACCGCCGCAAACCACTGGCATATTGCCCCGCCTCCACAAACAACTCACTTTTGCCCCATCCGGGGTTCGGGTGTGCTTGATCGTCTCTAACAGCCTCCAACAGGGGCGCGTCAGTAAAACCGTATTTCCGCGCCATCTGCCAGTGAGAAAACAGCCTGTCCAATGGGTTTCGCAAGGCCACTAAGATTTTCGCTTGTGGATGAGCCTGGGCCACATTCTCCGCCGCTTCAGTGGACCACAAATAAGATGTACTGCATTCTCCCACCACCTTGTGTTGCGGTGTAGCTTGGTCAAACAAGGTCGCGTACTGGTTCAAATCGCTGACGAAACCAACCTGCCTCGACTTCAATGGCTTTTGGCCAAAGTACCGGTCCAATTGGCCTGGCAAATTGGCCTTGAATGCGGGCGAGAACCCTGCGGGATCAATGTCCGTTGCAAAGTGATTGGGCTCCTTCAATGGACTCAAGTATACCTGAGCGTGTTCCGAGAGCCGAGAATGAATCAGCGTGGTCCCCGCCTTTGGCGCTCCGATTAAAAAGAAATTCAGTTTCGACGCCACCATCCGTTCATCAACGATACCATCCAAAATCCGTAGGTTTTGCGAACCCAGATGAGTGAAACAACATTCCAAACGACCATTCCGAAACACGCCGAGGAAGCGGCGCCAACCAAACCGAATTCCGGAATCCAAATGGCCCCTGCGGTCAGTTGACAGGCCGCAGACACCGCCAAAATTACCAAGCCCACACGCTCTCCTCCAGTCATGTTGAGCAGGTACATGACGGGTCCGGACAACGCATTAATGGCCTGACCCGCAGCGAGAATTCCAAGGGCCTGGACCGCATCCGACTGAGAAAACGACGCGCCCCAAAGTCCCAAGAGCCAAGGCCCTAAAAACCACAAAACGAGAAATCCTGGCAGTGCAACAGCCGCATTCATCCAACCAATCCTGTGCACCGTTCGCCGCAAGCCCTCCATATTTCCTGCGGCATGGAGTGCGCCAAAGGTGGGCGCTCCCAAAGCATTCACAGCAAACTGAGTAAACGTGAGCAAGGCGGCCAATCGAAAGGCCGCGCGGTAATGCGCCACATCTGTTTCGGTCATCCAAACGGACAACATCGCAGTATCGGCCCAGGATAAAACCAAATGCAGCACACTCCCAATCCAAATCGGAAAGGCCAATCGGGCCATGCCCTGAGTCGGACGAGGGGACAGGTCCTGCCCCTCAGACAAATGCGGTGCGTATCGGTTTCGAAACCACCATGCCGTGAACAACAGGGCCACACCAGCCATCACAACACTTGAGAGTCCAAGAGCAGATGCCGGGTCTGAAAAGCCCAAGGCCATGAACATCCCGGCCAACAGCATCCACCACCCTGGTTGGAACAAGGCATATGTGCCGACATGACCCGTCCCTCTCAAGCATTCGGCAAGCCAACCGATGACCACCCATGCCCCCATGGCCGCCCCGATCCACAATGAAGGGCGAGAAACAGAGGCCCAATCCAACAACCAAGGCACACCGATGGCTGTCACAACCGCCACAAGCAACATGGCCCCTGTCCACTTTTGAAATCCATCACGGACCCAATCCCTTCGACCCGCACTGGACCAAGAACCAAACATTTTGACGACAGCGCCATCCCACCCAACTCGCAAGAGGGTCGCCCCAACGGTTACCCATAAAATAAACAGTTCAGCCTTACCTAAAGCCGCATCGCCATATTCACGCGCCACCCAAACAGAGAAAAGGAACCCCCCAAAAGCGCCCATCAACTTCAAAGCCAATACGGCACTGGTGCCGCCAATCAAGCGACGCCAAGACCCATCAAGTTTGGAAGAATTAGAAACGGACAATCGAGGTCAGTGTTGGTGTTGAACGCAATGGCAGCCCCGCCAGGAATCGAACCTGGATCAAACGTTTAGGAAACGCTTATTCTATCCGTTGAACTACGGGGCCTCTTGGCAAAGAAACACCCCCAACCTCAAGCAAGAAAAAGCCCCGACTCCAAAGGAGCGGGGCCGGGGCCTTGGGGAAGGCCCCTTGGGGGGGGGTGGGCAATACTGGATTCGAACCAGTGACCTTTCGCGTGTGAGGCGAACGCTCTGAACCAACTGAGCTAATTGCCCAAAAACTGGGAGGCAAAGATAAGCCGCAACTCCATGGATTCAACCCCGCATCATCGCCCGGTAAATCAGGCGCCTCAAAAAACCTTTTATGGCCGAGCTGTTTTACACTTTATGTGCATTATCTTTGCCCCTATCTACTAATAACTAGTTTTCGTCTCTTTATTTAGCACGTGAAGTTGAACCCACGCTGTCTCTTCAAGGGCCGAACGCACCTCCGTCAGAAACCATGACACTCATCGATCTGTTGAATTTACTCACGTACTTCATGCAGCCGGTTACCAAAGCCAGCGCGATGTACGACCTGAATGCGGACGGGATCATCTCTACGTCCGACATCATCATCATGTTGGGCATGCTCGGATGAGCATCGCCCCAAGTGCGCCCTGCAGGACTCGAACCGCCGACCAAGGGATTATGAGTCCCCTGCTCTAACCAACTGAGCTAAGAGCGCATATCACGCACCAAAGGTGCGCCGTGCAAAAATACGATGTTCAAGCGGGTGAGGACACGTTCTGCCCCATCCATTCAAATTCCAACTCTCGGCGCTGCACATCCGCCCGGACCACTCGAACACGGACTTCTGCACCCATGTGAATTTCCTGACCTGTATGCAAACCGACGAGGCATTGTCGCTCAGTGTCGACAGAAAAACGGTCTGTAGAGATTTCCTTAATGTCCACGTAACCCTCGCATTTGTTGGCCTTTAACTCGATGTAAACGGCTTTCCTTGAAATGCCATTCACCACGCCATCGAACTCCTCACCAATGCGGGCTCCAATGAACTCGACTTGTTTGTACTTGATGCTGGCACGCTCCGCTTCTGATGCTCGTTTTTCCCGCTCACTGCTGTGGGCACACGGCCCGTCCAGTAAGGCCCTATCAATGCTCTCACCTCCGTCGAGATAATGCTGCAAACTTCGGTGGACAAGCATATCCGGGTACCGTCGAATGGGCGAGGTGAAGTGCGTGTAATGCTCAAATGCCAGCCCATAATGGCCAATGTTGTCGGTGTTGTATTCCGCCTTCGCCATGGAGCGAATCGCCATTTGTTTCACAATGCCTTCCTCTGCCGTCCCTTCTGACATTTTGAGCAACTGACCAATGGCCCGATGGGCCTGACCCGGCTCCGTTTCGGGCATCTTGTAGCCAAATTGGCTCACAAACATCCGCAACGCCTTCAACTTGGTGGGGTCTGGAGAATCGTGGATTCGGTATACCGCACCCGGTTTTTTCTGACCCTTGCTGCCCGAAATCCATTTTGCAACACGCACATTGGCCAGCAGCATATAATCCTCAATTAGTCGGTTGGCATCCAACATCCGCTTGATGAGCACCTCCAACGGACGGCCATCGGCGTCGAGTCTAAAACGCACTTCTTCGGTGTCAAAATCGATGCCCCCCGCTTTGAATCGGCGGGCCCGCATTTTTTTGGCCAATTCCTGGATGCGGCAAACCTCATCCGCAAGGTCACCCTTGCCTGTTTCGAGTCTTTCTTGGGCCTCTGCGTATGTAAACCGACGGTCGGAGTGAATGACGGTGCGGCCAAACCACTCTTTGACTACCTCCGCTTCTTTGTCCAATTCAAACACGGCACTGAAAGCATATCGGTCCTCATTGGGCCGAAGCGAACACAGGTTATTCGACAGCACCTCTGGCAACATTGGGATGGTACGGTCGACCAAATACACGCTCGTGGCCCTTTCCACCGCCTCTTCTTCGATTCGACCACCAGGGCGGACGTAATGCGTAACATCGGCAATGTGAACGCCCACCTCAAGGTGGCCATTTTCCAACTCCTGTACACTCAAGGCGTCGTCAAAATCCTTCGCGTCTTCAGGATCAATGGTGAACGTGGTGACCTCTCGAAAGTCTCTCCGCTTTTTGATTTCAGCTGGATCCAATTCTTTTGAAATGGCTTCCGCTTCCTCCTCTACATCTTTAGGAAAGTGATAAGGAAGACCATATTCAAGCAAAATGGCATGCATCTCTGCCTCGTGCACACCGGGAGCCCCTAGAACTTCCACCACCTGAGCAATGGGGGGGTCATCAGGTGACGCCCAGTCCTCCAAGCGAACGGCAACCTTCACGTCGGATGGTGCGTCGTTCAGAAACCGAGCGGGAATCAAGAAGTCACGGTGCAATCGCTTGTCTGTCGGAATGCCGAAGGCGTAATCCTTGACCGGTTCAAGCATCACGACATACAAATTGCGGGCGCGCTTCAAGACGTCGCTGACATAGGGCACTTCCTTTCGGCCCCTGCGCATCCAGCTCACCTCGACGGTGTCTCCCCAAAAAGCCGTTCCCGTTTGGCCCTTCGGAATCATGATGTCTTCCTCCTGACCGGGGATGCTCACAAAGCCTTTGCCATACTGGGTGATTTGAATTGTGCCCGAAACCAACTCTTTTTTTGGCCCGCTCTTTCGGTCACCACGGCCCTTTCCACGCCGATCTTGACGGCCTGAATCTGTCGCGCTTTCCGGCATCATAAAACGGCCTCGTCCCACTTCAACCAAGGTTCCTTTGCCCGCTTGCTCTCGCATCAAGATGTGCAGCATGTCGCGGATATCGCGGTCGGCGATTCCCATCGTGCTCGCCACTTGACGGGCATTCATTGGGCGTCCCGGCAACTTTTGGAAAATCTCCATGACATCGGTGAGATAACGGCTTGAACCGCTCAACCGTTGGCCACTGCCTGCAGGCACATCCACGTTGGACTTCCGCTGGCCTCCACGCCCGGTTGAGCCTGTCTTCCCCTCTGGGCCTTTACGTCCACCCGACTTCCGCTTTCCCCCTCCTTTGCGCTTATCCACCATGGATTTGACTCATTTTTGAGCAAGGTCGCCCGTCCATTGTCGGATTCTACGCGAGAAATGAAAGGTTGTGACGGTTCCGTTGCGAACTTCCGGCCACCATGCCAGACACCACAATCCCCATGAGCTCCAAGAACGACCTGACAAGGTGGTTCCCCGATGGATGGCGCGACCACGAGTTGCTGGACAGTGGTGATGGCAGCAGACTCGAACGCTTTGGAGACTTGGTGTTGATTCGTCCTGAGCCCAAGGCCATTTGGGCCCGGGGCCTCGCCGAGGCAGATTGGAGCCGCATGGCCGCCGCGCAATTTGTGCCAACGGGAAGAACCAAGGGACATTGGGACATTCGCCAAAGCGTGCCAGATTCATGGGAAATCTGCTTTCCGATCTCTCCCAAACAAAACCTCCATTTTTCCTTGGAATTGACCCGCTTCAAACACGTGGGCATTTTCCCTGAACAGGCGGCCAATTGGCGTTGGATCGCAGACCGGATGTCGCCAGAAAAGCGCATGCTCAATCTGTTTGCCTATACCGGCGGTGCCTCTCTCGCGGCACGGTCCACCGGTGCAGATGTGACCCATGTCGACGCCATCAAGCAAGTGGTCACTTGGACCAGAATGAACATGGAACTCTCGGGATTAGACGGGATACGTTGGTGTGTTGAAGACGCATTGCGCTTTGTGGAACGGGAGGTTCGAAGGGACAAGGCGTACGACTTGATCGTGATGGACCCTCCCTCTTGGGGCTTAGGGCCAAAGGGAGAAAAGTGGAAACTGGAGGAGAAACTGGGGCTGTTGATTCAGTCCGCCGCCAAGATTGTGGCGCCGGGAGGAGCGGTGGTGATGAACACCTATTCGGGACTGAGTCCTTCTTCATTAGAGAACCTTTGGCGCACCGTTTGGCCAGGGTGCAGGATTGAAGCCGGAGAGCTCTGTTTGAGCAGCGGTACCGGACAAGTCTTGCCCACCGGCTCACTCGTGCGGGTGGTGCGCCCCTGACGCTCCGTAACTTTGGGGACATGTTGCGATATCCCCCTCTCTCTTCAGCCAACTACATCCGCAACCGCAAGGCCTTCACAGGGGCCATGGCCTCGGGTGGCTTGGCGCTGTTCAGTTCCAATGACACCTACCCAACTGGTGCCGATGGGACCTTGCCTTTTCGACAGGACTCCAACATGCTCCACCTCACCGGCGTGGACCAAGAGGAAACGGTGTTGCTTTTGTTTCCAAGCGCCCACAACGTCGCCGATCGCGAAATCCTCTTTGTGACCGAGACCAACGCTGAAATTGCAATTTGGGAAGGCGCCAAGCTGACCAAAGCGCAAGCCACGTCGCAAACTGGCATCCAGAACATCCAATGGGTCGCCACATTGGAACGCACCCTTCAACGGTTGGTCACGGAAAGCAAATGCTGCTACCTGCATCAGAACGAGCACACACGCGCCAACGTTGTGGTCGAAACCCGGGAAGCCCGCTTCAATTCTTGGTTCACAGAAACCCATCCCCACGTTCGGATTGAGCGCAGCGCACCCATCCTTCACCGCACCCGAAGCATCAAGTCCGAAGAAGAAATTGAGCGCATGCGTCATGCCTGCGGCATCACCCGTGACGGGTTTAACCGGGTCATGAAATTCGTGAAGCCCGGGGTAACAGAGTTTGAAGTGGAAGCCGAATACCTCCATGAATTTGTGCGCAAAGGCTCTCGCGGTTTTGCATACACTCCCATTGTGGCCAGCGGCGCCAATGCCTGCGTGCTGCACTACATCGAAAACAGCGACGTCTGCAAGGATGGTGATGTGCTTCTCATGGATGTGGGCGCAGAATATGGGAATTACGCCAGTGACATGACACGTTGCTTGCCGGTTTCTGGTCGTTTCACCGACCGCCAAAGGAAGGTGTACGATTCGGTGTTGAGCGTGATGCGCGACGCCAGCAAACTGCTCCGCCCCGGGGTCAGCCTGCATGAATACCACAAAGAAGTGGGAGACTTGATGACGGCTCAGCTGCTGGGACTGGGTCTCATCGACAAGCACGACGTAGAAAAGCAAAACGCCGCTTGGCCCGCATACAAGAAGTACTTCATGCACGGGACGTCCCACTTCATTGGCCTCGACGTCCACGATGTAGGGCTGTGGCACGAACCCATTCAAGCTGGACAGATCTTCACCGTAGAGCCGGGCATCTACATCCAAGAAGAAGGCTTGGGAATCCGTCTTGAAAATGACATCGTGATCCAAAAAGACGGTTTCGACGACCTCATGGGGGACATCCCATTGGACGCCGAGGCCATCGAAGACGCCATGAATGCCTAACCATGTCTGAAGGAGCGGAAAGCGTCATGCTTGGGCTAAAACTGCCCACAGACCCAAGGTGGGTTGCCTTGGTAGAGTCCAACATCTCGGAGGTCCTCACCGATCATGCGTGGTGCGAACAAAAGGCCGCGTCCAACGCCATATCCACCATTGTTCGTTACCCAGGTTTGACGGACCTGGTAGAGGAGCTGACCCGAATTGCCATGGAAGAAATGGAGCACTTCGGAATGGTGGTGGAAAAAATCAAAGCGCGCGGCTGGACGCTTGGGCCAGAGCGCAAGGACCCCTACATCCATGACTTGGCCACCTTCATCAAAAAAGGCGGCAGCCGAGAAGAGCAGTTGGTCGACCGCCTTTTGCTGGCGGCCATGATCGAGGCCCGAAGCTGCGAGCGATTCAAAATGCTGTCGGAACGAATCCACGATGAAGACCTCAAGGTCTTTTATCACGAATTGATGGTCAGCGAGGCCCAGCACTACACCACCTTCATCGGGTTTGCGCGTCAATACGGAGGCCGAGTCGATGTCGACGCCCGCTGGACAGCCTTTTTGGCCCACGAAGCCATGGTCATCCAGCAGTATGGCAAAAAAGAAACCATGCACGGTTGAAGCCCCTTCCATCCTCCACGACCCCATCAAATTCACCACCATGAGCCAGAATACACCCGCCCCAAAGCCTGTCGGACTTTATCCTTTGACCCGCCGTGTTGGCGACCTCCTGTTTTTGAGCGGTGTTGGACCTCGGATTCCAGGAAGTGGCGAACACGACGAGGGGGTTCCAGGATTGAAGCAGGACCACAATGGCAATTTCGCCCAGTTTGACTTTGAGGCGCAGGCCAAGGGTGTCTTTTCCAATGTCCGCGCCATCTTAGAATCTGAAGGTGCCCGTTGGGAGGACTTGGTGGACATCACGGTCTTCCTAACCGATATGCAGCGCGATTTCACGACGTTCAATCGTGTATACAAAGCGCATTTCGAACACATTGAACCCGCGCTTCGACCATGCAGGACCACGATGGAAGTGGGAGCATTGCCTACCCCCATCGCCATTGAGCTGAAGTGCATTGCGCACTGCCCCGAATGACCCCAGCATATTCGGCACTGAATTTGCGTTGAACAGACATGCGCTTTCTGGCCTTGTTCCTCTTCTTCGCCTTTAATCTGTCCTTGGCATTCGGCCAAAAAGCCAACTTTGAGAGGAAAAAGGCTTGGGCGCCCCCTCCAATCTCTGCAGATTCCTCCGCGTCCCTCCCCGAGCTTCCCCTGCGCAGGGTGTCTGCCCTCGCCCGATTTGAAGGAGAGGACCTTCACTACTCGGTGAAGTATGGCTTTATCGAAGCAGGCAAAGCCCGCCTGACCGTAGAGCCAGGACCAACCTATAACCACAGGCCAACATGGAAGGTCGTGGGCTCCGGGAGAAGTTTGCGGGCCTTTGATTGGGCCTTTCGTGTGAGGGACCATTATGAAACCCACATTGACCAAGAGGGCCTATTTCCGCACTTGTTTATCCGAAGGGTGCGTGAAGGTGGCTATCGCCTTGAGCGAGACATTGAATTTGATCCCGCCAAAAGAACCTCCGTCACCACCCAAAACGGCAGGAGAGAACACCACCGCCTTCCCGCCTTTTGCCAAGATGTGGTTTCGGCATTCTACTATGCCAGAAACCTGCCCATTGAACGAATGTCCATGGGCGACCTCATCGAAATCCCCACGCTGATTGACGGCAAAATCCATTCTTTGCGCGCCCGACTCACAGGCCGTTCTCAAGTCAAAGTCAAGTTGGGCAAATTCGACTGTTGGAGTTTTACCCCCGTGGTCCAAAAAGGCCGCATTTGGAAAGATGAAAGTGACCTCACGGTCTATGTCAGTGCCGATGAACGACGCATACCTGTGCTCATCACGTCCGACTTGCTGATTGGCTCTATCCGCTTAGAGCTGACCGACGACGACAGCGCCGAAGCGTCGAATTAACGCCCGTCACCATGTTCTCGCCGTATCTTGCTACACATGTCTGACCACGACACATTTGATCCCAAAGTTCTAGAGAGACTGGGTCTTTTGCGCGACAAGTACGCCGCAATGGGACAGGACCTTGTTTCCTATCTCGACGGCCTGCTGCATGCCGATTTCCCAACATATTGGGATTACATCAACCTCGACACACTGTTGAGCTTGCAGCATCCGGTGACGCAGTTTCCAGACGAGGAAATCTTCATCACTTACCATCAAATCACCGAGCTCTACTTCAAGCTGTCCCTTCATGAACTGAAGCAAATCCACAGAGAAAAGGAGACGACCGCCGCGGGCATGCTCGAACGCGTCACCAGAGTGAACCGGTATTTCGAGAATTTGGTGGGCAGTTTTGACATCATGATCAAAGGGTTGGATCGCGGGCAGTTCTTGAAGTTCCGTATGTCCTTGCTCCCTTCTAGCGGCTTCCAAAGTGTGCAGTATCGGATGGTCGAGATTGCGTGTACAAGCATGGACCGCCTGGTTCATCGTGAACTGAGGGCCGACCACGAAAACCATGGTTTTGATGAGCTCGATGGCCTGTTTGAGACCCTCTATTGGCGACGTGGTGCGACGGAACTGGCGACAGGCAAGCCCACCTTGACCTTGAAACAGTTCGAGACAAAATACCGCGGTGACATCGTGAATTTTGCAGAAGAGACGTTCTACACGAACCTGCGCAAAAAATGGTTGGGCCTTGATGAGAAAGACCAGACAGAAGACCTGAAAAACGCCCTGCGCACATTGGACGAGTTGGTGAATGTGCACTGGCCTTTGTCTCATTACCGGAGTGCCGTTCGGCATTTGCAAACCAACCCCGTCGACATCGCGGCTACGGGAGGAACCAACTGGCAGCAATACCTGCCTCCGCGCTTTCAAACGCTCATTTTCTTTCCTGAAATCTGGACCGAAAAGGAAAAGGAAAACTGGGGGAAGAGTTGGGTTATGGCGCAGTTCTCGTCTTCCCCAACTTGACGCCCGACGCGCTCACAAAGCGTTAAAAGGCTGCGCGGTCAAAACTTTTCCTAAGCCCTGTCGTTGGATGAAACAGGGGGCGCAAATTGCCTCCTCCATTCCTCCGCATGCGCCACTCCTTTTTTTCCCTCCCCTTTTTTCTGGTCACCCTCGTTTTTTTAGGGTGTGGGAATGGCGATGATGGCGGGCTTGCGACGGCGGGCAATGTTGGATTGGCCAGCTTGGTCTCCCCCGCTGCGCCGCCTGTGACCCTGACCCCACTCCAAGAGCAAGCCAAGCGGTTTTCTATTGGACAGGATGAACCCCTGGTTTTGGAATCTGGGAAAGTGGGGAAGGGGCAGAGCCTTTCGCACCTGTTATCCCCTATGGGCGTCAGTGGACAGACGCTTCACCGGATTGCCACAGAGAATAAAGACGTTTTCGATGTGCGCCGAATTCGGCCTGGAAAAGAATGGCACCTTTTCCGCTCTGCCGACAATCAGGCGCCCCAGCATTTCGCCTATGCCATTTCCACCAAAGCGTACGTCGTTTTTGACTTGTCCGAAGATGGGGGCGCGCGCAGGGGCACATTCCCAACAGAAATACGCCGCAGATTTGTAGAAGGAGAAGTGAGTGGAAGTTTGTCCCAAACCCTTGAAAATTCTGGGCATTCTGCCACCCTTGCACTGTCCACAGCTCAAGTCTATGCTTGGACCATTGACTTTAGTCGCATTCAAAAAGGGGACCGCTTTCGCATCCTGTATGAACGAGAATGGGTGGGAGAAAAGCCCGTTGGAATGCCCAAGGTGTTGGCTTCTGAATTCATCCACCGGGGCCGGAATTTCCCGGCTTTTGCATTCAACCAAGGGATGGAATGGACCACTTTGATGAGAATGGATCCAGCCTGAGAAAGGCTTTTCTGAAGGCGCCCGTTGAATTCAGCCGTGTCTCAAGTCGATTCAACAAGCGCCGGTTCCATCCCGTATTGAAAAAAGTCAAGGCGCACTTGGGCACCGATTATGCCGCGGCACACGGCACACCCCATTGTCTCCGTGGGTGACGGTGTTGTGACCAAAGCCAGTTATACCAAGGGCAACGGCAAATACGTCAAGGTCCGGCACAACGGCACCTACACCACCCAGTACTTGCACATGAGTCGGCGCAATGTCAAAGAAGGCCAAGCCGTTCGCCACGGCGATGTCATCGGATATGTGAGGCAGCACTGGATTGGCCACGGGTCCCCCATGTCTGCTTTCGCTTCTGGAAAAACGGCGAGCAGGTCGACCACCTGAGAGAGGAGTTCCCTCCGTCGACACCCATTCACGAGAACCACCACTTCTGCTTTCGCCGATTGCGTGGCCAATTGGCTAGAAGAAATGGCCCAGTTGAGTGGGGACAACAACCCGCAACTCGCCGCGAATGCGCCTTAATGGCTGCTGGACGCCCTTCGCTGCCAATAACAAAGCCCGTCCAAGTCCGTCTGTAAGGACCAAGCCGGTGTCTGACCGTTCTGGGTTGCCATTGGACCCCCACCAAAAAAGGCGCCACGGTCGTGTCTTTGTATCGGATGGCCTCAACAAGGACTGTCTGGTGAAATGGCCCACGCCTCATAAGAAGGAGCCAACATGCCGATGCCTTGATGGTGATGGCTCACCACAGACGCGACATCGTACAATGGAAATTCGGCGCGTCCAATAGACCACGAGCGCGTGACGATCACCGGGTGTGCAATGTGTCTTTTGTGTGGGCCGGTCCCCCCCCCTCGGTGCATCACAAACTCATCGTCGGGCAAGTGCGGGGCGCAAAGTGCCTCCTGCATGGACGTTCATGATCTGTAGACCACGACAGACGCCCAAGCACGGCAATCCTTTGGCCAAGACCTGATCCAAAAGCACCTGCTCTACGCGGTCTCGTTCCCGGTCTGTTCGTCCACACTTTAGGGTGTCCGCCTCTTGGCCATAAAGCCCTGGATAAACGTCCTCTCCCCCGGTCAACACAATGGCGCTGGCCCGAGACAGTTCTTGGTTGAGCGCTCCCGCTTCTGCTCCATACGCTTGGAAAAACCGCAAGGGCGCCACGTCAGATTGTTCGGCCAAGCGCCCCAGCCAAATTCGGTAATTCTGGCTGCTGTAAAATTTGGACAGCACAACGGTCGTGCTGTCATGCTGACCCTTGACCGGATCTCCAGCCGATTCAGGAGAAGCACAACCCGCAGCAAAACACCCGAAGGCAACAGCAAAAATTGAAAGGAATACCTGTTGGGGGCCCCGCATCATTTCACCCACGCTTCTACTTCTTCCATTTGGAGCGCCGCCAAATCCAGCTTGTTCTTTTTGCGGAAGCCGTTCAACTTTTCGCGCAGCGCAGCTGGCTTAGACTCCTTCACGGATTCAGGTGTGTCAAAACCGGCTGCTGCCACGTGCGGCGCCCATTCTGAAGGAATTCCAAGCGCCTCAAGGGCCGATAAGTCTGGGCCAGTTCGGAAGACCTCTGGACGCATCTGAGGAAAGAACAACACCTCCTGGATGGACCTTTGGTCGGTCAACATCATGACCAGTCGATCGACACCAATTCCAACGCCACTGGTGGGGGGCATTCCGTACTCTAAGGCCCGTAAAAAATCCTGGTCAATGAACATGGCTTCATCGTCGCCGCGCTCACTCAGTTTCACTTGGTCTTCAAACCGCTCTCTTTGGACAATGGGGTCATTGAGCTCGGAATAAGCGTTGGCCACTTCAGTTCCATTGATAAAGAGCTCAAACCGCTCTGTGTAGCCAGGCTTTTCGCGGTGAGATTTGGTCAAAGGCGACATCTCCACCGGGTAATCGGTGATGAACGTGGGCTGAATCAAGTGCGGCTCACACTTCTCACCAAAAATGGCATCAACCAACTTGCCCTTGCCCATGGAGGCGTCTACTTCAATGCCCAATTCAACACATGCCGCGCGCAGGCCGTTCTCGTCCAAACCATCAATGTCCACTCCCGAACGCTCCAAAATCGCGTCGCGCATTGGCAACCGCTGATAAGGGGGTGCAAAATTGATGGTGTTTCCATCCAAGGTCGCTGTGTTTTGACCGTGCACCGACTTGCAAACGCGCTCCAGCAATTGCTCAATGGTGTCCATCATCCAGTGATAGTCCTGATAAGCCACGTAGAGTTCCAAGACCGTGAATTCCGGATTGTGGGTGCGGTCCATCCCCTCATTGCGGAAGTTGCGCGAAAACTCAAACACCCCGTCAAAACCACCCACAATCAACCGCTTCAAGTAAAGCTCATTGGCGATCCGCATGTAGAGCGGAATGTCCAACGCATTGTGGTGGGTCTCAAACGGACGTGCCGCGGCGCCGCCCGGAATGGCTTGCAAAACAGGCGTGTCTACTTCGAGCCACCCCTGTTCGGTGAACGCATCCCTCATGGCTTGAATCACCCTGCTCCTGGCCTCAAATGTGCGCTTGACCTCTGGGTTGACCACCAAGTCCACGTACCGCATGCGATACCGCAATTCTGGATCCGTGAAAGCGTCGTGCACCTGGCCATCCTCATCCGTTTTGACAGAAGGCAATGGCCGAATCGACTTGCTCAATACTGTGAGTTCCTTGACAAGAACACTGGGTTCGCCGGTCTGCGTGGTAAACGTGGTTCCCTTGATGCCCACGATGTCCCCGCGATCCAGAAGCTTCTTAAAAACCTTGTTGTACAGGGTTTTGTCCTCGCCCGGGCACAGTTCGTCCCGATTCAAGTAGATCTGGATCTTTCCTGTGGCGTCTTGAAGCTCCGCAAAGGAAGCCTTTCCCATGATCCTGCGAGACAAAATTCGTCCGGCCATGCACACCTGTTTGTCCACTTCAAAACCCTCTGACAATGGCTGTGCGTGAGCATCCACTGGGAATGCCGCAGCGGGATAAGGGTCAATTCCCAATTGACGGAGTTGCGCTAGGCTCTCCAGGCGAATGCGTTCCTGTTCAGATCGAATCATGGTGGTTCGTTGGGCGGTTTGCTCGCCGAAATTTAGGTCGCGAAGCGACAGCGACCCCTGTGTAAATTGGGGCCTCAGTAAGAGCACATGCGCGAACTCATCGCTTCCTTCCCCAATCAGCTGTCTTCTGCGGCGGAATCTATGTCCACCCAAACTTTGCCGGCAAGCACGCCCGCGCATGACCGCATCTTGGTTTTGGGGATGGGAGGCTCAGGAATTGGAGGGCGGTTTTTGTCTGGTTTGCTCGGCGACAAGGCCCGTGTGCCCATCGCATCGAGTCACGATTACCGCGTCCCAGCTTGGGTTGGGCCGTCCACCATCGTCATCGCCTGCAGCTACAGTGGCAATACAGAAGAAACCCTGACCGCACTCGAGGCCGCGGTCGCCAGGGGCGCTCAGGTTCGTGCATTGACCTCGGGCGGCAAACTGGGAGAGTTGGCCTCTTTGCATGGTTGGCCAGTATTGAAAGTGCCGGGTGGACACCCTCCACGCTCACAATTTGGTTGGGCCGTCACAGGATTGTTGCACCACTTTTCCGCTTTGGGTCACACCCCTTCGACCGAAACCCCTGTATTAGAAGACATCCACGCCTGCGCTCGGCTCTTGAAAGACACGCAGAAGAAGACCATCGATTTGGCGAAAGAGTGGGCAGCGTTGCTCTCCGGTAAAGCTCCCTTGCTCTACGCAGACGCTGCCTTGGAGCCGGTGCTGATTCGCTGGCGTCAACAAATCAATGAAAACGCCAAGAGGTTGTGCAACCACCACGTTTTCCCAGAAATGAACCACAACGAGCTCGTGGGTTGGGAAAGTGGAGACGACACCATCGCCGCCCTCTTTTTGCACACCGGAGAGGACCACCCGCGCACAGCAGAGCGAATGCGCTTGTGCAAGGCCCTGTTTGCCAATGCCGGCGCTTCTGTGAAAGAGACACACGCCCAAGGAGCCACTCGCCTTCAGTGCTGGATGCATTTGGTGCACTTGGGAGATTGGGTCTCCCTTTTGTTGGCCGAAAAGACCGGTGTTGATCCTGTGGACATCCGGCACATTGACTACCTCAAAGGCGAATTGGCCAAAATGAGATGAAGCCAGCCGTTCGAATACAAGACCTTGGTCATGCCGCCTACAAGCCCACTTGGGACTTGCAAGAGACCTTACTCAAGCAGGCGGTGGACAGAAAAATTGCGCGGCGACGAGCGGGACTAAAAGAGAATGACAGAACCGAAGGTGACAATCCAGAAGGCCTGCCATGGCCGGATCATCATCTCCTGTTTGTGGAACACCCCCATGTGCTCACTTTGGGAAAGAGCGGCGACGCCAATCATGTGATTGTCTCCGCAGAGCGTTTGGCTGAACTCGGCGTAGAATACCACGAAATCAACCGTGGAGGGGACATCACCTATCATGGGCCAGGTCAATTGGTCGTCTACCCCATATTGGACCTCGACCAATTCCGAACCGACATCGGCTGGTACCTGAGGCAACTCGAAGAAGCCGTCATCCGCACATGCGCCGACTGGGGGGTCACCACAGGGCGCATTGATGGATTAACGGGCGTTTGGGTCAACCCCGAGGCCGGAATGTCCGCACGAAAAATTTGTGCCATCGGTGTCAAGTGCAGCCGATGGGTAACCATGCACGGCCTGGCGTTCAACCTGTCCACCGACCTCGACTTCTTCAATCTGATTGTCCCTTGTGGAATTCAGGACCGTGGCGTGACGAGCCTCGAAAAAGAATGTGGACGAGCCATCAACCTAGACAAAGCCAAAGCCGCCTTGCAGGGTCACCTTCTCGATGTTTTGGGTGCCCACCTTTTTGAAAGTTGAACATGAAAAAGACCGTTTTCTTTGCCACGTTGGCCTGCATGTGTCTCTACACATTGGCACATGTAACCGACAATCGTCATTTGTGGACAGGGCTAAGGGAATGCTACTTCAGGGGCTACAAAGACGCACAGGTAGACGACCTCCGATTCAAAGAGTGCCGTCAAATTCCTGCCTCATTGTCCCCTCGTCCTTGGCCAACGTCGGAGGACTTTGGTGCGCTTCGCCTTCCTCAGGCGATCCTCGACTCCACGCATCGCTTCAAAACCACAGGACTTGCTGTGGTGCATCGTGACACCCTTCTGCTCGATTGGACGTCGGACCAGATTCCAGGTGCAGACACCATGCGCACAAACTCCTTCTCCATGGCCAAAACCATGACAGCATTGGCCATTGGAGCCGCTGAGCAAGAGGGGCTTCTGTCTGTCACCGACCCTGTGGCCAAGCATTTGCCTCGATTCGGAAAAGGACGCAACGCCGACTTGACCATTGAGCACGTCTTACAAATGAGGTCCAACATTCCATTTGGAGAGAGCTACAAAAACCCTTTCGGGTTCATGGCCAAGTGCACTTATGGAGATGACATTCTCAGGCGTCTCGAAAATTTCGAAGTCGAAGGACAGCCTGGGGCAACTTGGAAATATCAAGGGGGCAACACCCTCCTCCTCCAAGAAATTTTACTCTCTGTAGTCGACGTGTCGCTCGGTGAGTGGTTTTCGACGCACATCTGGGGGCCCCTCGGCGCGACGGAGGCTGCCTTTTGGGCAATAGACAACCAAGGACATGAGCGCAATTATGCGTGTTTCTACAGCACCCCCTCGCAATATGCACGGCTCGGTCAACTGCTCTTGGACTCAGGCAAGGTTGGTGACAAGCAGGTTCTAAGCCAAGACTTCATCTCCCGACTCATGAGCCCTATCGGGCCCCTTTCCGACGGAAGCGACATCCAACATTACGGGTATCAGGTGTGGATGGGAGAACACAACGGCCATCGCTTCACCCATTACAGTGGGCTTCACGGTCAATACATCATTGCGGTGCCCGATTTGGATTTGGTGGCGGTGCGAACAGGATTTTTCCGGCCAAAGGGCAAAGTCAGGCATGTTGATGTGGATGTTTATCACACCATAGACATGGCCACACGAGTGGCTCAAGCCCTCTAAAACGACTACAAAACACAATACAACGTCTGCGAATTTGCTTTTTACCGAGTCGAATGCGTATATTTGATTTTGTAGGCTTGCAAGAAATGATTCTTGTGATGCTACAACCAAATCGTCCGCCCATGAATGCTCAGCTCGATGCCATCATCGTTGATGATGAAGCGCCCGCCCGTGAGGTACTGCACAGTCAGATTGAACGACACTGTCCGTTCATCCGTGTCATTGACCAAGCACCGAACGCCCGAATAGGCTACGACGCCATCCGCAACGGCCGTCCCCACATCGTTTTTGTCGACATCCGCATGCCCTTTGAATCTGGGCTTGATTTGATCGATCGTTTCGATGACAGAGAATTTTACGTGGTCTTCTACACGACCTACCAAGACTATGCCATTGACGCCATTCGTCGTCAAGCTTTCGACTACTTACTCAAGCCCGTCGACGCGGTCGACTTGAAGAGTTGTGCTGACCGGATTCGTGAACACTTCCGAATCAAGATGCTGGAGAACGGAGACTTTCACAGAAAGCTAGAAATCACCACTTCTGGACAACGGCACTTTATTCGGCATTCAGAAATCCTTCACGTCGAGGCCAGCGGAAGCTATGCTTGTATTTACAAGTCTGATGGTTCACGTCTCATGGTCTCTAAGAACTTGAAGTACGTGGAGAGCCTCATTGACAATTCTAAATTTGTACGGGTCCACAACAGCCAATTGGTGCACCTGAATAAAATCCGTCAGTGCAACTATCGGACGAACTCCATCACCTTGGTCAACGGCAAAGAGATCGCCTTGGCCGTCCGCAAAAGAGAGGACCTTCGTCGGCGAATGGCCGAATTGCTCTCTGGCAACGACACCGGTGGAGGTTTTGATGCTGCCTTGGCATAAAACTCCCGGGGATATCGAACCTAACTTCGCGGCACCATGACCGCGATGACCGACATCCGAACCCTCGACGATGATGCACTCCGTGCAGCCTTGGTCGAATTGGGTCAGCCCGCATTCAGAAGCAAACAGATCTCTGAGTGGATCTGGACCAAGGGGGCCAAGGGGTTCTCGGAAATGACCAACCTTCCTCAGGGCCTTAGAGAATCCCTGAGTGGCACCTATTCACTGAGCTCTATTGCTCCAGAAGAAGAGCAAGTCAGCCGAGACGGAACCGTAAAATGCGCGTTCCCAATCGAGCCTGGGAAAGTGGTGGAAGGGGTCTTGATTCCCGCCAGAGACCGAATGACGGCTTGCATTAGCAGCCAAGTGGGATGCAGTTTGTCCTGTGCTTTTTGTGCAACCGGGCGCCTCAAGCTTTTGCGAAACTTGACGGCAGGAGAAATCGTGGACCAAGTCCGACACATTGCACGCCTGGCCGAAAGGCATCACCAGCACGCCCTCACCAACATCGTTTACATGGGCATGGGAGAACCCTTGCTCAATTACCGGAATGTCCTCGAGTCAGTGGACCGAATTACCGGAACCCCGGGGTTGGGGATGAGCCCGAAAAGAATCACGGTTTCCACGGCTGGCATTGCCAAAATGATCCACAAGCTAGGAGACGACGAAGTCAAGTTCAACTTGGCCCTCAGCCTGCATGCCGCACAGGATGAGAAACGAAATCAGATCATGGAGATCAACGAGACCAATGACCTCTCCCGGTTGAGAGATGCCCTCGTCCATTTCCACGAAAAAACAGGCACCCGGGTCACCTTCGAGTACATTCTTCTGGGCGGTTTCAACGATGACGTTGAAGACGCCCGTGACTTGGCTCGTTTCGCCTCCTGCGTCCCCTGCAAGGTGAACTTGATTGAATACAATCCGATTGACGACGCCGCGTTTCAGAAAGCGGACGCCACAAAAACGGATGAATTCCGAGATGTCCTAGAGAACAAATTCAATATGGTGGTCAACGTCCGGCGATCTCGCGGTGAGGACATTGACGCGGCTTGCGGCCAATTGGCCAACAAGAACAAGCTGGCCAATGGCCAGGCTTAAATCACCCTGAGGTCAGTCCAGCTTCAAGACGGCAAGGAATGCCTCCTGCGGAACCTCGACGGAACCCACTTGACGCATTCGCTTCTTGCCTTTTTTCTGCTTCTCAAGCAGCTTTCGCTTCCGTGTAATGTCACCGCCGTAACACTTCGCCGTCACGTCCTTTCTGACTGGCTTGATGGTCTCACGGGCAATGATTTTGGCTCCGATGGCGGCCTGCAATGCAATCAAAAACTGCTGGCGGGGAATCAGCTCTTTCAGTTTGGCACAAATCTTCTTGCCCAATTCAAACGCGTTTGAACGGTGCACCAGCGCGGAGAGGGCGTCCACTTGATCTCCATTGATCAAAATGTCCAATTTGACCAACTGAGAAGGCTGGTAACTCTCCGGGAAATAATCGAACGAGGCATAACCCCGAGACACACTCTTCAGCTTGTCGTAAAAATCAAATACGATCTCGCCCAACGGCATTGAGAAGGTCAACTCAACGCGGTCTGAAGTCAGATACACTTGGTTGTGAAGCACCCCTCGCTTGCCAATGCACAAGGACATGATGGCCCCGACATATTCAGATTTCGTGATGATCTGCGCCTTAATGAAGGGCTCTTCAACATGGTCCAACTTGCTGGGGTCAGGCAGCTCAGAGGGGTTGTTGATCACCAAAGGATCCCCCTTCTTTGGGTGGCAGATGTAGCTCACGTTTGGAACGGTGGTGATCACCACCATGTTGAACTCTCGTTCTAGCCGCTCCTGCACAATCTCCATGTGAAGCATGCCAAGGAACCCACAGCGGAATCCAAAGCCCAACGCCGCTGAGCTCTCAGGTTCAAAAACCAGAGATGCGTCATTGAGCTGGAGCTTCTCCATGCTGTAGCGAAGCTCTTCGTAGTCTTCTGTGTCCACGGGATAAATGCCCGCGAAAACCATTGGCTTCACGTCCTCGAAACCTTGAACGGCCGACTCGCACGGCCGACTTGCCGAGGTGAGGGTGTCCCCCACTTTGACCTCTTTTGCGTCTTTAATTCCCGAAATGATGTAGCCCACATTGCCTGTAGACACCACCTGTTGCGGAATCAGATCCATGCCCAAGACGCCAACTTCATCTGCGTTGTATTCCTTTCCAGTGTTGAAAAACCGCACGCGGTCTCCTTTTTTAATCTCCCCGTTCAACACCCTGTAGTATGCAATGATTCCACGGAATGAATTGAACACTGAATCAAACACCATGGCTTGAAAAGGCTCTTTTTCGTCTCCCTTCGGAGCCGGGACACGTTCAACGATGGCCTCGAGAATTTTATCTACGCCCAACCCCGTCTTTCCGCTGGCTGGCAAGATGTCGTCCACACCACAACCAATCAAGTCGACTATCTGGTCCATCACCTCCTCCGGGTCTGCACTGGGCAAGTCCATCTTGTTCAGGACTGGAATGATTTCCAAATCGTGCTCAATGGCGAGGTACAAATTCGAAATGGTTTGCGCCTCAATGCCCTGCGTGGCGTCCACAATCAGCAAAGCCCCTTCGCAAGCAGCGATGGACCTGCTGACCTCGTAACTGAAATCTACGTGACCCGGGGTGTCAATCAAATTGAGCACGTATTCCTGCCCCCCTTGTGTGTACTTCATCTGAATGGCGTGGCTTTTGATCGTAATGCCACGCTCCCTTTCGATGTCCATGTCGTCCAAGGTCTGCTCTTGCAACTGACGCTCGTTCACCGTTCCGGTCGCCTGAAGAAGACGATCGGCCAAGGTGCTCTTTCCGTGGTCAATGTGAGCAATGATGCAGAAGTTGCGGGTGTTCTTCATGGAGCCTCTAAAGTACGCCTGCGCCGGCCCTCAAAAGGGACATAGGGGCCCCCAAATTGTTGTTTTCTCACGTTGAGATACACTTTACCCGCTCAACCTTTGCTTTCTAGTCGCGTTTAGGCCATGCTGTTCAGTATATTTAGCCCCCTCGCGTGAATCACAACATCCAATGAGAGCTCTCCTCATCGCCCTTGCTTTTTTGTCGGTTTCTCTTCAATCCGACGCCCAAGCTCCCCTTCCAAGTGAAATCGAATCCCTGTACAACAAGTATGGAGGCTTCGAGTTTGCGGTTATGATGATGGACCGCAGTGAGTGGGATGCCTACCGGAATTGGGAAGGTTATGATCAAGAAGCGGTCATCGCCGTGATCAAGCGCAGACAGGACACCCCAGAATACCACGCAAAAAAGGAACAGAACAAGCAGCGGCGCTCGATGCGTTCTGGCGAGTGTGATTGTTGGATTGAGCCCGACGGGACCTACACCGAAATCACGCCTGAAATGCAGCAATTCACCGGCGGTGCCGGCATTGATGTGGACTATTCGCACGGACCGCTTTCTCTTCCCTTCACATTCAACCTTTTCGGCATCGAGTACGATGAGTTTTACATCAACTCCAAAGGCCTCATCTCCTTTACTGAGCCGGTCATTGATTGGACACCCGAAGAGTTGCCTGATTCAGACTACAACATCATCGCTGGGTATTGGGGAGATGCAGACTACCGTCTGACAGGCGACATTTTTTACCGCATTACCCCGACTGCTGTTTACGTGAATTGGGTGGATGTTGGGTACTACAATAACCACGACGAGCGTACCGTAAGCTATCAAATTGTCTTTTCTGAAGACGGCTCAGTCGCCGTTGGTGGAGGAACAGGCAATGTGCAGATGTGCTATGAAGACATGCAGTGGGCACACGGCGATGTGGGTGGCAGTGGCGGGTGCTGCGGAACAGACCCTGCAACTGTTGGTGTCGACGTTCAAAACAACCAAGACAATTTCGTGCAATTCGGGCGTTTCAACTTCACCGACGACACCTACAACGGGCCCTATGGAGCCAGTGAAGCCGAACAAGACGGTTGCCTCTGGCTGAACGGAAAGGACCTCTGCATCAATGTTTCTGGTTCAGACCCAAACCAATTGCCCATTCCCACGTCAACCCCAGGCAATGGTTGTGCCGACACTTTGTTTGTCTGTCTGAACGACACCCTTGATCTGAACATTGGATTTTTGGCGCCGGAATCGGACCAGACCGTGAGCATTGAAATCTCCGATGTTCCCGCCTTGACCAACAACGGAACCTACGAGGAAAATGGCATCACTTATTTGGACGCCTATCTCGCAGGTACAACCGGCAACGTCGGTGTTTACAACATCGAAATCACCGCCACTGACGACGGAACGCCAGCGGCGACGACGGCATTGAATTACGTGGTTCAAGTGCTCGATGTTGAACTCCCCACCCTCACCGTAGAAGGGGACCTCAGCATCTGCTCCGGACAGGAGACCACGATCACCTGCAACGACGACTATGACAGTTACTTCTGGTCGCTTGGATGCTTTGGACCGGAATGCACGTATGAATTTGGCGGGACGTTTAGCGTCACGGCATCGCTCGACATTGGCTGCTCTGCGACGCAGAGTTTTTACATTGACCAAAGCCTTTACTTCTTGCCAGATGTGTGCATTGAACCCAACCCAATTTGTGGCGACGATACTGCAATCGTGACAGTTTGCGACCCAGACATGGACTCCTTTGTCACGTACGAGTGGGATGGAGACTGGAACGGTGCCGGTGGTGAAATCGTAGTCCCCGCCACTGAGCTTGGTGACACCGCGATTGGCGTGACTCCAGGTTCCTTCCGGATTCTCATCACCAATGACGACGGTTGCCAAGGGCAGCGTGTATTCAATGTGGAACAAGTAACTCAGGTGATCCCAGACATCACCATCCCTCCAGTCTGCGACAGCCTTTACAGTGTTCAGTTCGAAGGTGGATACACGACACCAGATGCCGGCCCACTGCTGATCTATATGGTCTCTTCAGAGTCCACGGGCTGGGGAGGCGACAATTACCTTGAAGTCAACATCACCGATGCCGACGGCAATGTTGAGACGTTTATTCTCGCCAGCTTTGAGGTGTTCACCGCACACACAGACATCCAAGTGTCTCTGGGCAGTCAGGTGGACATCACCATGGTCACAGGTTCAAACGCACCTGTCGACGATTTCAGCTTTACGGTCTACAACTGCACAACCGCCAACCCTGAGCCAATAGACGACCTCCCCGCGGGTGGTGGTCTCGTTTACTCCGCGACAGCAGACTGTGTTGTAGATCCTGTTGGAGGCTCTTGGAGCGTGAGCCAAGGCTCTGGCTTCTTTTCTGACCCCACAGAATTCAACACCTTCTTTACCCCGACCAGTGGACTCGGCCTCTACGAGGTCTGTTTCACAGACAACAACTGTGGTTACAGTGCCTGCTACCCGATGGAAACCAGCACAACGCCAACAGGCAACTTGATTGGCCCAGCCGCCAACCTCATCGACGACGACACCTACCTCTTGTGTGACGGTGAGGCGGCCAACTTCCAAATGGACACCACCTTCCAAGGCACACTTGACCCCATTGATTGGCCACAAGCCAACAGTGATCAAGGTTTCTTTGCAGAGTATTCCTTCAACAACCCTGGCGAATACGACCTCTCTGTGACCTTGAGCAACTTGTGCGGCACATTTGATTTTCCGTTCACCATCATCAGTTCAAATCAAGCGGATCCAGCGCTCGAGGACGTCGTTGTTTGTGAAGATGGCGTGGAAGTGACCCTTGACGCAGGCCTAGACCCCTCCATAGATGTGGACCTCCAATGGACGCTCGACAATGGCAACATCAACGGCGCCAACGGTTTCATCTTAACCACAGACGAAGCTGGAGAATATTGCATCGAGGCCACCAATGAATGTGGAACAGCTGAAGCCTGCGCCGATGTTCAAGTCTTTGTGCCCATTCCAAGCCCCCTTCCCAACTATAGCTTGGACTGCGAAGGTGGAAACACGGTGCTCATCGACCCCTTGACAGACAACGACTGGACGGTAACCTGGGAGGATGGCACGGTGGCCAACACCTACACCGCGACCTTCAATCCCCATCACGAAACCTGGATCTCTGCCACGTTTGAAGACCCCCTCGGCTGCACCTCGTTCGACGACAGCACTTTTGTTTGGATGGGCTATCCTGTCGACCTAGGCACACCCGAACCCACCATCCTTCCTTCCGAAGGACCCCTCTTCCTGTGTCCTGAAATTCCCAATACATTCGAGCTGAACAGCACACACGCTGTCGAGTGGAACTGGACCATACAAGTGCAAGGACAAGCATCGAGCTCAGTGATCATTCCTGGGTTGAACGGCGACAACGTCACTTTCACCACGGCACAATTCCAAAGCATCTTGGATTCCTCCTATTACAATTACCCCCTCGTTCTCACAGGAACCGGATACAACCCCTGTTCAACAGGAGGTCAAGGGAGTGAGTGGCAGGTGGAGTGGGACAACTGTGACATCACCATCCCGAACATTTTTACCCCGGGAACAGCCGAAGGGTCTTTTGGAAAGAACGACACCTTTGAAGTCAAGGGCCTGCTGAAATACAATGGGGCCACCCTCGCTGTTTACGACCGTTGGGGCAACCAAGTTTACTACTCCGACAATTACGACAACCAGTGGGATGCCCGAGGCGTGTCTTCTGGAACCCACTACTACCTGTTGACCCTGCCCAATGGCCGGGACTTCAGCGGAGATGTCATGATTGCCCGTTGATTCGGAAAGGTGGCAAAAGCCAGAACGCACTTCGTTTGCAGTGATTGCGGACACGTGACCGGTCAATGGGTCGGTCGATGCCCGAGCTGCAAGGCTTGGAACACCGTCAATGAATTTAAAGAGTCGGCAAATCCGCGCATGGAGCGGGCTGCCGTTGCGGCTGGCGTAGCAGAAGCACGGCCCCTTCAAGACTACACCGAACAGACCAGCCACAGGATCGGAACCGGCGAGAGCGAATTCGACCGGGTTCTTGGTGGCGGTTTGGTGCCCGGCGCATTGGTGCTTTTGGGAGGTGAGCCCGGCATTGGAAAGTCCACATTGAGCCTGCAAACCGCCATGAAAGCGGCGGGCAAAGTGCTGTACGTTTCTGGAGAGGAAAGCCCCGAGCAAGTTCGATTGCGAGCCGACAGATTGGGTCTTTTGGGCCCAGACCTGCTCATCCTCCCAGAAACATCAACTGAAGGCATCGTGAAGGCGGTCAAGGAGCACAAACCAGACTTGCTTTTCGTGGACTCCATCCAAACCCTCCATACGCCGCGAGTGGAGAGTGCCCCGGGAAGTGTGGCCCAAGTGAGAGAGTCCACCGCAGAGCTCATTTTGGCCGCCAAGCCACTTCAGCTTCCCGTGGTTCTCATTGGTCACATCACCAAAGAAGGCGCCATAGCAGGGCCCAAAGTGCTCGAGCACATGGTGGACGTTGTGTTGACGTTTGAAGGGGACAGACACCACGCTTATCGCATCCTAAGGGCCGTCAAAAACCGATTTGGGTCCACCCAAGAGATTGGAATTTTTGAAATGCGTGGTGACGGTTTACATCCCGTTACCGACCCCTCTGGCGCATTGCTCGGAGACGCGGGTTCTCGACTCAGTGGAACCGCACTCGCTGTGGCCATCGAAGGTGCACGGCCCATTACGGTGGAAATCCAAGCCTTGGTGAGCAGTGCTGTTTATGGCACCCCTCAGCGGTCGGCGACGGGATACAACCTGCGGCGACTCAACATGCTGCTCGCGGTGCTCGAAAAGCGCTGCGGTTTCAAACTGGGTACATCAGACGTCTTCTTAAACTTGGCGGGGGGAATTCGACTCGAAGATCCCGGGATTGACCTCGCAGTGGTCGGCGCCATCCTAAGCAGCACGCTGGACCTCACGTTGGACCCCAAAACCGCCATGTGCGGTGAAGTGGGATTGACTGGAGAAGTTCGGCCCGTCGCCCGCATCGAACAGCGCATGGCCGAGGCGGCGAAAATGGGCATGAAACGGCTAGTTGTGAGCGGGCTCGGAAACAATGAGCCACCGCCACCAAAAGGCCTTTCTCTGGTGAAGGTGACCCGTGTAGGCGACCTCCAGAAAGTGCTCTTCTGACCCGGTCAATCGGACAGGCCTGCAACCACGACCACAAACTCTCCTTTGGGCGCGTGCTCAGTAAAATGAGCTTGGACTTCTGCTGTGGTTCCACGCACTGTCTCTTCGAACTTTTTAGACAGTTCACGGCTCACGCTGATCATCCGGTCTGGGCCACAATGGGCCACCAACTCCCCCAGCAGTTTCACCATTCGGTGGGGAGATTCATAAAGTACAGTGGTGCGCTTTTCTTCCGCCAAGGCTTTAAGCCGGGTCATGCGGCCTTTTTTGTGGGGCAAAAACCCTTCGTAGACAAACCGATCACAAGGCAATCCGCTGACCACCAAAGCCGGCACGAAAGCGGTTGCCCCCGGAAGGCAAATCACCTCTACGCCCGCTTCTATGCAGGCCCGAACCAAGAGGAATCCAGGATCACTAATGCCCGGTGTCCCCGCATCACTGCACAAACAAGCCTGCGCTCCCGCAAGCAATGCCGCCACAACATCCTCCAACACCTTGTGTTCGTTGTGTGCGTGGAAAGGCCTCAGCCGAGCCTCAACGCCTTTGAGCCTCAAAAGCGACCCCGTCGTCCGGGTGTCTTCGGCCAAGACAAAATCTGACGCCGCAATGGACTCCATGGCCCGCGGGGTGAAATCCCCAAGGTTTCCGATGGGCGTGGGCACCACGGTTAACATGGAGCATACCTCCTTTGAACGCGCTCCAAAAATCGCAATACCGTCGCGTCTTCCTGATCCCACGTGTCAAAACCAGGGACGTGTTGTTTGAGCCACAACAAAGCCAATTGATAGTCTCCCGCATTGTCTAACGCGTCCAAAACACGGTCAAAAAGCACCGCGTCATCTTGAAACAAGCCTTTGATGCACTCGTATTTCTCGACCAGGCTAAACGCCTTGCGTAAGTCGCCAATCGCTTTCATTTCCATGTGTTCAGCCAACGACGGTGCGTTGTCCTCGGGCGGTGTTGATTTGCCTTCATGCTTGGCCGACGGCACATCTTCCGCGACCGCGACGGGCTCAAGAACTTCCTTCTGCTCCACAACGGAATCGGGAGCCTCTTCATCGGGTACAATAGAAAAGTCGTCCTCGACTTCTGACCAGTCTTCCTCAGCGACCTCGGAGACTTCTTCCGCACCCAAAGCGACCTCGGAGACTTCTTCCGCACCCAAAACGACCTCGGAGACTTCTTCCGCACCCAAAGCGACCTCGGAGACCTCTTCCGCATCCACAACGGGCTCAGGGGACACAGCGGCACCCGCCCTCGGCTCTGCGGCAAAGTCAAACAAGTCCGGGGTTCCGGCCAATCGGCGGGCGTCTGCTGCTTGCTCTGCTTGCTCTCTGCTCACCTCCTCAATGGCGTCAATCAAAGACGTTTGATAAGCCGCCCCAATTCTAAAGGGGCGAACAGGTTGTCTTTCTATGGCCTGCTCATCTGCACCGCCTTGGGGTCCTTTTCTTCTGACCTCGTAGGCAAACTCGTGCGCCTTAAAACGAAGCAAAACCAGTCGGTCACAAAGCTCTCTCGCGTCATCAACCAGAGGCGTTAGCTCTTCCGGCTCCAATTTTCCTGCCCTCAACTTTTGCAGGCCCGCTTCCAGGTCACCCACCAAGTCTTCCAAATTCTTGAATCCAGCCATGTTCAATCTGTGCTCTTTCCGTTCCGAAACTACCGGCGCAATCCACAGCTGCTGCACCTGTTTAAAGGCTTCATCAACGGGGCACCGTGAATGCCAATACAACCTCATGACCGCCGCCAAGGACACGGGCCAAACTGCCCGTCGCCCAATTCCGGTTGTAACTGAAGGTCAGTTGATTGTTCAATTTGATTCCCGCACCCAAATGCGCGGCTCCTGCTGACCGATAGCCCAACATGGCCCAATACTCTCCTTGGCGATCCACCTTTAATGCCCCAGACACCTCTGCCGGAATTGGCCTCAAGTGCTGGAACTGCAGCACAGGTGTCCAACCCCACTGCTCGGTTCCGAATCGATAAGCCACCATTCCCCTCAGGTGGGATTCCAATTGAGACTCCATGCCCGTCCCACTGTAAACAGGAAGGTTCCCTCCGAGAACTTGTCCTGCAGAAATGGCGATGTTGAGTCGGTCATTCGAAACCCACAAGCCAGCACTGGCGTCAGGCACGCCAACCGCTTGGTAGGTGTCTCCCAAGGCTGGGTCTCCCGCCTGCTCAAAATCAATGCGATTTCCGTCAATGGCGAATTGGGTCCAGCCGATGCCTAGGCCAAAAGACATGCGCAGGCCCTGTGTCCAAAACGTAGAGTAAGAAAGTCCCGCGTGCGCGCCAGCCATGCGGGTAGGACCTGCAACGTCACTCCAAAACCGAGCCCCCCAAGCCAACGCATCCGAACCGGTTGGGGAGGTGATGGCCAAAGAAGTCGTTCTGGGGGCCGATGCCACCCCGCTCCAAGGGCTTCTCTGCCAAATGCTCACCCGAATCAAGGTGTCCGACGCTGCCGCGGGATGCGCATCAAAGGCGTGATCCAGTGGCAGTGTCGTGACGGGCATTTGTTGGCCCGAAACCGCCCAGTTGAGACAGAAAAACAAGGCCAACGTGCCCACGTGAAGTCCGGTGGAAAAAGTGGTTCTGATCATCCTCATCTCATCAAGGTGATGGGCCCCGTCCACTCTGCTTGTAAAGCAGGTTCATCGACGCGGATGTGATAGTAATACGTTCCAACAGGAACTGGAATGCCCCCCAGTGTGCCGTCCCAAGACCCCTCATCCGCGCCTTGGGTCAAAAGAACGTCTCCCCAACGATTGAACAAGGTGATTTGAGCACTTGGGTACTGGTCCAAGCCCCCCAAGTTCCAACGGTCATTGATCCCATCTGCATTGGGCGTAAAGCCCGAGGGAATGTCCAAATCCTTCAACACCTCAATCAACACAGTGTCGGAAGAGAAGCACCCCTCGCTGGTGAATGCCGTTAACAAGAACAACGTTGACTCAAACAACCCCTGTGTCGCCGTGGCCCCCAATTCCGGTGAAAGGACCTCCTCTGACGGCGCCCACACATAACTCCAGTCCAAGTTGGGTTCAGACCCAATGGAGGTTGTTCCGCCTTCTGGTATGGTCTGATCCACTCCAGCATTGGGCACTGGCAAAGACAAGCCTGTCACTTGAACGGTGTCTGATCGAACGCAGCCCAATCTAGAGGCCGTGAACACCCACTGAGCGGACCCCTCAAAAACGACAAAACCTGGCGCGTCCAAACCGGGGCCGCTGGTTGAGTCTGGCAACAGCCACAAAGTTTGCGTGGCGCCTGATGACACCGCCTCCAAAAACAACACTTGACCTGCGCACAAAGCGGTGTCCGAAGGAACACTGAGCGCGACATCTCCTTGCGCAACCAATGGTATCGACTCAATCTCTCCTGTGCACCCGGCACCGTCCAAGACCACAATGGCATAATCGCCATCCCCAAGGCCGTCCAGCGTTGGCCCTTCTCCCACTTGCTGGCCTTCGAAGAACCAATTGAACGACCAACCAGCGGGGGAACCTGTGCCCCCAGAGGCGCTTGCATAGAGCGCGCCGTCCACATCCCCCAAACAACTCGGGCGACTCAAGCTGTCCAGCGTTACAAACAGCGCTGGCGGAGCCTCAACCGTGACCAGCAACACTGCCGGACAACCCGCTTCATCCAAGGCGGTGACTTCATAAACCCCGGGGCCAACCCCCTGAACCGTATCCCCCACGGACACCGCACCAAACGGGCCAGAAAAGGTGAAGTTGACGCTGCCCGTTCCATTGGCTGTGGTCAAATAAACGCTCCCATCTTCACTGTATGCGCAAGAAGCGGAGTCCACTTCAGCAGAAAGAAGAAATTCACTCGCGGGATCAATCAAAATGGTGTCCACTGCCAAACACCCCAAGGAGTCCGTCAAGGTTATTGGATAGCTTCCTGGCACGAGAAAGGGAAGGGAAAAATCGTCTGCCGCCCCTTCGACCTGGACTTCATAAGGCCCCACACCCCCAAACGGAAGCAGTTCAGCCTGTCCAACAAGCGCTCCTCCACAACTCGGTTGAATCAGCTCCAGTGTGACCCCCAAACCTGTCGACAAAGGCACAAGCGATACGGTGGTGTCCACAATGCACCCGGCATCATCTGCAATTTCGATGGTGTACTCCCCAGAGGGCAATGGCCCAATGGACGCCCCTTCCCCAATCAAAGTGTCTCCAGAAAGTGTGGTTCCAAACCAGTGTGCCTCGATGGGCAAAACGCCACCCACACTCAGGCCGACCACTTGGCCTGTGTCCGCTTCGCAAAAAGGCGGGGTCACCGTTCCCGTCCATGAGAGTGGGTCGGGCAGCAGCACTGACGCCGTTCCATTTGACCCACATCCCTCACCCAAACTTGCCGTCCAACCGTAATTCCCCTCCGGTAAGTTGTTCCAGGCCCACGTTCCTTCCCCCTCCAAGGTTTCTGTGAAATCGGCCGGCAACCCTCCCAAAAGAACATTGGCTTGCGCTGCGTTTCCAACAAGGTGCAACACCACATTGGCCGTTGCCACTCCTTCCAAACAATCCCCTGGTTCCACTTCTGATGTCACAGTCAAGCCACCCGCCAAGTCCACATCAGCTTGACCTCCGCTCACGCAGCCTTGGCCGTCCGTCACCGTCCAATTGTATGACCCCGCCGCCAGCTCAAGCCATTCTGCGGTATCCGGTCCATTGGACCATTGGACCGATAAATCCCCAGTTCCACCAGAGGCCGAGAGACTCACCGCTCCATCCATTGTGCCCGCGCAGCTCTCCGGCTGAACCGACACTTCAACTTCGATGACTGCTGGTTCGATGATGGCGATCAACGTGTCCGCCGAACAGCCGCGTTCGTCCACCACACCCACGGTGTAGGTTCCCGCGATCAGGTTTTCAAAAGGAGCCAAAACCAACCCTTGCGGCCCCTGCGCTCCCAAATTCAAGATGCCCGTTCCCCCGACAGCCTCCGCCATGATGGCGCCATCCGTATTTCCAAAGCACACGATGTCCGTTGCGCTGGCAACCAATGACAAAGGCGGAGCCAGCAGGAGTTCAATCAAAGTGTCCCGTTCGCAACCCGCACCATCCAAAACCGACAACGTGTATTGGCCGGGCATCAACCCCGACGTGTCTGCCGTACTCCACGACACCGAGCCCTCGGCGCTTTCCCCGCTGTATTCGATGGGCCCCAAGGCGCCTTCAACCGATACAGACACACTGCCCGGAGATTCATCGCACGCAAAATCAAAGGTCTCGACAGACCAATCAAAGAGTGTAGCGCCTTCGATGAGCACCTCCTCTTCCACCTGACAAACACCGTCACTCACCACGATCACGTATGACCCAACTTCCAACGCTTCCCAAATCGCGAGGGTTCCATTGGACGAGGTGGGGGGGCCTTGGGTCGCCTCAAAAAAGACATATGTCCCAGACCCTGCCAAAGCCAAAACTTGAATCTCTCCTGCGCCGCCGCACCCTGCAGGTGTGACATCCACTTCGATGGAAATCAAGGGCAAAACCGTGAACGTGGTGTCTGCTATGCACCCCCTTTGATCGGTGGCAGACAAGACATATGAACCCTCGGAGAGAGAGGCCCAATCCCCTGAATCAACGGCGCCTGAGGGGCCCTCGAGAGACAAGACAACCGGCGGGTCTCCCCCCGCAGATGTCGCAGACAATGCAGCAAGACCGGTCGTGCAGTCGAAGGCCAAACCGTTCCATTCCAGCGTCAATGCGGGCAGCGCAAGCACCTCAACAACCAAACTGGCTTCGCATCCACTCAAGTCTGTCAACTCAGCAGAATAACTGCCTGGCGTTAACCCCACCAATTCAAGGCCAGATCCCACATCTCCATCGGGTCCCGTCCAATTGACTTGGTAATCAGGAACGCCACCCATGGCCGTGCTCAACACAGCACCATCCGTTCCAGAACACCCAACGGGCGTTGCAAATGCAGTAAAATCGATCGGTTCAGGATCCACAAGGACAAATCCAACGGCCGCGGTACAGCCCAAGTTGTCACTGACCGAAACGGCATATTCTCCTGCAGTCAAGTTGTCGATTGACGCGCCCACCGTCGGGTCCACGTCGCCTGTCCAAAGCACTGAATACTCGGGCGTTCCTCCTTCAACAACAGCCATGGCTTGGCCATCGGCGTCACCAAAACAAGAGGGCGGATTTGCCAGCACAGAGACGCTCAAACTGTCTGGAGCCAACAGCGTGACCACGGTGTCCACAGTGCACCCTAACTGGTCTGAGACGCCCAATCCATATGTGCCAGAGGGCAAATTGCCAATCGAAAGCGCCGACCCAATCAACTCTTGGGTGGCCACGTTGAACCACCCCGCCAAATAGGGGCCAAGGCCCCCTTCAGCCACTGCGTCAACAGAGCCTGTGCCCTCCAAATCTCCTTCCGCGCAAAGCGGTGAAGTCAAAGTCAAGGTGAGCGAAACCGGCTCTGGGTCGACCAAAACGACCGTGCCGCTGGACATACAACTGTTCGCGTCCTGCAATTCGAAGGCGTAACTGCCTGCAGAAAGGCCCGTCAAGAACTCCCCTGTGGCCACATCTCCACTGGGCAAGGTCCATGTCACACTGTAATCTGCGGTTCCGCCCACAGGCACAATGCCTGCGGTTCCATTGGACAATCCAGAACACGTTGGGGGCGCTTCAAAAGACGCGCCAACGAGCAACTCTGGTTGCTCCACATCCACACTTCCAGCACCAATGCAACCATTGGTCGCCAAAACAACCACGGTATACTCCCCTGGCGCCAAGTCTTGAATGGTCCCAACCTCGGGGCCCGCAGAGGAGAACCCGTTCGGACCCGACCAAGTATACAAGGCCGCGTCAGCAAAAGTGGCAGACGCTGTTCCGTCCTCATCTCCAAAGCAACTGACTCCGGTGGAGGCCATGTCAATGCTGACCGGCGGAGGGTCAGACAAGACGACACTGGTGGACATGCTGCAGCCGCCGGTGTCTGACGCGGTCACGAAATACTCCCCCGTTCCCAAGTCCGAGATGTTCGCTGTATTTCCAACAATTGTGCCACTGGAATTTGTCCAAACAAAGGAAAAGCCACCACCCAAACCGCCAGAGGCGACCGCTGCGACAGACCCATCTTCAAGGCCGCTGCAACTGGGGTCTGTGCCAAAAGCCAAAACCTCTACAGGGGGAATCTCCACCGTCACCATGTCTTGATCTTGACACCCATTGGCGTCTAAAGCCGAGATGAGCACAACCCCTTCGCAGATGCCGGTGCCTGTGGCGCTGGTTTCGGCCGCATTGTGCGACCAATCAAACGTGACATCACCCGTGCCAAAGTTTGCCGTGGCCTCAATCACCCCAGAGCAAGGATTGTCGCATGTGGGAAGCTGCACAATGGAAGAGGTGATGAAGAATGGAAACGGCTCATTCAAAGTCACCCCCAATGCGCTGCATCCCGGAACAAACGCGAGGTAGCTGCCCGGGCCAAGCCCTAACTGGACCACGCCAAACAGCGTGTCGTCCTCGAACAACCAATACACCTCATCCGGATCCTCCCCCGTCGGGACTGCCACAGTCAAAACACCATCATCGGCGCCACTGCATGTAATGGGTTGAAGGATGTCAATCTCAGACGGACACTGAGCAGAGACCCCCTGGATCAATGCAAACGACAGCAATAGACAGAGCCCCTGGAAGAACAAGCGCACTGGCCCCTGATTTGGCAAGGGCGGCATTAAACTGTATTCTCCAGGACACTTCTTCATCGGCAACTCTTTGTGCTACGTGACAATCGTTGTTGGGGTTCCATGACGTTCATTGAAAGGCAGCACAGGGAACATGACCACCCCTGACCGGACAGGCCAAAATGCCCAGTGTGACCTCATGGGTGCTCGAAGCCGCTTGTTGCAATTCCCCCACGTTCCAGTCATAGGCGTACCCCAATTTGACGTTCTCTGTAATCTGCAAATTGAACAGCCCAAACAGAGCGGACTCGTTCCGATATCCCACACCAAAGCGAATGGCATCATCATAATCGAACAACGCCTGAACGTCCACGGCAACGGGCGCGCCCGCAGCGAAGCGCAAAGAACCTGCTGGGTGAAAACTCCAAGGTCCCTCCAATCGAATCAAGGATCCTCCATAAAACCCAACATGACGACGGAAACGGGTGTCTAAACCCCATTGATCAACAGAAGGCTCAATCAAATTTTGAATGGACAGTCCCCAGAAAGTGTACTTGTTGTAAACCCAAAGGCCAAAATCCATCGTGGGGGCCAAAAGTTGATTGGCACTGGAGGTAATGGCTGGGTCGTTGCCCGCTTGGAAATCTGGCAAAACAATGTTGCTCAGGTTCAAGCGGTACTGCATAAACCCGATCGCTGCCCCAGCAGCCAGCCGCCACCCTTGGGCCATTTTGAGGTGATACGCATACGCCAAGTCGAGTTGAGTAAAACCATAGGGGCCCGCAGAATCGTCGGTCACTCGGCCACCAAAACCATGGATTCCACCGCCCGCAGAACGTGCGATTTCGCCTTGTAGATTGGCAAAGGCTGTTTGCGGAGCGCCATCAAAACCAGCCCACTGCTGGCGGAACCCAGCCTTGAGCTCCAAACAGTCGGTGAAACCAGCGAAGGCTGGGTTTTCCTGAAAATAGTTGAATTGCCAGTTGGTGCGCAGTGGCAGTTGCTGGGCAGACCCGTTCCATGCTGTTCCCATCAGGACAACACACAAGGCCAACGGGGAGAAAATAGAAAGTCCCTTCATCGAATGATGGCCACGTGACCAGTTTCCGGCGGGATCGGAAGATCCGCGTCGTTGAGTTCAATCACATAGTAATACGTGCCGGGTGTCAAGGGCTTCCCTGATCTGCCCGTACCATCCCATGACTGAGCGTAACCAAGGGACCTGTGCACCAATTGTCCCCATCGATTGAACACCTCAACCTTGGCGCCAGGGAAGGCGGCAATGCCGTCTATTCCCCAGAAATCGTTGATGTTGTCGCCGTTTGGCGTGAAACTATTGGGGACCCCGATGGGAGAACCGACCGTGACCGTAACCGAAGTGGACACCAAACACTCTCCAATCTGTCCATCTACCTGATAGGAGATCGTCTCGGCAGGCGTCACCATGGTGCTGGCCTGGGTGGGGTCTGAGAGGTAAAAGTTGGGGGACCACACATAGCCAAAAACGGGGTCACCACCCTCCACGGAAAGTTCGGCAGAGGCGCCAGAAATAAGGGTGTGGTTGCAGCAGGCGTCCAGCGTCACGCCATCGCCCTCCAACTCCACATACATGCCGCACATGGCGTCGGCAGGATCGTGCTGGGTTCCAATCAACAAGAAATATTCGCTGTTTTGCTGCAAGGTTGACGATTCCCAGACCAGGTCATCTATCCCAGAAACACAGGGGCCCATGGCCGTGAGGCCAGCCGGGTCACATGGGTCTCCGGTGGCGCTGACCACGACTGCAGATAAAGTGTCAGGCCCGAGCAGGCCATCACAAGCCACTTCCGTGATTCGAATTCGAGCCGAGCCCAGATTCTCGAAATTGTGATTGGACCGAAAGCGCAGAACCGCCACGTGTGTGGCGTCAATGCAATCGAAATTCAAGAACGCGTCTGCGCCATCAAGAACGAAGACAGATGTCGGCGCCTCCGGGCAGAGGGTTTGAGGGTCTGAGCAGGTTTGGGCCCAAAGAGGGAGTCCTCCCGCCATCAGCGCGATGGCAGCCAAAACATGCCGAGGGTTGAATGTGCACATGTGTATAATTCGAAGGTAGCCGCGACACGCGCCCTTCATCAGGCGCCGTGAGGTATTATCCACAACGGAGGGTGGGGACAGAACGTTGTCCGAAACCTCAGTCGGCCAACGCGATCAACACAGTGTCTTTTTCCACCGCTTGTCCAGCCTTAACATGGATGATGCCAACCGCTCCCTCTCCTGCTGAGCGAAGCACGTTTTCCATCTTCATGGCCTCCAGAACCAACAACGGCTCCCCTTCTGTGACTTGCTGACCTTCGGCAACAAGAACCTCGAGAACCTTTCCTGGCATGGGCGCCCGAAGCTCTTTTGATGCCCCAGCTTGAACATCTTCGAGGCCCATTCGCTCCATCAGTTGCTCCCGCAGACCATGACGGGTCCACACCGCATTCACTCCGTCCAGGTGCACTTCCCAACGGCCAGAGTCCGATTGGTGCAACGCCACACGGTGATTTTTGTTGTCCCAACCTCACCCACCAAATTCCACGGGCATCCCGATGAACATTGGCTTGGGGTGGTGCGGGAGGAGCGTTGTTCCCCTGAAGATCACGGAAGGCGGACATGGCCTGCAATTTACCGCGGAACCCGACCCAAATTGCAGACCATGGCCGGACTCTATGTGCACATCCCGTTTTTGCGCCAAAGCGTGCACCTATTGCGACTTCCATTTCACAACCAAATTGAGTGACCGTGACCGCATGGTAGAGGCCATCGTTCAAGAACTCCGACTCTCCTTGCCTGAATGGCGCGGAGACACGTTCAATACCCTTTATTTCGGTGGCGGAACACCGAGTCTGCTCCGTCCAGCAGCGCTCCAGCACATTGCAGAGGTGGCCTTTTCCGAGGCAGATTGGGACCTGAAAGAATGGACACTCGAAGCCAACCCCGAGGACCTGGACCAAGCCACACTAGATGGGCTCAGGCATTCAGGGGTTGACCGCCTGAGCATTGGCGTTCAAAGTTTTCAGCCCGACGTGCTTGACTGGATGAGGCGCGCCCACGGTGCCGAAAAGGCAGAACAAGTGGTGCTCCATGCCGCAGCAGCGGGCTTTGACCACCTCTCTTTGGACCTCATCTACGGAGTACCGGTGGGAAAAAACAGACCGCTGGGTCGGAGGATGTTGCGCGGGCCTGTGCCTTGCCGGTGGACCACATGAGCTGCTATATCCTCACCGCAGAGCCCAAAACGCGATATGGCGACCAACTCTCCAAGGGCCAAATCGTAGCCCCACCCGACGACAGCGTCGTCTCGGAATACGGGTTCCTTTGCAAAGCATCTAAAGCAGCGGGCTTCTCTCATTACGAAGTGTCCAACTTCGCCCGCCCCGGTGGAGAAAGCCAGCACAATAGCGCCTATTGGTCTGGCACGCCATATCTCGGAATAGGTCCAGGAGCACACAGCCATCGACACACAAAGCGCTGGTGGAACGGCCGCTCCAACGCTCGGTACATGCAAACCGCAGAATCCCAGAACCTAGAATTGCAGCGAGAAGAAGAAGTGCTGTTGCCGACAGACCAATTCAACGAGGCCTTGATTACAGGACTCCGTCGCGCAGAAGGGGTTGATCCAAACGCACTTCTGCAAGCCTCAGGGCTCGATGTTCGGGCCCAATCGGCGCTGTCAAACTTGCTCAAAAAAGGCCATTGCGAATGGCATCAAGGCCACTTGCGCATTCCAGAGGCCAACTGGCCAATGGGAGATGCCATTACACTGGAGTTGATGGTTTAATCGCCTCAATCGACGTCTTTTAGACGGCGCCTTTTTTTTAAGGAAGACATCCAAAAACACGCTCAAAATCAGGGACGGATGCCCCGCCGTAAAACCCAGGTGGCATCACCTCGTCGTCCCCAAAAATCAGCAGCGCCAATCCAATCGCATAGAGGGGCTCAAGGTTAATCGCCATGGCCACTGTAAACGGACTCAATACGCGCATGACCGCGACGGTGACTGCAAAAGCCAAGGAGGTCGCAACCAAGCCTAAAATCAACAACCAAAGCCAGTCGTAAGCACTGGGCCAAATGGCATTCCACCCCCCGGAAAACGCCATCCAAAGGGCCAAAACAGCGCAGGCCACAGTCAGCTCAAGACGCGACACGGAAAGCGAGCTCGCGCGCTGGCTCCAAACACTATTGAGGGTGCCAAACAAGGCCGCACAAAACGCGCTCACCAAAGCCAACACCATCCCCCACCCTGCAGAGACATCGACCCGGTACATCCACCAAAGTCCCAAAATCGCCACGACACCCAACAACAATTCCGAATAATCCAACCGCTTCCGACGAACCACGGGCTCGATGAAAGCCACAAAAAAGGGAACCGTTGCCATCACAGCCAGCGCCAAGGACACCGTCGACGCTTTGATCGCGGCGAAAAATGTAACCCAGTGAACGGCCACCAGCACACCGGTCAATGCAATCGGGCCCGTCAGGTTCCTTGGAATCCGCCCTTGGTGGCCCCGCAACACCATCCATGCATGAAGACCCAAGGCGCCAATCATGGTTCTCCAAAAAACCAGAGGCACAGCGGGAAGTTGAATCAGCTTACCCAAAACACCCGTGAACCCAAACACCACCACAGTCGCATGAAGGAGAAGTGTGGCGTTGGAGCGGCTCATGGACTCAGCGGACCGTCACAGGCAATGTCCACTGCCGGCCAAAGGCGTCCGTGAAGGCCATGACGTGCCAACCCGAACGAAGGCCTTGCGCTGAAATGGTCAATGTAGAGCCCGCCAAAACAGGCCCGCCAGATTGAACCAAGCGGCCCACACCATCTCGCATGGCCCAATGGGCGAGGTTCACCTCGACATCCAAAAGCAGAGAAACACCCTCGCCAAAAGGAACAGGGCCCCCATGTACAGGGGTCACCTCGCCAATCCACTCCGCAACCCCAGAGGTGGTGTCGGGAAAGACCACCGTGACCTCTTGAAACGCTTGGTCGGTGCAAATGCCATCTGAACTTGACGCGGTGAGAATCACCGTATACGTGCTGTCGGTTGGAAAGTCATGCAGCGGCGACGTGGTCGTGTCCAATGGCGACCCGTCTCCAAAACTCCAGAAGTATCCTCCTGCGCCAGAGGACTGGTTGTCGAAAGCCACAGGGCCGTCTTCTGCGTTCCAATCAAACGGCGCAGAGAAGTCTGCAGAAACCGGTTCGGACAAATCGAAAGCGCCGCGAGGAAGAATGGTGTAGTTGTCTAAAAAGGGGGCGTCATCATCCCTCTGCCCTCCGATTCCTGTTACACCAAAAATCCCCTCTGGTGGATCTGTGCCAAAAAGGTCTGTGTCGGCATCCACCACCATTTTGTAAAGGGACGCTCCTGTCGAGACATACACCTCAAATTGAGGGGCAACATTGGTCCACTCCGAGGCATTGACCAGCTCCACACATTTTAATCGAATCAAGTCGCTCTCGGTTTCTTCGCCCAAAACATTGACCAATTGAGGCTCATTCAAAGCTTGATCCACTGCAGCCAAAATCAACGTGTCGGCCAGGATTTGTGCACGGCCTTGAAACTGCTGAATGGCGCCTCGAACCCGAACGCTGTCCCCTTCTTGAACCAAGTAATTGTAGTTCTCCACCGGGCTATATACCTCAATGCCTGAAGTGGGATCGATGATGGTGAACCGCAATCCAGATGGATAGGTGTTGAAGCCGTGAACGACCCCCCTCAATTCGCAAGGGATCAAAAGGCTGTCCAAGACGCCACTGCCATTCACGCCACGAACATCTGCGATGGGATAGTGAGGAAAACCCAGATCACTCGGGGCAATTTGCACGGTCACCTCTTCTACGGAGATTTCGGCCTCTCCAGACAAGATGGTCAAGGACAGGGTGAACGTTTCGATGCCTTCGGGCTCAAAGTCGTCGACGATGCCGACAGTGAAAGACTGTGGCGCCAGCCAACCCTGCGGGAATGTGAGCGTCAACGGAAAAAGGGTGCCAAAATCTGAGACCGGTAAGGCGGTTCCTCCCCCCAAAACATCCACCTGCACCACCACCTCGTTTAAGGGAAGGTAGACGGGCAGCTCGATGGCAATCACGTCGCCCTCAAAAGCCACAATGTCTGCAACAGCAAAGCCGACGGTGGGCACCGACGTGGTGTCCAGTCCACATGGCAACGCCTCATGCTCTCCGAAAAAATCGAATGTGTTTTCTGGATAGTCCATCCATTGTTGTGAAACCACACTCCAATCGGCAGAGCCCACCGTTACATCGGGATTCCGAACCAACGTGTTGTGCAACATGGTCACGTCGTTGACAGGCCACCCATCGCCTGGGTTCTCCCCTACCACACCCAAAACATCGACCACCACGCCATTTCGCTCCAAAGTCGTGGCGTCATTTCCATTGAACAGGGTAACGTCATCCAAGACATCCGCCAACTGCGACAAGGCAGCTTCGGCTCCCGGGTTGGCGATCAAATAGACGTCTCCGGGTCCCAAAGAGCCGGTCAAGTCCAACACATGATTCGCAACCGTGCTCCCATTGTTGAAGGTTTTGACTGTGTATTCTGAAAGGTCTACCGCATTCACTGCGCTGGGGTTGTAGATCTCGAGGCCCTTGCTAAACGTGCTTCCATCCACATACTCTGAAAAGAACAAGTCGGTACATAACCCACTGGGGTCACATGCCAAGATGGACACCTCCAAAGCTCCACCTGAAAGGAGCCCACAAGAGTCCGCCTGAAGCTCAGAGACCGGAGCCCCTGTGGCGACACTCGCCGAATCAATGGCGCCCAAATAACCAAATCCATACACCGAGTACTCTCCCAAACCAAGAGACTCAAAGTCATATTCTGGGGTGCTGGTGGAATCTAAAATTTGCCCGTCTTCGTCTGCAATCACAAAAAGGTAATCGGCATCCGGACTCTGAGATGTGTAACCAAAATTCACCAATGTATTGGCGAAAGTCAGGCAGCCTAGGGCTTCGTCTGCACCGGCGGCGGTCAATACAGATCCCCCATCACAACTGGGGGGAAGGCAATAAATGCGATTGACTTCAACCGGGAGGGCACTGAATGCGACACACCCTGTAGCAGAGATGCTGTCATAAGGAGCGCCAACCTCAATGCTGGAGGCCAACAAGTCTCCATCGTAACTCATTCCCCAGACCAAACAAGGGCCTGCAGGGGATCCGGAGAAGTTGTACCCCAAATTGCCCTCGCCCCCTGGAACCACGTCGATGACATCTCCATCCAAGTCGGTGATGACCAAACCATAGGCGCTTTCCAAAGCATTGGATGTTGCTGGTAAAGGGAAGAAAGCCGCCAGCCAAATCGACACAGATTTGGGCGACGCCATTTTCCGCGCCCTGAGCTTCAATCAACCCTCCATCGCAATCCAAGAGGTTGGTGTATCCCGGAGTTGGCTGCTGGAGGACCATTTGATCCGATGAGAAGGATGGCCCTCCATCCGGAAGGCGCGCCCAAGACAAGGCCCCTCCGTTTTTGGGGGGCGCCCAGCATCCACTCGTCCAACTGAGGCTGCCCTGGAGTCAATGAATCAATCAAAAAAAGGATTGGTTTGATCCCCTGTGCCATAGACCACGGCGTCCAAAAGGCCATTGGTGGTCAATGGCGTCCCGTTCAAGAAATCCAAGCTGTCACCCGCAAACAGGGACACTGCATCTCCGCCATCCCTGAGCAACCCTGGCTCGAAAATGACCGACGCGCCCCCAACTGCTGGGTTTCCCAGCAAGAAAAAACCAAGGCTGTCTGTGCTGAAGCCATCGAGATCAAACGCCGCGTAGACGTTCGTGGTAACGGTATTGCCGCCGCCTTTGTAAAACACCACAATGTGGCCGTCTAGGGGCACATTGGGCTGAGAAAAACAGCTCGACAAACTCAAGGCTGTCTGGGACAGAATTGTTGTCTGCATCCACCTCATTGATGAATACATTTTGAGCGTATGCTGCTGATTGCGGGGCGGTCAGGGCGATCGCGAGCAAAAAGAAGCCAAATAGTAGGTGTGTGTAGTGAGCGCATTTCCAGCGGATTGGAATCGGGCGCGAAAGTGGGGATGGACTCCGTGACCCCACTTTAACAGAACATGAAATTCATGCCCTGAGAGAAAACGTAACTTCAGGGATGGATTTCCGTTGAACTGGAAGACCTGCAGAACATGGACGCAGCACCACAAGATCTCAAGAAAAAACTGGACGATTTCGTCCGGAAGTATCACCGGAATGAAATGCTCCGTGGGGCATTGATTTTGGGCACGTGCCTTCCGTTGGCTTGGCTCGCCATCATTGGTATGGAAGCATTGGGGCAGTTTGGGGACAGCCGCGCGAACCATTTTGTTTTACTTGTTTGTCGCGGTGGTCTCTTGGGTCACGTTCCGACACCTGCTTCTTCCCGCGTTGCGCCTGATTCAATTGAGGGCCGGCCTCAATCACGACGATGCGGCCAGAATCATTGGCCGCCATTTTCCGGAAATTGAAGATCGGCTGCTCAATACACTTCAGCTTCAAGAGCGCTCTCAAAAAGAAGCCCCGGGCAACAGAGAACTGCTGGAAGCCTCCATTGCACAGCGAAGCAGTCAGCTCAAACCCTATCGCTTCACTTCTGCCGTTGATTTCGGAGAAAACAGACAGTATCTCAAATTTGCCCTCCCTCCCATTTTTTCTGTTTGCTGGCTTATACCTCGCACTTCCTGAAGCCATGGAGGCGCCAACCGATCGTCTTTTGCACCACAGAACAGAAGTGGTCAAGACCCCCGATTTCCGGTTGGTTCATTCTGGCCAACTCCAAGCCATTGCCCGAACTGACTACACCCTAAACATTCGCACCGAGGGTTCTGTGGGTACCCCCAAGAATAGAAGTTGAGGCTGGCGAGGGTCGATTCCGCATGGAAAGGCGCTCACAAGGAGATTGGACCTACACCTTTAGGTCAGTTCAAGCGTCCATGGCCTTGGTGATTTCTGCACCTGGCACGCCGGCTTTGGACCTCCAACTGACTGTGCTTCCTCGGCCAGAGTTGCAAGACTTAAGGGTCGAGGTTCAAACCGCCAACTCACACAGGCATGCCCCCTTTTGTGCAACAAAATGAAGGCGATCTTGATGTTCCAGAAGGCAGCCTTCTCAAGTTTCAGCTGGGCCACCCGAGACGCAGAAACATTGCGCCTCAAATGGGGAGAGGAGACAAGGTCATTGGAAGCCGACGTAAACAACAGATTCAGCTTCTCCAAAACGGCAGAAACAGACCTGAGTTATCAGCTTCAGCCCAGATCTGACCGGGTGAAAACAGCGGATTCGGTTCAATATCGCCTGCGCACCATTGCCGACCGCAGGCCCACGATACGCGTCGCAGAAACCAAGGACAACCTGTCACTCAATCAACTCGCATTCAACGGGATGGTTCAAGACGACTATGGGTTCACCAGCCTGCGCTTTGTCTTCCAGCGAAAAGGCGGCCCGGCAGAAGGCAGAAAACTCGACCGCCCGTCCCGACGTGAAGATGGTTTCATTCACTTTTGGGACCTGTCCGAAGCGGGCATAGGCCTTGGGGACGAAGTCGAGTATTGGTTTGAGGTTCGAGACAATGATGGGGTAAACGGCCCAAAAATGACCCGGTCAAGGACATTCGTCCATCAGGCGCCAACAGCGGAAGAGCTGGCTCAACAGCTCGACAGTGCTGATGCAGAATTGTCCGCCGCATTGGAGGAAAACCTCGAAGAAGCCCGGCGACTCAGAGAGCAAATGCAAGAGCTCCGGAGAGAGCTCATGGAGGAAGAAGAACTGGGGTGGGAGGAGAAGGCCGCACTGGAAGAACTCCTGAAGCAGCAGGAAGCCTTAAGGGAGGAGGTGGAGAAGATGCAAGAGGAGAACCGCCAGAAGAACAAACAAGAAGCGGAATTTGCCCCTCCAAACGAAGAGCTGCTTAAAAAACAAGAAGAGCTCCAAAAGCTCATGGATGATGTCATGACCGACGAGCTCCAAAAGATGTTTGACGAAATGAGGGAGCTCATGGAAGAGCTGGAGGAAGGTGATAAAGAAAAAATTGAAGAGCAGCTCGAAAAAATGGACCTTGACCAAGAGGCCATGGAGCAAGAGCTAGACAGGGCACTTGAACAATTCAAGCAACTTCAGTGGGAACAGAAGATGGATGAAGCGATTTCTGACTTAGAAAAACTTGCAGAAAAGCAAGAGGCATTGGCAGAAGAAACCGCGAAAGAAGAAACCCCGGAGGAAGAATTGAAGGCGAAACAAGACTCGCTGAATCAAGCATTCGAAAAAATCCAAGAGGCATTGGATGATGCAGAAAAGCTGAATGACGCGTTGGAGAATCCCAACGGGATGCCCAAAATGGAAGAGCTCCAAGAGGAGATTGAACAACAAATGGACGACGCTGGGGAGCAACTCGACAGCGGCAAGGAAAAGAAGGCCTCAGCAAGCCAAAAGGGAGCGGCGAAGAAGATGGAGCAGATGGCACAGCAGATGGAAAGTGCCATGGAACAGGGCGAACAGGAGTCCATGGAGGAAGACATGGAGGCTCTACGTGCCTTGCTAGAGAACATCATTACTCTCTCCTTTGATGAGGAAGACCTCATGGCTTCTGTCGGCACCACACAGAAAGACGACCCCCGATACGTCACCCATGGCCAAGTGCAACGAAAGTTGAAAGACGATGCGGAGATGGTGAAAGACAGCCTTTTTGCGCTCAGCAAACGGGTGACCCAACTCCAGTCCATCGTGAACAGAGAGATCAGCCTCGTCAACTTGCATATGGGACAGGCGTTGGCCGGCTTCACAGACCGCAAGACCCCCATCATCACCAGCAATCAACAATACGTGATGACCTCGTTCAACAACCTTGCACTGCTCCTCGATGAGGTGTTGCAACAAATGCAAAGCGAGTCAAGCTGCGACAAGCCCGGTACAGGCAATTGCGAAAAACCCGGAGGAAGTGGGGCAAAGCCCTCTCCAAGCGCAAAGCAAATAAAAGGAATGCAGCAATCCCTATCCAAGCAGTTGGAGCGCATGAAGGAGAAGATGAAGGGCTTCAACCAAGGGGAAGGAAAAGAGGGAAAAAGAGGAATGAGCAAGGAGATGGCACAGATGGCCGCGCAGCAAGCCGCCATCCGTCAGATGACCCAAGAATTGGGCAAGCAATTGAACGAGGACGGCTCTGGCGAAGGCAACGGACTCGAGAACATTGCCAAAGAAATGGAGGACATTGAGAAGGACATTGTGCGCGGCGAATTGGACCAATTGACACTAGATCGCCAACAAGACATCCTCACCAGGCTCTTAGAAGCAGAGAATGCAGAGCGCATTCGCGGGGAGAAAGAAGAGCGGGAATCCCGCACTGCGCGGGAGACTCCGCGGGATACACCCCCCAGCCTAGAAGAGTATCAAAGACGAAAAGCACAAGAGATCGAACTGTTGCGAACAGTTCCCGCTGACTTAACACCCTACTACAAGCTCCGCGTAAACGATTATTTCAATACTTTGGAGCTTCCCAATCAGGAGTGAATCACAACATGTCCGAAGTGAGAGAACTGCAAATTGCCTCCCGTATGGAAGGCATTACCGAGGTCGAGACCCTTATCAACCAAATCTGCGAAGAATTTGGCGTCGAGGAGATGCACTACGGAGAGATTCTGATTGCCATGACCGAGGCAGTCAATAACGCCATTGTTCACGGTAACAAACTGGACATCAACAAGATGGTTGACGTCTCCGTTCAAACAGAAGGACCGAAACTCCAGTTTCGAGTCACCGATCAAGGTCCAGGATTCGATTTCGAGAATATCCCAGATCCCACTGCACCAGAAAATTTGGAGAAGCCCAATGGCCGTGGCGTTTTTCTGATGAGGCAGCTTGCCGACACATGTGAATTTGAAGAGCTCGGCAGGGTGGCCATCCTCACATTTGAAGATGCCATCCCGCAACAGACGGTTGCAAAGTGACTCCTCACGGAGCCATTTCCTTTCAATTCCATCTTACCCCTTTTCGCCTGCGCTCTCGAAATGGCGTAAGAAGGTGGTTACAGGACTGTATGAATGCAGAGCAACAACAGATTCAGGAAATCAACTTCATGTTCAGCACCGACGCTCATGTGCTTTCCATGAACCGACAGCACTTGGATCACGACTATTACACCGACATTCTCACGTTTCCGTCCCCATCTGGACTCGGCATATCCGGCGACATACTCATCTCCGTTGACAGGGTGCGCCAAAACGCCAACGCCTTGTCCGTCAGACCATTAGACGAGATGCACCGCGTCATGGCTCATGGCCTCCTGCACCTCATCGGACAAGACGACCACACCCCAGATGCCAGAACCACCATGCGCTCTCGAGAAGACGCATGGCTCCAACGGCGCACATTCACATAAAACGTTCCACGTGGAACATCCCCATGCTTGAAACATATGACGTCCTGGTTGTCGGCGGCGGACATGCCGGCAATGAAGCCGCCCATGCCGCTGCGACACTTGGCAGCAAAGTTCTGCTCGTGACCATGAACCTCACCACCATTGGCGCCATGAGCTGCAACCCAGCAATGGGCGGTGTCGCAAAGGGTCAAATTCTCCGTGAAATCGATGCCCTTGGTGGAATGAGCGGCAGAATTTCCGACCGAACAGCGGTACAATTCCGCATGCTCAACCGGTCCAAAGGACCCGCAATGTGGTCACCAAGAACACAAAACGACCGACACACATTCAGCCAAGAATGGCGGTCAACACTGGAGGCCCACCCCAACATTCACCTCTGGCAAGACATGGTAACCAGCCTGATCATCGAATCACAAAAGGTATGTGGTGTGATCACCCAATTGGGAATTGAAATCCGAGCCAAGAGAACCATCCTCACTTCAGGCACATTTCTTCAAGGAAGAATACACCTCGGAACCCAGCAGTTTCAAGGCGGAAGATCCGGAGAACGCGCAGCAGAGGGCATCACAGGACAACTGGCTGAAAGCGGACTCATTTCCGGGCGAATGAAGACAGGCACGCCCCCTCGGGTTGACGGGCGAAGCATAGACTACAGCAAAACAGAAACACAGCACGGTGACAAAACGAAAGAAGCTTTTAGCTATTTCGAGAAACCCAACCACGAGCCTCAACTCCCTTGTCACATCACCTTCACCAACCCCGATGTCCATGAGGTGCTGTCTGAAAGCCTAAACTCAAGCCCCTTGTTCTCTGGCGCAATCACAGGAAAAGGGCCACGTTATTGCCCGAGCATCGAAGACAAAATCCATCGATTCGCCGACAAAGACCGGCACCAAATCTTCATTGAGCCTGAAGGCCGAAGCACCATTGAAACCTACTTGAACGGATTCTCAACGTCCCTGCCCAAAGAAGCGCAACTCAAAGCCATGCGCCTCATCCCAGGTCTAGAGAACGCAAGGATGTTCAGGCCGGGCTACGCCGTGGAGTATGACTACTTCCCTCCGACCCAACTTCACCACACCCTCGAGACAAAAACACTGTCTCACCTCTACTTCGCAGGCCAAATCAACGGAACCACAGGCTACGAAGAAGCCGCCTGTCAAGGCCTCATGGCCGGAATCAACGCCCATCTCCAAAACGCAGAACAAGAGACATTGATACTCGGAAGAGACGAAGCCTACATCGGAGTTCTCATCGATGACTTGGTCATGAAAGGCACAGACGAACCCTACCGAATGTTCACGAGTCGAGCAGAATACCGGATACTGCTTCGCCAGGACAATGCAGACCAACGCCTGACACCCAAAGGCAGACAACTCGGACTCATTCAAGACAACGACTGGCAAGCTTTTCAAAAGAAGCAAGACGACATCCGCAATGCCACCAAACATCTTGAACAGCATTCAGCCGAACCAAGCGAGATCAACGATGTGCTATCCTCATTTGGAAGCAGCCCAATCAAGCAAAAAACCCGGTGGACACAAATACTCACCAGGCCGCACGTTGATCTACAAACGATCATGGGCCACACGCCCTCCCTGCAAAAGGAGTTCGCTTCATTGCCCGCGACATCCATCAAGCTCATTGAAACTCAAATCAAATACCGCGGCTACATCGAAAAGGAACAAGCCCAAGCGGAACGCATGCGGGCCATGTCAGATCTCCCAATTCCCAATGACCTCGAGTTTCATCGACTCACATCCATGAGCACCGAGGCACGCCAGAAATTGAGTGAGTCAAAACCACAAACCCTTGGAGACGCAAGCAAAATCAGCGGCGTTTCTGCATCGGACCTTGCCGTCCTGATGATTTACCTCGGCCGCTGACAACATGTTCCACGTGGAACATTGACGACCCGTGTTTTAGCGCCATAGAGACCACCCCGCCTTAATCGAAGGTGGCAGCCCACTCCCCTGCAGTTCGCTCAAATACACAAACCACTGTTTATCAGTGACTTATGATTTAAACTCAAGGATTCATGCTCGGGCAAAGACCGCCCATATCTTTGCCTCGCAAATCAGTCCACATGAACATGCAGGCCCACCTCGCTCAACTCGGCATTCACACCGAGAATCCCGGAGTTCAAATCGGATCATCCTCATTTTCGAAAGGAAGCGAGATATCCAGCCTCAGCCCAGCTGACGGAAAAACAATCGGTGCTACCGGTGTATGCTCTGCCTCAGAGTATGAGCAGGCCATTACAGCCGCCACCGAAGCGGGAAAAATTTGGAGAACCGTTCCAGCCCCTCTTCGTGGTGAAGTCGTCCGCTTGTATGGTGAGGCATTGCGCAAGCACAAAGACGCACTCGGGGCCCTTGTCTCCTATGAAATGGGCAAAAGCCTGCAGGAGGGCCTAGGTGAAGTGCAAGAGATGATTGACATCTGCGATTTTGCCGTCGGTTTGTCCCGTCAACTGTATGGACTCACCATGCACTCAGAGCGCCCTGCGCATAGAATGTATGAGCAATGGCACCCCCTTGGTGTTGTGGGCATCATCAGCGCATTCAACTTCCCTGTCGCGGTTTGGAACTGGAATACAGCACTGGCCTGGGTTTGCGGAAACGCTTGCATTTGGAAGCCCTCTGAAAAGACCCCATTGACCGCCGTGGCATGCCAAAACATTTGGAACGAGGTCACAGCCGACCTTGATCACGTGCCCCCAGGCTTGTCTATTGTCGTTCAAGGCGATTACAAGGTGGGCGAGATGATGACCAACGACAAACGCGTGGCCTTGGTCTCTGCTACCGGCTCCATTCGCATGGGCAAAATTGTTGCGCAAGCCGTTGCTGCACGACTGGGCAAAAGCTTGCTCGAATTGGGAGGAAACAACGCCATCATTGTTGAGCCGGATGCAGAGCTCAAAATGGTCGTTCCAGGAACGGTTTTCGGAGCTGTAGGCACCTGCGGTCAGCGTTGTACTTCTACACGTCGCCTGATCATCCACAGCAGCATCTACGACAAAGTGGTGGATGCCATCACCAGCGCATACGGTCAGCTGCGCATTGGAGACCCTCTCGACGAAAACAACCACGTCGGCCCACTCATAGACAAAGACGCAGTGGGCATGTACGAAAAGGCCCTCGAGGCTGTGGTGGAACAGGGCGGAAAAATTCTGGTCGAAGGTGGCGTACTCACCGGTGCCGGCTACGAATCTGGCTGCTACGTGAAGCCGGCCATTGCCGAGGCCACAAACGACATGGCCATCGTTCAAAATGAGACTTTCGCCCCCATCCTTTATGTCATGAAATATGACACCCTCGATGAAGCCATTGCCATGCAAAATGGCGTTGTACAAGGTCTCTCTTCCGCCATCATGACGACCGACTTGCGAAGCGCAGAGCTCTTCCTGTCCGCTGCAGGAAGCGATTGCGGAATCGCCAATGTCAACATCGGCACCAGTGGTGCTGAAATTGGCGGCGCCTTTGGCGGCGAAAAGGAGACGGGGGGTGGCCGTGAGTCTGGCAGTGACGCCTGGAAAACCTACATGCGTCGCCAAACCAACACCATCAACTACGGCACGGAATTGCCCCTTGCACAAGGCATCAAATTTGACTTTTAACCGTCATTTTCAATCCGGATCTCGGGCCTTCGGCTGGCCGGGAGTTCTCGCTGCAGCACTTGCGTTCGGACTTTTTTCCTGCAGCCATGCGGGGAAGAAGGAGCCCGTCTCAACCTCCACGTCGACCATTGGCTGGGGTGAGCTGGTTTTTGCCCTGTCTGACTCGGTGAGCGTCCGCATTCCTGGGGACAAGACAGAAGACTCGTGGACCCTCTACAACGGGCTTGAAACGATGACACTCTCGAACGTGACCGACAGTTCTGATTGCTGGAAAGTGCCCGTTTTCGAAGGTGTTGTTTGCCTGACGGACTCCTTGAATGGGTTGTGGACTGACGTTCTTCGCACCGAGCCTTATCAGGTCCCAGTGCAGTGGCTTGAGTCCGGTCAACCCGAGACCTTTGGTTCACGGCAAGATTCGATGTCTTGGCGCCTGTCATTCGGTGAAGACGATCCTTGGTTTGGAAACCTTTCCCTCCTTGCAAGTGAAACAGGGGCCGTGCAAGGCAGTGTGGCTACCGCCACCGGAGACTTTCGCTATTTGCATGGAACACTCTCCAACAAAGGCGCGCTGACCCTACAGACATTCGATGGCGCTCATCTCTTTCTTTTCACGGCAACGCTCAACGAAAACGGAGAACTAAGTCAAGGTGACTTCTTTTCTGGCACCCACTACCACACCACTTTCACTGGTGCGCCCCTTGCGCCAACACACGGGTCTTTGTCCGATGGAAACCAAGCCCTTTGGACAGGAAGAAAAGTGCGGTATTCAGGTGTCGGATTGGACGGCCTTCCCACATCGTGGAACAGCGAGAGGATCTCGCACCCGCACTTGATTAGCGTAATGGGCACTTGGTGTCCGAATTGCATGGATGAGCACCGCCTCATCCTGGAATTGATGGCGCAATTCCCCGCCCTTGAGGTTCATACACTTGCTTTTGAGCGTGGACTCGGACAACCCGGCGGTGAAGGACGTGCACTGGAACGCTTGAACCACTATGCCCAAGAGATGGGCATTCACCAATGGTCAGACCGTTGGCGGATTGTGTTGGCGGGTCCAGCTTCCAAAACAGCGGCAACGGATCGCTTGCCCTTCTTGCACAAGGTCATCAGTTTTCCCACCACCATCGTCGTCGCTCCAGGGCAAACTTCGCCTTGGATTCATACGGGATTCAACGGACCCGCAACGGGCTTTGCCTATGCCTCAGAGAAGGCACGCTTTGTCCGCGCCGTCAACGGCGATTCGACGGAAAGTCATTGACCTTGTCTACCGCCAACTTCTCGTCTCTGTTCGCGATTTCCCAGGAGGTCAAGAACACCAGACGGCCAATCTCTGCCATTTTGGGATAGCGGATCTTATCCGGCGTATCTCCGGGTCCATGGTAATCTTCATGCACCCCACTGAAATAGAAAATGACCGGAATGTTGTGCTTTGCAAAATTGTAATGGTCACTCCGATAGTAAAACCGGTTCGGGTCATCGGGTGCATTAAACGTGTAATCCAAGGATAGCCCGATGTGCTTCTCGTTCACGGCCTCGCTGATGCTGTGCAAGTCACTTGACAGCTTGTCTCCACCAATCAAGTAGACATAACGGTCGTCATCCGCGTGGGCTTCATCAAACCTCCCCACCATGTCCATGTTGAGGTCGCAAACATGATCTTCCAGCGGAAAAGCAGGGTGGTCACTGTACCATTCAGACCCCAAAAGCCCCTTTTCCTCTCCCACAAACGCCATAAAAAGAACCGACCTTCTTGGGCCCGCTCCACTGTCTGCCGCCGCCATCCAAGCTTTGGCGTTTTCCAACAGGCTAACCGTTCCGCTGCCATCATCATCTGCACCGTTGTAAATGAGGCCTTCTTTGTCGACGCCAACATGGTCATAATGGCTGGTGAGAACCACGATTTCATCACTCAAAGTGGAATCTGAACCCGGAAGAAAACCCCAGACGTTTGTTGCCTCCACTCGGTTGTCCATGCGCGCCAAACTCATCTCGAATGAGCCAAAGTTTGTTTCCTTCAATTTTCTTTTGGCCCACTTTTTCTGGATGACCTCTTTGGACTTCCACCCCGTCAACCGGAGCAACGTTTCCATCGACATCAGAATGGTCGGGATGTCCGTACCCTCACCCTTTCTGTCTACGTCCAACGTCATGCGTTCGCGCTCCAACCATGGCACCATCCTCGACCGGGTTGTTGCAAAGTCATCGACAACCATCACCACGGCAGAAGCGCCCAAACTGTCGGCCAGAACACGTCGCCCTTTCTCCTCCATACCTTCAGGAACTGACGACATCATCACCACGATCCGCCCTTCCACGTCAACACCCGCATAGTCGTCCCATTCAAGCTCTACGTTTTGCAGTCCAAAACCGATGAAAACAGCATCTCCTTGCAGTGTTGACACTTCAATGCCTGGGTAAGGAACCCATTGATCTCGATAGAGTAGCTTTTCTCCTTTCAGGCCGATGACCCCTCCTTTCAAGGCGCTTGTCCTCAGCGGAACCTTTTGAAAGTAAGAACCCTGCAGAGGCTGTAAGCCCAGCGTTTCAAAACGATTGGCGATGTACGAAGCCGCTTTTCTTTGCCCTTCTTTGCCCGTTTCTCTGCCTTCCATACTGTCGGCTGCAAGGACATGGAGAAGGCCACTTAGGTTTTCTGCACTAATGCCATTGGCCCATTTCAACCCAGCATCTGTATGTGCAAGGGTCTGCCCCGTCATCAACGCAGAAAGGCCCACAAGAGCTGTGAAAATCAAGAGTTTGATCACGTTCATGAACAGGCAATTTTTTGAACACGCCGTCCATGACGACCGCCTTCAAATGGTGTTTTGAGAAACTCTTGAACACAGTCCAAGGCGTCGGAAATGGCAATAAACCGGGCCGGCAAACACAACACATTTGCGTCGTTATGCTGTCTGGCTAGACGCGCAATGTCTGGGCGCCAAGCGATGGCCGCGCGAACATCATTGTGCTTATTGGCGGTCATGGCAACACCATTTGCAGAGCCACAAATCAAGATGCCAAACCCACCATCTTCTTGAACGGCATTTGCCAAGGGATGAGCGTGATCTGGATAGTCTACACTGGTTCCATCGGGAACTCCATGATCGATGACTTCATGTCCCTGACCTTCCAACCAAGAGATGAGTTCCGACCTTAAAGCCCCAGCAGCATGGTCATTGGCCAATTGAATTCGCATGATCGAAAGATCATCTCTGCTGCCTTACACAAATGAACAACTCCATGTGAATTCGCACGTTTCTCTGTGCGTAACCCAGACATAAGAAAATTTGGAAAATTGACCCTCTTCGCGGCTTATCAAACGCATTCACATAGGCACCATTCCATCCCCTTCATTTTTACCAATCATGCCAACTGACTTCACGATGATGTGAACACCCATTTCAATCTAGAGTTTCCCAAAATGAGGTTGTCACCAATCTTCCTTTCCCTGTTTACAACCCCATCAAATCACTGAACACATGCAGAATACTGTCGTGGATATCCCGTTCATGAATCATGGAACACGGTGGATGGAAATACACTCCAAATCTTTTGACCCTTCTTTTTCATCAGTATCAACAGCCCTACTACTATGACATTCTTTTTCTTTAAATAAAGAGTATTAGATAGTGCGGGTAAAAACCTCTGTTGTCTTCTGATTCCTTGGAATGGGTGTGGCAACTTGCAGTCATGTCCAATTGGGGTCACCGTGTTATCGGATTCGGAATTTTGTGGTGGATGCTTTCGAGCGTTTCAGCCCAGGATTCAATCAGAACGGAATACAGATACTCCGATGGCATCATCAGCAGCGAAGGATACTTGGTCGATGGTCAGCCAGCGGGTTATTGGCGATCATTTTATCCAGATGGGATAAGAAAAAGCGAAGGGAATTGGCGAAAGGGCGAGTTGGAAGGAAACTGGGTTTTTTTTGACAGAAAAGGACGATTGGAGACCACGCTGGAGTATGAAACTGGACTGAAACAGGGAGAAGAGACAAAATGGGATTCCTTAGGGGTGTTGCGCCAAACGTTGCCTTGGCACAAGGACACCTTGGACGGTTTACAGCGCATACTTGATGCAAATGGAGTGGAAATACAAGTGATTCCATGGCAAAAAGGAGAAAAGAATGGCGTAGCTGTAGATTTTTTTGCAGAAGGGCGGGAGCAAGGCAGAATCATTCGGCGAAAAGGATTCAGAGATGATTTGCTGAGGTGGGTGGAAGACATCAACCGATACGATGATCAGAACAGAAAAACGGGGGTTTGGATGACGTTTTGGCCCAATGGCTCGGTTCGGTTAGAAGGTCCATTCAAAAAGGGATTGAAGGAAGGTGTGTTTAAGCAATTCTCTAGACAGGGAGACTTAGAGAAGACCATCACATATCATCTTGGAAAGCAAGTGAAAGACGCCCCGGAATCAGCAGTTTTAGACGTTCGTCAAGTGTTTCATTCCAATGGAGGGCTTGCGAATGTGGGGCCTTGGCGGAAAGATGTGCCCATGGGAACCCATCGGTATTTTGATCAAAATGGACACCTTGTCGAGGTGAAAGTGTACCGAGAGGGATCATTGTCTGCCACAGGAATGTTGGACAGCTTGGGACGGCGAACGGGTCCTTGGAAGGAATATTGGAAAGTGGGTGAGGTCAAAGCGGAAGGGCGATATCTCGAGGGATTGAAAGAGGAAAATTGGTTGTTTTATTCTCGAGAAGGAAAGCTGGATCAAGAAGGAGGATTTCGAAGGGGCCAGTGGAATGGCCAGTGGAAATGGTATTACTCAAATGGCCAGGTGCACAGAGATGAGCGTTACCGAAAGGGAAGAGAAGAAGGGGATTTTTTAGAACTAAGTGAACAGGGAGACACATTGGCAATCGGACAGTACGAGCGGGGTCTTCAGCAAGGAATGTGGCTTGAGCATGTCAATGATGACGTGAGAAAAGGAGTTTACTTGGATGGGGAAAGAGACGGTGTGTGGATTCACTTGGACTCAGAGGGAAAGTTGAGTTTTAAAGGAGAATACGTGTCTGGAATCCCCTCTGGAGAACATGTGGAATTTTGGCCAGGAGGCGCCAGGTCTGTTGTTGGTGGATACAAAGGGGGGTTAAAACAGGGCAATTGGCGATATTTCGATGAGCTTGGGTTGCTTCAGCTCGTGCGTCAGTACAAAGCTGGCCGAATCGTGAAGGTGAATGGGTCCAAAACGGACCAATAAAATGGGAGAAGAGAACAACAAACAAGGCCCATGGCCCACAGCGTGGATGGATCAGTTGCCATCTGCACTTCTGTTGTTGAAGGGGTCGGAGGTCATTCAAAATGAATGGACTCGCTCGGTTTCTGTTTGGGTGGAAACCAGAAGAAAAAGGGGTTGGATTTATTCAAGGGCAATTGGCTTGTTTGGAAAGAAGAGGACAAGGTGTATTTCGACATGAAATGGTCCTCCATAGAAGAAGCGAAGCGCATGCCTGTTCGCATGGAGCTGGAAGCCAGTAGGGACGGAGAAATGAAGTTTCAAGTGGAATTGAGACTGTCTCCTAGCCCTCAAAAGGGGGTTGGATTTGCTTCAAGTCGTGGACATCAGTGAGCAGAGATTTCGTCAGCAGGCATTGCAAGACAGAGAAGCCCCATTATCGAAGGCTCAATGACATTGCGCAGGAGGCCATTGTTTTGGTCAAGGACAGCGTTGTGTTGGATGTCAATTCTCGTTTTCTGGTCATGCTGGGTGTGGAGCATCCAGAAGAAGTCATCGGAGACTCTGTCAAACAACTGGGATTGAGAAGGATTTGGAAACTTAGAGCCCATCGAAGGAAGCGGGGGTGTTTGACCGGGGCGATTGGGTGATGCAGAATCGAAATGGAGAAGCGGTTCATTTGGACATTGGAAAGGGCCGTTTAGATGACGACTCCGAGGTGTGGATGATGTATGACGTTTCGGACCGAAAGCGAATAGAATTTGACTTGATTCAAGAAAGAGAGCGTTTTCGCTTGCTTGTTCAAAGCTCTCCGAATGGGATTGTCATTTTGGTGGATGACTTGGTGCGTTATGCAAACCCGGTAGCAGAACAGCTGTTTTCCAGTTCTTCTGAGGGGCCAGAAGGGGCGAGGTTTTCCTCTTTATTTCCAGAATCGGTGAAGGAGAGAATTTCTCAGAGCTCCACCCAAGCAAGACAGGGTAAAAAACGTGGAGGAGTGGGAATTGGAATTGCCCGAAACGGGCAAACGATTGACCATGAAATGGAGGTTGACCATTTTCGACGGTCAACCCGCTGTTCAGGTGAATTTATCGGATGTAACCGATCGCCACTCTCT
>CASICO010000008.1 GCA_949373165.1 uncultured Flavobacteriales bacterium | reverse complement strand
CAGTATTCTCGGGCTTCGCGATGGTGCAGACGTCGCTCTTGCTCATCATGCGCAAGGGCATGAAGCTTGGAGAGCTACATCCACACGCGAAGCACGTGGAGTACATGAACATTGTCATCATTGTGACAGGGATCGATTGTGGGTGTGGCTTATTTGACGGAGTTGTTCATTTCATGGTATAGCGGTGTGGAATATGAGAGCTACGCCTTCATTAACCGATTCAGCGGTCCATACAGTACGAGCTATTGGATCATGATGACATGCAACGTGGTCTCGCCTCAGTTGTTTTGGTTCAAGAAAATTCGCCGCAGTTTGGTTGCGACGTTTGCCTTGTCCATCGTGGTGAACATTGGCATGTGGTTCGAGCGTTACGTGATCATTGTAACCTCGCTCCATAGGGATTACAACCCTTCCAGCTGGGGGGAGTTCTACGCGACCAACATCGATGTCGGTGTCTTCATTGGCACCCTCGGCATTTTCTTCACCTTGTTCTTGCTCTTCGCCCGGTTCTTCCCGGTGTTGGCCTTGAATGAATTGAAGACCATTTTGAAGTCAAGCGGTGAGCGCCAAAAGGAGCTCCAAGCCCAGTCCAACAAAAAAGCCTGAGCACCATGGAATCCACAAAGAAGGTATTTCACGTGATGTATGACGATGATGGCACGGTGCTGACAGCCGCCAAGCAACTCGTCGCCAAAGGCATTCACATCACGGATGTCTACAGCCCATTCCCCATTCACGGGATTGACCCTGTGATTGGCGTCACCCGCACGCGCTTGGCCATCACCTCGTTTATGTACGCCATGACTGGGACATCCCTTGCCCTTTTGGGCATGTGGTACTTTATGATTCAGGATTGGCCCATGAACATTGGGGGTAAGCCAAGCTTCAGTTTGATTGAGAACCTGCCTGCTTTTGTGCCGGTCATGTTCGAGTTTACCGTCCTCTGTGGGGCACATGGTATGGCCATTACCTATTTGCTCCGCAATGGAACGTTGCCGGGCATGCCAGCGTCCAATCCAGATCCACGCACCACAGACGACAAGTTTGTGCTGGAGATCTTGACAGACGAAAATGAAATGGACGCTGCGGGCATTGAAGCCGCAGTGAATGAAACTGAACTGCTGGAGATCAGCATTAAGGATTACGCAGCATGAAAATCCTCAATACCCTTTTGATCGGGACCGTTGTCGGTTTGGCAGCGTGCACCACAGATCCAAACAGCCCGGGATTGGAGTACATGCCCGACATGTACCGCAGCCCAGCCATCGAAGCTTACGTGGACTATGGCCAGGAGCCTTATGAAGTCGGAGAGGAGGTGGCCCGTGCTCAACGGAACACACCATCGAGCCGCAAGCCAGTGCCTGGAACGATTCCTTTCCGCGGAGAGGATCAATTGGCCTTTGCGCTTCCTTATGCCTTCGCTCAAACGGTCGATGACTACGAGCGTGCAGGATTGGAGTTGACAAGTCCATTGTTGACCAATCAGGCCAACATTGAGGCCGGCCAGAAGGTGTACGTTGCCATGTGCACGCAATGCCATGGAACGGAGGGTAAGGGAGACGGAGCGTTGAGCAGAAATGGTCACATTGCCGGCATTCCGAGCTATGCAGACAAGCTCAAAGAGTTGCCTGAAGGGAAGATGTACCACACGCTGACTTGGGGAAAAGGCCTCATGGGTTCTCACGCCAGTCAGCTGAGTCAACGTCAGCGTTGGGAGGTCATCGAGTACATCAAAGTGCTTCAGCAAGGTGGAGAAATGCCTGAATTTGATGAGGATGGCATGCCGCTTCCAGCGGACGCTTCTCCTGAAGCCAAGGACGAACCGAAAGCGCCAGCTGCCCCTGCTTCTCAAGTGGGCATGGAAGGCATGGCAGACAACACTGATTTCTGAGTCATGGACACGATGAACTTCCGTTTTGAGGGCCGCGCCAAGACCCTGACTTACGTCCTGATGGGCATTGGTCTTTTGGCCTTGGTGTCCGGATTCCTTACCGATGACAGCCACGGGCACCAGCGTTTCTGGGCCAACATGCTTGTCAATGGTTTCTTCTATTTCTCCTTGGCTTTGGGCGCCTTGTTTTTCTATGCACTTCAATATGCCACAGAGAGTGGATGGAGCGCGGTATTGAAGCGGTTGTTCGAGGCGATGTATGGATTCTTGCCATTTGGAGCCGGGGCCATCTTGTTGGTGCTTTTGGCGGGGCAGTTTCACTTGCACCACCTCTACCATTGGATGGACCAAACACTGTATTTCGAGTACATGTTGGCAGATGGTTCCTACTCACATGAGATGGCAGAAGGCGCCATTGACAATCCGAACTTCGACAAAATCATCGCCAACAAAGGGGCTTACCTCAACGGGACGTTCTTTTGGTTGCGCACGGTGGTATACATCGGCACCTTCCTCTTGTTTGCACGTTTGTTCCGCAAGTGGAGCTTGGCAGAGGATGAGGTTGGTGGCACCGAGTTGCACTACAAAATGTACCGCAGGAGTGCGGTTTTCTTGGTGTTCTTCGCCGTGTTCAGCTCAACGTTGGCCTGGGACTGGATCATGTCCATTGACACACACTGGTTCTCCACGTTGTTTGGATGGTACACCTTCAGTGGAATGTGGGTGAGCATGCTCATTTTCGCCACGGTATGCTTGCTTTGGTTGCGTTCGAAAGGATACTTCAAAGAGGTCAACGAAAGCCACATGCACGACATGGCCAAGTGGGTGTTCGGCATCAGCATGTTGTGGAGCTACTTGTGGTTCTCGCAGTTCCTGCTCATCTGGTATTCCAACATTCCAGAGGAGGTGACCTACTACATCGCGCGGATGTTCACACAGTACAAGGTGCCTTTCATCGGCATGTTCTTCTTGAATTTTGCGGTTCCATTTTATGTTTTGCTTGCGCGGGATGCGAAGCGGAATCCCAAATTCCTCATCCCTGTGTGCTTTTTGATTTTCTTGGGACACTACACGGACGTGTATTTGCTCGTTGTGCCCGGAACCCTGCACGACCACGCGCAATTTGGGTTCTTTGAGTGGGGAACGTTCCTCGGGTTCTTGGGCTTGTTCATTCATGTGACGCTTCGTCGACTTGCTTCGGCTCCGCTGATTCCTGTGAACCATCCTTTCCTCGAAGAGTCAAAAGCCCTTCATTACTGATTCAATACTGAGCCCCTATGCAATTGCTCATTCTCCTTGTTGTCATTGTCGGCATCGTTGCCATTGGGCAACTGGCTAAGGTGTATGAACTTTCCTCGCGGATTTCCGGTCGGCGAGAGGAGGACATCACCCACGCCGATACGCGGTTGAACGCCAACTTATTTCTTGTCTTTTTGGTGGTCTTCTTCGCCTCTGTCGCTTATCTGTATTGGGCTTATGGTGATTACGCTCCCCCTGCTGCTTCAGTGCATGGTGATGCGGTGGACACGTTGATGAGCTTCAACATTTGGATCATCACGGCTGTCTTTGTCTTGGTCAATGCGTTGCTCTTTGGCTTCGCTTGGAAGTATGCTTACGACAAGAACAGAAAGGCCACCTTCTTTGCGCATGACAACCGCCTAGAGTTGATTTGGACAGTCATTCCATCCATTGTTTTGGCTGTGATCATCATCTATGGTTTGCGCACTTGGGACGACATGACGTCTGAGGCCTCTGCGGAAGCCATTCGGATAGAGGTGTATTCAAAGCAGTTTGATTGGACCGCTCGATATGTTGGAAGCGATGGCGAATTCGGACAATCCAATTACAACTTAATCACGCCGATGAATCCGCTGGGCATCATTACGCCCGAAGGCGTGGAAGATGCGATTGTGGAGATTGAGAAGCAGATTGGTAAGGTCAGCACTGAATTGGCCATGGAGAAAGGTTTGCTTGTGGCAGAGCGTGATGAGTTGATGGCCAGCTTGGCAACCTCCCACGGTCACGACGACCATTCGGATCACGGTCACGACGACCATGCCGATCATGGTCACGACGACCATGCGGATCACGGTCACGACGACCATGCCGATCATGGTCACGACGACCATGCGGATCATGGTCACGACGACCATGCCGATCATGGTCACGACGACCATGCCGATCATGGTCACGACGACCATGCCGATCATGGTCACGACGACCATGCCGATCATGGTCACGATGGATGGAAGGTTGTTGCGGAAGCTCGGATTGCAGAAATTGATGACCTCATGGACCATCAGGCCGACCGCCTGACCATCATGACGGATGCGCAAATTGATGCGAAGAGCGACAAATTAAAGCGTTTGAAGCGCCACCGTCAGCGGATCATGGAGCTGGAGAGCTTCAGCTTTGACAATGGAGTAAACAGCTTCGATACAGGCCGTGACGACCAAGTGGTCAAAGGGGAATTCCACCTGCCAGTGGGTAAAGAGGTGGAGTTTGTGTTTCGGAGCAGAGACGTCATTCACTCTGCTTTTATGCCGCACTTCCGTGCTCAAATGAACACAGTTCCTGGCGTGCCAACGCGGTTCAAAATGACGCCGACGATTACGACCGACAGCATGAGAACGATTCTGGACGACCCAGATTTCAACTACATTCTCTTGTGCAACAAAGTTTGTGGTGCTGCCCACTTCAATATGAAGATGGAAGTGATCGTAGAATCTGAAGCGGAATACAACGCTTGGCTTGAGCAGCAGGAGGTCTTCCTTGTGGACGAAGACAACCCTTCTGCACCTGAATCACAACCTGAACCCACTGCTGATGTTGAATCGGCCGAGGGGAAGGAATTGGCGATGATCCACTGAACCCGAACGACTAGGAAATCATGGGCGCACACGCACATCACAAAGAGAGCTTCGTCTCTAAGTACGTTTTTAGCCAGGATCACAAGATGATCTCGAAGCAATTCCTGATCACAGCTGTGTTCATGGGGATTTTGGCTGTGCTTCTTTCTGTGTTCTTCCGACTTCAGCTCGGTTGGCCAGGAGAGTCCTTTGCCATCTTGGAGACCTTCCTCGGCAAATGGGCGCCAGACGGCGTTTTGGATCGCAATGCGTATTTGGCATTGGTGACCATTCACGGAACCATCATGGTCTTCTTTGTGTTGACCGGCGGATTGAGTGGGACCTTTAGCAACTTGTTGATCCCACTTCAAATTGGAGCGCGGGATATGGCTTCAGGTTTCCTGAACATGCTCAGCTTCTGGTTCTTCTTGTGTTCGAGCTTCATTATGGTCTTCTCGCTCTTTGTTGAAGGCGGTGCGGCTTCTGGAGGGTGGACGGTTTATCCACCATTGAGTGCGTTGCCTCAGGCGATGCCAGGCTCGGGAACTGGAATGACATTGTGGTTGATTTCGATGGTGTTGTTCGTGGCAAGCTCTTTGCTGGGTGGCCTCAACTACATCGTGACCATTGTGAACCTTCGGGCCAAGGGCATGAAAATGCTGCGGTTGCCACTCACCATTTGGGCTTTCCTTGTGACAGCCATCTTGGGTGTTTTGAGCTTTCCTGTTTTGGTGTCTGCAGTGGTGTTGTTGCTCATGGATCGGTCCATGGGAACGGCATTCTATTTGAGTGACATCTTCATTGGGGGTGAGGCCCTGGATGTAACAGGGGGATCTCCTATTCTTTATCAGCACCTGTTCTGGTTCTTGGGTCACCCCGAGGTGTACATTGTTCTGCTTCCTGCTTTGGGCATCAGTTCCGAGGTGATTGCAACCAATGCACGAAAGCCAATCTTTGGTTATCGCGCAATGATCGGTTCAATTTTGGCCATTGGTTTCTTGAGTTTCATTGTGTGGGGTCACCACATGTTTGTGACCGGGATGAACCCATTCATTGGGTCTGTGTTCGTCTTCACCACTCTGTTGATTGCAATCCCTTCAGCTGTGAAGGCGTTCAATTACATCACCACGCTCTGGAAGGGCAACCTCCGGTTCACCCCGGCCATGATGTTCTCCATTGGATTGGTGAGCACGTTTGTCACGGGTGGATTGACCGGAATCATTCTGGCTGACAGCGCACTTGATGTCTCAGTGCACGACACATATTTTGTCGTGGCCCACTTCCACATTGTGATGGGCATGTCTGCGATTTTCGGCATGTTGGCGGGTGTCTATCACTGGTTCCCCAAGATGTTTGGTCGGATGATGAACATGAAGCTGGGCTTTGCTCACTTCTGGCTGACCATTGTGTGTGGTTACGGCGTGTTCTTCCCCATGCACTTTGTGGGCATGGCAGGTGCGCCTCGCCGTTACTATGAGTACAGTGCCTTTGAGTTTTTGAGTGCCACAGCAGATTTGAACCCGGTGATTTCCGTCTTCGCCATTGTGGGCGCCATTTCTCAAGTGCTGTTTCTCTTCAACTTCTTCTACAGCATTTTCCGCGGTCAGGAGGCCACAGCAAATCCATGGGCATCCAACACGTTGGAGTGGACCACACCAGTGGAACATGTGCATGGGAACTGGCCAGGGGCACTTCCCGAGGTGCACCGCTGGGCTTATGACTACAGCAACCCTGCGTTTGAAGAGGATTTTGTGCCCCAAACCGTGCCGCTTGGCGATGGAGAAGAGGAGCATTGAACCTTGGACAAGTCATTCAAAACGGGCCTTTCTTTCGAGAAGGGCCCGTTTTTGTTTAAAGGAGGTTCGTGTCTGGTCATGAAAAGTCAGCGAGGCTGACGAACTTGGCCTCATGGAGGACTTCGATTTGCGTGGTGCGGCTGAGGGAACAAGTGAAGGCGATGTGGAACGTGTTCTGCGTCCTTCTGGGTTTCATGAGTTCGCAGGGCAAAGGGAAGCCTTAGAGAATCTTGAGGTTTTTGTGCAAGCGGCAGGACGAAGGGGGGAGTCCTTGGACCATGTGCTCTTTCACGGGCCTCCAGGTTTGGGCAAAACCACATTGGCGTACATCGTAGCCAGCGAATTGGATGTGGCGATCAAGACCACCAGCGGCCCCGTATTGGACAAGCCAGGAGACTTGGCTGGCTTGCTGACGGGGTTGGAGCCCAAAGATGTGCTGTTTATTGACGAGATCCATCGCTTGAGTCCCATCGTGGAGGAGTACTTGTACAGCGCCATGGAGGACTTCCGGATTGATTTGGTCATCGATACGGGCCCCAATGCGAGGACGGTTCAAATCGACTTGCACCCCTTCACTTTGGTTGGAGCAACCACGAGGAGTGGTTTGCTCACAGCACCATTGCGTGCGCGGTTTGGCATCAATTTGAGGCTACACTACTACGATGCGGAGACGTTGACTGCCATTTTGGAACGCAGTGCTGGGTTGCTGGGCATCCCCATTTCTCATGAAGCGGCATTGGAGATTGCGGGCCGAAGTCGAGGTACCCCAAGGATTGCCAATGCACTCTTGAGACGGGTCAGAGACTTCGCAGAGATCAAAGGAGACGGCACCATCGAAACGAACATCACGCGCTATGCATTGGACGCGCTGAATGTCGACAAGCGGGGTTTGGACGAAATGGACAACCGCATATTGACCACCATCATCGACAAATTCAAAGGGGGTCCTGTGGGCATTTCTACCATTGCGACAGCTGTGGGGGAGAACTCGGGAACCTTGGAAGAGGTGTATGAGCCCTTTTTGATTCAGGAAGGTTTCATGGTACGGACGCCACGGGGCCGTCAGGTGACTGAAGCTGCATACAAGCACCTGGGCAAGGTTCCTTCTTCCGGAGGGGGTCTTTTTGGTGCGGATTGACCGAAGATGGGCCGAACAGCTCATAAGGGGGAGGAGCGCGTAAAGCGCATCCGGCAATGGGCTGAGGAACTTGGGTTTGCTTCGGTTGGCTTTTCTCGTGCAGAACGACTTGAGGATGAGGAGCCCCATTTGGCCAAATGGCTTTCAGAAGGCAAGCATGGGGAAATGGGGTACATGGAGCGGAATTTTGACAAGAGATTGGACCCGCGGTTGTTGCTGCCGGGGACACGGACTGTCATCAGTCTCATGCTCAACCATTATTCTGATGAGAGACCCGTCGACCCGGATGCTCCTCGGATTTCGACATACGCCTATGGCGAGGACTATCACTATGTGATGAAGTGGAAGCTCAAGGAGCTTTTGAAGTGGATGAGGCGTGATTGGGGAGACATCGCCGGAAGGGTTTACGTGGATTCAGCGCCCATATTGGAGCGTTCTTGGGCGAAGCGATCTGGTTTGGGCTGGGTTGGAAAGCATGGTTTGATCCTCACCAAGACGGGGGGCAGTCACTTCTTTTTGGGGGAAATCTTGGTCGATTTGGACTTGCCGCCAGATGCACCTGTAACAGACCACTGCGGCACGTGCACGCGGTGCATCGATGCTTGCCCGACAGGGGCCATCATTCGCCCTCAAGTGCTCGATGGCAGTCGGTGCATCAGTTATTTCACCATTGAACTAAGAGATGGCTTGCCAGAACCAATGGCCGGTAAATTCGAGAACTGGATGTTTGGCTGTGACATTTGCCAGGAGGTGTGTCCTTGGAATCGACATGCGAAGCCGCACAATGAGCCGGGTTTTTCGCCAGCTCCAGAGTTGCTTCAAATGACCCGCCGCGATTGGGTGGACTTGCGGGAGGAGACGTTCAATTCCCTTTTCAAAAAAAGCCCTGTGAAGAGAACAGGCTATGCCGGGCTCAAACGGAACATCGCGTTTTTGGAGAAAGGAAAGGCTGCAAGCGATGGGGCGCCGTGACCATTGGACGAGGGGCAACAAGAGCCTGTTGGCTTAGCGGTCCGCTGTACGAGCGGAATCGGGTGCCTTCAGGGTGCGTCTAGAAGAGCGCTGACCCGACCGCTGTGCCTTTTGTTCGTCTTCTGGCAATGACGTAAAAGTCATGCACTCATCGCTGCACGTGGCGTTCAATTTGGCTGCACAACTCGGGCATTGGACCATCAGAACATTGCATGCGGCATTGACACAATTGGTCAAATCATCGCTGTCTTCTCCGCAATGGTGGCATTGTGAAACAACATCGTCACTCACACGCTCAGCCATGCGTTCGTCGAACACAAAATTGACGCCTTTGAAGCGGTTGGAGAGGCCTTCACTTTTGACCTGTCGAACGTATTCAATGATGCCACCTTCGAGTTGGTGGACGTTGGGAAAACCTTTGTGTTTCAGGTAGGCACTCGCTTTTTCACATCGGATTCCACCGGTGCAGTAAAGCACAATGTTTTTTTCTTTCCGTTCTGCGAGCAGGTCCTCTACCTCTTGGATTTCGTCACGGAAGGTCTCAGCAGCCGGCAAAATGGCCCCTTTGAAATGCCCAACTTCACTTTCATAGTGGTTGCGCATGTCGACCACAATGGTGTCCTCTTTTTCTGCGAGCTGGTTGAATTCTTTGGCCGACACATGTTGGCCACAGTTGGTGACGTCGAAGGTGTCATCGTCTAGGCCATCGGCCACAATCTTGTCGCGGACTTTGATGATCAATTTGAGGAAGCTCTTCGGGTCGCCTTCGATGGCGATGTTCAGTCGAACTCCGCTTAGCCAGTCGATGTTCTCGCAGCTTCGCTTGAAGTGTTCAAGGTTCACAGTGGGAAGACTGAGTTGGGCGTTGATGCCCTCACTGCTTACATAAATCCGACCGAGAACACCCAGCGGGTGCCAGTTGGCAAACAAATGGTCCCTGAGAAAGTCAGCATTGGCCACGTTGGCGTAACGGTACAAGCTCAGGGTGGTGCGTTCGCGATCGTCTTGGTCGAGTTTGGCGACCAAAGAGTTCCTGTCCAGAAGATTATGCAATGGGCGTTCCACACGACAAAAATAGCGGTCAGGACGGCGACAAAAAGGGTTGTGTAACAAGCCTTTGCAAATGTCGTTTGCTTACGAGAACAGAATCCGATACTTTGCGACCGAGACATTGCTTTTCGCGTGGCTCAAAACAACACCTTACTTTATGAAAATGTTGGAATACTGCCAGCGCATTTTGGCCAAGGTTAGCTTCGACCGTCATTTGTTTGCCAAGGAATTGTCCAAGAGCATCAAAAGGCTGGAGGAGAAGGACCGTCCGCGGCTGATGCGTTGGTGCCTCGACCAGTTCGGGCAGCGTTATGGTGACATCATTTCCACTGCTTTTCATCAGCAGATGGCGATTGGCTAAGCGTTTTTCTATGATTTTCACGCCCGGTTTCTCAAACGAGAGCTGGGCTTTTTTGTGCAAGAAAAACGGAGCCCAAAGGGCTTCAGAGGGGGTGCTCTTCGGCACCTTCCAAAATGTAATTCATTTGGTAGACGTCGTCGGCGTTGAGGCTCAAATTGCCATGGAATGTAAGGCGCTCGTCGGTTTGATACGTGCGATGCTCAGTGTCAAGAAACCGCAAGTCCACCACGCTTTCTGGACCGGCACCACCACAGAAGAAACAGTTGGCAAAGGGGTAACGTGAGAGCACATAAAAGTCCTCGTCGAGGTCCACTGGAATCACATAACCGGTGATGTAGACATCTTGGCTTTCTGCAGCCATGACTTTGGGCCCAAATTCCGGTTTCCAATAGTAGCTGTCCAACTCCTCGAGATAGACATCTTTAAAGTCTACATCTGCGAGTTCAGCCCACGTCAATTCGCGATGGTCTTTGGCGAAAAATGCCGTTTCTAGGGGCAAACTTTCCAAGTCGTGCATCACAGGGGATGCCGCTTTGGCGGCACCAATCAAAGCCAGGTCTGGCGAGGCGGGGTCCGGATGGCAGAAAGAACTCAGGTCCAATGCTGCAATGGCAACGATGCCGAGTGCGGCGTAGAGATATCGATGCAAGGACTTGCGCATGGTGTGAAATTAAGGTGCAGACCCATGAATGGTCAACGGCCTTGACCCAATGTATTGGAAATGTCGATTTTGAGGGCTGATCGAGCGGGAAGGGCTGCGGCAAGCGCCCCTACGGCGAGCGCAGCAAGGACCAGGAGGTATTCTCCATTCACCGGGGCAAGTTGGGCCACGTCGTAGTGAAACTGATCGGCCAGGGCGTTGGCGAGGAGAATGACGCCGATTCGGCTGAGAATGAGACCAGACACAATGCCGGCGGCGGTCATCCAGAGGCCTTCGAAAAGCACCAGCTTGAAGAGGCGCTGGGGCGGCGCTCCCATGGTCCGCATCAGTGCCAATTCGTATTTGCGGTCCCTCAGCGAAGCAAACAGGGCGATGAAGACGCTCACAAAAGAGAGGCCCATGATCAGCAGAGCGACAGCGCGAAGGCTGCGGATTCCAATGCCGAACTGCTGGGTGAGCCGGTTCATTTCAATGGCGGGCAAGGCAACTTGCATTGGGGTGTCGCGCAGCAAATTGGGGAGGGTGAGAATCGCCAAGGGGTTTTTCTTTTTGAGGAGAACCGCGGTGATTTCTTCGTTGGCGTCAGCCACGTCCTCGTGCACGCCCCAAACAGAAGCGATGGGGGTGAGAAGCAATTGATCGATGACTGAGCCGGTGGTCTCGAAAATGCCCACCACCGTGTACGCTTTGTCTCGGTGCACGTCGGTCCCGTCGGTGAGGCCATGGGCACTGTAGAAGGTGTCGCCCAATGACAAGCCTGTTTTGGCTGCCACTTCTGCGCCCACCGTCACCTCGAACGCAGCGTCAAACAGACGGCCGGATTCAATCTCTGCTCCATAGTGGTTGGCATAGCTCGGTTCTGTCCCCACAATTCGGTACAGTTCGTAGTTGTCTCCGTAGGCCAAAGGAATGGCTTCAGAGATGTACGGGTGACGCATCACCTTCTTGGCTTCGGCATAGGGGATGTTTCCAGTGGGCACATCCACATGGTAAACATTGGCCAGGATCAGCTGAAGCGGGCTGCCTTTTGCCCCCAAAACAAGGTCGATGTCCTTGATGTTGCGGTCCAGGTCTTCAGTCAGGCTCCGTTGCATCAACAGCATGAGGCTAATGATGCCCACACCGAATGCGAGCAAGAGCACGCTCAGTCCCGTCTCCAAGGGCCGATCCAGAACGTTGCGGCGGGCAAGGCGAGCGGGCTTCATGCTGTCGTGGGGTTTGAAGCCAATTCAACACGGTCGGTCAAATGGTCCTTGAGACGTTGATCATGGGTGACCACGAGCAGGGCAGCGCCGGCATCTGCGGCTTGTTTTCGGAGCAGATTCAGGACGATCTCGGTATTGGTGTCGTCGAGGGCACTTGTGGGTTCATCGGCCAAAATCAGGCCGGGTTTGTGCACCACGGCGCGTGCAATGGAAACCCTTTGTTGTTCTCCCACAGACAATTCGTCGACTCGGGCATTGAGTTTGTGTCCAAGCCCAAGGCCGTCGAGCAAACTTGTGATTCGGCTGTCGTCGGGCGTTTGGCCAGCCAAAGTGCAGGCCAGCGCGAGGTTTTCTGTCACATTCAAACTCCGCACGAAATGGGCCGTCTGGAAGACGATGCCCATGTGCTTTCCCCGGGCGAGGTCTCGCTTGGCCACAGACAATTCGCTAAAGGCTTGGTGGTTCAATTCCACGTGGCCAGAGGTGGGAGTTCGCATCCCCGCCATCAAGTGAAGCAGTGTTGTTTTTCCAGTTCCCGATGCACCCAAGAGCAAGAGTTCTTGTCCCCGGTCCAATTGAATGTCAGGAAAGGCCATTTGGGGCCCTTCTCCAGCATAGTTGTATCGCAATCCTTGCGTTCTGAGCATAAGGGGGAAAGTTACGATGGCAACGCGCCCATCTTTGCAGCATGAACTTCACGCAACGGTTGTGGCGATATTTGGTGGGCATCTTCATTGGCACTTTGCTAGCCTTGTTCTTTTTTGGTCAGCGGTCATGCACCCAATGGTTGCCCAATGTTCAGGTACGCGAGTTCCTTGGAGAGGCCGGTTTGATGGGCGATGAGCGGACGCGGTGTCTGATTCAGTGTGGCGCTGTGACAATGTCTGATTTGCGTTCGATTTTGGAAGAGGGGGACATCGAATACGGAAAAAGCGACGTGCGAAACGAGCAGGGGACGGGCAAGTTTTATCGGATTGTTCAGCAAGATCACGCCGCCGAATTTGTCGTCACAGATTCCACCACCACGGTCCGGTCTGTGAAGTGGGATGCACCTGCATCCGATTGCAACTGCGATTAAATCAGCCTTTGCGCCGCTTCAGCTCGGTGCGAATCAGGGTCAGTTCTCGGGAGGTTTGTCCCCCCACTGAGGTGTTTTCTTCTGCCCTTCGAATCAGATAGGGTATGGCCTCTCGCAGGGGCCCGTAGGGCACATACTTGGCTGAAGTGAAGCCCTTGTGGGTCAGGTTAAAACTCAGGTTGTCGCTCATGCCGAGCAATTGTGCGAAGGTGACCCGAGGATCGGAGGGGTCTAGCCCCTTAGCCACCATGCCTTCGGCAAGTTTGGCGGTGCTGGTTTCGTTGTGGGTGCCGCACACAATGTTCAGGTGATCGAGTGTGCTCAGCGCGTAATCGAGTGCTGCGTTAAAGTCTCGGTCGGTGGCGGCTTTGTTGGGTTGAATGGGGGATGGGCGTCCTGCATTCTGGGCCCGCTCCCTCTCCTTTTCCATGTAGGCTCCCCGAACGAGTTTGACACCGGCTACCCAGCCTTCTTTCCGCGCGCTTTCTTCGAGTCCAATCACATAGTTTAGGCGGTCATGCCGGTACATCTGCGCGGTGGTGTACACCGTGCAACCCGTTTGGTTGTGTTTGCGCATCATGGCCTCGGCAAGTCCGTCAATGGCGTCTTGGAGCCAGGTCTCTTCCGCATCCAACATGATGCGGACCCCTCGATTGGCGGCTTCCGAGCAGAGCAAGGCGACGCGTTGCTCGACTTTCTTCCACGCGGCTTGTTCGGTCTCGCTCCATTGTGCAGAGGTGCCTTTGGCTTCGAGAAGGTGGTTGTCGGATAGGGCGCTGACTTTAAAGACGGCAAAGGCAAACCGTGGGTCGCCTTCAGCGGCTTGGATGGTGGCTAAAATCTCGTCCCTTGCAGCGTCTAAAGCATGTTCACCTGTTTGGCCTTCGGCACTAAAATCCAAGATGGTTTGAACGCCAAAGGCATACAAGTTGTCGGCGGTGGAAAGGCTCTCACGGATGTTTTCTCCGCCACAGAAATAGTCGAACACGGGCTTGAGTGCCCATCCAATCGGGAGCCGCAAGGTCATCGCCAGGTCGATGGTCCGCGAGCCCAGTTTGACCAGCCACGGCGCGCCAATCAGGCCGAACATCCAGCGCGCCCGCTTCAACTCTCCCGTTGAACGGTGCGCAAACGCGACTGCAGTGTCATCGAACCGCATGGCTTGGCCATCGTGCAGGATTTGCGAGGAGGGTTTGGCGTGTTGGGTCATTTCCAAAAAGCAGGCCCAAGATACCGATGCACGTGGTCTGGCGGCATGGGTTTGGGCCCCTTCGTTTTTTCTGGCGACGAGGGACGTTGGTTTTCAGGGGTTTGGCCGATTGATTTCGTTGGTTCCCCTCGAGTTTGCAGTGCGCGTTCGGGGTGCGAACTTGCAGACATGACTGCACAGGATTTCCTCAACGGCAACAAGGACCGTTTCCTCAACGAACTGTTTGATTTGCTTCGCATCCCTTCTATCAGCGCAGACCCTGCGTACAAGGACGATGTGATTCGTTGTGCAGAGTCGGTGGCCGATCACCTGCGAAAGGCGGGCGCGGACAACGTGGAAGTCATCACCACGCCGGGCTATCCCGTTGTGTATGGCGAGCGCATCGTGGATCCCGCGCTGCCCACAGTCCTCGTGTATGGCCACTACGACGTCCAGCCACCAGACCCGCTTGACTTGTGGACGTCACCGGCATTTGAGCCTGTGATTCGCAAAACAGACCTGCATCCTGAGGGGGCCATTTTCGCCCGTGGGGCATGCGATGACAAGGGCCAGATGTTCATGCACGTAAAGGCATTGGAGTCCATGGTGGAGGCCGGTAATCAGCCGGTGAACCTCAAATTCGTGATTGAAGGCGAGGAGGAAGTGGGTTCGGACCACTTGGACGATTTCCTCGAGCAGAACAAGGCGCGTTTGGCGGCCGATGTGGTCTTGGTGAGCGACACGGGCATCATTGCCAACGACATTCCCAGCATCACCACGGGGCTGCGGGGCCTGAGCTATGTAGAGGTCAAAGTGGTGGGCCCAAACCGCGACTTACACAGTGGCCTATACGGCGGTGCGGCGCCCAACCCCATCAACATTCTCTGTGAGCTCGTGGCTTCTTTGAAGGACGATCAGCAGCGCATTACCGTGCCGGGGTTCTACGACAAGGTGATTGAATTGTCTTTGGAAGAGCGTTCGGCCATGGCCGAAGCGCCGTTTAGCGAGGAGGAGTACAAGGCCAGCATCGACATTGGCGCCACAGAAGGAGAGCCGGCATACTCGGCGCCAGAAAGGATGTCCATTCGACCAACCTTGGATGTCAATGGCATTTGGGGAGGGTACACAGGTGAAGGAGCCAAGACGGTCATCGCGTCCGAGGCCAACGCCAAGATTTCCATGCGACTCGTCCCGGACCAAGACCCGGACGAGATCACTCAACTTTTCAAGAATCACTTTGAATCCATCTGTCCGGAGAGTTGCAAAGTCGAAGTGAGCATCATGCACGGGGCCCATCCAGCGGTTACGCCCATTGACCATCCTGGATACCGGGCAGCAGCAGCGGCCATGGAGACTACGTTTGGTCGCAAACCGGTGCCTTTCCGTGGTGGCGGCAGCATCCCCATTGTAACCAGTTTCGAGAAAATCCTCGGCCTCAAAACGGTCTTGATGGGCTTTGGCTTGGACAGCGATGCCATCCACTCCCCCGACGAGCACTATGGCGTCTTCAATTACTTCAAAGGCATTGAGACCATTCCGGAATTTCACGCCCGCTTCGCTGAATTTCATGCGGGCTAAGCGCCTGTCGTTGAGCAGTGCAATTGTCCTTTTGGCGATGACCTTGCTTGTGGCGGGGTGTTCTGCACCAGAGGACTTTGAGGTCCGTCAAGTGTCCATTTCGAACTTGGCCAGTTTGGGAACAGATCAGACAGAATTGGGGGTAGACCTTGTGCTGTACAATCCAAATGGCTACGCTGTTCAGGTCCAAGACAGCCGGTTGGGGCTATGGTTGTCGGAAGATTCGGTGGGCATGTTGCGTTTCTCTTCTGAAGAGGCCATTCCTAAAAGATCGGAGGCGTCTGTTCATTTGGAGGCCACGCTGAACTCGGAGCGCATGGCCCGGCTTTTGTCGCGCCACGCGTTCGAATATTTGGTTCAGGGGGCGCCCATTCGTGTGGAAGGGTGGGTCAAAGGAAAAGCAGGTTGGTTTCAGCAGACGATCGAGGTTCTCCACGAAGAGCGCATTCGGTTTTTGGAGTGAACATGAAAAAGGCAGCTTCGTTTTGAAGCTGCCTTTCACATTGGATTGCAATTGAAGCGGGGACCGTCAGGGCCTGCTTTAGGAAGGAAGGTGAGGCATGTGGGAGGCCCGGCACAGTGGCAGTCGCATGCCACTCAACCTTGATGGCTGAATATGATTTGCCCATCGCTGCCGAGGAAGGCGACGCGAACGATGCGCGAACCGTAAGGAAGGGTGGACACAAACCGCTGGTATGCGCCAAGGGCGTCGTTCATGTTGCGGTGACGACTCTGAATGCGTTTGGTGGATCCGCCGGGCGTCACGGCCAGCACTTGAAGGGTAACCTCACCGTCTCGTGTTTGATCCATTTGGACATCTGTGGTGTGGTCTTGGTTCAGTTTGACCATCGCATTGGGGCTGGCAAAAGCCGTGGTGGAGACAATGGAAAGGAAGAGAGCGGCGAGGAGGGAAAGGGAAGTGTTCATGGTAAGGGGGGTGTTGGGTAAAAGAGTGTTGTTGTTGTCTGTTGACAGAGCAAACATGAGGGCGTTACTGAGCGACAGAATTGAGCGTTGCCCATGGTCGAAGGTGACTTTTGTCAATTGCGGGGAGTGAGCCACCGTTCACGGGGTCTTGGAACCTAGGCGCCATGGGTATCTTCCGGCCATGAACCCATTTTTCCGTTGCATCGGATGGCTGATGTTGCTGCCGATGATGTTTGCGTCAGACACGCAAGCTCAATCTGTTTTTGAGGATCACCCGGTCCGTCACATTGGTCCGGGAACCATGAGTGGCCGGGTAACCGCCCTCACCGTGGACCCCACAGACCGCGATATTATTTATGCCGGAACCGCCAGTGGTGGCTTGTGGCGCAGCACTTCCAGTGGAGCCACTTGGGACCCGTTGTTTGACGATCAAGACATTTTGAGCATTGGCTCTGTGGCTGTGGCCCCCTCCAATCCGGACGTCATTTGGGCGGGTACAGGTGAGGGCAACCCCCGAAACAGTCACACCTCGGGCCGGGGCATTTACCGGTCGATTGATGGGGGAACCACTTGGTCTATGATGGGCTTGGAAGACACCCGCACCATCCACCGCATTCGCATCCACCCCAATGACCCCAAGACGGTGTTTGTTGCAGCGATGGGGTCGGCGTGGGGGACCAATCCTGAGCGTGGCGTGTTTCGCACACGAGATGGCGGCGAAACTTGGGATCATGTATTGTCCATCGACGACACTACAGGTTGCGCGGAGATGATCATGGACCCGTCCAATCCCGACAAGTTGTTTGCGGCCATGTGGAGCTTCCACCGCGAGCCATGGTTCTTTACTTCGGGCGGCGAAGGGAGTGGGCTTTACGTTACCCACGATGGCGGAGACAACTGGTCAGAGCTGGGAGAAGATGAAGGCCTTCCCGAGGGCACGTTGGGTCGCATGGGCCTCACCATGAGTCCCGCAGACCCGGACATTGTCTATGCCTTGGTTGAATCCAAAAAGACGGGCCTCTACAAGAGCACCGACGGCGGTGAGAACTTTGACTTGGTCTCCACAGAAAACATCGGAAACCGGCCGTTTTACTACGCAGAAATCCATGCCGATCCACAAGACCCCGACCGGCTCTTCAACCTCTACAGCATGGTCAGCGAGAGCACCGATGGCGGCCGGACTTTCGACGTCATTCTCCCGTACAGTGGCGCTCACCCGGATCACCACGCTTGGTATCAGGACCCCAACGATTCGGATTTCATCTTGAACGGAAACGACGGCGGCATCAACATCAGCCGTGATGGGGGTGAGACATGGACGTTCGTGCGGAACTTGCCTGTGGGTCAGTTCTATCACATCAACGTCGACAACGACATGCCCTACAATGTCTACGGCGGACTTCAGGACAACGGTTCTTGGAAGGCCCCGGCTTATGTGTGGCACGGCGATGGCGTCCGCAACGAGGACTGGCAAGAGATCAGTTTTGGCGATGGATTCGACGTGGTTCCCATGCCCGGTGATCCAGACATGGCCTACGCGATGTCGCAAGGCGGCAATGTTTACCGCATCCACATCCCCACCGGTGCGATGGCCTACATCCAGCCCAACCACCCCGATACCACCGAGTTGCGGTACAATTGGAATGCGGCCATTGCCGTGGATCCCCATGACCCCAATGGGCTGTACTTCGGCAGTCAGTTTGTGCATTACAGCAGCGACCGCGGACAATCTTGGACCGTCCTCTCACCGGACCTCACCACCAATGACCCGGAGAAGCAAAAGCAGACCGAGAGCGGCGGCCTGACCACAGATGCGACGAATGCCGAGAACCACACCACTTTGCTGTGTGTGACGCCGCACCCTGAGCGGTCCGAAGAGGTTTGGGCCTCCTCCGATGATGGCTTGGTCCACAAGACGGCCGACGGCGGCGGAACCTGGGCAGAATTGAGCGGTGGCCTGAAGGGGTTGCCTGCAGGAAGCTGGATTTCCCAAGTGCGCATCTCTCCGCACAATCCCGACGAGGTCTATGTCACGGCCAACAATTACCGCCGCAACGACTGGACCCCATACCTGTATCGCTCCCTAGATGGGGGTGGCAAGTGGGAGCGGATCATTGCCGAGGGCGATGTTTTGGGCCATGTTCAATGTGTCCTGCAGGACCCCGAAGTGGCGGAGCTCCTGTGGTGTGGTACAGAACAGGGACTGTGGTGGAGCCATGACGGAGGCCAGGAGTGGCAGCGTTGGAAAGAAGGTGTTCCCGCCGTTCCCGTCCGCGACATTGTGTTGCAAGAGCGGGAGTCCGACCTCGTGCTCGGCACCTTTGGCCGCGGCGTGTACATCGTGGATGGCCTTGAGGTGATTCGCGCTTGGGTGTCTGCCGGAAAGGACGATGAATTTGGCGGTGCGGCGTGTACCATGTTTGCGCCGGATGCCGCTGTGATGGCAGAGTGGCGCAGGCCTGCTGGTGAGCGCTTTCCCGCGGATGGCTATTGGTCGGCCGACAACAAGGGCGGGGGTGCCCGCGTCCGTTGTCACTTCAACGAAGACAGCATTGAAGGCTTGGCCAAAGATGAAAAGCTCCTGCTTCACATGCTCAACGGTGCTGGTGACACGGTGCGAACCATGGAGCCTGAGCCGGATGGCGGCATGGGCATGATGCGCTGGGACATGCGAGGCACGGGCACCTTCTGGCCTTCACGCAGAAAGCGGGACCGCGACGCGCGCCCAGGAGGAGGATTCCCAGTTGACCCGGGCAGTTATCGTATGGTGCTGGAAGTCAAGGGCGACTCGGTTTCCCGCATTTGGGGAGAAACAGAAGTCTCCGTCATGGCCGATCCACGCAGGTCACCGTCGTCTGAAGTCATGTCGGCTCAGCGGGCGCAAATGAACCGCGTCTATGATGTGGTCAACCGCGCCGACGTGGTGTTCGAGGAGCTCAAGCGCATGCGCAGGGCGGAGGATGCTGTTTCAGACCGCATTGCCCACGCCAAAAAAGGAATGGAACCAGGAGACACCACCTTCATGGCAATGAAAGGCCTGGCGGACTCTCTGTCTGGCGAGTGGACCGCGTTGGACGAGCGCTATTTCACGCCCAAGAACTTCAATGGTTACGACGCAGTGGTGCGCATTCAAGACCGTGTTTGGCATGCGATGAGCTATGCCGACGGCGGCATGTCCGCTCCAGGAACCAATGCCCAAGACGCGTTGAAGGCGCTTGACCGTGCTGTGGTGGATGCCGAAAACCATTTAGAACGCATCCGTTCTGGGGTCTTTGCCGAATGGCGCGCTACTGCAGAAGCCATGGATTGGCCGCTGTTTGGTGAATTTGAAGATTGAAGAGAAAGGTCCCTCAGCCCAATGGCTGAGGGACCTTTTGTCGTTCAGTCACATTCCGAGGCGAATTCACCGAGAATCATCAGCAAGTCGGACACATTGGTTGTGCCGTCTTGGTTGATGTCGGTGGGGCAGGATATGGGTTCAGGGTCACCATTTCCGGCACCTCCACCATTACACGGTCCTGTCGTCCAGCTGGTGACTCCGCCAAAATGCATGGCGTAGCAGGCGTTGGGATACGTCAGGCCATTGCATCCACACACGGGATCATACTCCTCTGTACAGGAGAAGAGAGGATCAATCAAGGCGGGAATCACGCACGTGTCGTACACACATGAGCCATCGTCTATGGTGGCTGCAGGGTCGTAGTTCACAGCGTCCGGATCGGTGCAGCCTGGGGTCTCGTTTCCGCACGGAGGAAGGTTGACACACCACGTGACATGACAGCACTCAATCCACTCACCGGACGTCCCGCTTTCGTAAAACACCAAGTCCATGCAGAACGGACTGGCGAGGAGGAGATCGGGGTGCAGG
>CASICO010000007.1 GCA_949373165.1 uncultured Flavobacteriales bacterium | reverse complement strand
CATTGCGGGACCGCATTTCCAAGGGGATGGTCATGCGGATTGGATTCCTTAGCTTCGCCCTGCTTGATTCGCCCCCTTTTCCGCGCCCACGAGCATGAACGATTCGAACGACACTTACCGCAAGCTCCTTTTTTTGGTTCGGAGCCACAGCTTTAGCATCATTCTCCTTGCCGCAGGTTTGGCTTGGACCATCATGTACATTAAGTCCGTGGCAGCGTCCACGGAGACAGCTGACTTGAGCCAACCTGTTGAAATGCTGTTCGCTGGTTTGGCGCTCATTGTGAGCGGCATCTTGGCCATGCCAGCTGTATTGGACCGCATTCCTCAGAATGCATACAAATTGCTTTTGCTGTTTGGCGTCTCTGCAGCGGCTTACTTCTTTTTTGCGTCCACCAATTCTGTGTTGGACGAGGAGCGTTTCCAGATGGATCAAAAGGTGATCAATGCAGTCACCATCCAGCGCCTCACAGACATTCGGGATGCGGAAGTTGCCTACCGCGACGTTAAAGGAGAATTCACCGACAGCTTTGACACGCTTCTCGCGTTCATTCAGGCTCCTTTGGTTCCATTGAATTTTTCGATTGGTTCCTTTCACGATACCCTTCCGGAAAGCCAGAGTTATGAGGAGGGATTTGTGATCAAGCGCTCTGATGTCCCGGGCATTGCTGCGGAATTCGGCTGGTCCGAACAAGCCATGTTGGACAGCATCACGGCGGATGCCCTGAGTTACAAGGTTCGGGATACACTGTACACCTCTTTTTATGCGGAAAATTTCGCAGACCAGAAGCGGATCGCCAAGAAGTTGCCACTCATGGCCTTGGATTCATTGACCTTTAGCCCAATGACGGGTGAGCGTTTCCGCATTGACACGACCTTTGTGAACCAAAGCGGATTGCGGGTGAGTGCCATTAAGGTGCAGGATCCTACGCCGTTTGGCAAGCCCAACGTCAAAAAGGACACGCTCCGTTTTGGCTCTTTGGACGAAGCCCATACCGATGGAAACTGGCGCCAATAAGGGCCAGATCGACTTTAAGTTGACTGCACTGGATGGGGGGCAAGACCTTCCGCCCGGGGCACACCCCCTGTGGATTTATGATGAGGGCCCGGTTGTGCGTTGGTTGCGCACAACAGATGACGGTTCTTCATTGGTAGAGGCAGGTCTGCATACATGGTCTTTTGGCAGCGAAACAAATCGGTTAGACGAGCGTGAAGCATGGTTGACTGAGCAACTTCAAGTCGAGGCAGCGGGTCAATTGACATGGATGAGTGAAGGAGCGGCGACATTGGTTCCAGAACCACTTCGCCACAAGGCGCAAGACGCCGATTGGCTGGAAGCAGAGACGGGACTTCGGCATTGGGGAACCGCTTCAGAAACTGTAGCGGGTTCGCCATATGTGTTGGTGCATGCCCCGGATCATGCCTTGCGACAACGGGTATCCAAGCTCGCGCCTCGCGTCGTGTTCAGGCATCCTCGGTCGGTTATGGCAGAGGGGTTTTTGCGGGAGGAACGCGGTAGAAACCGCTGTGCCATGGGGGTACATTTGGGACGGTCCGCTGTGGACTTGGTTCTCGCAGATTCAGACCAATTGCAGGCCACGGTGCACCATGCCGTCTCCTCCTCCGAGGACGCGGTATACAGGGCCGTGCATTTGTTGCATGCCTTGGGTCTAAATGCCGAGGTCCCCATTCAGCTGAGTGGTTTTGTGAAGCCCGCAGGCCCGGTCCATCGGTCTTTTCAAGCACACTTCGAGAAAGTCGACTTGCACTATGGTCGGTTCATTCCCGCCATGGGCGAGGTGACTGCACTGCATAGACAACAATTCCTCCCATTGATTCAGTTGATTCGATGCGCATAATTGGAGGCACCCTCAAAGGGCGACGCTTTTCGCCGCCCCGACATTTCAAAGGCCGGCCGACGACTGATTTTGGTCGGGAAGGTCTGTTTAACCTGCTGCGGTCCCGTTTGGAATTGGATGGGTTAGACGCACTCGACTTGTTCGCTGGATCTGGAGCTGTCTCTTTTGAATTGGCCAGTCGGGGCGCTGTGAGTGTGACCTCAATCGAGAAAGATGCGGGCTCATGTCGCTACATCAGTCAGCAAGCGCGAGATTTTGGTTTCGAGGGCATTCGCGTGGTGCGCGCAGACGCTTATGCATTCCTTTCCCGGGCCCTGACTCAATTTGAGTTTGTCTTTGCTGACCCTCCCTACACCGACCCTAAGTTGGAAACATTGCCAGATTTGATTCGTGAATCAGGGCTGGTATCGAAGGGGGGGTTGTTTGTCTTGGAGCATGGAGACAAGCGTGATTTTAGCGAAACCAAGGGGTTCGTTGAGATGAGGAAGTACGGTCACGTGCATTTCAGTTTCTTTGATTTTCATGCAGAGTCCGAATCCTAACCCAGCTCGCCGAGCGGTTTTTCCAGGATCCTTTGATCCCATCACGCGCGGTCACGAGAACATTTTGCGCAGAGCGGCCTCTCTTTTTGATGAGGTTGTGTTGGCCATTGGTGTCAACCACGACAAACGCACCATGTTTTCTTTGGCGCAGCGCATGGCTTGGTGTGAGGCCACGTTTGCAGATTTAGACAACGTCAGTGTAGAGAGCTTCGAGGGGCTCACTGCAGATTTTTGCAACAAGATGAATGCAGGGTGGTTGATTCGCGGGGTGCGGAACGGCGGAGATTTTGAATACGAGCGGACAATCGCACAGATGACGAAGTATTTGGACGACGGTTTGGAGACGATGATTCTGTTCACTGACCCTGAGCATGCGCCCATATCGAGCAGCGTTGTGCGAGACATTGTACACCATGGTGGCGATGTGTCGCGTTTTGTTCCCAATGCAGTGGACCTCCGTAAAGCGGAAAATGGGTAAATCCACACCTTTTGGGTGTCGATGGACCGCCCTCTTTTTGGGGGTGTTTGTGTGGTCGCTCGCAGGCAGGAGCCAGGGTGATTCTCTCCAGTTGATTTTGTCGGGAGCCGGATTGGAAGGAAAGCCATTTTTGTTCAGCGAGACGCAGTTGCTTTCGGGAACGGAGGTTGACTTTGCTTCGGGTTTTGTTTCACTTGAAGGACAATTGGAGTTGACTTGGCCCGATGATGGACTTCTCCATTTGTTCAAACTTCGGTGCAACGGGGTGGAGTGGTCAGTGCCGGTATGTGGTCCAGAAAAAGAAGAGCAAAGGCTGCTTGTTACGCAGCGGGGAAGTGGGCCGTTTGCGGCGCGACCTGGCGAATTCATGTTGGGAGCTTCGGAGGGGACCAAAGCGTCTCGGATGGGACGATTTTCAGAAAAACTAGAGGAGGTCCGAGCTTTGTGGGCCGTAGAATTTCAGCGTTCCATGTTGTGGGGCAACGGGGCAAATGTTGGCGCGGCTGAAGTTCTAGGCGCTGCGATTGACGAGAACAGTGGGCCTCAGCCATCTGCGGATTCTGTGAGAATGGCCTTGGTTTTTTCACTGAAGGAGGTGTTGCACGAACAGTCAAAGGGACAGCCTGAGCCTGTGGTGAACTACATGGCAGCCCTTGCCAATTCCGTGGAGTTAGAGTTGAATGCAGACCGCCTTTTGAGTTTTCAGGACCACTGGCGCAGCGCGTCGGCGCCTGACCCTAGAAATGTATCGTCAGTCTTGAACTTCACGACGGGGCTGGCCTTGTTTGCCCGTGAGGAGGCATTGCCCGAGGCGGCGGCTTTGGCTTATTCGCAGGCGCTTCACACGGGAAATTTTGACAGTTTGGTCTCTTCCACAGCAACTTGGTGGGGCCAATTGGATGCCGACAAGACAGCAGCTTGGCTTCTTTTTCGATTGGGCCGAGATGCATTTGGTGCAAAAAAGCCGGGAAGGCCATTCTCCTCTCGTTCATGGAGTCCAGCATGGGCCGCGTGCATGCAAAACATGAGTGTTCACCCTAAGTATGGTCTCGAGTTCCAAACTTGGTTGGACAATGAACAGGCGCTCAGTGTTTTGCCAGGCGCACTTCGCGCATTCAATGCCGCCGAAAACTTGGTTCGTCTTGAAGACGTTGTGGGATCTGGGCCGGCGGTCTGGATGTGGCTGGATGCTGGGGCGCCTTCTACGACGGTTCAACTTCAAGTGCTGGAGCAGTTGTTGGCTTCCAAGGAAGGCCGAAAATGGCAGCGGAACATGCAGTGGGTGGTGGCCGATGCTGGATCGGACATTGAGGCATTTCAGCGCTTGATTCGGCGCACAGCCAAACGTTGTGGAGGCCTATCCAAAATGCCGTTTTTGATGCTTCACACGGGGGCGGACCTTCGCTGGACGCGAGCCTTCGACTTGTCGTCTTTGCCAGCCATGCGCATGCACCAGCCGGATTTGATTCCCATGCCAGACCATGTGCCATTGCCGGGCCCCGAGCTCATGCTTTGGCTCGCCAAGCTGCCATGAGCCGGGCAATGTTCCCAAAGGCTTTGGGTTCCATGGCTTCGACCTCGGAGGGAGAGGCCCATCGGACCTCGGTGATGCCTTCTTCGGTTTGAGGCGTAAGTCCGGATGGCGCCAGCCCCTCGGCCAAGCGCATAGTGAACCAATGGGTCACTTTCATCAAGCTGTCGGAAGGTCCGTACACGTGATGCGTGGTGGCAAATGACGCTTGTACCTCTGGCAAGGGAATGCCACATTCCTCGTGTACCTCTCTGGCTGCAGCCTCATCCAATCGTTCTCCAGGCTCCACTTTTCCTTTGGGCAGGTCCCAGTGGCCCAGTCGGTGGATGCAGAGTAGGGCACCATTGGGATGTGTAAGCAGTCCGCCCGCTGCAGGCACATCGGTGGTGTGCGCCAGCAATTGTGCCCAAGCGACAGTCACATCCTCGCAGATCCACCAAGCGTGAAGCGCTTTGCCGATGCAGTCGGATACTTTTGGGATGGGCTGCCCAATGGACCAGTGGGTCACCTCAGATCCGGGTTCAGGAATCCCCTGAGAATCGGCCAATGTCAAACGCTGTCCGCCCCAATCCACGTCATACCTTCGCGCCATGTCTCTTTCTTTGGATGAACGCCGAAAAGTAGCGGAATCGTTGCTTCGTATCAAGGCGATTCAATTGGCCCCGGAATCTCCCTTCACATGGGCGTCCGGTTTGCGGTCCCCGATTTATTGCGACAACCGCATGGCGCTGAGTCACCCTGCGGTTCGCACCCACATCCGACAGCAGCTTTGCGCGGCGGTGGAATCTCGGTTTGGCAAGCCAGATATGATTGCTGGGGTCGCCACTGGTGGCATCGCATGGGGGGCTTATGTGGCCCATGAATTGGGCTTGCCTTTTTGCTATGTCAGAGGAGAGGTGAAAGGCCATGGAAAGGGAAACCGTGTCGAAGGTGACTTGGGCAAGGCGAGAAATGTAGTTGTCATTGAAGACCTTGTGAGTACTGGGAAGTCTAGTCTTTCCGCCGTTGAAGCACTTCGTGAGAAGGGCATTGAGGTCAAAGGAATGGTGGCGATTTTCACCTACGGCTTCGACTTGGCTTCCGACAATTTCAAGTCGGCAGGGTGTGAATTGGAGACCTTGAGTGATTACTCCACTTTGATTGCAGAAGCCGAGCAGCGGGAATATCTCACAGCGACGCAAGCAGAGGCCTTGATTTCTTGGAGAGAAGACACGGCAGCTTGGAGTGAAAGGTTTGCGGCAGGCATGACCAACGACGCTTGACATGACTGAAATCCGCAGCCAAACGGTTCAGGTGACCACTGCAGCGGTCGACTTGCAGACTCACTTGGCTGACCTTCGCCACCTTGAGCCCTTGTTGCCTCACGACAAAGTGAAGGATTTTTCGGGCACGGAAGAGGAGGTGTCCTTTAAGATTCAAGGGGGTCTTCAGATTCGATTGACCCGCACCAGCTCGGCATTTGATCAAGGTGTTTTGCGTCTGCAAGGCGGGGGCGCACCGTTCGCGTTCCACTTGGACCTTCTGGTGAAGGAATCCGGCAGCGGGGCATCAGCCTCTGTGTTGTGTGAAGCGGATTTGAATCCGTTCATGCGGATGATGGCCCAGAAGCCGTTGGAGGCTTTATTTGGCCACATTGCGGGCCAGGTCGAGGCCAAGTTTGGTTAAACGCGTGCTGCGCGTGCCCCGGGATTTAGATTCTTTTCGGTTCCATCCCCAGCCACCCCACTTCGCCGGGAGAATAGCAGTTTTGACCTGTCGCTTCCATCACGCACAGTTTGCCTTGCAAGCTGATGGACTCCAAGACACCCCGGATTTCTTTCCCGTCTAACTGCCAGCGTTGGGCCTTTCCCCATCCGAGTAGGCGCTCGTGAAACTGACGAAGCAGGATTTCTGGCGTGTGGACCTCAGCGAGTTTTTGATGGAGTTTATCGAGGATCAGGGATTGAATTTTATCCAGCGCTGGTAAAGGGTCTTGATCTGGTTTGAGGAGCCTTGTTGCGTTGGGATAAGGCGCAATGCCTGCGAGGTTTAGCCCGATGCCAACCACCGCTGAGCTCCACTGGGCGCCGCGCCAGCTGTTTTCGATTAAAATGCCTCCGGCTTTTTTTCCGCGCAGCATGAGGTCATTGGGCCATTTGATCTCCCAAGGGGAAGTGGCCAGGTTGGGAAGGGCCGACTCGGTTCCTTCTAGAACGGCAAGAGAGACGGCCAAATTGAGGGCGAATGGACAAGTGTTGGGTAGCCCTTTTGTCAGGACCACGGTCATGCTTAGGTCTGCGTTGGGTTCGCTGTGCCAAGGACGGGATTGTTGGCCTTTCCCTTGGGTTTGATGCCCTGAAGAGATCACCGTTTGGTGGGCGAGATGCAAGGATTGTGCAGGTATTTTTTGGAGCAGCCGTTGGGCGGCAGCATTCGTACTGTCCAATTGTGGCCACCGCAAAATGCGCCAAGTTTGCCCTTGTTGCAGGGTTCCTTGTCCTCCGACAGGGTCAGACCAAAAAGAAGGCGTGTTTAGATGCTCCACGGGGGCTATTTTAGCGCACGGTGAAGGATACGAACAAACCGCTTGATCCGCGGACATACGCCATGACCCCACGGGAAGGTCAGGAACGAAAGGAGGGACCGAGCACAGATGTGCTGGTAACCTCGATTGTTGAAGGCATTCAAGAGGTCAAAGGAGGCAAGATTTGCCTCGTCGATTTTAGCGCAATGCAAAACAGCGTTGCCGCTCGGTTTGTGATTTGCGAAGGTCAGTCCAACACGCAAGTGGAGGCGATTGCGCGCAGTGTGGAGGAATTCACGGAAAAGCAACACAACGAGGCACCTTGGTCGAAGCAAGGCTTAAGAGGCGGCCAGTGGGCGTTGTTGGATTACTCGGATGTGGTGGTTCACGTGTTCCACAAGGATTGGCGTCAGCACTACGGACTCGAAGAATTGTGGGCAGACGCCGAGCAGCAATTTGTTCCAGATCCACAAGTCTCAGGGCCCGACCCAGAGGATTACCCTGAGTACTGATTTCAATTGTAGAAAACCACCGTGTAGGCATGCACCAAGGCCATGGCCATGGTCAGTGCGGACAGGATGATGTGGTAGATGAGGTATTGTTGTGTCTTTTGGTTGCCCTCAAGTAGGGTGCCAAAGTGACTGGAAGCGAGCAGAGTGAGTGGCAGAAGGGCGAGCATTCCCCATCCCAATTGAATGCTGTGTCCAATCACGGCAAAAGGCAAAACGAGGGCGATTCTCAAGTGCCAGTTGACCCATTGACTCCATTCACTCCCAGATCGCTGGAATACGGTTCGCCCGAGTGTCAGCCCCCATTGAAAGAAGAGCATCCCCAGCACAATGATTCCGGTGACGTTGCGAAAGGTGCGTCCTTTTTGAAACTGAAACTCCGGGAGTTCGTCGGCATGGAGCAGCCACGCGAGGCACAGCCAGAGGGCTGCGGCCCAACTGATGTAGCGCACGGCTTTCTTCATTTGGAGTGGACGTTGGACATGAATGCGGCCAGCAAATCGCGTCCAACAAGCGCGTCAATGCTGTCTCTCAGTGCAACTTGATTGGGGATGAACAGTCCTTGGTCGGGCCATTGGTTTCCAATGTGGGGTTGCTTTTCTGCCTCCAGGTCTTGGAGTTCGTCCAAGTAGGCGTCCCAAACCACAGCAACGCCACTCCGATAAGCTTTGAGCATGGCGATGAATTCGTCTGAGCTCACTGAATCCGTAGGATAGGACCAGGTTGTTGCGCCCATCAGGTCCCCGAGGACCCAATCTGTTTTGGGTGAATTGATGTGTTGGTTGTGGCAAGACACGCAAGGTGCGGCGGAGGCGAAGTCGGGGAACATGCCTACAAACTCTCCGGTACTCGGATCTTGAAAATGCTGGGGTTGGAGATTTGTCCGCATGGTGGCGAAGACTTCTGCTTGGCGCTTTTTGAACAAGTTGGTGCCCTCGATGGGGAAATCGGACCCCAAAAACAGGCGAAGAGGGACGTCACTTTTGGACAATTCTCGAGCCACTCCTCGCAAGAAAAGAGCGGGCAAGGGCCCAGCGTGTACATCTTCATCTGCCCAATTCTCGTCAAATGCCAACCCCTGCTTTTTACCTTCTCCCACAATCGCTTTGGTGAAAAGCGTGCGGGTGAAATCATTCTCTAAAGCCATCATTGTCAGTGCATCCTCTGTGGAAAGTGAGGGCTGATTCTGGTTCAGTTCTGAGATCGCCTGTGGTGCCGTGGCCAGCAGATAAGTGAGCAGTGTAGCTCCGGCCAAAACGGTCAGGGTCCAAAAACGAATGGGGCGGGACGGATGGCTCATTTCAGCAAGATGGAAGGTTGGAAATTCAGGGAAATCCACCCCCATTGCTGGAGGTGATTGGCCGCATTCGGCCATTCATTTTGGCTCAGTGATCCTTGACGTGAGACATGGGTTTCGGTGGGGTCCATGATGCTCCAGCCGACATGCCATTGAATGCCGTGTTGGCTTTTCCCTGTGAGCCAAACGTCAATTTCATGTGCGAGCAATTCCGACCCGTTTTCGCCTCTAAAGTGATGAAATGTGGCCCCAAGCGCGGCTTTTTGTTCAAAAATTGGTGTTTTCCGCTCCAGTCGGAGATTCGCAAGGCCGTCTGTGGATGTGCCCACATAGAAGTGGTCCATCCACCCGTAGAACTTGTGGTTGGTGCCCAAAAAAGGCTGAAATGCACCTTTCCCACCGGACAGTAAGTCGAGCCCGCAAGTCCAGACTTCACCTTGAGGTCTGGTCTTTTGGGCTTCTGCGACCAACATGTATCCGGCCGATCCGGTGGGGTCGAATTGAGCGTACGCTTCTGCCCCCAAAGTCATTTGGTTTGAAGTCGACACGGACCAAGTTCCACCAGCGGTGAAAGCTTGTGGTTCTGTTTGACTTTGCTGGTCAAAGAGGAGCACCGTGAGCTTGTGCTGATCCCAGGTCCGGAGGTGGTGTACCATCCAGCGCTGGGTGTTGGTCACTTCATCCCTGGAGTAGACGGCAGAGGTGACGCCGTGTTGACGTTTCCATTGGAGCTGAATGCCGTCTAGAAAACGGCCGGGATGGCTCCAATTCACGGCACCGACAATGCGCTCATTGTCGAAGGCGACATGCTGTCGGCCCACTTTCAGCTGAATGTTGTTGCGAAGGGGGACGGACACCCAAGCTTCGGAAACATTGAGGTCTCCAGGGTACCCTTGGTCTTCCCCTGAGGGGCGTCCAAAAAAGTTCCGGATGCTCTGAAATTGCAGCTTGAATTGAAGAGGTGACAGGTTGCCGCTGATGCCCATTCGACTGCGTTGGATGGGAGCCAAAAGGACGGCGGACTCTCCGTCGTTGGCCAGTTTATAACCGTCTCGCCACTCCGAGCGTACCCGCATTTGCAGGTCGAGGGCAATGGTGGTGTCCGGCAATGCGCGAGTGGCGTTTGCATGAAAACAAGACAGGGCCATCAAAAGGGCAAGGCAGCATTTCATCGTGCTTCTTTGGCGGTGTGTTTTTTGGCTACGGAATAAGGGTCCGGTCCGCCGTCTAGGTAATCGAGTAGGGCTTCTGTTGGAATGCCCTTTTCTAGTCGGGTCGGGATTTCGGTGAGGTGATTGCCGTGAAAGTCATGGCAGGACATACAGGTTTCCCAGGCGTCGTCTTCGAGAAGCTGTGCATGGGTTGGCTGGACTTGATCGTAGGCGACTTCCATGTCGCTGTGGCAGCTTTTGCACATCGCAATGCCAACATTGGCAACCCGTTTTCCTTGGTGCTCGCCATGACATCCATTGCATTCATGGGCCTTCAAAGTGGCCCTTTGCTCGGCAAATTGAGGCTCCATGAAGCGGGAGACGGGATGCAAGTCGTCGGGACGATCGTGACATTCCATGCACACTTTGTTGTCGACCTCTTTGTATCCGACCGCAACCGGGCTGATGTCGTGAAGCCCAAGGAAAGCTTGGCTGTTGTGTCCCAATTGTTGTCTGAGGGTACCGGGGGCTTCTTTGTGGCAAGACTCGCACTGGAGACGCTCGTGCGAGGTGTTCATCGGGCCCTTTGCGCGAAGGCCAAGTCCCGGTGGAATGGACCATATCCCCATGAAAATCGCGCCAATGACCAGGGCCAAACTGACAATTTCTGAGCGGTTTTTCCTTTTCGGTTTGAGGATGGGGATTGATCGTCCAATGGGATTGCTAATGCAAGCCAAGATTTCATCGCCATCGCGTTTGATCTCCTTGCCGCAGATGACTTGGCCTGTCTGAATTCGCACAGCACAAGCTCCGCAAACACCCACTTCGCAGGCATGGGGAATTTGAACACCACTTTGCAAGGCCGACTGAAGGATGCTTTTGCCAGACTGATGGGCGATGTTGACGGGTTTTTTGAAGGGGGCCTTCCACTCAAAAGAATCAGACGGAGTGCTGCCACCCCCCATGTCCAATCCATATTTCTCAATGCAAATTCGGTCTTTGGGAATGCCTTTGTTCTCGAGGATTTTTAACGCACTGTTCACCAGACTCGAGGATCCGCAGGCGTAGAATGCCGTGCCTTCGCCATCTGTACGGTCAAGAGCCGTTTGCAGGTCCCGATCGAAAACTTCGACCAGGTTGAGAAGGCCCGCTTTGTGAAGCATGCGCAACGACTCGCCGAAGATGACCTTGTTTGGGTCGCGGTTTGAATAGATGAGGGTGGGGACAACCGATGCAGCGAGCAAGTCATCGAGGATGCAACGGACAGGGGTGATGCCGCTTCCCCCCGCAATAAAAACGTGTTTGTCGACGCCCTGAATGAGGCTGAAATCACCAAAGGGTCCTGCCAGTTGAGCGGTGCTCTTTTGGTTCAACGCATTGAGCCAAGCGGATATTCCGGCTGTGCCGTTTTGGTGAACGGCAATGACAATGCCTTTTCCTTCTTTCCGAACAATAGAAAACGCACTTCTGCGGGTGTCGTCTCCAAGGGTCTTTTCCAGAACGATGAATTGTCCTGGATTGAATTCAATCCTCCCACGTCTCGGTAGAATGGCGACTTCTATCGTGTCCGGCGTGAGTTTATGACGGGGAATTAAATGGACCGACGACCACATAGGGTCAATGTCGTCACAAATGAATGGACCACCATAGCGCGGGGCCTCAATAGACCAAGGTGTGGAGGAAGCGGTTTGGATATGTGAAGAAAGACTGAAAGAACACCCGAAATTCAACAGAGGGAGGCGGGCTTTGTAGATTCGTTGTACGGGTGAGTCCGTCTTTTTTTGGAGATGGACTGAACAGCACTTGGGAAAATCGGTTGAACAGCAGTATGGAAGGAAAAAACACAGACCCGAAGAAGCCAGTGCGCCCCAACTTCAATTTTTATTGGGTGTATGCGGGCATTGGTGCATTGCTGATTGCGATGATTCTGTCGGGGACTTCGCAAAGCGCAGGTGAATTCAGTCTCAATGAGTTGATTGTCAAGGCAGAACGAGGTGAATTCAGGAAAATCAGCCACAACGGACGGGTTCTTGAAGCTTGGTACACTGACGCCGCCCGTGACTCCATCATGAAAGGCCGTGAGAACGGCCCACTGGGGGGCGGCTTTTTGCAAGGCTCGGATGTGACCTTGGAGTTCGACCCAACGGACCGCAACCGAGACCGCATTGGGGATTTGGATTTGTTCGCGGATGTTTCAGTACGAACAGCCCAATGAGTTTGGACAGCAGTTGCTGTTCTACATCATCGTGCTCGCGGTCATGATTGGGGTTTGGATGGTGTTGATGCGTCGCCTCGGAGGAGGAGGAGGGGGCGGAGGCCAAATCTTCAACGTTGGGAAATCGAAGGCGCAGCTTTTCGACAAAGACAATTCCACCCAAGTCAACTTCAAGGATGTCGCCGGTCTAGAAGGAGCGAAGGAAGAGCTTGGTGAAATTGTGGAGTTTTTGAAAACCCCAAGTAAATACACAGACTTGGGTGCCAAAATCCCGAAAGGTGCATTGCTTGTCGGACCTCCAGGTACGGGTAAAACCTTGTTGGCGAAAGCCGTGGCAGGGGAAGCTCAAGTTCCCTTCTTCTCTTTGAGCGGTTCTGATTTTGTCGAGATGTTTGTGGGTGTTGGTGCGAGTCGTGTGCGGGACCTGTTCAAGCAGGCAAAAGACAAAAGCCCGTGCATCGTTTTCATCGACGAGATTGATGCCGTAGGTCGGGCCCGTGGAAAGAATGCGAGCATGGGGTCCAACGATGAGCGTGAGAACACCCTGAATCAGCTTCTAACAGAGATGGATGGTTTTGGCACAAACAGTGGTGTCATCATTCTCGCAGCCACCAACCGAGCCGACATTTTGGACAGTGCTTTGATGCGGGCAGGTCGATTTGACCGACAGATTTATGTGGACATGCCGGACCTCAAGGAGAGAGAGGAGATTTTCGAGGTTCACCTTCGCCCGCTCAAAACAGACGACACCATCGACATTGACTTTTTGGCTCGCCAGACCCCGGGGTTCAGTGGAGCTGACATTGCGAACATCTGCAATGAAGCGGCATTGATTGCGGCAAGAAGAGATGCAGGAAAGGTCGGCAAGCAGGATTTCCTAAACGCCGTAGACCGCGTCGTTGGGGGCCTCGAAAAAAAGAACAAGCTCATCACAGCCGGTGA
>CASICO010000006.1 GCA_949373165.1 uncultured Flavobacteriales bacterium | reverse complement strand
GAGTATTTCCTGCGCTACGATGGATTCCACTACGACAACGGCACCTATGACTGGTCATCCGATGGCGCATTCTGCCTGCGAGCAGACCAGGGAAATGTCAATGGCATTGCGGAGAATGCGGCCGCCTTTGTCACCGACGTGTATCCCAACCCTGCACGAGGCGCGGTCACGATTTCATGGTCTGGCATGCGCAACACCGCCGACGTGACCATTGTGGACATGACTGGAAAAACCGTGGCGTCCTTGTCCAATGTGGCGCGCAATGGACAGCACGACTTGAACCTTGCCGTGGGCCACTACATCGTGAACATCATCACCGATGAGACCTCGGCCACCACCCGCTTGCAAATTGTGAAGTAAACCCGCCCCTTCACCTTCAAGAAAACCCTCGGCGCCATGCCGGGGGTTTTTTGTTTCACCCCGACCCGCTCAGGAGACACCATGATCCACGGGGCACTGTGCTCGCGCCGCACCGGGAAACCACCGCCTCATTTGGGTAACCACCCAAAAACAAGGTACATTGCGATATTGGGTGTTTACCCAGTTTATTCAATTGACTACAAATGAGGGACTTGAAGTACCTGTTCGCCTACACAATGCCCCTGTCCGCGTTGGTCTCTTTTTCGTCAACCGGCATGTGGACCTACTCCACGGTATTCTATGCCTTTTTGGTCCTCCCCATTCTTGATGTGATCACAGGCCAAACCACAGAGAACCTGGAGGTGGAAGACATCACGTACAAGAAGACCCAGTGGATCTTCGATGCCATGCTCTATCTCAATGTGCCCATCGTCTTTGGGCTCTTGGCCTATGCACTGCACACAGTGCAAGCCGGCAACTTTGCGACCTATGAATGGGTGGGCTTGGTCCTGTCTGGCGGCATCCTCTTGGCGACCAATGGCATCAACGTCGCCCATGAGTTGGGACACAGGACGACCCTCATCGAGCGCCTCATGAGCAAGGCATTGTACATGCCCTGCTTGTACATGCACTTCTTCATCGAGCACAACTACGGTCACCACCTGCACGTGGCCACACCGGAAGACCCTGCCACTGCGCGCTACAATCAGACCGTATACGGCTTCTGGTTCACGTCCGTCACCCGCCAATATGTGAGCGCATGGAAGCTCCAAATGAACCTACTGAAGCGCCAAGGCTTGACCTTTTTTCTCGGTCAAGAATGACATGCTTTGGTACCACCTCATCCAGCCCGCCTATCTGCTTGGGGTCTACGCGCTGTTTGCCCTTGAAGGACTGCTCTTTGCGACTGTGGTCGGAGTGATCTCCTTCCTTTTCCTGGAGTGCATCAATTACATCGAGCATTACGGACTGCGCCGGTTCAAAACCGCATCCGGACGATACGAGGTTGTCCAGCCTCACCACTCTTGGAACTCCAATTTCAACATTGGACGCATCACCCTCTACGAACTCACGCGACACAGCGATCATCACTATCGTTCTACCAAGAAATATCAAGTGCTCGACAGCCATGAAAAGAGCCCAACCCTTCCACTGGGTTATCCCGCCTCCATTTTGCTGAGCCTTGCTCCGCCACTTTGGTTCTGGCTCATGAACCCAAGGATTCCCCAAGACATGAAGCAGCGCCTCGCCCATGACTGACGCTTCTGCTGGCCTCCTCACGGCAGGCACCCTCGACCGATTCTCGGCCAAAACACGAGACAAACTGCTCGAGTCCAGCCTGATCCTGTTCAATGAGCGGGGATTTGGTTCGGTCACAACCGCCTCGATTGCGCAGCATTCCGGGGTTCTCGAAGGCTCGCTCTGGTATCATTTCCGAACGAAAAAAGACATTCTTGTAGCACACCTCGATTTGCTCCAACAGGTCTTCGAAAGTGCCAATACCAGCGCCGACTCCGTCCAAGAGGACGCCATCATCGCCGGCATCTTCGCATCCTACAATGTGATCTGGGACTTTCGCTACATCCTGCGCGATGACTTTGCCTCGTTGCTCGAGTCGGATGAGCCTGCGCTGCACACCGCCAAGATGGTCAATGACTTTCTGGACACTTGGACCGAGGGCCGAATCCAGCATGCCCACCAACATGGCCTTCTGGAATTGGACCCCAATGACATGGAGGACATCTCCGAAATCATATTGGTCATTGGCCGTTACTGGTTGGACTTCTCCAAGAAGAAGTACCCCGAGGCCAACAACCACGCGCTGCGCATCCAGGGACTGCGCCATGTGTTTACCGTACTCGGCCCCTATCTGTCCTCTTCTGCCGCCGCCCTTATCGAGGCCCGACTGGCCCCGACTGCCCACCAAACATTCAGTTGAATTTTTCGAGCAAGGTTTTCACAGCGAGTTTACCGAGCTCGTTCGATGCCAATGGGCTGGCGCCCGTAATGACGCCTCGGTCGACGCATACGGTCTTGTCCATCTTGGAATTCATCAGGTTCACACCGAGGCTTTTTAAAGTCTCGCTCACTCCGATGGACATTTTACCGGGCAAGTAACCGAACATGGGCGTCTGATTGTCTACCGAATCGGGGAAGACGGCCATGTTATAGCCCTTGTAAAGGAATTCTTGGTTGTCCAAGGTGGTGGACAAAAACGCACCAGGTCCATGACAGAGCGTGATGGTAAACACGTCTTTTTCATGTGCCCACCTCAGGATTTTCGCCACATTCTTGTCCTCCGGAATGCCGATCATGGCGCCGTGTCCACCGGGCACAAATACCGCAGCGTAATCGTCGGAATGGTCAAAAGAAGAGGCGATGAAGTCCGTGAGTTTTACCGGTTTTTCAAAGCTCTTCTTGTGTTCGTTGTAGATGGCTTTGATATGTTCATCTTGCTCAGGAAACGCCCACATTTCGAAGACGACAGGTTTTCCTGTTGGCGTCGCAATCTCAAATTCAAATCCGGCATTTCTTAAATGAAGCATGGGCAACAGGGCTTCCACAGGATGATTTCCCGTAGAAAAGAACTTCCCATTCTTCATTTTCAGGTTCTTCTCTTCTGTGAAAATCACAAGAACCTTGGAACGCTGACCTTTGATTTTTGGATGGGCAATGTTTTCGAAATCAGTCTTGTTCGACACGCCCATCTTCAAGGCCAATTTCGAGGGACTGTAGGATCCGTCGCGTTCCAATTTAGGCGTGAGCCCCAGTAATTTCTTCAACATGACTTTTGTGTTTACACGTTCGAAACCAAAAGTAAAATGGGGGGTTTGGCGAAAAATTCGCCTAGGGTAAGAAATCAATTCTTGGCCATCTCGGCACGCACCCGACTCAAACTTTGTTGCGTTATGCCGAGGTAAGAAGCAATGTGGTAATTGGAAATGGATTGCTCAATTTCCGGGTATTGTTCAAGGAACAACCGGTATCGAGCCAAGGCGGTCAACTGCAATTGATTCAAGATCCGCTTGTTTAGGCTCACGATGTGCCCCTCTAAGTTTTTTCGTTGGTACGCCTCCAATTCAGGAAACTGAACATAGATCTGGTTCAATTGAGCTGCGTTGAACTCTACAATGGTGGAATCCGCGATGCATTCAACGGTAAGGGAAGCTGGCGAATGATTGTACATGGCCGTAAAATCACTGATCCACCAGTCTTTGATGGCAAACTGAAGGGTGTGCTCCTTGCCCTCTTGGTCGACGCAAAATGAACGAAGGCTCCCCTGCTTCACAAAAAAGGTCTTGTGCACGGTCTCACCTTCTTGGATTAAAACATCCCCCTTGGACACCTTTCTCTCTTTGGCAATCGAATAGATATAAGCCTCTGCCTCAGCAGAGAGCGCAATGGTCGCCTTTATTTTTCTAATCAAGTTCTCCAAAGCTGCGGGTCTATTGAATGGTCCTGCCCCGCCCTGACAGCGTCAACCCCATCACTTTGGTGGTGAAACACTTTCGATGCGTTCGAACAACCCGAAAGAACAAAACAGGTCCTGAATGTCGTCTATGAAGTGCTCCATGGAGACTGAAAGTACTACCCAAAAGTCCTCAACAACAACCCTCCACCTCTTTTCCCTGAACTGACTAACAATCAAGATTATGCCTCCGCATTGATGTTGTTGTTGGTCTTCTAAACGTCCTTTTGAAGACCGTTAAGGACCTCGTCAGTCCCAAGGTCCACCGCGGGTGACGTTCACGAGGGTATCTCCATCCAGCCGATACAGTCCGCCGCGCAAAACCGAACCACAGGCGGCCCTTTCGATCCTCGTAGATGGAATTGCACCCGAATCTGAAGTCGGGATTTTCAGGTTGGATTTGGGTGAATGCCTTGAAGTTGATGCCGTCGTAACGGTATACGCCATGGCCGGTGGCGCACATCCAGATGTTGCCATCCCGGTCTTCCAGGACGGAGTAGACCTCATTTTCGGTCAAGCCCGGGACGTCTGGAAAAGTGGTGATCGTTTCGCCGTCCCACATGCACAGGGCGCCGCGTTGCTCACCTGTGGTCAAGTGCCAGTGGAAACAGCTGAGCCAGAGGTTTCCCTGCCGATCCTCCAAGTGCAAGGAGACGTTGTTGGTGGGCAGACCGTCGGCAGTGGTGAGCTGATGAAAATCTTCGCCATCCCATCGGAAGGCGCCCTGATCGGAAGTGGCAAACCAATGGTCGCCGTTGCGCACCTGGCGCATGTTCTTCGGTTCGTAGCCTGTGGTGTTGGTCCGGGGCAAGTTGGGCTCGGGAAGCGGGAAGGGTTCGAAAACCCCATTCACCTCCCGGTGAAAGCGGCCTTCCGATTGCACCCAGAGAACTCCGCTGTTGTCGAAGTAGGGCCGCACCGGATTGGTCGGAAAGCCAGCAGGGTGCTTTGCCCGCGCCAGGGTTTCACCATCCCAGGTCATGAGGGCTGAACCTCCACCCATATTTCCCTCCGCCGAAACCAGCCACAGTTGGCCTGCAGAATCCAGCGTCAAACCCGTTACCCGGTCGCCTACCAGACCATCCTCCGCATGGAAATAGTGCAACTGCCTCTCCATCCCACATCATGGCACCGCTGCCCACCGAACCCAACCACAGGTTGCCGTCGGCATCCTCGATCGGCCCCAGCGGGTACTCCGCGACCTGCAGGTGAACCGTGGAGTCCTGCAGCACGGGAACAATTGATCCTGACGTCGCCCCAGCAAGCTCCGTGGCCAAATGGCATCCAAAGGCCATGATGACGGCCAACAGGATTGACGGAAGAAGGGCGTGGGACATGCGGAAAGTTAAGGCATGAAAAAACCCACACCGTAGGGGATGTGGGTTTGTTCGTTTGGTAGCCCGTAGGGGATTCGAACCCCTGCTACCAGGATGAAAACCTGGCGTCCTAACCCCTAGACGAACGGGCCAAATAGGTGCGCAAAGATAGTGCGCGAAACGATTCCGGCAAGCACCCCGATAAATTCCTTAGTCGAGGTACGCCCGATACATCCACACCAGCTTCTCCTGCTCGCGGATGTAGTCGCTCATGAGGGCGTTGGTGCCCTCATCGCCGGCCTGACTAGAAAGGTGAAGAAGCGCCCGCTCACGCAGTAGAATGACGCTAAATGCCGCCACGCAATGCTTCAGGGCCTCCACTCCATCGGCAACGTCCTTGACCACAGGAACCTTGCTCACGGCCAAATACTCCTCATGGGAGTGCTTGGGGTGCCCCCCAAGGGTCAGCACCCGCTCGGCGACCTCATCGATTTTGAGCTGGAGATCGGTATACAGCTCTTCGAATTTCGCGTGAAGCTCAAAAAAGGCCTTGCCACGGATGTTCCAATGAAAGCCACGCGCATTCATGTAAAAAACCGTGAGATCGGCGAGCAAATCATTGAGCCCGGCCGAAAGCTGAACTGCGGCTTCGGTGTTCAATCCGATGGGCGTGTTTGTGTCCATACTGAATCAACGTTGGATAATGGAGAATGTTCTTTGATGCTCAGTAAGCTCGGGCAAAAAGAACGCGGCGCGCACTGGGTGCCCCACTGCGAATGCACGTGCCTGGCGTCATGTCTCCTTCCAAAGGAATGCAACGGATGGTCGCTTTCGTCTCTTTCTTGATCTGCTCTTCGGTCTCGGCCGTGCCGTCCCAATGTGCGCTCAAGAAACCGCCTTCCTCGAGGCCTGCAGTGAATTCCTCCCAGGTGTTGACTTCGCGGGTGCCCTTTTCCATGCGGTCCCGGGCGCGCTCAAGGAGGCCGTCTTGAATCTCAACAAGCAGGTTCTGAACGTGAACCACGATTTGATCGGCGGGAACAAAAGCCTTCTCTCCGGTATCACGGCGGGCCACCTCTACCGTGCCATTTTCCGCATCGCGCGGGCCAATGGCCAAGCGCACAGGCACGCCCTTGAGCTCGTACTCGGCAAATTTCCAACCGCTGCGCTTGGTGTCGTCGTTGTCGAGCTTCACGCGGAGGCCCGTCGCTTTAAGGTCGTCATGGAGCTTCTCGCAAGCGGCGTTGACGACCGCATTGGCCTCCCCTCCTTTTTGAATGGGAACAATGACCGCCTCGATGGGGGCCAACTTCGGCGGCACCACCAATCCCTTGTCGTCGCTGTGGGTCATGATCAGCGCACCCATGAGACGGGTTGACACCCCCCAACTTGATGCCCAAACAAATTCCTTTCCACCCTCCTTGGTGGCATATGTGACATCGAATGCCTTGGCGAAATTCTGCCCAAGGAAGTGGCTTGTTCCCGCCTGCAGTGCCTTTCCATCCTGCATCATCGCTTCGATACAGAACGTGTCATCGGCTCCGGCAAAACGCTCGCTTTCGGACTTCACACCGCGCACCACGGGCATGGCCATCCAGCCCTCGGCGAACTCGGCGTAAACGTGCAACATCTTCTCGGCCTCTTCCATGGCTTCTGCCTTGGTGGCATGCGCCGTGTGTCCCTCTTGCCACAAAAACTCTGTGGTGCGGAGGAACAAGCGCGTGCGCATCTCCCACCGGACCACATTCGCCCATTGGTTCACAAGAAGCGGCAAGTCTCGGTAACTTTGAATCCAAGTCTTGTAGGTTTTCCAGATGATGGTCTCCGACGTGGGACGCACAATCAGCTCCTCTTCAAGCTTGGCCTCGGGGTCTACAATGACCCCTTCTCCGTCTGGGTCGTTTTTGAGCCTGTAGTGGGTGACCACGGCGCACTCCTTGGCGAATCCTTCAACGTGGGCCGCCTCTTTACTCAAGTAGCTCTTCGGGATGAACAAAGGAAAATACGCATTCACGTGACCGGTGTCCTTGAACTTACCATCGAGCACCTCTTTCATCCGCTCCCAAATGGCGAAACCATAGGGTTTGATGACCATGCACCCTTTCACATCGCTGTGCTGGGCGAGGTCGGCTTCGACAACAATTTCATTGTACCACTTGGAGTAGTCCTTGTCGCGGGGGGTCAGTTTGGCCATGATAAACTTGGTACGGCGTTTGCAATGTCAATGTCGATGAATGGCAAAAATACACCACCGCTTTTGGGCAAGCCACGACTTCAACCCGTTGCGAATCTGCACTTTCAGTGTACATTCCCAATGTTGATGAATCAAAAGCCCCTTCTCCTTCTGTTGGCTCTGCCTATGTTGCTCGCCTCGTGTACGACCGCTTTGGATGTGGTGGGGGGCCGTGCTGTAGAAACCGATGAATTCTACTTGGCCGGTGGAGAAATGCATTCTGGGGACGCCACTTTGGAGGCGGCGCGACAACAACAGCTGCTGGATCAATATGCAGAATACACCGACGAATACAACGATGGTTATTCAGAGTCAGCACCAAGCGCCAACCGGTCTAATGGCCAATTGTGGAGTGGTTACACCAGTGGATATGGCAGTCCGTTCAACTCTGGATATGGCAACTACGGAGGGAACAGCGGATTTGGTGGATACAGCGCGTTTAACCCATTGAATACGGGATTCGGAAGCACATATGGCTACAACAACATGGCGTTTATGGGGGGCTACGACGCTTGGGGAAATCCCATTGGCGGCGGATTTGGCCAAACCGGATACGGCATGGGGTACGGAAGCGGCTACGGCAACGGATGGGGTTACGACCCCTTTGGTGGCGGATACTGGGGAACCCCAGGAGCCGGCTATTTCGGTGGCAGCGGCTATGGTTACCACCCTCAATTTGGTTCGCTTGGCGCCTACGGAAACAACTGGAATGGCGGTTGCTGTGGAAACATCAGCGGCACCACTGGAGGCGGCATCAGCACCTTCACCCCGCCGCGTCCACGTCCGAACCTCGGGCAGTTTGATGGATTCACAGGGAGCACTGGAGGCTCTGGAAGTGGCGCCACAGATGACACCGGTGGCGCTTCAACCACGCCGAATGCAGGGGTCAAGCCCAAACCCAATCAACCCGGCACGCAAAGCCGGACCAAAAACCGCAATCGAACGCGCTCTAGGAATGCCATTTCACTTCCAGCGAGCGAGTCCAGTCGGGAACGGAATGACGGCAGACAATCCCCCGCGCAAGAGACAGCACCCCGGCAAACGACCCAACCCAATCGATCCAATCGTGGCTCGAATGGAAACTCTTCTCGATCGGGTGAGCTTGACCGACCGTCTCGCAACCAAACCTCCCCGAGCTCACCGCGTGGAGGAAGCCAGGCACGCCCATCTTCACCGCCGCCCTCGTCACCCAGACAAAGTGCACCACGGAAGTCTTCCGGCCGTTCGGGTCGGGGTGGCTGAATCACCCACTCAATTTTGAACCCCATGCGTTCCCTCCTCCTGAGGATGGCCTTCGCTTGCGCAGCTTGGACATTCGTGTCCTCGCCACTTCTGTCGCAAGGGCTTTCCGACGTCTTACTCTACAGCCGAATGGACCCTTTGGGGTCTGCACGTTCCATGGGCATGGGTGATGCCATGACCGCACTGGGTGCAGACTTGGGCTCCATTTCAAGCAACCCTGCTGGACTCGGCATGTACCGCACAAGTGACATAGGCATCACACTCGGAGTTGGCGCTGGCGGCGGAAACTTGGTGTTCGCTGGTGAGCGCAACATCACCGCTGCGCCGCATTTGATTGTGGGGCAAATCGGCGTGGCCTTGACCATGCCCATGAACCACCCGCAATTCCGTCGGGGGACCTTTGCATTCAGTTACGCCCCACTCAAGGACTTGCACCAGAGGGCAGAGTGGTCGGGCGAACAGGATGGCGAAAGCCTAACGCAACAATTGGCTTTGCAAGCCCAAGGCATCCCTTTTGACAGCCTGTGGTACAGCCAGCCGTTTGATGCGGATCTGGCTTGGTACACCTACCTCATCGACACACTGTCGGGCAGCGTGAGTCAATACGCACCAGCGTACGAGACAGATCAGGTTCGCCAAAGCTTGCGAAGAGACCGCAGCGGCCGCATTGGGGAGACCACATTCGCTTTCGGCACCACATACGCAGATGCACTCCATGTGGGACTTGCTGTGGGCCTATCCTCTGTGGAAATGGACCGCACGGATGTCTACAGCGAAGAAAAAGTCTCCGGCCCCTCTCCATTGGAAAGGTTCACCTTCAACGACAACCTCGAAGTATCTGGGTCCGGGGCGTTTTGGGCGTTTGGGTTGATCCTTCAACCCAAATCCAGCCCCATCCGAATCGGGTGGAGTTACCGCAGCGGATCCATTTACAACATCGACGATTTCTATCGGGTCGACGCCTCCTCTGCATTCCAAGACGGCACCGGGTTCGAATGGGCCAGCCCCAGCAGTTTTGTAGAGTACCGGATTCGCACGCCCCGACAACACCGTTTGGGAATGAGTTGGGCAATGGGCAAGGTGGCTTTGCTCTCTTTGGATTGGGGATACCGAGACTTTGGCCAGGCCACGTTCGACTCCAACGACTTTACCGAAACGGACGTCAGCAACATCCAAGGCCAAATCAATTCCACCTTGGGGGCAGAGGTCCAATACCGCGGTGGACTGGAGCTCAGGATTCAAGACGATTGGCGCCTTCGCATGGGCGGGGGTTGGAAATCCCCTGCGGCAAACCCCCTCACCAACAGCCTCAATCAAATCGATGGACGACTTGTAGAGGGCAGCGGCGAGACCCTCCACTTTGCGTTGGGTGGTGAGTACAGAACCAGCACTTGGTACACAGGCGCTACATACAGGCACACGTCCACTCCAGACGCTCGGCGTTTGTATGGAACAAGTCCTGAATTGGCCTTTGGACGAACAGGCCTAGGCCTGCTCATGCTCACAATCGGAGCACGCTACTGAATTAGGCCTTGGCGGCCGCCTTCAGTTGCTTTGTCACAAGCTTCTGCACCTTCTCTTGCTCTTCAAGAGCGAGGTCTTGGTCCACCAAGATTCGGCCACTGTGCTCGTCGACAATGATGCGCTTGCGGGCACCTACGTCGAGAATACGCTGTGGTGGAATCTTAATGTAGCTGCCAGCACTGGCGTCGCGCTCGATCGGCACGACAGCCATGCCGTTCTTGGCACCTCCTCGAATGCGCAGGTATGCCTGAAGCAAACGGTCATCGATCTTGGCGGACATCGTTCCACTCATCGTACTGAGGATTTCCTCCTCGGCACGGGTTTCTGCGATGATCTCGTCGAGTTCTGACTGCTTCGCTGTCAAGTCCTCGGAACGGCTGTCATGCTTGGTCTGAACCTCGGCGAGGATCTCCGCCTTCTGATCCATTTGCGCCTCCGCCTCACGGATGCGTTTTTCAGACAACTGAATCTCGAGACTCTGATACTCGATTTCTTTGTTGAGGGACTCGAACTCGCGGTTGTTGCGAACGCTGTTCTGCTGCTCCTCAAAGCGCTTGATCATGGCGCCAGAGTCGATAATGGACTGGCCGCGGTCATGAATTTTCTGCTTGACGCCGTCTGACTCCTCTTTCAGGCGCTCAAGTCGAGACTTGAGTCCTTGTAATTCATCTTCGAGATCCTCCACTTCAAGAGGGAGTTCACCGCGTACGACGCGCAAGCGGTCGATGCGACTGTCAATGAGTTGGAGGTCATAAAGCGCCCGGAGTTTCTCCTCTGCGCTCGTGGCTTTGGTCTTCTTGGCCATCAGGATACTTGAATGGGATTGGTGCGAACTGCCGACAAAAGGACTGCGAAATTAGGGAATCCATCTTTGAGGACAGCCATTTGATTCACAAGCCACTCAGAGATGCCGCTTTCTGCCTCGGCATGGCCTATGTCTGCAATGGTCACGCGGCCTTCCGCATCGAAAAATTCATGGTACTTAAAGTCCGAAGAAAGGAAGACCTGAGCGCCTGCCCGGATGGCATCAGGGAGCAAGAAACTGCCCGTTCCGCCGCACAAGGCCACAGTTTTGATCTTTTCTTTTGGCGGTGCCGTGTGCCGAATGATTGGCGCATCAAATGCCAACTTCACCTTTTGAACGAAGTCGCCCCACGCCATCGGTTCATCAAAAACGCCGATGCCTCCGCTGCCCGCCGTGGGGTGAATGTTGTCCAACTGAATCACGTCGTGAGCGACCTCCTCATAAGGATGAGCCGCCCACATGGCAGCCAAAACACGGCCCACATTCCATCGCTCTACCACAACCTCCAAGCGGGTTTCTGGCTCTTCATGTCGTGTCCCGATGTCTCCCACATGGGGGTCAGCACCTTCTTGAGCCCGAAACGTCCCCGTCCCTTCAGATGAGAAACTGCATGCGTCGTACCCACCGACTTCTCCGGCTCCCGCCGCAAACATGGCGTTGCGCACCTCCTCCAGCTCGGCATGCGGCACGTAGGTCACCACCTTGGACAAGGTTTCCCCTTTGGGACGTAGCACCCGCATCTCACCCAACCCGAGCTTTCGGCACATCATGGCGTTGACCCCGTGCGCCACATTGTCCAAGTTGGTATGGATGGCGTAAAGTCCAACCCCTGAGCGCAGGGCCATCATGATGGTGCGCTCCACCTGGTTCTTGCCAGTCAACCGTTTCAGCGGACGAAACACAATGGGATGGTGCGACACAATCAAATTGCACCCCCTCTCCACAGCTTCTGCCACCACGTCCTCGGTCACATCCAAAGAGACCAAAACCCCTTTGACTTCCGTTGAAGGTTCCCCCACCAGGAGTCCGCTGTTGTCATACCCTTCCTGCAATGCAGGTGGCGCGATGGCTTCTAAAAGAGCCGTAATGTCTGAAATGCGTACCATAAAACAGTTTTTACAAGGATCTCCTGTGGTTTCCGGTGGGGATGTAGCAATTTCGCCGCCGATGGCCTTACGGACCAACTCCATGTCGCATTCCCTTGACAAAGGTGCACAACCACGCAACGTCCTCAAGGACCGTTGGTGGTGGTCCCCCATGGCTGTGCTGTTCAAAATTGGCATTCAATGCCGACACTTCGCATTTGACCGTGGCCTCTTGAAGACAAAGGCAGGCGCCCTTCCCACTGTCGTTTTGGGCAATGTTACCGTTGGCGGAACAGGCAAGACGCCTCACCTCAAGGAACTGCTTCAGCTGCTGATGGACCAAGGGAAAGAGACCCGCTGGGCTGTCCTGTCCCGGGGTTATGGCCGGAAAAGCAAAGGATTTTTGAGGGTTGACCGTGAAGGAGACCCCGCTGACTTTGGAGACGAGCCGTTGGAGGTCTCCCGTCGCTTTCCTGGCATTCCAGTTTTCGTTTGCGAGGACCGCCTTCACGGACTTGAAAAAATCTCAAAAACCGGATTGGCCGACGCCGTCATATTGGACGATGGCCTTCAGCACCGGAAATTGTCGCCGTCTGTGAGCATCATGCTCGTCGACACCACTCAACCTGTAGACCGCGACCACTTCCTGCCGCGTGGTCGTCTCCGGGATCTCCCGTCTCGCGTGGCCACTGCAGACGCCGTCATTCTGACCCGCTGCCCCGCAGCGCTCACCCGAGGCGACCTCCGACTTTGGCGCCACAGGCTCGCCTTGCGCCCGGATCAGCACCTTCTGCACACGGGATCGCGCCCCGAAGGTTTGCGCGCCATGGCCACCAAACGCTATGCCGCATGGCCCCTATCCTGTATCGCTGTGTCCGGCATTGCCAATCCGGGACAGTTCGAAGAACATTTATCGAAGAACTGCAGGGTTGCACGCCACTTTTCCTATGCCGATCATTACGCGTTTGAGCCCACTGATCTTGCAGAGTGGAAGGCCGCATTGAATGGCATTCAGGCGAAAGGCCCTTTGCCCGAAGCCATCATCACCACAGAGAAGGACGCCGCGCGGATTCGCCCATTGGCAGAGGCCGCAGACCTTCCCATCCTGATTTTAGGGCTCCAGATTCGCTGGTGGGACGAAGATGCCCTCGCAGACTTGTTCAAGACCCTTAAATCCGGCGTTGCAGCGTCTGCTTCTGACCAAGATATTTGAACCATGAGAAGCCCCGCCTCCCTCTTGCTTTCCTCGATTTTGATGGTGAGCCTCCTCTCCGGATGCCATTCTGGTGAAGACAGCCCCCTCAGCGGTCAACTTCAAGGAGCCGAAGGGGCCACCATCACCGTCGCTTCACTCGGTCCGAGCGGATATACTCCTTTTGACACGGCCACAGCCGACCCAGGAGGACGCTTCGCCTTCGCCAGCGGCGCCTTTGCCAATTTGGCCTTGGACGTATACGAAGTCAAGGTGGGCACTCGGGTGTTCTACATCATCGCCGATTCGCTCTCCTCAATTGAGGTGTCCGGCGAACTTCCTGAATCAAAAGGGCTGGCAACAAAGGTTCAAATGACCGGCGATGTCTGGTCTGCCAACTTCGCTGACTTTATCCAAGAGACGGCCATCATCAACGACAGCCTTCAAGTTTGGAAGCTCCGAACGAAAGACAAGTCCATTTCTGAAGACGAAAGAAATGCCGCCCGAACAGAATTCAGCGCAGGACGTGAGCTCTTGATTGAAACTGCGCGGCGGACGGCATCTGCGCACAAAAGCGACCCCGTTGGCCTCATGGCCATGGAGTACTTGAATTTGTCGACGGACCGGGCATTGGCCAAGGAAATCATCGACAGTACCCGAACCTTGATGGGCCACAGTGCAGCCCACCGCAATCTGTCTCGACGGGTGAGCAAGCAACGAACACCAGCGAATCAACAGCAGCGCAGAAACGGTAAAATCACCGTTGGCATGGCCATGCCCGACATTGCTTTAAACGACCCCAACGGAACAGAACGCGCCCTTTCAGACTTGAAGGGGAAAGTCGTTCTCGTGGACTTTTGGGCAAGCTGGTGCGGACCCTGCCGGAGGGAAAACCCCAATGTGGTCCGGGCGTACAAGGAATACAACGACCGTGGATTTGAGGTCTTCAGCATCTCCCTCGACAAGACGTCCGGGAAATGGGAGCGGGCCATCGAACAAGACGGACTCATCTGGCCCCACCACATCAGCGACTTGAAAGGCTGGAACAGCATTGTAACCGACATCTATGGCATCAGCAGCATTCCCCATGCCATCCTGATCGACCAACAGGGCACTGTGGTGGCCACTCATTTGCGCGGTTCCCAGCTAGAAGCTGAGTTGGATAAACTGCTTTGATTCTCGTCCATTGGCCCTGCACTTCGCCTCCGACCTCCATTTAGGAGCCCCAGACGCATCGCGCTCACGCGATCGGGAACGCGTGTTTTTGGCATGGCTTGACCAAGTGGGCAGCCAAGGCGACGGCTTGCATTTGGTGGGCGACATGATCGACTTTTGGTTTGAGTGGAAACATGTGGTTCCCAAAGGTGCGGTGCGCTTGTTGGGTCGCATTGCGGACATGGTCGATGGCGGCCTCGACGTCCACTGGCACCTCGGAAACCACGACATGTGGACCAAGGGCTACCTCGCCGACGAATTGGGCGTTCACGTTCACACCGACCCCATTGTGGTGGAGCATGCCGGATTCCGATGTCTGGTGGGGCATGGAGATGGCCTTGGGCCCGGAGACCGCAAATACAAGGCCCTCAAACGCATTTTCCGCCACCCCGGTGCCCAATGGGCATATTCACGCTTGCACCCCAATTTCGCCTTCGCATTGGGGGCCATGCTCAGCAGAGACAGCAGAGCCGCCGGTGAAGAAGCCGAGGCGCAATACGACGGTCCTGAAGGAGAATGGCTCCACCACTACTGCAAAGACGTGCTGTCCCAGGAGACTTACGACGCTTTTATTTTCGGGCACAGACACTTGCCCCTTGACTTGGAGGTGGTGTCCCATGACGGACTTAGAAAAGCCCGCTACTTGAACTGCGGCGACTGGATTCAGCACCGCACATTCGTAACCCTCGACGAGAAGGGCACTCAGCTTCGCCACTGGACGTAAAGCAAAACCGCCACTCTCCTCATGGGAAAGCAGCGGTTTTCAATGTTCTCAATGCGTTTTATCGAACGATCACGCGGGCGGTTTCGCTCTGACCATTCTCTACGGCCATCACCAAGTAAACCCCAGGGGTCAAATCGGCAACAGACAAACGAACCTGTCCTCCAGAAGTGGCTTGTTTTGAAACCGTGCGCACAGGCCTTCCATTCAAGTCATACAAGGTCACACTGGGCTGGTTCCAACCCGCCCCAAATTTCACGGTGATGTCCGCACCATCGGCAGGGTTTGGATACACCAACAGGTTGCGCTGGTCAATGGCTTCGTCGAAGGTCAATTCATCTTGACCGAGGTAACTGTCGCTGCGGAAAATGCCCCGGCCGTGGGTGCCCGCATAAACGGCGCCACTGTTGGTCACGTTGGACCAATTCATGGGCGTATGCCATTGCTGCTCCATGGAGAAGACGGGCGAGGCCACATCATCAAAATTGGCCACCATACCGAGGTTCTCTACGCTCCAATTTTCGCCACCGTCTGTGGTCAACCATACCCCGTGCTCCGTTCCCACCATGATGGTGTTGCCAGATGCATCTGCTTGGTCAACAATGGCATCGTAAACCGGCATCTTGCTGAGTTCATTGCTGCTCGCGAACCAAATATTGGACCAGTCAGGTGAAGCATCCAAAGCATTGAATGTTTCCTGCACCTTACCACCCGAAACGTTTCCGTAGCCGCCCACCGTGGCCACCACGTGATTGGGGTCATTCGGATCTACCGCAACCCCCGTCACCACAGCGCCAGTGGCCATGATTTGGGTGCGGGTCACGCCTTCTGGAATGTCACAAGATCCATCGTGATCCCAAACACTGTTCAGGCCACTAAAGCGGAAAATTTTCGCATCCCAACCCGACACAAAAATGTGGTTGCCCGCCTCTGGGTGATCCCCAACAGCAAACTCAATGGACTTTGCACCTGAACCCGCGGGCGCATTTCCAAGAAAAAACCAGCGTGGCTGAGTGTTGAAATTCAATCCATTTCTGGTCATCCACACCCCATTGGTGCCATTGAAACCAATGACCGTCATGGACGTGTATGGGTCCTTAACGTCGATGGTCTCGTGCACATCATAAAGCGTGTCAGCAGCATAAGACCAAGTGGTATCACACACGCTCACCAGCGAAGTGTCCCCTCCCTCGATGATTTCGACGTCGTTGCAATCGAACAACACGGTCAAGTCTTGATCCTCCAACCAAGGGTATTCGTTGTTGTCAACGGGGCCTTCTTCTGAGGTGATTTCTGGACGAATCAGAACCTCCCAATAGCGCAACGGCGCTTCCAATGTGTAGTTGAAGGGGCGGTTCAAATTGGCCGTCTCCATAAAGAAGGTGCTGTCTTCCACTGTTTCATCAAACGGATTCACCAGAGGTACAGTTTGGCCGCTATTCTGGTCATCGAAGTTCTCATACAAATTCATGCATGTGTAGAACCCACCAAGGTTGCTCTCGTCGTCAAGCAAATCCACCAAACAGTTGTCGTAAAACGAACCTGCTTGCGTGAATGGCGCGCCTTGAACGTAGAATCCACGTCCCAAAACGCCGTTTTGCGAGGTCGCGAAAAACGGAATGCCCTCCGCAAGATCTGTGGCCTGACTCATGGCGCAATCGAAACCGTCACCGCCAAAGACGTCTGCTGCGTCCATGTCGTTGAAGAAACTGCCATTGGCCGGGATCAAGGATGTCCCATTGTCTTGCGCTCCACCCATCACCTCCGAGGTCGGACCGTGTGCGATGCCATAGAACTGAGTCAACTGAAGACCGCGGTTGCAAGCTTGGTAAGTGCTCCCTCCATCTTCACTGCGGAAGATGCCCCCGTCTGTGGCGACGTACATCGTGCCACCGGGCGTGAACATCACTTCATGAACATCCGCGTGGATGTAGTACGGATTGCCTGCGCCCCCGCCCATGCTCGCCGCCTGCTCAGCTTGGTAAGATGGACCGCAACGCCAGAAGGCCTGCCCTCCAACGTAAGCAATGCCTGGATCGCCTTTTTTGACACCCAAAGCCAAGTCATATTGGGCTTGGTTGTTGGTTGGACAAATGTCATACCCCTCAACACCTGAAGGCCAAATCTCGTCCCATGTGACGCCACCGTCAGCAGAATGATAGACACCGCCGAATTGACTTCCACTGGTTGCCCGCAATGCGTATGCACTTTGGCTGTCGTCTGGGCTGATGGCCACCCGACAACGCCCAAAACCTTGGGGAATCACCGGGTCGTTTGGACTGCCTGACACTGTCTCGACGGAAGAGAAATCGTTGCTTCTGTAGACACGGCCATTTGACGCCGTGAGCAACATGTAGCTCCCATCAAAAGCGATTTCAATGTCTTGAATGGCCGCGGTTCCCGTGATGCCACTAAGGGCATTCTCGTTCACGACCCCGTTGTCGATGTACCCTACGCCCTGAATGCCACCATACCACATGCGTGCGGCGTTGCCTGGATCTGCTGCCAGAGCGTCTGTCGCACTCCAATCACCACCTTGGAACAATCCAGGATCGGTTCCTTCCACGCGAGACCACGTGGCGCCTATGTCGGTTGAACGGTAAACACCATCTCCTCGGAAACCTGAACCTCCAACACCACTGACTCCATCAAATTGAGTACCTGTGCCCACATAAATGTCGCCATTGCCCGCCATGGCAATGGAGGCCACCATCGCAGAAGGGAAACTGGAGATGCGTTCCCAGTTGTCGCCTTTGTTCCATGAACGCCAAAGTCCTCCACTGGCGCCTCCAGTGATCAACTGAAGCTCGTTTACAGCCAGAATGCAACGTGTACGTCCACCCACATTGTCCGGGCCCATGGGGTTCCAATAATGAGCACCTGAGGACCGGTTGGCCGATTGGACTGATGCCACTTGTCGTGTGCGCTCTCCAAGCTGGCGAAGGCCATCATGGTTCATCTCTCCCGTCTCCACATCGCTCCGCAATGCGAGCAAAACCTGCTCCATTCCGGTGGCATCAGCAACCGGTTGTGCCGGTTGAGCTGTGCGAGGGAGATAGTGAGATGAAGGGTTTTCACCCAACTGAGAAACGGCCAAAACGCCGGCAAGACCAGCAAAGGCTAAAAGGAAGGCAGTCTTCTTCATTGTGATTCGATTCCCGTTCATAGGAAGGCGGAATTTAAGAAAGGAACCGCACCCAACCCACAACGGTTCTCTGAAGTGGCACACCAGAAGTCTCAAGGGGCATGAACCACAGGCTTCAGCCCTTAGACAACGTGCTTTTCGGCGTGATAGCTCGATCGCACAAGCGGACCACTCTCCACAAACATGAAGCCCATGTCCAAACCTTCCTTGCGCAGCATCTCGAACGTATCAGGGTGCACAAACTCAGCAACAGGGAGGTGCTTTGGTGTGGGCTGCAAATATTGACCCAGGGTCAAAACCTGACAGTCCACGGACCTCAGGTCTTCCATCGTCTCTCTCACTTCTTGAACCGTCTCGCCCAGGCCGAGCATCACGCCACTTTTGGTCCGAATTCCGGCCCGGCGCAACCGCATCAACAACTCAAGACTGCGGTCGTACTTGGCCTGAATGCGCACTTCTTTGGTCAACCTGCGCACCGTCTCTAGGTTGTGGCTCACCACCTCGGGGGCAGCGTTGATCACCGTTTGGAGGTTTTCCCATTTCCCTGCAAAATCCGGAATCAAGGTTTCCATGGTCGTGCCGGGACTCTGTTGGCGAATGGCCCGGATCGTTTGCGCCCAGATTTCGGCCCCGCCGTCTGGCAAATCATCCCGGTCCACTGAAGTGATGACCGCATGTTTGACCTCCATCAACTTGACGCTGTTGGCCACCCGGCCTGGCTCAAATGGATCCACTTCATCCGGACGACCAGTGGACACATTGCAAAAACCGCATGAACGGGTGCACACATTGCCCAATATCATAAACGTGGCCGTGCCTTCTCCCCAACACTCTCCCATGTTGGGGCAATTTCCACTCTCACATATGGTGTGGAGCTTGTGCTCACTCACCAAGCCACGAACCTTTCGATACGCTTCACCCGTGGGCAACTTCACCTTTAGCCAAGGCGGTTTTGTGCGGCGGGGACGGGCTTGACCATCCGCGTCTGGGGTAGGGGGTGCCTGTGTCATGTTTTAAATTGTTGACGACCAAAACTCCAATGAACGAACAAGGTCAAAAAGAAGGCGTCATTCTGGTCAAACTGCGGCGCCATAATCACAACCGGGGTCGCAAAGACATCGAGATTGAGGCCAACCGACATGGTTCGCAAAGAAGAGCGTGATCCGCTGTATTCGAAATCTGCCGCCACCCTGGTGAAAACGCCCGGCGTTGGCGCAACTTCCAGAATGCCATTGAGGGCACCGGCCCGTCCGTAAATGTCGCCCGTGCCATGGATGTCGGGATCATAGCGTTCGGTCAGCAAGTAGCGATAGGGAATGTCTGGATATCCAATCACCAGGTAGACAGGCTTGGCCAAAGCCAAGGCCGGACCAAAGGCAAACTTCCACCCAATGGCCACCGCTCCGCTCCTGACTTTCGGCGTAGCTACGGTCCTCTTACCCCAACCAAGTCGGACCATGTAAGCCGAGTTCACCTTGCCAAAAACATAACTTTTTCCTTGATCGTAAACGGGATTAAAACTGCGCACCTCTTTGGGGTGCTTCATGCTCACAACCTCGATAGACCAAGTGTTGACTTTGCCGATTCCGCGATAAGTCCCCCGCTCCAAGTGCACACCCATTCCGCGTGTGTGCAAACTCAGGCCGGTCTCGAACCTGTGTGTAAAGACCGTTTCTGGCGCGTCACTCTCCCCAGACTCACCCGCCATATCTGCCTGACTGCGCCCTTCCACAGAAGCACAGAAGCACAGAATCGCGCAGAAAACGAGCCGAGAAATTGGACCCTTCAGAAAAGAAGACATCAAGACCATGAAGACGCACGAAATTAGCGCACGATGAAGTATGCACTCTCCTACCCTGAACCCTTGAGAACGAAAGCGGTTCACGCGGGCAATCAACAAACTTTGATCACCGACGCCCCAGCAGACAACGGCGGCCTCGGAGAAGCTTACTCTCCCACGGATTTGGTGGCCGTTGGACTGGCCAGCTGCATCATGACCATTTTGGGTCTTCGGGCAGCCAGCCGTGGCTTAACCATTTCCTCCATGGAGGCAGACGCAGAAAAAAAAATGAGCCCGAATCCAAGGCGCATTGGGCGCATTGAAATCGGGCTCACCGTAAAAATTGTTGGGCGGAACGGTTTCGGATCAGGACTGGCTTCGGGCAGAGGCACTCGCTTGCCCTGTCGCGCAGTCTTTACATCCGGACCTCCAACAGGAGGTTCACATCCGTTTTGAGTGAATCCTCACTTGGGACCTACATCTTCTTGCGAAGGGTCCGCAGCCGGATCAGCCTGTTCAAAATCAACGCCGTTGTAGGCGTCACAATACGGACCGCTCAGCGCACAGCTGCTCAGACCAACACAAATAAGAAGGGACAAGCCCAGGATGTTGAAGTGCTTCATGATGGATTGATGTGGATTCTTGAAAGACACACATCTCTCTACGCTGCGCTTCTCAAATAGGTTACGTTTGGACTTGCCAACTTGCACCACAATGGACACAACTACTTTTCTCATCTTGGCTTTTGGTGCCGCCATCATCGCGCTCCTCCTCTTGCTCCTTCGCAGACCCAATGGGTCCACGGGCGAGGGTTCAGAGGAACTCGACGCCCTCAAATCCAATGCTTCCAGCTGGGAAACACGATGGAAGGAGGACCGCCTTGAATTTGAGAAAAAGGAAGCCGCCTTGCGCTCAGCGCTGGATGAACAAAAGGAGACCTCATCCACCTTGCGCTCAGAAAGCGTTCGATTGGAAACCGAACTCCAAGCCGCGAAAGACCGGCTGCTCAAAGAGGAGCAAGACAAGGAAGAACAGGAGGCCATTCTCATCAACCGATTCAAAGTGCTCTCAAGCGACATGCTTCAAGCTGGCACAGAAAGACTAAAAAAGACAAGCAAGGAAGAAATTGACGCCTTACTCAAGCCTTTCGGAGAGCGATTGGACCAATTTGGCAAGCAAGTCCGAGACGCTTACGGAGACGAACGCAAGCAACAAGGAGAGCTCTCAGAAAAACTGAAGCAGCTTTTTGAGTTGAACCAAAAAATGACGGAGGAGGCGCACAACCTGACCCAGGCGCTCACAGGAAACACCAAAGTCCAAGGCGACTGGGGCGAACTCCAACTGGAAACCCTGCTCCAGAATGCAGGTCTTGAGAAAGACGTGCACTACGAGATGCAGGACACCGCGCGCAATGACGAGGGCAAATTGCTCCGCCCTGACTTCATTGTTCGGCTCCCCGACAACCGCATGGTGGTGATCGACTCCAAGGTTTCCCTCACAGCTTACGCCAATTGGACCGCCGCTGAGGATAAGGAAACTCAGAAAGCGGCGATGAAGTCACACTATGGCAGCATGGAACGCCACGTCCGTGATTTGGGCGAAAAGCGCTACCAAGACCTTTATGGCACCACACCCGACTTTGTCCTCATGTACATCCCTGTGGAACCTGCCTTAAGCGTGGACTTCGATCGACAAGATGGCCTGTATCAAATGGCCGCGGGGAAAAAGGTCGTTCCCGTCACCACTTCCACACTCCTGGCCACACTGAGGCTCATCAGCTTCCTTTGGAAGCAAGAGTCACAGAAGAAAAATGCAGAAGCCATTGCAGCCCGCGGACAACAGCTGCTCAAAAAATTCAATGGTTTTTTGAGCGACCTCAAACAAGTGGGAACAAGACTAGAACAAGCGCAATCCGCACACAATGGCGCTTTCCAGAAACTCTCAAAAGGATCCGGAAACTTGATCAGCCAGGCAGAGAAATTGAGACAGCTCAGCAGCGTCGAAACACCCTTATCTGTCGACCCTGTGGATGTAGAAGCTGCCGTGGAGTCTCACGAAAACGACGAATCCCCATTGCAGATTTCAAATTCCCAGACAACGGAAGCTGAAGACGGAGATTCCTCAACGAACTTGCCCCCCCAGTGAGGACCCTCGGCTCGACTAGAATTCAGGGCACCGTATGGTGCATCGCGATGGCCACCATGTTGCTGTCATGGGGATGCTCCTCCACAGCCCGCTTGGGCAGCAATGCCAGTAAACCCTACTTGTGGGAGCAACTCCCACACCACCCTCAACTCGCTTGGCACCGCTTCAGTGCCGACTCCGCTGCTGTCTATGTGCGCATGCCTGCGCACGAACCTCTTCACCTCCGGGAAGAGATGGACTCCCCATTTCGATTCTCCATTGAGCTGGAACTCCTGATTGCGCCCACGGGCTGGCCTTCGGGAGAACCGGAAAACCGCCCCAGTTCCATGCTGTATCGGTTTCGATGGGAAGAACCTGCTCAAAAAGGCAGAAGCGAGTTGGTCGGCCGGTTCACGTTCCCCTTGCCCAAGGGTAAATACCGCATTGTGCACACAGTTCGAGACCTTCATCGCGGTTCTGACGTGACCGGCGTTAGGGCCTTTGACGGTTGGTCGGCAGACGCACCTGAACGCTGCCTGGCCTTTGACAGAAAAACGGGACACCCCGCATGGAACAACAACCTGCCCTTAGACGGAACCTGTGCGTTGCTCGTCCCGCCAGACTTGTCCAATGCAACATGGACATACGCGCAGCTGCCTCCTGTCGACTCCTTCCCCTCTGCCCCATTTCTTGACCGCACCCCCCCTGTAATTCGATTCCCTGCCGGCGTGCGGGCTGTCGCCAAGTCATCTTCCGCCCTCCCAGAGGACACGCCCATTCCAGAAGGCCAATGGGCGCAGTGGGCTGTTTTAGAATGGGAAAACAAGGCTGGCGCCCATCAGTGGTCTGCCAGCTTGAATTCTCCCGCAATCCAACTCTCGGCACGAAGGGCCTCTTTCCCCATCATGCGGGACCTGGACAACATGATTCGCGCCACGCGCTTCATTGCCAGCCGACAGGAATACAAGATGATGCGCAATGCCCGAGACCCTAAAAAAGCGCTGGATGATTTCTGGCTCGGGTTCGCTCCAAGCGCGGAGTCTGCACGGAGCCTGATCGCCACCTACTACGGCCGTGTGCGAGAGGCCAATGTGCACTTTTCCGGACTCAAAGAAGGCTGGTGCACTGACCGTGGAATGGTTCACATCATTTTTGGCCATTCTGACCGGGTGAGAAGAGACAACCAAGGAGAGACTTGGATTTACGGCGAAGAGGGAGATGTAAACGCTCTGATTTTTCGCTTCTCGCGCAAAAACCGCGGGGACGACTTCAATCAATTTGAACTTGAACGCTACCCTGGATTTCGGAGCCCTTGGGAAGCCATGGTATCCAGTTGGCGCCGAGGCAAAGTGAGAAACAGATGAGACCGAGACCAAAAAAGCAAGATGACCGCATCATTGGATGGCACCCCGTCCAAGAAGCCCTAGACGAAGGCCATGAATTGGCTCGTGTCTTGATCCAAAGAGACAGCAAGGACGACCGAACACGGCAATTGATGTCCATGCTCAGGGCACGGAACATTCCGATTCAACGTGTTCCAAGGGAACGGCTCGATCGGATCACGAAAAAGAACCATCAGGGCATCGTTGCCTTTTCATCCCCCATTGCTTTTGCCCCCCTCGAGGAAATGGTACAGTCGGGATTCGAAACCGGAGAACGCCTCTTTTTGGTGGTTCTAGATGGCGTAACGGACGTGGGAAACTTGGGCGCCATTGCTCGCTCTGCCGAGTGTTTCGGAGCCACGGGCATTGTACTTCAGGATCACCATGCTGCTCCAGTGAATGAAGACGCGATCAAGACCAGCTCGGGTTCTTTATTGCGAATCCCAGTGGCCAGGGTTCCAGACATCACCAAAGCGCTAGACTATTTGGGCAAATGCGGCATTGAACGCATTGGCTTGAGCGAAAAAGCAGAGCTCAAACTCGAAGAATGTCACCCTTCCTATGCCGCATGCTTGGTTTTGGGAGACGAAGAACACGGCATTTCCATGAAAAGCTGGGCCAAATGTGACGTCCATGCTCGAATCGAGATGCGCGGCAAGACGGGCTCGCTCAACGTGAGTGTTGCCGGCGGAATCGCCCTGCATTACTTGATGAGCAAGTGAGAAGGCCACCACGCATGTATCGGGATGAACGGGGCAATATTTCCGGTTGAATGACATTTCTCATCGATGAATGAAAATATTTTTGTCGATTTATTCTATTCTTTCGTATATTTGATTTTCACCTTGGTCGTCTGTTTTCAGTGATTTAGCCAAAATCGAACTGAAAACGTTATATGCTCCAATTTAGCTACGTTCGCAACTCGTTACAGCAAGCCCCCTTCGGGTTTGCCACGCGCTTTATTTCGTCACGTGTCATGCCTGCACGACTACTTCTCACTGCAACGCTCCTCACTTGGAGTCTCATTTCTTGGTCCCAATCCTTTCTACATGAAGGGTGTGACAGTACCTGCTTGCCCATCCTTACGGATGTCTCGGCGGATGCTGTTCTCGACTGTAACACTGCATTCCCACCCTTCGATTTGCCATCCAGCGTCAGCTGTGAAGATGTGCCGGTGACCAACATGGTCAGTGTCGAACTCGACCAAACCTTGGTGACGAGTTATGACCTGACAACGGCACTCGGCGTTGGCGCCGATTGGGCCCTTTGGCTGGGCGGATTCGACGACATGGGTCTCGGAGCCAGTCCCTACTTCAACCCCACCGAAGAGGGCGTTGTCTTGAACCTGTATGCCAATGGAACAGCCCGGATCCTGGGTGATTTGGTGAATGACGAAGATGACACTCAGCAATTCCACCTCGACCTGTTCTTGCAATATGGCCAAGATTACACAAGCTGGGAGGCGCAAGGACGTCTAGCGAAGGACGACCTCGGCTTGGGTGCATATGTTGACTGGAACTACTTCGAAGTGGTGGACACGTTGAGCCGTTTAGAAGGCATGGGCGCCTACGAAGGCGACATGCTCTACATGGATCACATGCCTTTTTCGCGGCTATTCGGCTTTCAATTGGGCGCTGATGGCGCGAACAACAAGAACACCAATTTCGGCATGAGCGGTTGGTTTTGGTACCGTGGCATGATGGCCGGACAGCCCGTAAATGGAACCGGCGACGTCAATGCAGACTTGGTCAATCCAACGGATATCCCGGTGTCCTGTCCGGTTGTGGAGTCCCGCGAACGCTTGGTTTTGGCTTGGTCTGAATGTGGCCACGATGTCCACAGCCACACGATACAGCGTCATGATTTGGAGGCGCCTTATTTCGTTTCTCTTCCCCCTTTGGAAGCTGTCGAATGCACAGAGCTCCCCGATACAGCGGAGTTCGACGCGTTCATTGTAGGTGACGATTGTGGCAGTGACCTAAGCCTCGAAGTCCTTTCCGACGTTGTCGTAGGACCTCCTTGCAACCAGCAATTGACGCGCACATGGCGTTTGACCGATGCTTGTGAGAACCATACCGATACGTTTCAGGTGGTCACGCTGATCGACACCACGGGCCCCATGTTTGTGCTCGAGGACGTCTTTTTGGATTGCACCGAATGGGATGCTTTCGAACCCACTGCCCCTGTCATTACAGACAATTGCTCACCCGCTGAGGACATTTTGACGTCCTACACAGAAGGAGAACCTGTCGGTGCGTTCCCATCCGATTTTACCATTGAATTGGTGTATACGGCCACTGACCTCTGCGGAAACAGCACCACTCAGACGGCCACCATCACCGTCACAGACACGGTGGCGCCGGTACTGACAGACCTTCCGGAAGACGCCACACTGAGCTGTGTCGAATGGGCAAATTATGAGGCCACCCCTCCCTCCGCTGCGGACAATTGCACAGACAATTTGGGCGCTCCGCAAGTGGACACATTGGTGACCGAAGGCAGCTGCCCTGGGTCTTTCACTGTGTCCCTGACCTACACGTTCGTTGACCTCGCAAACAATGCCACCGCGCATGAGCAGACCTTGACCGTTGTGGACGAGACTGCCCCTGTGGTGACATCATCACCCGAAGACTTGGTGATCGAATGCACCGCCCCATGGCCCGAAGCCGAGGGTGAGAACTTACCGATTGCCACAGACGACTGCAGCGGTGTCATCATCACTTGGTCAGACGACACCACCTTCGCCGCTTGTCCTGGAGATCAAATTGTGCGGACGTTTAACATTGCCGATGCATGCGGCAACGCGACCAGCGTTGTGCAGACCATTCAACGCGAAGACACAACAGGTCCCACCTTCGACAGTCTCCCAGAAGACATTGCGCTGGCCTGCGGAGAGGACATCCCTGCAACAGAAATCACGGCCACCGATGCCTGCAGTGAAGCCAGCGTGAGCTCGGAGGTAGACACCTTGTTCTCGGCTTGTCCAGGCAACTACACCCTGATTCGCACGTTCACAGCAGTGGATGCCTGTGGCAATGCCACACAGCATCAGCAAACGCTAGAGGTCACAGACGAAGTGGCTCCTTTCTTCACTTCTGTTCCGGAGGCGATCACCCTGCTTTGCGATGAAGAATTGCCATCCGACCTGCCCACGGCTGAAGATGACTGCAGTTCTCCTGTTCAAGTGACCTTGCTTTCTATAGACAGTGTTGCTGGTGTTTGCCCGCAAGCTTGGTCCATTACGCGGACATTCCAAGCGATGGATGCCTGCGGCAACTCATCCGAAGCCAGCCAATTGATCAGTGTCGTGGACACGGTTGGACCTGCGCTTTTGTTGGGCCTTGACCCGGTGACTCTTGAGTGCGGCGATCTGCTGCCCACCAACCTTCCTTCTTTTGCCGACGCCTGTGACCCCACAGTCGAAGTGATTGAACTCCTTCAGGATACGGTTCTCGGTGAATGCACCGGCGCATACGCAGTGACTCGGAATTTCGAAGCCGTCGATGCCTGTGGCAACACATCAACATTCAGCCAAGTGGTCTCTTACGAGGACACAGAAGGGCCCGTCGTGGACGCCAGCAGTGTTCCTGAAGACGTTACGATTCAGTGTGGCGATGCGCTCCCCACCGACCTTCCTTTGGCGGAAGACGGTTGCGGATCCGTTACACTGACCACCACAGTGGATTCCCTGGGCACAGACTCAATCTGTCTGGCTGCACAAATGGTCACGCGAACGTTCACCTTTGCAGATGACTGTGGCAACACATCAACCGCTTCACAGGTGATCACCGTTGTCGACACCATCTCTCCTGAATTCGACGTGGCGTCAATCCCCACCGACTCCACCTTCAACTGCACCGACGTTCATCCCACCTGCGCAGATTTTGATGTCCTCGCTTATGACGATTGTGGTTCAACCGCTGTGGATTGCCAAATCGACACTGTTCCTACGGCTTGCCCCGGCACGTTCACACTCGTCATGACTTTGACCGCATCGGACGACTGCGGCAACAGCACAGACGCCACAGTCACGTTTGAAGTGGAAGACACCACGGGTCCGGAATTGGACCTCGCCTCTCTCCCCGCAGACACCACGGTTCAATGTGGTTTCGTTCCAGACGTCATGGACAGCACCGCATTCTCGGTAACCGATGACTGCAACGGATGGACGTTTGGCGCTGTGCGCGATACAACGGGTGAAGAAGACAGCCCTTGCAACTACACCCACACGGACACCTACACCTTTACCGATTGCGATGGCAACGAAACCGTATTCGTGCAGTTGTTGACCGTCATTGACACCATCGGCCCCTCCATGTCCACGGCCATCGCAGAGGAGCTCTCCTTCTACTGCCCATTCGAAGTGCCTGAGTACACGGTGCCTCAATTCGCCAATGACAATGACTTCCCGTTTGCCGTAACCGACAATTGCGCCGCGCAAGAAGAGATCTCCATCACCTACAAGGATTCGATCTTGGCCGAAAATGGAAATGACTTCACCGTGGAGCGCACGTGGACTTTGACAGACCATTGCGACAACAAAACCGATGTCGTTCAGGTGATCATTGTGCAGGAGCCTCAGCTCATGATGCCCAATGCCTTTAGCCCTGGAACCAACGGCTACAACGACGAGTACGCCGTCGAAAACTTGGCACTGGAAGACAATGGCGATGTCTACCCTCCCTGTGATTGGAGCGACGATCCCACCATGATCCACTTCATGGTCTTCAACCGCTGGGGAAATCAGGTCTATTCATCCCCACCTGGAGCACGTTACTTGAATGACTGGAATGGAAAGTCGGCCAACGAAGAAGACCTCGTTGACGGCACGTATTTCGTTCTTCTCCGCATCAACGAAACCCGCAAACTCGGGACCTACGTTGACATCAGAAAAGACCAGTGATGCTCCGTTCATTCCTCTCCAAGAAAGATCCCATGAAGCGCTTTTTCCGCCTCTTGCTGGTCGCTGTTGTGGCCGGTGTAGGAAGTCTGCACGCTCAGCAGGACGTGATGATCAGTCAGTACCTGTTTAATGGACTTCTGATCAACCCCGGCTATGCCGGATCACATCCCTACACTTCATCCTCTCTGCTTCACCGAAGCCAGTGGAATCAGTTTGATGGTGCGCCCACGACCAGCGTCGTGGCCATTGACGGAGCTTTGCGCAACAACAGCATGGGTGTCGGCATCTTGATGTTGCACGACCAAATTGGACTGACCACGCAAACCGATGTTTCCATGAGCTTTGCCTACCGCATGCGATTGGGTGCGGGTCGTTTGGCGCTGGGCTTGAAAGGTGGACTTGCCAATACTCGGGCGGATTTGTTTTCCGCCCAGACCACCGATCCAGGCGACCCGAACTACAGCGAGAATCAGCAGATTCAACAATCGGCGAAGTTTGGATTTGGCGCCTACTACCACATGCAACGTTTGTACGTTGGAATCTCCATTCCGACGTTGATGTCGCTTGGGCCCAATGCCCAGACGAATGTTCCACACATGTTGACCACCGCAGGCATTGTGATGAAGGTCTCCAGTGGTGTGATGCTCAAGCCAAGTGTCTTGGTAAAAATGGTCGAGTCCGCGCCTGCTCAGCTCGACCTCAACCTCCACGCCTTGTTTCAAGAGAAGATTTGGCTGGGTGCTGGATGGCGCTCTGGAGATGCTGTGGTCGGCATGTTCGAAATCCAAGTGACACCTGAACTCCGGATTGGATATGCGCGTGACTTTACATTGAGTGAAATCCGAGATTACTCCGCCGGGTCCAATGAGATTTTGATCGGATTTGATTTTGGCCAAGGCATCAGTGCCAAGCGTTCTCCCCGTTATTTCTAAGTAGACATCATGCTCAGAAACTCCCTTTTGCTCTCATTCTTTGGTGTGATTTTGGCTGCCCTTGTCCTTCAGGGATGCGCGAGCCTTCACCTTGAGGAAGGTCAAGCTGCCTTCCAAGAGCTCCGGTATCAAGACGCCATTCATCATTTTGGAAAGGCCGTGGTTCGGAGCCCCAATCCCGAGGCCTACCGAATGTTGGCCGGATCACATGCCCGGGTCAATGAACATGAAGAAGCGGTTTCGGCCTATTCCGTTCTGATCGCCCTTCCTGATGCCACGGATGAAGACCGCTTGGCATACTCCGCCGCCCTGTTTAAGGAAGGGGAATACAAGCAAGCTGAGCGCATCCTCAATGAAATTGGCCAGCGTGATCCAAGCAACGAATTGGCTGCAGCTCTGCGTCAAAGTGCCATTCTTGCCCAAGACGACCGAAGGGACACCACAGCTTTTAAAGTGAGTCCCATCGAAACGCCTGGAATCCGGTCTGCCTTTGCCCCGCTTCGCGCAGGTGAAACCTTGTATTTCACAGGTGCAGTGGAACGTCAAGGGGCCAAGGACCCTTACACCGACCTCAGTTATACCGACATCTATCAAATGCCGGTGAAAGGGGGAACACCCGTTCTTGTTCCCGGTGTAAATGGCCCTTATCATGACGGCATGGCCGCACCGTCTCCCGACGGCAGCCTATTGGTCTTCACCAGAAGCAGTCACCAAGAAGACAAAGTGGGCAAATTGCTCCTCGACGATGCTTCCGTGAACAACACCACATTGTACTACGCGAGAAAAGGTTTGACCGAATGGCAGAATGTCGTGGAGATTGGCCTGAGTGATGAAGCCAGCATGTTTGCACACCCAGCCTGGAGTCCAGATGGGAGCCGCCTGTACTTCTCCAGCGACATGCCCGGAGGTCAAGGTGGAATGGACATCTGGTACATCCGGAGAAATGGAACAACCTGGGAATACCCGCCGGTGAACATGGGATCCATGATCAACAGTGTAGGAGACGATGTTTTCCCGTCTTTGAAGGGGAATGACACCTTGTTTTACGCTTCAGATGGACAAATCACATTTGGTGGTTTGGATGTCCTCTTCACTGTCCGAGACTCCTTGGGAAATTGGGAACGCCCCCTTCACTTGGACTTCCCCCTGAACAGCCAGAGCGACGACTTTGCCTTGACTTTCAATTCAGACGGGAAGTCTGGTCTGATTTCATCGGACCGCTATGGATATGACCGACTCCTTTCTTTCGAGATCATCGAACGCCCGTTGCTTGTGACAGGAACAGTCATCGACAGCTTAACCGGAGAGCCGATCCCCAATGCCATCATCAATTTGCTCGACTCAGAGGACGGCAGTGCCGTCGCCTTGAACTCAGACCTAAACGGCATTTTTAAGCTCAATCTCCCCCATGGGAAGTCTTACCGAGCCGAAGCCCTGATGGACACGTACTTTGCGCGAAATTTATCCATCGAGACCCCTACCGACCCATTGATTCGGGACCTGCAATTGGAGATTTACCTGGTGCCTTTGAGCGAACTCAAAAACGACGACTACGCCAGCTCCATTCGCGAAGGAGACAGATTCGAATTGCCCGAAATTCGTTGGGATTATGACAGCTATCGTTTGAGAGAAGAAGCCAAGCCTGCGCTAGCGTTGGTGGCCCAATTCCTTCAAAACCGACCCGGAATTGAAGTGGAGCTTCGGTCACATTGTGACGCACGTGGCTTGGACTCGTACAATCAAAAACTCAGCGAGCGCCGCGCAGGCTCTGCCGCTCAGTACCTCTTGGATCTTGGCGTTGCGAACTCTCAAGTGCACCCTGTGGGCGTGGGAGAAGCAGAACTCCGCAATGAATGCAGCGATGGCATTCCTTGCTCAGAAGCGAAGCACCAAGAAAACCGCCGGACAGAGTTTCTCATTGTCCGCACAGCCGAAACGGAGAACTAAACTCCTTCGTTTCACCAAACCACCAACCAAAAAAAGGGGGGCTTTCGCCCCCCTTTTTTCTTTTAATCAATTGACAATCACGCGAAGTGAGGACCGGGATAATATGCCGTGTCGCCCAACTCCTCCTCGATGCGGAGCAACTGATTGTACTTGGCAATTCGATCGCTTCTTGAAGCACTTCCGGTCTTGATTTGACCTGTAGACAGGGCCACGGCCAAGTCAGCAATGGTCGTGTCTTCCGTCTCACCACTGCGGTGACTCATGACACTGGTGTAACCGCACCGGTTCGCCAATTGAACCGCCTCGATGGTTTCCGTCAATGTTCCGATTTGGTTCACCTTGATCAAGATGGAGTTGGCCACGCCATCTTCGATGCCGCGACTCAAACGCTCAACGTTGGTCACGAAAAGGTCATCGCCCACCAACTGAGTGGTGTCACCCATGGCATCTGTCATGAGCTTCCACGTGGCCCAATCGTCCTCATCACAGCCATCTTCGATGCTGATGATCGGATACTTCCCGCGAAGCTCCTTCCAGTAATCCACCCAAGCAACGCCATCCATCTGCTGACCCGTGCCAGACAAGATGTACAAGCCTTTTTCCTTGTCGTAGAATTCACTGCTGGCCGCATCCAATGCCAACTGGAAGTCTTCGTTGGGCTTGTAACCCGCATTCTCAATGGCCATCAAAATGGTGTCGAGCGCCTCTTCATTGGACTTGAGATTGGGTGCAAAACCACCCTCGTCGCCCACATTGGTGCTCAAACCCTTGCTGCTCAATACCTTTTTGAGGTGATGAAACACTTCTGTCCCCATGCGCAAGCCCTCCGCGAAGGTGTCGGCACCCACGGGCATAATCATGAACTCTTGAATGTCAATCGCGTTGTCCGCATGAGACCCTCCATTGATGATGTTCATCATCGGGACGGGCATCAAGTTTGCGTTGACGCCTCCGATGTAACGGTAGAGTGGCTGATTCAATGATCCTGCCGCGGCCTTGGCTGCGGCCAAACTCACACCAAGCAAAGCATTGGCCCCCAAGTTGCCTTTGTTCTCTGTCCCATCGAGGTCGATCAAGTGGTGATCGATGCCCACTTGGTCAAAGATGTCCATGCCCACCAGCTCCTCTGCGATGACGCCGTTGACGTTTTCAATGGCCTTGAGGACCCCTTTACCGAGATAGCGGTCTTCTTGCCCGTCACGAAGCTCAACAGCTTCATGAACGCCTGTGCTCGCCCCTGAAGGGACCGCTGCGCGGCCAAGAACGCCTTCTCCGGTGACGACTTCAACCTCAACGGTTGGATTTCCACGTGAATCCAGAATCTCTCTGGCGTGAATGTGATCGATGTATTGCATGATCAAGAGGTGTATTGTGATGTGTGTTGTTGAATGTGTTGAACGAACCGATCAAATAGATGTCGGCTGTCATGAGGACCAGCGCTGGCTTCAGGGTGGAACTGAACGGAAAACACGGGGTTGTCCTTCAATCGAATTCCCGCCACAGTGCCATCGTTCAGATGCTCATGGGTGACTTCAATGTTGGCTTGACCTTCCAGAGAGGAACGGCTCACCACGAAACCATGGTTTTGAGAGGTGATTTCACACTTCCCACTCTCCAAGTCTTTTACCGGATGATTCACGCCGCGATGTCCTTGGAACATCTTTTCGGTCACCAGCCCTTGGCTCAAGGCAATCAACTGATGTCCGAGACAAATGCCAAAGACAGGCTGTCCCAAATCAATGATGGAATCAATGAGTGCGATGGTGTCTTTCATTGCAGACGGATCTCCAGGACCATTGGAAATCATCCAACCGTTCGGATTCCAGGATTGCATGTCCGATAGCGGGGTGTCCATGGGAAACTGACGGACAAAAGCTCCTCTTTCCGTCAAACAACGTGTGATGTTCTGCTTGTTCCCCAAATCAAGCAGGGCGATGCGCACTTCACTGGCAGGGTCTCCAGCATCCTCAGGCGCCTGTCGGGTCACCCCACTGGACAACTCCAACCCTTCCATAGACGGGGTCGCCTTCAACTGACGCAACAAGTCAACCTCGTCGGTGCCATCGCTGCTGATCAAGGCATTCATCGCGCCACAATCTCTGATGTGCTGGATCAAGCCACGCGTGTCAATGCCGGCAATGCCCACAATGCCATCTCGCTTCAATCGATCTGCCAGTGGCTCTACCTCTCCCAATCGACTGGCCACTTCACTAAAATTGCGGACCACCAGGCCTGCAATCTGTGTCGCGTCACTTTCATTCTCATCCGCATGAACACCGTAATTCCCAATGTGGGGAGTGGCCATGACCAGGACTTGCCCCTTGTAACTGGGGTCCGTGAAAATCTCTTGATAACCGTACATACCGGTATTGAAGGCCACCTCTCCGGTGGTCGTTCCTACTGCTCCGATGGCACGGCCTTCAAATCTAGATCCGTCCTCGAGGATGAGAACCGCTATGCGGTCCTGAATGGAGTCACTTTGCGTCATGGCGCGGCGAAGATAGGACGCGCGAACATGAGCTGCAGACGAACGACCCACTGAATGTCAAGGACTTTGAACAGGTTGTAACCGATGGCATGAATCGTGAAGACAAAACAAAAAAAGGGAGGTCCAAAGACCTCCCTTTTCAAAAATGATGTGCGCTGTTCTTATTCAGCTGGCTTGTCTTCCCCAGCTTCTTCAGGTGCGTCAGCAGCAGGCGCTTCCTCAGCAGCAGGCGCTTCCTCAGCAGCAGGCGCTTCCTCAGCAGCAGGCGCTTCCTCAGAAGAGGTTGCCTCGGCTGCAGGTGCAGCAGGCGCTCCCTCAGCGGCTCCGCCGCGACGAGAGCGACGGCTGCGCTTGCGCTTACTCTTTGTTTCGTTTCCGTAAAGCTCATTGAAGTCAACGAGCTCAATCATGCACATTTCGGCATTGTCACCCAAACGGTTGCCCAGGCGAATGATTCGCGTGTATCCACCCTGACGGCTGGACACCTTGGGACCGACTTCAGAAAACAACTCCGACACCGCATTCTTGTCCCGCATGTAACGGAAGCAGATGCGACGGCTGTGAGTACTGTCCTCTTTGGAACGATTCACAAGCGGCTCGACAAAGCCCCGAAGCGCTTTTGCCTTCGCCAACGTTGTGGTGATGCGTTTGTGCTCGATCAGGCTACATGCCATGTTCGCCAACATCGCCTTGCGATGGGCAGTCTGGCGACCCAGGTGGTTGAATTTCTTTCCGTGTCTCATGGTGACGGACGTTTAGGCCGCGGATTACTCCGCGTCCAACTTGTACTTGCTGACGTTCATGCCGAATTGCAGTCCCTTGCTTTCCACAAGATCCTCGAGCTCAGTCAAACTCTTCTTGCCGAAGTTCCGGAACTTCAACAGGTCGTTTTTGTTGTAGGCGACGAGATCCCCGAGAGAATCAATGTCTGCAGCCTTCAAGCAGTTCAATGCGCGGACACTCAAATCCATGTCGACCAACTTGGTCTTGAGCAGGTGACGCATGTGCAAGGAACTTTCATCCAGTTCCTCGGCCTCGTTCTTCTCTACGAAGTCCAAGGTGATGCGCTCCTCACTAAAGAGCATGAAGTGCTCGATCAAGATTCGTGCAGCTTCCTGCAACGCGTCTTTCGGCGCAATGGAACCGTCACAAAGGAGCTCGAGATTGAGCTTCTCATAGTCGGTCTTCTGCTCTACACGGAAATTCTCGACGTCGTACTTGACGTTCCGAATGGGGGTGAAGATGGAGTCGATGAAAATGGTGTCGACGGGTGTGTCTTCACTCCTGTTCTCCTCTGCAGGAACATAACCGCGTCCTTTTTGGATGCGCAATTCCATGTTGAGTTGAACCCCTGGATCCAAATTGCAAATCACGTGGTCTGGGTTCATCACTTGGAACGCTGACGTGAATTTGCCAATGTCCCCTGCGGTGAACGCCTCTTGACCGCCGATCACGACATTGACCATCTCGTGGTCAACGTCTTCAATCTGCCGCTTAAAACGGACCTGTTTGAGGTTGAGGACCATTTCGGTCACATCTTCCACAACACCTTTGACGGTGCTGAACTCATGCTCCACACCTTCGATGCGGAGGTTGGTGATGGCATAACCCTCCAAACTGGAGAGCATGATGCGCCGAAGCGCATTGCCAATGGTCACTCCAAAGCCGGGCTCCAGAGGACGGAATTCGAACCGTCCGTTGAAGTCATCGGACTCAAGCATGATGACCTTGTCAGGCTGCTGAAAATCGAGAATCGCCATTTCGGGATTGCTTGTTTTGGATTACTTACTGTAAAGCTCGACGATGAGTGACTCCTTGATGTTCTCTGGAATCTGATCACGCGATGGAATTGCTATGACCGTTCCTGCGAGGGCATTGCCATCCCAGTCGAGCCATTCGTGACGCTGTCCACCTGAGGAGAGAGCTCCTGTCACCACTTCGAGGGACTTGGACTTCTCACGCACAGCCACCACGTCGCCTGGACGAACACGGTAAGAAGGGATGTTCACAACCTTGCCATTGACGGTCACGTGACGGTGATTCACCAATTGACGTGATCCACGACGGGTCGGGCTCAGGTTCAAACGGAACACGACGTTGTCGAGGCGAAGCTCACAGAACTGGAGGAGCACCTCACCTGTGATGCCGGGCCTGTTTTGAGCGCGCTCAAACATGTTCCGAAACTGACGCTCGAGAATGCCATAGGTATACTTGGCCTTCTGCTTTTCAGCGAGTTGAACAGAGTACTCAGACTCTTTCTTTCGACGGCGATTAGGTCCGTGCTGGCCGGGTCCATAAGGACGGCGTTCCAGTGCCTTATCCGGGCCGAAAATGGCTTCCTTGAAGCGACGGGTAATCTTGGACTTGGGTCCGCGGTAACGTGCCATGTGGTCTTGCTTATATCGTTATGGTACTGGGATCAGACACGACGGTGCTTGGGAGGACGGCAACCGTTGTGTGGCATCGGGGTGATGTCTACAATCTCAGTGACTTCAATGCCCATATTGTGAAGGGTACGGATGGCGCTTTCGCGACCGCTTCCCGGTCCTTTCACAAACACCTTCACCTTCTTCAAGCCATATTCCATGGCCTCTTTTCCGCAATCCTCAGCTGCACATTGAGCAGCGTAAGGTGTGTTCTTTTTAGAACCTCGGAAACCCATTTTACCTGAACTCGACCAGGAAATGACTTGTCCTGTCGCGTTGGTAAGTGAGATGATGATGTTGTTGAAGGAGGCGTGGATGTGGGCTTGGCCCATGGCATCCACTTTGACCTTCTTCTTGTTCTTTTTGGTGGTCTTGGCCATCGTGTTGTGGAGTTGATCGATTCTGCGTCCCCGGTCAGGGACAGTGAATTACTTCTTCTTGTTTGCCACCGTTTTCCGCTTGCCCTTACGGGTACGGCTGTTGTTCTTGGTGCGCTGACCACGAAGGGGCAAACCAAGACGGTGACGAATTCCGCGTGTGCATCCAATGTCCATCAATCGCTTGATGTTCATCTGGACTTCAGAACGAAGCTCACCTTCCACGCGAACACCAGAGATGATCTCGCGAATTTTGGTGATCTCGTCGTCAGACCAATCTTGAACGCGCTTGTCTTCGGAGACAGCGGCTTGTGTGAGAATGTCCGCAGCGCGGGAGCGTCCAATGCCGTAGACGTAAGTCAGGGCAATTACTCCTCTCTTGTTGCGGGGGATATCGATACCGGCGATACGTGCCATAGCAAATGCGTTTTAACCCCAGGATTAGCCCTGGCGTTGCTTGAATTTGGGGTTCTTCTTGTTGATGACGAAGAGTCGTCCTTTTCGTCGGACGATCTTGCAATCCGCGGAGCGGACCTTTAGGGATGCACGGGTCTTCATAACAGTCTGTTTACTTATATCGGAACGAAATGCGGCCTTTTGTGAGGTCGTATGGGCTCATGTCCACGCGAACGCGGTCTCCAGGTAGAATCTTGATGTAGAACTTCCTCATCTTCCCGGAAATGTGCGCCGTAATGACGTGACCGTTCTCCAACTCTACCCGAAACATTGCGTTTCCGAGTGCTTCGGTGATGGTCCCATCCTGTGTTATCGACGCTTGCTTGGCCATGAATGTCTTCTGTTTCGTTTCGTTTACGTTGTTCTTCTCCTCTGATCTATCTCACTACCCCAAGGGCCTCCTCAATCCATTTAAACGTCGATAGAACTTCTACTTTGCCTTCCCTCACCACGACGTCATGCTCAAAATGAGCACTCGGCAGTCCGTCTGCAGTTGCGATGGTCCAGCCATCGTCTTCCTGCACCACTTCCTTTCTTCCCAGGTTGATCATCGGCTCAATCGCCAAAACCATCCCGGCCTGCAGTTTCACCCCGTTTCCTCGCCTCCCGTAATTGGGAACTTCAGGGGGCTCGTGCAGGTGAGTGCCCAGACCGTGGCCGACCAACTCGCGGACGACACCGTATCCTGACGCCTCAGCATGCGCTTGACATGCCCAGCCGATGTCTCCAATGCGGTTGCCCACAATGGCTTCAGCTACAGCGTCATCAAGACACTCCTGGGTCACCTCCAACAAACGGCGGACTTCTGGTTTGACTTCACCCACCATAAAGGTGTAAGCGCTGTCTCCATAGTAGCCCTCCATCAACACGCCGCAATCCACAGAGACTATGTCTCCTTCTTGCAACGGGTCTCCGTTGGGGATGCCATGAACCACATGGTGGTTCACGGAAGTACAGAGCGTTGCTGGAAAACCGTTGTATCCTTTGAATCCTGGCACTGCGCCGTGATCCCGGATAAACGTTTCCGCAACCTGATCCAAATCCTCGGTGGAAACACCGGGGCGAATCAGCTTGGCCACTTCGGCCAAGGTTCTACCGACAAGCAAAGAACTCGCTCGGAGAAGGTCGATTTCGGATTCGGTGCGAACCTGTATCCGTCCTCTTGCCATTCCGATTAACCTGCCATTCCGCTCACACTCGTCCCTTGGCGGCCCCGGAGTTTTCCGGATTCCATAAGAGAGTCGTATTGACGAGACAACAGGTAGCTTTCAATTTGTTGAAGGGTGTCAAGAATGACGCCCACCATAATCAGCAGCGAAGTGCCACCGAAGAAAATGCTGAATGCCTGAGCATGGGTCAAACCCATCGTAAACACGATGGCAGGCAGCACGGCAATCAATCCAAGGAAGATGGCTCCAGGCAATGTGATCTTGGAGATCACATTGTCCAAAAACTCCCGAGTTGGACTTCCAGGCTTCACACCTGGAATGAAGTTGTTCTGACGCTTCAAGTCGTCAGCCATTTGCTGTGGATTCACAGTGATGGCCGTGTAGAAGTACGTAAAGGCCACAATCATCAGGAAGAACAACAGGTTGTACCAAAGGCCATTGAAATCACCCAGCGCAATGAGCACCTCATTGTCTGCCAAGCTCTCGTTTTGCGTGAGGTACAATGGCACAAACATGATCGCTTGAGCGAAGATGATGGGCATTACACCACTGGAGTTCACCTTCAATGGAATGTAGCTCCGAGCCGCTGCACCTTGGGGCATGTAAGTTGCACCGGCGTTGGCCTGAAGGCGCGTCATTTCGACCGGAACCCGGCGAACCGCTTGCACCAAAGCCACAGACAATCCAATCACAACCAACAGGGCGAAGATTTCGACCAAGAAGAAGTAGAGGTTGGTGTCCGGGTGATTGAACTCTTGAATGATGGCTTGAGGGAAGGTGGCAATGATGCCGATCATGATCAACAAGCTGATGCCGTTTCCAACACCGCGCTCCGTGATGCGCTCACCCAAATACATGATGAGCAGCGTTGAGCTCGTCAAGATCAAAACAGCGCTGAACCACCAAAATGTGGTGGGGTTGCTGACTGCACCAGGAACGGAGACAACAGAAGATGCCAAGTATCCTGGCGCCTGCACCAACGTAATGGCGATGGTCAAGAACCTGGTCCACTGGTTGATTTTCTTCCGGCCACTTTCGCCATCCGACTGCATCTTTTGGATGGTCGGGACAGCGAGGCCCATCAATTGCATGATGATGCTCGCAGAGATGTAAGGCATGATGCCGAGTGCGAAGATGGATGCCCGTGAAAAAGCACCACCCGTGAACAAGGACAAGATGTCGCCGAGTCCGCCTCCACCCAAAGCACTCATTTGCTCTTGGAGCGTATCACTGTCTACACCAGGGATGACAATGAAAGAACCCACACGGTAAATCAAAATGAACCCGAGCGTGATGCCGATGCGCTTGCGAAGCTCCTCGTGGGACCAGATGTCCCGCATTTTTTTGAAAAAACGACCCATGCTTATTGGATGTTTTCGGTGCTGCCCCCTGCTGCCTCAATGGCGGCTTGGGCGGTTGCAGAGAACTTGTGCGCAGAAATTTTGATGCCTGACTTGAGCTCACCTCGTCCGAGGACCTTGATCAAATCTTTCTTCTGGGCCAAGCCGTTCTCCACGAGCAACTCGTGCGAGATTTCGCTCAACGACTTGCGGTCGATCAGCTCTTGCAAGGTGTCGAGATTGATGCCCTTGTATGCCACGCGATTTGGATTCGTAAATCCAAACTTTGGAACACGACGCTGGAGTGGCATCTGTCCACCTTCAAATCCAATCTTTCGCTTGTATCCTGAACGAGACTTGGCTCCTTTGTGACCGCGTGTGGAAGTACCACCGTGTCCGGAGCCTTCTCCACGACCAACTCGCTTGCGCTGCTTAATGGAACCTTTTGCCGGTTTGAGGCTGCTGAGATTCATGAGTTTGCTGGTTTAATTAAAATTAGTCTTCAACCTTGACGAGGTGGCTCACTTTGCGCACCATGCCCAAGATTTGGGGGGTGGCTTCGTGTTCCACAGGGTTGTGAAGTTTCTTCAACCCAAGCGCCTGAAGGGTCAACTTTTGGCGCTTCGGGCGATTGATGGCGCTGCGCACCTGTGTGATTTTGATCTTGGCCATGGTGCTTATCCGTTGAATACGCGGTGGACAGGAATGCCACGCAGATCTGCTACATCAGAGGCGCTGCGCATCATGGTCAGGGCTTTGAATGTCGCCTTCACCACGTTTTGCGTGTTAGAAGAACCCAAAGACTTCGCGAGAACGTCTTTGATGCCCGCACTTTCCAAAACTGCACGCATGGCTCCTCCTGCAATCACACCAGTACCTGGGGTAGCTGGCTTAATGAGGACACGAGCACCCGCAAAAACGGCTTCTTGGGTATGCGGCACTGTGCCATTGATGATGGGCACCTCGACCATGCGCTTCTTGGCATCTTCGATTCCCTTCTGAATGGCGGTGACCACCTCGCGGCTGCGACCTGAACCATGTCCCACTTTTCCTTTCTCATCGCCAACGACGACAATGCCAGTGAAAGTGAAGGTTCGTCCACCTTTGGTGGTTTTGGTCGAACGGTTGATGGTGACCAAGCGATCCTTGATGTCGCTTTCCGGCTGGTTGTTCCGGTCGTCACGCCGACGGTTGTTGTTGTCTCTCATGATGACTTCAGAATTGGAGACCGCCTTCGCGAGCGGCATCGGCCAAACACTTCACACGGCCGTGATACAGATAACCGTTCCGATCGAAAACAACATTGGCAATGCCCGCTGCTTTCGCAGCTTCTGCCACTTTGGTTCCGACCAACTTGGCCTGGTCCATTTTCGCTACGCCAGCCGCTTCTGCGATGGCGCGTGAGCTGGAACTTGCCAGGGTCTTGCCCGTAGAATCGTCTACGATTTGGGCATAGATCTGCTTGTTCGAGCGGAAAATGGTCAAACGAGGACGTTCGGTTGTCCCACTGATTTTGCCTCGGATGCGCGCCTTGATGCGCATGCGGGTCTTGAGTTTCTTGCTTGCTACGGACATGTCGTATGCGATTACTTGGCCGCCGACTTACCAGCCTTGCGCCGGATGAACTCGTCGGTGAAACGGACACCTTTGCCTTTGTATGGCTCTGGCTTCCGCAAAGAACGGATTTTTGCAGCCACTGTACCCAACAGCTGCTTGTCATGTGATTCCAATGTCACTTTCGGGTTTGAACCCTTCTGTGAATCTGCGGTCAATTTGACCTCAGTTGGAATCTGAATAATAATGGGGTGACTATATCCGAGGGCCAAAGTCAGCTGCTGACCACTGGCTTGTGCACGGAAACCGACACCCACCAATTCCAACTCCTTCTTGTACCCTGTGGTCACGCCCACCACCATTCCGGCGCAAAGGGAGCGATACAGGCCATGCTTCGCACGGTGATCTGGAAGATTGGTCTTCCGTGAGAACACCACAGTCTCCTCCTCAACCTTGGCTTCAATGGCTGAGTCAAACGACTGCTCAAGCTCTCCTTTGGGACCTTTGACCTTGATCACGCTGCCTTCGATGGCGACGGTGACTCCGGATGGAATGGCCACAGGTGCATTTCCGATTCTGGACATGTCTTCTCTATTCTCTGATTAATAAACGTAACAGAGAATCTCTCCTCCGACGTTCATGTGCTTTGCTTCCTTATCCGTCATCACGCCTTGTGACGTACTCAGGATGGAAATGCCCAGGCCATTCAAGATGCGCGGCAAGTCGTTGGAGCCTCGGTAAATCCGAAGTCCTGGCTTGCTCGAGCGTTGCATCTCTGTGATGGCAGGACGGCGAGTTTTAGGATGATACTTCAAGGCCACCTTGATGGTGCCTTGCGGACCTTCTTCTACAAACTTGTAGGAGAGGATGTAGCCCTTGTCAAAAAGAATCTTGGTGATTTCTTTTTTGATTTTGGACGCGGGGATTTCGACCACTTTGTGGCCGGCCATTTGCCCGTTGCGAATGCGCGTCAGGAAGTCGGCGATCGGATCTGAATGCATGGCTTACCAGCTTGCTTTTTTGACACCCGGGATCTTGCCCTCAAGTGCCATTTCACGGAAAGTCACTCGGCTGATGCCGAACTGACGCATATAGCCGCGGGGACGTCCCGTCAGCTGACAACGGTTGTGCAAACGCACAGGTGAAGCGTTCTTGGGCAGCTTTTGCAACCCGTCCCAATCACCCGCCTCTTTCAAGGCTTTGCGCTTTGAAGCATAACGAGCGACCATTCGCTCACGTTTGCGCTCCCGCGCTTTCATGGATTCCTTGGCCATATCGTATCAGTTCTTCTTGAATGGGAAACCGAACGCGAGGAGGAGCTCTTTGGCTTCCTCGTTGGTCCGGGCATTGGTAACAATGGTGATGTGCATTCCGTTGAGGTGCTTCACCTTGTCGAGATCAATCTCTGGAAAGATGATTTGCTCCTCGATGCCGAAACTGAAGTTTCCGCGGCCATCAAAACCTGTGGCCTTGACACCTTGGAAGTCCCTTGTACGGGGCAACGAAACATGAATCAAACGGTCGAGAAATTCATACATCCGCTCGCGACGCAAGGTCACTCTGGCGCCAACTGGCATGCCTTTACGGAGTTTGAAGTTCGAGATGTCTTTGGTAGAGTAAGTAGCCACTGCCTGCTGACCGCAAATCATTGCGAGCTCAACGAGGGCCCCATCAACAATCTTGCGATCGGTGATGGCCTTACCTAAACCTTGGTTCAAACAGACCTTTTCGATCTTCGGAACCTCCATAGGGCTTTTGTATTCAAAGCGCTCCTGGAGCTTAGGTACGACTTCGTCGTGGTACTGGTGCTTGAGTCTGGGAACGTAGCTCATCAGTTCAGCGTTTGGTCGGTTTTCTTACTGTAGCGTGCCAACTTACCGTCGTCGCCTCGGCGGCGTCCAACGCGGGTAGCATTGCCATCACCGTCCATGACCATCACATTGGAGATGTGGATCGGTGCTTCTTTCTTTTCAATTCCGCCTTGCGGGTTGGAAGGCCCAGGCTTGACGTGCTTCGTCACAATGTTGACATTCTCCACAATCACACGGTCGTCCTTGCGGAGCACCTGCATGACGGTTCCGGTCTTGCCTTTGCTGCCTCCTGCGATCACCTTCACGGTATCGCCCTTTTTAATCTTGAGTCGCTTGTACATGATGGTTTGCGTTCAGAGCACCTCAGGTGCGAGCGATACGATTTTCATGAAGTCCTTTTCCCGCAATTCACGCGCGACTGGACCGAAGATTCGAGTGCCACGGATTTCTCCAGTGGGGTTGAGGAGGACACATGCGTTGTCGTCGAAGCGGATGTAGGATCCGTCTGCACGACGAACCGCTTTCTTGGTGCGAACAATCACGGCCTTGCTGACCGTTCCTTTCTTCACACCTCCGTTCGGTGCCGCGTCTTTTACAGTCACGACAACCTTGTCTCCGATGCTGGCGTAGCGCCGGCGCGTTCCTCCGAGCACACGGATACACAACACTTCTCGTGCTCCGCTGTTGTCGGCGACTGCCATCCGGGATTCTTGCTGGATCATAGCTCTTGCTTTATTCTATTGAGGGCCTCGTATTACTTGGCCCGTTCGAGCACCTCTACGAGACGCCAGCATTTGTTCTTACTCAAAGGACGCGTCTCCATGATGCGCACCATGTCACCGATGCCGCAGGTCTCCTGCTCATCATGTGCGGTGAACTTCCGAGATCGCTTCACAAACTTGCTGTACTTCGCGTGCTTCTCCGTGTACTCGACCGTCACAGTGATGGTCTTCTGCATCTTGTTGGAGGTAACGATACCTTGGCGAACCTTTCTCAGGTTGCGCTTCTCCGCTGTGGGCTGCTCGACGGTCATGACTTCTGTTCTTCTGCTTTGGCGTTCTTACGCGCGTTCAATTCAGTCAACATGCGCGCAATGTCGCGGCGCTTTTGACGCAATAGGAACGGACTCTCCAAACCGGCAATGGTGTGGTTGAAACGGAGCTTTTGAAGCGCTTCACGCTCTCCAGTAATCCGCTCCTTGAGGTCGAGGTCGCTGAGACCATTGATTTCACTCATCTTCATGATTCCGTCCTTTAATCAATTGTCATAACGGGCTACGAACCGGCACCGGACTGGGAGCTTCTGAGCACCCAACCGAAGCGCCTCTTGCGCAACTGCTGCTGGCACACCGTCTACCTCAAAGAGGACACGGCCTGGCTTCACAGGAGCTACCCAATGGCTCACGGCACCTTTACCCTTACCCATACGAACCTCGAGAGGCTTCGACGTAATGGGCTTGTCTGGGAAGATTCGGATCCACACTTGCCCCTCACGCTTCATGTAGCGATTGATGGCAATACGAGCGGACTCAATTTGACGGGAGGAAATGAATCCCATATCCGTCGTTTTGATGGCGAAAGTGCCATATGCGATGGAGCTGCCGCGTTGTGCGAGGCCGCGCACGCGGCCTTTCTGCATCTTCCTGTATTTCGTTCTTTTCGGCTGAAGCATGCTTCGGACGTTTAGCTGCGGGGTTCACGACGACGACGGCGGCGCTCAGGGCGTTCTCCACCTCGGCCTCTAGGACCGCGCTTATCTTCTTTGCTTGGGTCGGCTGGGCTTAGGTCTTGCTTACCATAAACCTCACCACGGAACACCCACACCTTGACGCCAATGCGGCCGTAAGTAGTGTGTGCTTCCACCAATGCGTAATCAATGTCTGCTCGGAAGGTGTGCAATGGCACCCGACCTTCCATAAACTTTTCTGAACGTGCAATCTCTGAGCCATTCAATCGACCAGCGATTCCAATCTTGATCCCTTCAGCACCCATACGCATGGAGCTTGCAATGGACATCTTGATTGCTCGGCGATAGCTGATTCGTGCCTCGAGCTGTCGGGCCACGCTTTCTGCAACCAAACGTGCGTCGAGCTCGGGACGCTTGATCTCAAAGATGTTGATTTGGATTTCCTTCCGGGTCAATTTCTTCAACTCTTCGCGCAGCTTGTCAACCTCTTGACCGCCCTTGCCGATGATGACACCCGGACGCGCTGTGTGAATGGTTACCGTCACCAGCTTCATGGTCCGCTCGATCACGATGCGGCTCACACTTGCCTTGACAAGACGAGCTCGGAGATATTTCCGAATCTTGTCGTCTTCGACGATTTTATCGACGTAGTTCTTCCCGCCGTACCAGTTGGAGTCCCAACCTTTAATGAATCCAAGGCGATTGCCTGTGGGGTGTGTCTTCTGTCCCATTACTTCTTCAGGCTATCAACGATGAGCGTCACGTGATTGGAGCGCTTGCGAATCCGGTGTGCGCGGCCTTGTGGTGCAGGTTGAATGCGTTTCAGCATCCGTGCACTGTCCACTTTGACTTCGCTCACATAGAGACCGGCCTCTTCAGCTCGGTTTCCTTCGTTCTTCGCCTCCCAATTTGCAATGGCTGAGCGAAGCAACTTCTCCATTCGGCCACTGGCCTCCTTGGAACTGAATTTCAAAATATTCAAGGCACTGACCACGTCCTTGCCGCGAATGATGTCCGCCACAAGGCGCATCTTCCGAGGCGATGTCGGACAATCGTTCAGCTTGGCAATGGCAACTTTGCTCAATGCCTCCTTTCGGGCTTCTGCTGCGTTTCTTTTACGGGCTCCCATGATGCTAATGATTCCGGCCGTCAACGACGTCCCTTGTCTTTCTTATTATCCGCGTGACCACGGAAGGTGCGTGTTGGCGAGAATTCGCCGAGCTTGTGTCCCACCATGTTCTCGGTGATGAACACCGGGATAAACTGACGTCCATTGTGGACGGCGATGGTCAAGCCGACAAAATCCGGCGTAATCATGCTTGGGCGACTCCAGGTCTTGATGACCGACTTCTTGCCGCTTTCCTGCATGGCCTCTACCCGCTGCATGAGCTTGTAGTGGACGAAGGGGGGTTTCTTGAGCGAACGTGCCATGACTTACTTCTTACGTCGTTCGATGATGTACTTGGAAGAATGCTTCTGCTTATCGCGGGTCTTGTAACCCTTCGCCGGCACTCCGTTACGGCTGCGTGGATGTCCACCTGAGTTGCGGCCCTCACCACCACCCATTGGGTGATCTACAGGGTTCATGACCACACCACGGACACGTGGACGACGGCCCAACCAACGGCTGCGACCGGCCTTACCGGACACCTGCTGATTGTGCTCGCTGTTTCCAACGCTTCCAATGGTTGCGAGACAAGTTGTCAGGATCATACGTACCTCACCACTGGGGAGGGCAATGACCGCATACTTCCCGTCACGCGCTTTCAATTGAGCGGAAGCACCAGCGGAACGCGCGATGTTGGCTCCACGCCCAGGATGAAGTTCAATGTTGTGAATCATGGTACCGAGCGGGATGTCGGCGAGGAAGAGCGCGTTGCCCACTTCTGGAGCTGCGTCCTTTCCACTCATGATGGTTTGGCCGACCTGAAGGCCTTCCGGTGCCACGATGTAGCGCTTCTCTCCATCGGCGTATTGAACCAAAGCAATGCGTGCACTGCGGTTTGGATCGTACTCCACGGTCAGCACCTCAGCGGCGACACCATGCTTGCTCCGATTGAAATCAATCAAACGGTACATCCGCTTGTGACCGCCACCACGGTAGCGCATGGTCATTTTTCCGTCGTTATTACGACCGCCGTTCTTTTTGATCGGCTCCAACAACGGCTTATGAGGCTTGTCCGTCGTGATGTTGTCGAACTTCGACAACACCTTGTGGCGCATACCTGGCGTGATGGGGTTGAACTTGCGTACTGCCATAATCCCTTAGATGTTCTCGTAGAAGTCAATGACGTCACCATCCACGAGTCGGACGATGGCTTTCTTGTAACACTCGGAGCGGCCACGCAACACACCCGTGCGCGTGAATCGGCTGCGAACCTTGCCGTCGACGCGCAACGTGCGCACAGCTGCCACGGTTACACCGTAGGTCTTTTCGACAGCGTCCTTGATTTCGGACTTATTTGCATCGTCGTTCACCACAAACCCGTAGGCATTGATGCGCTCGCTCTCGGCGGTCATCTTTTCGGTGATCAACGGCTTGATGAGAATGTTCTTCATGACTCAGGCTGTGAGGAGGCCAGTGATCACTTCGTGGGCGTTGTCCACAAAAACAATCTGACGGCAATTCATGATATCGTAAGTGCTCAGGTCACCGGCCGTCATGACACGATGCTTGGGCAAGTTCCGGCTGCTCAAGTAGAGATTTGGACTCAACTCAGGAACCACAACCAATGTCTTTTGGTCGCCCAGACCAAGCTTGCCAAACGTCCCCACCAAATCTTTGGTTTTGGGGGCGTCCATTGCCAAGCCTTCAACGACACGGATGCCGCCGTCCTTGGCCTTGTAAGCGAGGGCACTTTTACGTGCCAACTGACGAACTTTCTTGTTCAGCTTGATGTCGTACTTCCGTGGACGTGGACCAAAAATGGTACCACCACCGACGAACAACGGGTTCTTGATTGAACCAGCACGTGCACCACCTGTGCCCTTCTGCTTCTTGATTTTCTTGGTCGATCCCGTGATCTCTGCCCGCTCCTTGGCCTTGTGCGTGCCTTGGCGCTGGGCTGCGAGATAACGCTTCACATCCAAGTAAATGGCGTGATCGTTGGGCTCGATGCCGAACACAGCCTCGTTCAGCTCTGCGCTGGAGGTCTTTTTGCCTTCGGAATTGTAAACGTCGACTTTCATGACTTACGCTTCGGGCTTGCGGACGATGACGGTGGCGCCTTTGTGTCCGGGGACAGCACCTTTCACGACGAGGAGTCCCTCCTCTGACATGACCTTCAGTATCTCGAGATTTTCCATGGTCACACGGGCATTGCCCATCTGCCCAGCCATTTTCATGCCTTTGTAGACACGCGCTGGCGTAGACGCTGCACCGATGGCACCTGGGGCACGCAAACGGTTGTGCTGACCGTGGGTGGCTTGACCGACACCAGCAAAGCCGTGGCGGCGAACAACACCTTGGAATCCACGACCCTTGCTCGTTCCAATGATGGAGACGAACTCACCTTCGGCGAAAACATCTTCAATCTTGACTTCGTCGCCGGGGTTGTAATCCTGCTTGTAACCGCTGAACTCCGCCAAGTGCTGCTTGGCGTTGACTCCAGCTTTTTTGAAATGCCCTCCCATGGCTTGAGACGTACGGCTTTCCTTGCGGTCGCCGAATCCCAATTGCACAGAGGCATATCCATCCTTGTCTTCGGTCTTGACCTGAGTCACCACACAGGGACCCACTTCGAGCACTGTACAAGGCAGGTTCTTACCTGCTTCGTTGTACATGCTGGTCATACCGACCTTTTTTCCAATCAATCCAGGCATCTCCTTCAGACTTTGATTTCCACCTCCACACCGCTGGGGAGTTCCAGGCGCATGAGCGCGTCCACCGTAGCGGAAGAATTGCTATAGATATCCAGCAAGCGCTTGTATGCGCTGAGCTCGAACTGCTCCCTTGACTTCTTGTTGACGTGCGGGGAACGCAGAACCGTGTAGACGCGCTGGTGCGTTGGGAGTGGAATGGGTCCACTCACCACTGCACCCGTCGACTTGACCGTCTTTACGATCTTTTCGGCAGATTTGTCGACCAGGTTGTGGTCGTAGCTCTTCAGCTTGATGCGAATCTTCTGGGCCATCTGGCGTTGACTTATTTTCCTTGTGCTTCTGCAATCACTGTCTCCGCCACATTGGTCGGAGCTTCTGCGTAGTGGCTGAATGTCATGCTGCTGTCCGCACGACCCGAGGTCAGCGTACGCAAATCGGTTACATAACCGAACATTTCACTCAACGGCACCTTCGCCTTAATGACGGTCTTGCCACCGCGCTCGTCGGTGCCTTCAACCATGCCACGGCGCTTGTTCAAGTCACCGATGACATCACCCATGTTGGCTTCGGGGGTGCGAACCTCCAAGGCCATGATGGGCTCGAGAATTTTTGGGGTACATCCCTTGACCGCATTGCGGTAGGCCATTTTGGCGGCCAATTCAAAGGAAAGCTGATCCGAGTCTACCGCGTGGTATGAACCATCGAGGAGCTCGACAGACATGCTGTCCATAGGGTAACCCGCGAGAACACCTGTTACCATGGCATCCTTGAATCCCTTCTCAACAGATGGGACGAATTCCTTCGGAACGTTTCCGCCCTTGACTGAATTCTTGAATACCAGACCCTCCTCCTCTGGAGTCGGTGACGGGCCAATGTTGATGATGATGTCCGCGAATTTACCGCGACCACCAGACTGCTTCTTGTAAACCTCACGGTGACGAACCTCCCCGAAGATGGCCTCTTTGTATGCCACTTGCGGTTGACCTTGGTTGCATTCCACCTTGAACTCGCGACGCAAGCGGTCGACGAGGACATCTAGGTGAAGCTCTCCCATTCCTGAGATCACGGTCTGACCGCTGTCATCATCGGTGTGTACACGGAAAGTTGGATCCTCCTCGGAGAGCTTGGACAAACCGTTGCTCAACTTGTCGATGTCCACCTGTGACTTTGGCTCAATGGCGATTCCAATCACGGGGTCGGGGAACGTCATGCTCTCCAATGTGATGGGGTGACCTTCTGAACAAAGCGTGTCTCCGGTGCGAATGTCCTTGAAACCCACAACCGCTCCGATGTCACCCGCTTCAAGCTTGTCAATCGGATTCTGCTTGTTGGAGTGCATTTGGAAGATCCGGCTGATCCGCTCCTTCTTGTCAGAACGTGTGTTCCTGACGTAGGAGCCAGCGGGAAGCGTACCTGAATATGCACGAACAAAACAAAGACGGCCCACAAATGGGTCAGTGGCGATCTTAAATGCCAAGCCAGCGAAAGGCTCATCCGGATCGCTATGGCGAATGATTTGCTCTTCCTCGTCGTCGGGGTTCATGCCCACGATCTCACCAATGTCATATGGAGATGGCAAGTAGCGCATCACCGCATCCAACATGGTCTGCACTCCTTTGTTTTTGAAAGCTGATCCACAAAGCATGGGCGTAATGTCCATGGCAATTGTGGCCTTGCGAATGGCGTTGACCATCTCTGCCTCCGTAATGCTATCGGGGTCCTCGAAGTACTTCTCCATCAAGGTGTCATCCTGTTCGGCGACGGCCTCGACCAACTTACCTCTGTACTCTTCGACCACATCCACCAAGTCCTCGGGAACCGGAACCTCGGTAAAGGTCATGCCTTTGTCATCTTCGTTCCAGACCATCGCCTTTCCCGTCAACAAGTCCACAACACCTGTAAAATCATCTTCAGCGCCGATTGGCACCTGCAATGGCACCGCGTTGGCACCCAACATTTCGCGAATCTGCCCGAGAACGTTGAAAAAGTCTGCACCAGAACGGTCCATCTTATTCACGAATCCGATGCGGGGCACATTGTACTTGTCGGCCAGACCCCAGTTCGTCTCAGACTGAGGCTCCACTCCAGAAACAGCGCAGAACAGACCCACCGCACCGTCCAAAACACGCAGTGAACGTTCCACCTCTACAGTAAAGTCAACGTGACCAGGCGTGTCGATGATGTTGATGCGGTACTCCTTGTCTTCAAACTCCCAGAAACAAGTCGTAGCAGCAGAAGTGATCGTGATGCCACGCTCCTGCTCCTGCTCCATCCAGTCCATCGTTGCTGCGCCATCGTGCACCTCTCCGATTTTGTGGGAAATACCTGTGTAATACAGGATGCGCTCCGTCGTCGTGGTCTTGCCAGCGTCGACGTGGGCCATGATGCCAATGTTGCGCGTGAAATTGAGGTCCCTCTTGGACATGATTTCGGAGATCGGGTGTTGGTTCAGAAACGGAAGTGGGAGAACGCCTTGTTGGCTTCTGCCATACGGTGGGTGTCTTCCTTCTTTTTGAAGGTGGCTCCCTCGCCTTTGTTGGCGGCAATAATTTCGGCTGCCAAACGGTCAGCCATGGTCTTTTCGTTGCGGAGACGCGCGTAGCTGATGATCCACTTCACCGCCATGCTGTGCTTGCGGCTGTCGCGAATGGGCTGTGGAATCTGGAAAGTAGCTCCCCCTACACGGCGGCTGCGGACCTCCACGTTTGGCGTGATCGCCAAAACGGCCTGCTTCCATTGCTCCAGTCCCTCTTCTCCTGTGCGCTCCGTCACCAAATCAATGGCAGAGTAGAAGATGTCAAAGGCTGTGCTCTTCTTGCCTTTCAGCATAAGGTTGTTCACGAAGTACGTGACGTCCGTATCGTTGAAACGCGGGTCCGGGATGAGCGGATGCTTTTTTGCTTGTCTGCGACGCATGGCGAGTTACTTCTTAGGGCGCTTGGTTCCGTACTTCGAACGACGCTGATTGCGGCCTTCGACTCCTGCTGTGTCCAATGCACCACGTACAATGTGGTAACGCACACCTGGAAGGTCTTTTACACGACCTCCGCGAACCAGCACAATGCTGTGCTCTTGCAGATTGTGTCCTTCTCCTCCGATGTAGGCATTGATCTCGTTTCCGTTGGTCAAACGCACACGGGCCACCTTCCGCATGGCGGAGTTCGGCTTCTTTGGAGTGGTGGTGTATACACGCACGCAAACCCCCCGTCTCTGCGGACAGGAGTCGAGCGCGGCGGACTTAGAGGTATAAACCTTGTCCGTGCGGCCTTTGCGGATCAGCTGTTGGATCGTCGGCATTGCTTGTTATTGGCGTCTTTTTCTAACATTCAGGGACAATTAGCCCGCTGCCCCATTTTTCAACGGGGCTGCAAAACTACGTGAAATGCCGGGAATTCCAACATCGAAATGTGCAGATGATTCCACGGACCTTCGTGGACTGGGTTAAATGTCTCAAACCCAATCCGGCTACTTTTGAAAGATGGAGATGCTTGAGGGATTGAATGAAGCTCAAAAGGCTGCGGCAGGACATGTCGAAGGGCCGATGATGGTGGTTGCGGGAGCAGGATCAGGGAAAACGCGTGTTCTTACGCACCGAATCGCCCATTTGATCGACCAAGGCGTCGACCCATTTTCCATTCTGTCGTTGACTTTCACCAACAAAGCCGCCCGCGAAATGAAGCTTCGCATTGGCAAAATTGTCGGCGATTCAGAGGCGAGAAACATCTGGATGGGGACCTTCCACAGTGTTTTTGCCCGCATTCTTCGCATTGAAAGTGAACGAATCAATTACCCATCCAACTTCACGATCTACGACACCCAAGACAGCCGCAGCGTCATCAAAGACGTCATCAAGGGCTTGGGACTTGATGACAAAATGTACAAGCCCAATTCGGTCCACGGCCGAATTTCCGGCGCAAAGAACAACCTCATCGGACCCAAGGATTACGCGGCAAACCCCGATATCATGGGGGAAGACCAACAAGCTGGCCGTCCGCGCATCGCCGAGATCTATGCCGGATACAACAGCCGATTGCAACGTTCTGGAGCCATGGACTTCGACGACCTGCTCTTCAAGACCAATGTGCTTTTGAGGGATTTTCCGGACCTCTTGCACAAGTACCAGCAGAAGTTCGGCTTTATCCTGGTCGACGAGTATCAGGACACCAACTTCGCCCAATACTTGATCATCCGCCAACTCGGCGCCGCCAGAGAGAACGTCTGTGTGGTGGGTGACGACGCGCAGAGCATCTACAGCTTCCGAGGCGCCAACATCCAAAACATCTTGAACTTCCAACGGGACTACTCCGATTGCGTGGTCTATAAACTGGAGCAAAACTACCGGAGCACGAAAACCATTGTGGAGGCCGCCAACACGGTGATCGCCAAGAACCAAGACCAAATCCAAAAAGAAGTCTGGACAGGGAATGACGAAGGTGAGAAAATTGAAGTGCACCGCGCACTCAGCGACAATGATGAAGGCAGCCACATTGCCGACTCCATCTTGACCACCCGCTCACGCGAGCGGGCCGCACACAAGGATTTTGCCATTCTGTACCGAACCAATGCGCAAAGCCGGGCCTTTGAGGAACAGATGAGAAAGCGCAACATCCCCTATCGCATCTATGGGGGACTGAGTTTCTATCAGCGCAAGGAAATCAAAGACCTGATCGCCTATTTCCGACTGGTCGCCAACCCTGCTGACGATGAGAGCCTCAAGCGCATTGTCAATTACCCGGCCAGGGGAATTGGAAAAACCACATTGGACCGCATGACCATCGCGTCTGCCCACCACGACTGTTCGCTTTGGGACGTTTTGCGGGAACCTTTCCGACAACCCGCCGACCTCAAAGGCCGCGCTTGGGCCAAGTTGCAGGACTTCGCGACCATGCTCGAAGGATTTGGAACCCGATTGAAGACAGCCACTGCATTTGACCTGGGCCATCACATTGCCCAACACACCGGACTGCTCAGGGAGTTGCACAAAGACAAAACACCTGAAGGCGTTGCGCGATATGAAAACGTCGAAGAGCTCCTGGCAGGTATGAAGGAGTTCTCCGAAGAAGTGGACCCGGCCAACCCCGATGCGGTGCGGACCTTGGGCGACTTCCTTTTGGATGTCGCACTGTTGACAGATGCCGATCAAGACGATGGCGATGACGACAAGGTCTCCATGATGACCATCCACGCAGCCAAAGGCCTCGAATTCCCCTTTGTATATGTGGTGGGACTTGAAGAAAACCTGTTCCCGAGTCAGATGGCCCTGAACACCCGAGAAGAACTCGAGGAAGAACGCCGCCTGTTTTACGTGGCCCTGACACGGGCCGAGAAAAAAGCCACCCTTAGCTATGCACTGACACGCTACCGCTGGGGACAGCTCATTCAAAACGAACCGTCCCGTTTCATTGAAGAGATCGATGAGAAATACCTCTTGCTGCCCACAGTCAGCGCCAAACGCTCGGAACCCTTCGACTTTAACCACGCTCGGAATTCATTCTACAAACCCATGCCTTCTGGCGGAAATCGTCCACCGAAGCCGGGCATGAAAAAAGTGGGCAGTCGACCAGCAACAAGCGACTCCACGTCCACCGAGAACCAAAATGACCCGGTCGCACCGACCCCACCAGGAGCTGCACCCGGCACGATTGCACCCGGAGCCGAAGTCAAGCATGCCCGATTTGGAAAGGGCAAGGTGCTCAAACTCGAAGGTCAAGAACCCAACATCAAGGCCACCGTCTTTTTCCCCTCTGCGGGTCAGAAGCAGCTCCTATTGAAATTCGCCAAACTCGAAGTGCTTTGAACCGACTCAGACCCACACTCGGCCTCATGGCCATTCTGATGCTGGCAACTGCATGCAACCGAAACACGGGCGGCATGGACTATACGCTCGAAGGCCAGATGATGACCACCCCTTCTTTGACCCCTGTACCCGGGGCAGACTGGCACCTTTTCGAGCGGGCTGTGGTCGATGGTGCATTGCAAGCCGAAGATGTGGTCGCGTCGGCAGAATCTGATGAAGCTGGAGCCTTCTCTGTCACTTTTCCCAGAAGAAGCAGCTACAGTTTGCGGTGGACAGCGGCCGCAGAGGGACACTTTGATGCGGCCGGCACATTAAACCCAGATGAATTGCTCCCCAACGTCACCGAGTCGCTCACCGTCCCCCTCTTCCCCGTTTGTACCCTCCACGTCAACCTGAGCAGCATTGCCCCTCAAGACAGCACAGACGTCATCACGTTTAACTTGGGCGAAGACTTCCCTTGTGCGTGCTGCCCCACAGACGCGTTAACCCTGAGCGGTGTGGACGCCGACTCAAGCTGGCAATGCCTCATGTTTGGAGACGCTTGGATGACCTGGGGCGCAGACCTTGACGTCGCGTTAATCGGTCAACCTGAGGGCTTGTTTATGGACAGCGTCTTCTGTCCTGCTTTTGGCTCTGCTGAATTGAACATTACCTGGTGATGTCGGCACAACGCGCTTCCGCCAACCGCCTTCAAGTTCACAGAACGGCGCGATGGTGGTCTCTTGACCCACCCCAAGGTGTACCTGTTTGCGGCACCCTTTTTGTGCTTCACGGGTATGGACAATTGGCCGAGTACTTTATCCGGAAATTTCAACCCCATGCCAACCTCGGTTGGCAGGTGATTGCCCCAGAGGGCGCCCACCGGTTTTACCTCGAAGGCACAGAAGGGCGCGTGGGGGCCAGTTGGATGACCAAGGAAGAACGCCACTCGGACGTGGAAGACTACGTGCGCTTTTTGGACCGAATTCGCCTGGAAATTCAGCCGTCCACAACCTCCATACTGCTGGGGTTCTCTCAAGGGGTGGCCACAGCAATTCGGTGGGCGACCTTGGGACATGGTGGTGGCGCCTCGTGGTCGGGACTCATTGCACACAGCGGTGTGATTCCACCGGACCTCGCCGCCATGAATGCCACCCTTCAAACCGCGCCGAATCTTCACCTGATCACCGGCAGCCTGGACCCATACATACGAGACGAAGGCGCGCGATTCGACACCGCTGAACGGGCTTGGCTAGATGCCGGCGGAAAGCCCAGTAACCTCATCCACCACAGTTTTGATGGCGGACATGAGATTGACCCCAAGACCATATCCGACATCCTCAGCACCTTTGATGCCTGAGATGGCCTATTTTCGGGGCATGATTCGATTCACCCGTATCGCGCTCACAATGAGCGCCTTGGCCTTAAGTGCCGCCACATTCACATCTTGCGCCGACGGAGAAGGAAGTGCAACACCTCCAACAGAAGAGCTCGACACCACCTCGGAAGTCGTTTCTGCAGAATTTCCTGGTGGCGCCGCCAAAGTGATGGAGTTCATCGCAGGAGAAGTCAGCTACCCCGAGTCTGCGCGTGACAGCGGAGTCGAAGGAAAGGTGTTTGTTGAATTTACCATTTCGGAATCTGGAGCTGTGGCCAATGCCAAGGTGCTCAAGCCGCTTCACCCTGCGCTCGACAGCGCAGCAGTCGCTGCCGCAATGTCCATGCCAGCATGGAGCCCCGCCACCAAAGACGGTGTTCCAGTGGAAACAACCATCACGCTCCCCATTTTTTTCCGGCTCTAAACGCCAAAGCGATTCAACCCAAAAGGTGGTCTTGTGGCGTCATGCCCCAAGGCCACCTTTTGCTTTTCGCACGCGTTAACTTGAACCCCGAAACCTGAGAACATGAATAAAAGACTCCTGTTGGTCCTTTTGTTGGCCGTTGCTTGTGTCCCCTTTGCTGTGAATGCCCAGCGCTTTGAAAGTCCGTTAAGCCATGGCATCGATGCACGCGAAGTGGCGTATTTCGAAGCCAATCCCTTCACGCCAGTCAAGTCGCGTGGCGAAACAACACCTCCAGAATTTGAGGGCCTCCGGACCATGGCCGAATGGGAAGAAATCGAAGTGTTGTGCGTCGGTTGGGAAGGATACAGCGCCATTGAAAAGCAAATCGTGGTCAACGCGGCCACGGAATGCCAAGTGCTCATCCTCACAGAAGACCCCTCAGGTGTGGAAGCGTACATCACCTCCGCGAATGGTGGCGGAAGCGCAGCCAGCTTGGAGAACATCACCATCATCGATACCCCGATGAATACGGTTTGGATGCGAGACTATGGTCCCAATACCGTGTATGGCAATGGCGTGGACGACCGCATCATTGTGGACTGGCTTTACAATCGACCGCGCCCCGACGACGATGTGGCCCCTCAGGTCATCGCTGACCATATGGGCATCGACCTCTATGAAACCACTGCCGAGCCTTATGATTTGATGAACACCGGTGGCAATTTCATGAGCGATGGTTTCGGCATGGGATTCGCGAGTAATCTGATCGGCGAAGAGAACGCTGGTGGCGCCACTTGGTGGGGAACCCAGTTTCCAGACCAAAATGACGAGGACATCGAAGGCATCCTCGCCGATTTTATGGGCCTGCACACCTACGTGAGGATGGAGAACCTGCCCTTTGATGGCATTCACCACATCGACATGCACATGAAGTTGCTGGACGAGGAGACCATCCTGATGGCTGAATATCCAGAGGGCGTGTCCGATGGGCCACAAATTGAAGCCAACCTCGAATACGTACTGGCCAATCACACCAGCAAATGGGGAACACCCTTCGACGTCGTGCGCATCCCCTCACCTCCAGAACCCGGATGGGGTGGCGGTTACCCAAGCGGTGGTGGAGACTACATGACCTACACCAACTCGGTGTTCGTCAACAACACCATTCTTCTGCCCACCTACTACGAGGAATTCGACACCACGGCCATCGCCATTTATGAGCAGGCGCTGCCCGGCTACAACGTGGTGGGCATCGATTGCAATCAAATCATCTCTGCCAGTGGTGCCATCCACTGCATCACCCACAGTGTGGGCGTGGAGGATCCGATGCTGATCAGTCACCAACCCCTTGACGATACGGAAGACACCGTCAACCCTTATGCTGTGGACGCGCTTGTTCAGCACCGCTCTGGCATTGCTTTGGCACGGATGTTCTGGCGCTTGTCCGGGGACACGGAGTACAACGAGGTCGCCATGACCGCCTCAGTCGATGACATGTGGTCAGCCAACATTCCTGCCCAAACCGAAGGGCAGCGTTGTCCAGTATTACGTGGAAGGCACCTCTGAGAGCGGAAAGGTCCAGGATCGCCCCATGCCCGCCCCCGGAGGGTTACTGGGCAGTTTCGGGTAGGAGAAATGCAAGTGAACGGAATGAACGAATCCCCAAGCTTTGCTGGATTTCAGCCCCGCCTTTCCCAACCCTGCCTCGGCGATCACTTGCGTGCCTGTGGACATGAGCCGGGCATCCTCCGGACGCATTGCCGCTGCGCGACGCCTCTGGCCGTGAAGTGGCCATTTTGTTTGACGGTGTTCTCTCCCGCTGGCTTGAGCAAGCATTTTGTGGATGCCTCTTTGCTTCCAGCTGGCCCCTATGTCATCACGCTCGAAATTGAAGATCGCGGATGGTGGTCTCAACGTTTGATGGTGCGCTAAGCCTCATCCTTGACCCAAAGAAAAAAGGCGGTCCCCAGGGGGGGCCCGCCTTTTTTCTTTCTGGGTGGTTTAACGCTTAATTCCTGCGCTCCCAACAAACGAAGGAGAAACAGAAACAGATTGACAAAGTCCAAGTAAAGGCTCGTGGCACCGAGCAGGGCCAGCTTCCTTCCTTCCTCACTCCCATACTCAACACCAGCGGCAATTCGCTTGAGCTTTTGGGGTGTCGTATGCAATGAGACCGGTAAAGATGAGTACACCCGCAATGGAGATGATGTAGTCCAAAGCCGAGGAGGCCATGAACCAATTGACCACCATCGCAATCAACATGCCAATCACGGCCATCATCAACAGGCTGCCAAAACGACTCAGGTCCGTTGAAGTGGTGTATCCAATCACGGACATCACCAAGAACGTGCCCGCCGTAATCCCGAAAACCTGCATGATGCTTGACCCTGTGTAGACCAGGAAAATGCTACTCAACGAAGCCCCCATGGTTGCACTGAAAGCCACAAAGAGCAGCGTCAATGTCGACGAGCTCATTCGCTGCAAGCCAAAGTTCATCGCCAGAATAAAGGCCAAAGGCGCCAACATCACCGCCCAACCCAACATGCTCATCCCACCCGTGGTGTTGTACAAGAGCGAAATGGCTCCACTTGAAGCGAAATACCAAGCCATGCCACCCGTGATGGCCAATCCACCGGCCATCCATCCAAAAACAGCATTCATGAAGCCCCGTTCATCGGCCACAATGGGCATGCTGCCCGAGGAAAAGTCAGAAGCGCGCTGGGCGCCATTGAAAATGCGGGGTGGGTCTTGTGAGCTCATGTCCGCAAGTTGGACAATTTCACGCGAATCAGACCCCTTGAGTGTCGATCAAACGGATGAATTCCTTCCTCGTTTTAGGATCATTTAGAAATGAGCCCGTAAAGGCACTCGTAGTGGTGAGGCTGTGCTGCTTCTCCACCCCACGCATTTGCATGCACAAATGGCGGGCCTCGATGACCACAGCAACGCCTCTTGGCGCCAACGTCTCTTGAATGCAATCTCGGATTTGCTTCGTGAGCCTTTCTTGGACTTGCAACCTTCTTGCAAAAACATCCACAACACGGGGGATTTTGCTTAATCCCGTGATCTTCCCTTTTGGCAAATAGGCCACATGGGCTTTGCCAAAGAATGGAAGCATGTGGTGCTCACAAAGCGAGAATACCTCGATGTCGCGGATGAGGACCATTTCCTCACAATCCTCCTCAAACAACGCGCTCCGAAGGATTTCCGCGGGGTCAACACCTTGTCCTTGGGTCAAAAACGCCAACGCCTTTGCGGCACGTTCTGGCGTTTTGATCAGGCCTTCGCGGTCGACATCCTCCCCCACAGCCTCCAAAATGGCACGATAATGACCCGCCATGTTGGCCACGGCCTTCTCATCGTAATGATCCTCTCTCCTGTACAGTGGCATGGGTGCAAGTTAAGACCCTGTGCGGGCCTCACTCTCCGCCGTAGTAATCGGCGTAATTGTTTTCCGTCTCGAACAAACGGAGATGGTGCAACTGACATCCCGTTTCATTCAGGGGGCCTTCAAGCTGCTCCCAAATGGCGATGATCAAGTTCTCGGTAGACGTCAGTACGCCTTTCATCCAAGGCACATCCATGTTCAAATTTCGATGATCCAAGGGGTCCTCGACATAGATTTTAATCAGATCACGCAAGTCCTTCAAGTCCATACAATACCCCGTTTCAGAGGCAGGTTGACCCTTGATGGTCACATGCAATTCATAATTGTGGCCGTGCCAATTCGGGTTGGCGCATTTCCCAAAGACCTCAAGGTTCTTGGTGTGGGACCAATCGTCATTCCAAAGCTTGTGAGCGGCATTGAAACGAGCGCGGCGGGTGACATAGACGTTTTTCATGGGGCGGGTTGCGAAAGTACCTTCGCCACATGATTACCATTACGGGGGCCGCTGGGTTCATTGGAAGTGCATTGTCTGCTCGCCTCAACGCGGAAGGCTTCAACGATTTGGTGCTCGTGGACGACTTCAAATCGAGGCCAGACAAGCTGAGAAACCACGAAACCCGCACATGTGTGCAACGGGTAGACCGGTCTGAATTTCCAAACTGGCTCAAGGAAAATGAAAATCAAGTTCAATTTGTTTTTCACCTGGGTGCCAGAACCGACACCACAGAACAAGACAAAGGGTTGTTTGACCGCCTCAATCTCCACTACAGCCAAGAAATCTGGCGTTTGTGTCATCAATATGGCCTGCCCTTGGTCTACGCTTCAAGCGCTGCGACATATGGCGGAGGAGAGCACGGATACAGCGATGACCATGCGCTTACGGGACAATTGAAACCCCTCAACCCATACGGGGACAGCAAACAAAATTTCGACCTCTGGGCCTTAGAGGAGGCAGAGGCAGGTCGCGCACCCTATTTCTGGGCTGGACTCAAGTTCTTCAATGTCTATGGACCTGGGGAGTACCACAAGGCGCGCATGGCGTCTGTTGTCCTTCACGCTTTCCGACAAATTGGCAAGACCCAAGCGATGAAGCTCTTCCGAAGCCACCGAGACGACTACGCCAACGGAGAGCAACTCAGGGACTTTGTGTATGTCAAAGACGTTGTCGATGTGTGTCATTGGCTCATGCACCACAGGAAAGACAACGGACTTTACAACTTGGGGTCAGGACAAGCCCGCAGTTTTCTCGACCTCACCAAGGCCACATTTGCCGCCATGGATGTGCCCGAAAACATTGGATTCATCGATACTCCAATGGACATCCGAGACACCTACCAATATTTCACGGAGGCTGATTTAACCAAATTAAGGTCCATTGGATACCCTGGGGAAATGACTTCTCTAGAAGAAGGAGTCACGGAGTACGTGAAGTCGTATTTGTTGCCCAACCGGACACTCTAAAAGCCGAAAATCGTCGATTACCGACGCTCAGCGTCTGTGGCAATGCCAATCAACTCGGCTCGCACAGCCTCCAATCTCTGGCGCAACTCATCGAGTTGCCGCTGCTCTTTGATGGCTTGTTTTAGGGATCGCTTTGCACCGTCAATGGTGTAGCCTTTTCGCTTGAGCAAATCGTGCAAAACACCAATGACTTCAATGTCTCTGGCCGTGTATGCCCTTTTCCCACTGCCCTGCTTTTTGGGGTCCAACGCCGAGAACTCTTTTTCCCAATAGCGAAGCAAGGACGCGTTAACGTCGAACTGCTCAGCAACTTCAGAAATGGTCCAGTAACGTTTGGTGGCCATGGCCTTGCAAGATGCGCAAGGCAAATGGGTGGGCCAAATCCCAACTCAATCGAAGCTTTGATTCGCGTTCGATGATGCCTCCAAAAGCTGCTCATATTGAGCTGGAGACAAGTCATTGAAGTAATAATGGGCCGGGTTCACCCTTTGGCCTTCCTTGAACACTTCGTAGTGCAAGTGTGGCGCAACCGAAGTGCCTGTAGACCCCACTAAACCTACAACTTCACCCCTTTCAACACGCTGCCCCTTTTTGACCAAAATCTTGGACATGTGCGCATATAACGTCTCATATCCGAAGCCGTGACGGATTTTGATGTGATAGCCGTAGCCATTGTACTTCTTTTTGACTTCAACAACCTTCCCATCCCCCGTCGCAAAAATTTCCGTACCTGTTGGAGCCGAAAAATCCATGCCCCAGTGCATTTTTCTCACCTTGTAGATGGGATGAATGCGATATCCATATCCGCTGGCCATTCGTTTCAAATCGCTGTTTCGGACAGGCTGAATGGCGGGAATGCTCTTCAACATGGCCTCCTGATTTTCCGCCATTTGCAGCAAACCATTGAAACTCTCTCCCTGGGCAACCATGCGCCGCTCGAGCTCTGCCATCTCTTCCCGAATCACGATGACCCGTTCACTCTGTTCCAAACCGCGCAATTCACGGTAGCGGTCTGCCCCTCCTATGCCTGGATTCCGAAGATGCTCGGGATAAGGGTCCGCCCCAAAAATGTTGCGGTAGATGATCTCATCTCGCTCTGTGATCTCCTCCAAAGCCCCCGACATTTCGACCACTTGATTCTCCATGGTCGCCAATTGAGACTCCAAAAAAGAAATCTGTCTTTCCTGGCTGCGCACCTTCGGACTCTCGAAATTTTGATCGAAAATCAGGATGGCGGAAAAGGCCACAACAGCGAACAAGACGGCCCTCCCTAAAAACCACCGAACGTAATCACGTGTGGTATAGGGGACTGTCTCCGTGCGCAGCTGCGCTTTGTTGAATCGGACGTGGTGTTTCCGCATCTCTAAAAATTCAAGTGCAAAAATACGGGAAAGTCCCTACTTTCACAACCGCAAATCCGCGTCTGACGCGGCTTTCACCGAATTCACCACCAACAACGGCGTGTGAAGAACGCCAATCACAGGACACATGGACGCTGCCAACATCCGTCGCACATTCCTCGACTTCTTTCGTGAGAAGTCCCACGAAATCGTTCCTTCTGCCCCAATGGTGCTCAAGGATGACCCGACTTTGATGTTCACCAATGCAGGCATGAACCCCTTCAAAGACGTCTTCCTTGGAAACCGTCCCGCAAAGGCCCCAAGGGTTGCAGACAGCCAAAAATGTCTCCGTGTTAGCGGCAAGCACAACGACCTCGAAGAAGTGGGAGTGGACACCTACCACCACACCATGTTCGAGATGCTGGGCAATTGGTCGTTTGGCGACTACTTCAAAGAAGACGCCATCAATTGGGCTTGGGAGCTGCTCACTGACCGTTTCGGGATCGACAAGGAAAGCCTGTACATCACGGTGTTTGAAGGCGACGAAGGCGATGGACTGCCTCTGGACAAAGAAGCCATGGACATCTGGCTTCAGCACGTTCCGCCTGCCCGCATTTTAAAGGCAAACAAGAAGGACAATTTCTGGGAGATGGGGGAGACAGGGCCGTGCGGACCCTGCTCTGAAATCCACGTGGACATCCGAACCGCCGAAGAAAAAATTGCGGTCTCCGGTGCCGAACTGGTGAACCAAGACCATCCCCAAGTGATCGAGATTTGGAACCTGGTCTTCATGCAATTCATGCGGAAAGCCAACGGAGACCTTGAGCCGCTTCCCGCCCGTCACATCGACACGGGAATGGGGTTTGAGCGACTGGCGGCTGTCTTGCAGGGCAAGCGTTCGAACTATGACACCGACGTTTTTCAGCCCCTCATTGCCCATCTTTCCAAGGCGTCAGGGCACGCCTATACCGGCGGAGACGACAAGGTCAACGTGGCTTTGCGCGTCTGTGCAGATCACGTGCGGGCAGTGGCCTTCTCCATCGCCGACGGACAGCTTCCTTCCAACGCGGGAGCCGGTTATGTGATCCGGCGCATTTTGAGACGTGCCGTCCGCTATGGATACAGCTTTCTTGGCTTAGAGCGTCCTTTCCTTCATGAACTCATTGCGGTGATGTCTGCGCAAATGGGCGATTTCTTTCCAGAGCTCCGACAACAAGAGGGTCTGATTGCGAAAGTCATCAAGGAAGAAGAAGAGGGGTTCCTGAGAACCTTGGACATAGGCATCAAACTTCTCGAAGAGCGCACGGCAGGAACCACTCGCTTGGAGGGCGAAGCCGCCTTTGAACTCTACGACACCTTTGGTTTCCCGATTGACTTGACCGCATTGATTTGCATCGAAAATGGCGTCGAAGTAGACCACGCCGGTTTTGAAGTGGCCTTGGCCCGGCAAAAAGACCGCTCGCGCGCTGCGGGAAAAATGGAAGCCGGCGACTGGGTTGTGTTGGAAGACGACAAGGTTGAAGAATTTGTGGGCTTTGACCGCACAGAGGCAGAAGTGCGCATCACAAGATGGCGGGAAGTCAAAGTCAAGGACAAAACACGGTACCAACTCGTGTTTCATTTGACGCCATTCTACCCTGAAGGAGGTGGACAAGTTGGAGATTCCGGCCTGCTCGAGGGTGCAGACGGTGACTCCCTTCCCATCCTGACAACCCGCAAGGAAAATGAGCTGATTCTGCACATTGCAGACCGATTGCCCAAGAATCCAGGCGGCAAATTCAAGGCCCGTGTTGCCACTGAAAAGCGACGCGACACCACTTTGAACCATTCGGCCACCCACTTGCTTCACGAGGCGCTCAGGTCGGTCCTTGGCACCCATGTTGAGCAGAAAGGTTCCTTGGTCAAAGACACTGCACTTCGCTTTGACTTTAGCCACTTCCAAAAGGTCTCACCTGAGGAACTTCAAGAAGTCGAAAACCGAGTGAACGAAGCCATCCGAGAGAACCGCCAACTCGATGAGCGGAGAAACATCCCCTTGGAAGAAGCCAAAAATGCCGGTGCCATGATGCTGTTTGGCGAAAAGTATGGCGATACGGTTCGGATGATTGGGTTCGGCTCCAGCATCGAACTCTGCGGAGGGACCCACGTGCAAGCCACAGGAGAAATCGGCCTGTTCCGAATCACCTCGGAAGGGGCGGTTGCCGCCGGAATTCGCCGGATTGAAGCGGAGACAGGACCCCTAGCGGTTGCAGGAACTGTGGCGCAAAGAGACCTATTGCGCCGGACCTCAGAGGCATTAAAATCACCCTCGGACTTGGTCTCCGCTGTGGAAGAGCTTCAAGCCAAAGTCACGGCGCTCCAAAAAGAGGTGGAAGGTCACCGCCACGCCCAAGCCATGGAACTCAAGCAAAGCTTGATGAAGGACATCGTCCGGCCCGGTGGAAAGGGCACGATGGGCGTATTGATTCAAGAGGTTCCCCTCGAGGCTGGCGCCATCAAAGACATTGCCTTTCAACTGAAGACTGAAGCAGCACCTCTGTTTGCGGTCCTGGGCAGCAAAAGTGGAGGCAAGCCCACCATCACTTGCCTGATCACGGAAGACCTGGCCGCAGAAAAGGAATGGAATGCCGGCAAGTTGATTCGGGACTTTGCACGACACATCAAAGGTGGTGGTGGCGGTCAAGCCTTTTTTGCCACTGCTGGCGGCAAAGATGCCGAAGGATTGGACGCTGCGTTGGACGCTGCGAGGACGCTGGCACTGAACGGGGAGTCAAGCCAAGGTTAACCCGATTAGGCAAAGGCAGTCTTGGCGCTCTTCCCATAAACTGGGCCGCGATATTCTTCGCTGTAGGCCAAGCCCAAGTTGAGGACGTAGAAAGCGTTGAACAGCACCGCCAAGACATGGTCTAACCAGTGTTGCTTCCCAAAACTTTGGGCAAGCTCCACCATCCATCGGGCGGAAAAATACAGGTTTGCTCCTGGCACCAAAAGCCAGAGAGCATGATGGTCTGGGCGACCCACAATCCGCATCAAGGCCACCACATTCAAACCTGGAATCAAAGCGTGCCAAAATGGCCTCCCCGCTTTGTCAAACAGGCGAGCCGCTCCGCAAGCAGCGATCATTCCAAGGAAAACGATGAGTACGGCGCGTTGACTGATGTCCATGTGGCAGGGAATTGCTTCTGCAATGTAGACGGGACAAACACGCATTGGTTGCCTCCAATTCTCTACCCATCAACAACTTGACCTTAATGAACCCCAAAAAAGACAACCGATAGAGGCGGATTATTCAGGCATTAACATGCCGGTGAACATCTTCCTCGCGGACCTCTTGGTCACAGAGAATCACCAGGCGCTCTACGACATTTCTCAATTCGCGAATGTTCCCTGTCCACGGCGCTTTCGACAAGGCTGTCATGGCTCCATCTGTGAATTTCGGCGCCGACACCCCCAATTCTGAGGCCACACCATCTAAGAAATGAGCGACCAACAAAGGCACATCTTCGGCGCGCTCAGCCAAAGACGGAACCCGGATGGGAATCACATTCAACCGGTGAAAGAGGTCCTCTCTAAACCTCCCCTCTTCAATCTCAAGAGGCAGATTCTTGTTGGTTGCTGCGAGCACACGGACATCCACCTGAATGTTCTTGTCGCCACCCACCCTTTGAATGACCCGCTCTTGCAAGGCGCGGAGCATTTTGGACTGCGCGGGCAAGGACATGTCTCCGATTTCGTCCAGAAACAGGGTGCCGCCTTGGGCCTGCTCAAATCGTCCCTTCCGTTGCTTTACTGCACTGGTAAACGCACCCTTCTCATGGCCAAACAGCTCCGATTCGATCAACTCCGCCGGAATCGCAGCACAGTTCACTTCCACGAAAGGCGCCTTGCTTCTTTGGCTTTGGGCGTGAATGCGCCGAGCCACCACCTCCTTTCCCGTTCCATTGGCTCCCGTAATGAAGACCCGAGCATCTGTTGGGGCGACCTTTTGAATGATGGTTCGAATGCCCTCCAATGCGGGACTCTGCCCCACCATGTCTCGGTCACCACTTGTTCGGGTTTTGCGACGCAGACTAGAGGCTTCCTTTCTTAATTCCTCTCGGTCCGTCGCATTTCGCAATGCGACCAGTACCCGATTCAAATCCAATGGCTTTTGAATGAAATCGTACGCACCCGACTTCAGCGCCTGAACGGCCAGTTCCACCGTTCCATGTCCGGTCATGATCACCACAGGTGTCTCCACCCCTTTCAATTGCAGGGCTTCAACCACCTCGATCCCATCCTTTCCGGGCATCTTGACATCACAAAAAACCACGTCGAACTTCCCGGCCAAAGCAAACTTGAGCCCTTCGTCTCCATTCTCAGCTTCTTCCACAACATGCTTTTCGTACTCCAAGATGTCGCGCAATGCATGGCGAATGAGACGTTCGTCGTCGATAATGAGGATGCGTGCCATGCTGCGAAAATGGAGGAGGAAACTCAATCCTCCTGCATGCGCACCAAAGGATTCATGGATTCCCATGGTTCCTGGAGTCCCAAAGCACCCAATTCCATAGCCGTTTGCTCCAATGCCCCTTCGGCAACAGTGTGCTTCGAACGCAGTGCAAGTTGGATGGTCGGAAACCGTGTCAACACATGCTCAATCAAAGCGCATGCCATCGACATATAGGGAATGCGATCAGGGTGAATGCCTTCCGTTTGGGCGAGTTCGTTTTTGGACAGCCCCATGAGCATGGCGCACCGCGACCGGAGGGTCAACATGGGCAACACATCTGCCTCGTTTTTTGGACGCCACTGTGATGCGGCATCCTCCATGAGGGCCAATGCATCAAATGCTCCGCTGGTCCCCACCAACAAGCCTGGCGGCGAAGCCTTGCACAACGCCAACAAAGGCGCCATGGCCTGATCCGCAACGCGTTCAATAGACAAAAGGTCCGCCTTGGACAACGGGTCAGAGGGCTTTACCCAATCGGTCAACCGGGACACGCCCAAATCCAAGCTGAACCGGCCGAGAACCGATGAACGATCCCACAAGATGAACTCTACACTTCCCCCTCCAATGTCCATGGTTAAGGCAGGAAGGCCCGACCAATGCTCTGCCTGAACCGTTGCCGCCACGCCCTGATGGATGTACGTGGCCTCTTGGAGGCCATCGATTACCTCGATGGGCCAACCGATGGCCTTCCCCATGTCAACGAAATCAGAACCATTGCGGGCATCGCGCAGGGCACTGCAACCAACGGCCCGTATGTGGGACACGTCGCAATTGCAGGCTGTGTCCCAGAACGCCTTCAAGACATCCGCACCGCGCCGCATTCGACTCGGAGAAAGGCGACCAGTGCGGAAGCTGTCTGCACCGAGCTGTACAAACCGACGCTGGAGGAAAACTGGCGTCCATTGACCCGGGCTGACATCCGCGATGTGAAGGGTAAAAGTGTTGGTCCCACAGTCCACCAAGGCGACGCGGGTACTGCGCTCATTTTCCATGGCCCCGAACCCACTGAACCAGGAGTTTCCACCCACTTCGAGAACCATCATGGAGGACACTGAAGCGATAGATTCTGCCCGCCAAGCCCAGAACCAGTCGGGCCGTCAGCATCAAAAGGACCCAAGACAAAACGACTTCCCAAATGGCCACACCACCTGCGATGCGAACCAGCATGATCACCGGTGAGGTCAGCGGGAACCAACCGAGCCATTCCAAAATGGGCAAATCGGGGTTTTCAATGGCCATCGTAGCCGCTAAATAACCGAACAGCAAGGGCATGGTCACAGGAATCGTCAGGCCCTGACCTTCCTGTTCGGATTGAACCGAGGAACCTACTGCTGCAAAGAGACTGCCGTACAACAAATACCCTCCGATGAAGAAAGCCATGGAGCCCGCGGCCATGAGCGGCCAATTGATGTTGAGGAGATGCCCCAAAACATCGTTTTCGCCCATCACAGTCAACAAGTCAACAGGGACTTCACCTGCGGCGACTGAAGCAGCAGTCCCCACGGCCCCCGAATCATACAACAACTGGAAAACGATAAAGCCCATGGAAGACAGCAACGTCCAGGCCACCAGTTGTGTTAACGCAACGGCTCCCAGACCCAACACCTTGCCAAGCAAGAGCGCTTCGGGCCGAACAGCAGCAATCAAAACCTCCACCACATGGTTGGCCTTTTCTTCCACCACGCTGCGCATGATCACGCCTCCATAAACCAGCAAAACCAGCAAGAGCAGCGCACTGAACATAAACCCAATGGTCCCTCTCACTTCATCACCTCCTCCATTGACACGCTGGCCATCTTCTATGGTCTTATCGACCAAGGTCAACTCCATCTTCAACCGCTGATACTCGGACCAATCCAACACCGTGCTTTGAAGCACGCGAGCGTGCTCCATGGCCCGGCTCAAATCCCGCTCAATCCTTCGCTTGGCAGATGCGCCCGGCGACTTGTCGTAGACCAAATAACCCGCATGGTTCTGCAAAACAGCGTCATCGTACTCCACCAAAACCGTGTGTCCCTGCCGCTTCCAAATGCTGTCTGCGGGGGCTTCTCTGGTGAAATGATAAGACAGGTTGTCCCGTGCCGGAAAGCAGCTCGGGCAGCGCGGAACATATTGCCCGCTCACCGCGTCACGAAGGGTAATCAACCCCGGCGCATCTTCCACAAGCACCACGTTGTGCACCTCCGAACTTTCCGTCAACATGACGGCTCCCACCATAAATCCGATGGACACAATGGGCAACAACAGTGTGCCCAATAAAAAGCTGCGCTTGAACACCCGGGTGCGCCACTCGCGCAAGACCACTGCACCAATCAATCCCGCATTCATGACGCCGGGGTTGATTCTGTGGTGTTGGCCCGTTCAACGGCGCCAATAAACAAAGACTCCATGGTCGGACGAACCTTGATGAACTCCACAATGTCGACCGACTGCATCAACGCCGAAAGCAATGCCGAAGCGGTCACGCCCTCTCTCAGTCGGATTTTGGCTTTCCGAATTCCCGCCACAGGACTGGGTCCAGAGGTGTCCAAATGCGCCAAAGCCCCCAAAGCGATCGTAAAGGCCATGTCGGTGCCCTTGAAGAGGACTTCTTGTGTCCCATCCCAACCCGATTCTCGAAGCGATTCAGACCGCCCAGACAGCACCACCCTTCCGCGATCGAGCATGACCACTTGGTCACACAGGCGCTCCACACTGGGCATGTCATGGGTAGACAACAAGACCGAAGTTCCTTCTTCGGCCAAAGTCCTTACCTCCTTGATGATTCGTCGGGCGTTGATGGGATCAAACCCACTAAGTGGCTCATCCAAGATGAGCAAACTGGGACGGTGAACGACGGTGCAGATGAACTGAATCTTCTGGGCCATTCCCTTGCTGATGTCTGAGACTTTCTTGTCCCACCAGCCTTGAACCTCCAGTCGATCAAACCACAGGCGAAGTGCCGCGGTCGCATCCGCCTTTTTCATCCCTTTCAGTTGGGCGAAGTACACGGCTTGGTCTCCGACCCGCATGTCCTTGTACAATCCCCGCTCCTCTGGTAAATACCCGATGCCCTGCACCGCCTCGCGCGACCATGGCCGCCCAGATAAGCGAATGTCTCCCGCATCCGGTTCCACAATGCCCATAATGCTCCGGATCAACGTTGACTTCCCCGCACCATTCGGCCCGAGAAGTCCAACGATGGACCCTTTTGGAACATCAAAAGTGACCCCATCCAGAACCTTTTGAGGCCCGTAAGCTTTTTCGAGTTGAGTGACCTGGAGGGTGGTTGACATTAATCAGCTGAACATGTCCCGGACCCGTTCAAAGAAACCTTTGTCGCGGGGATCAGGATCCGGTTGAAAGTTGGGGGCTTCTCTCCAACTTTCCAACGTCTCCTTTTCTTCCGGACTCAGTTCTTGTGGTGTCCACACATTGAGGTTCACCAGCAAATCCCCTCGGCCGTAGCTGTCCACGGAGGGCAGTCCCTTTCCTTTGAGCCGCACAATTTTGCCGCTCTGTGTGCCTGGCTCGATGCGAATCTTGGCCTTGCTCTGAAGCAACGGGATTTCCACTTGCGCACCCAAGCTCGCCTCCACAAAGGAGATGTGGTGGTCCAAGTGCAGGTTCTTTCCGTTTCGGGTAAACGCTTCGTGATCTGCTTCGCGAATTTGAACCAAAAGATCGCCGGGGATTCCTCCAGCAGGCGCCTGATTTCCCTTGCCACGCAAGTTGAGCTGCATGCCGTCTTCTACCCCTGCTGGGATTTCAATGTCCAAAACGGACTCCTCTCGGCGCAAGCCATGCTCATCCGCATCTTTTGGCTTGGACGTTACACTGCGGCCCAACCCCCCACAACTGGGACAAGTGGACGCCGTTTGCATTTGGCCCAAAATGGTATTGGTGACGCGTCGAACCTGCCCTGTGCCACTGCACTGACGGCAGGTATCATACTCGACACCCTCCGCTTGAACCATGCGAAACACCTTGACCTTCTTGGTGACCCCTTCGGCGATCTCAGCCAAGGTGAGCTGCACCTTGATTCTAAGGTTGGACCCTTTCATGCGACGCGGACCCCGAGGGCCACCGCCGCCAAATGCATCTCCAAAAGCACCGCCGAAAATGTCTCCGAACTGGCTGAAAATGTCATCCATGTTCATCCCGGCACCCCCTCCACCAGCAGCACCGCCGACTCCTGCATGACCAAACCGGTCGTACTTCGCTCGCTTTTGCTGGTCACTCAATACCTCATAGGCCTCTGCTGCCTCCTTGAACTTGGATTCAGCACTGGCATCGTCCGGATTCTTGTCCGGGTGATGCTTGATGGCCAGCTTACGGTAGGCCTTTTTGATGTCGGAGTCTGAGGCGCCACGTTGGACACCCAGAATCTCATAAAAATCACGCTTCGCCATCGTTCAAATCAATTGCCCACAACCACCTTAGCGAACCTCAGCACAGAATCATGGAGCTTGTACCCAGGCTCCACCACATCCACCACCTTGCCTTTCAAGCTCGGCTCTGGCGCAGGAATCTGGGTAATGGCTTCGTGAAGGTCTGTATCGAACTCAGACCCTTTGGCCTCCATCCGACTCAACCCCCGTGCTTCGAGAATGCCTCTCATTTTTTGGCCAATCAGGAGGTATCCCTCCTTGAGCTGCTCAACATCCTGACCATCACCGGCGGCTTGCGCCCGCTCAAAATCATCCAAGACTGGCAACATGGCTTCCGTCAAATCACGCCCTGCGCTTCGGACAAGTTCGCCCCGCTCACGCATGGTTCTCTTCCGGAAATTATCGAATTCAGCGTAAAGCCTGAGGTACTTGTCTCGCCAAGCCTCCTCCTCTTCTTTGGCATCATCACCCTCTGAAGGCGACGCCTCTGTCTGTTCTTCGGTACTGGCTTCCGTTGCGGTCTCTTCCGCCTGACCCTTTGCGTCGTGCAAAGTCTCGTCCTCGTTCGTGGCGTGCATCATGGCATTGCGATTTGGAAGGGTAGAATCAATCCTTGTGCCATCTGCGGCCATGCGGACAACGTGACAGGCCTTGCGACCACCTGTCAGCCCCGCCTCTCAAATCCTGACAATCTTGTCACAATCGGGCAACGTGCTGGTCGATTTGAATGTGCAACTCCATGCCACGCAAATTCTTCGCGACTATGATGCCATTCTCATCCACCAAGAAGCTCATCGGAATGCTGCTTACACCATACAATGCGGCGGCCTCGCTGCTCCAACCCGCCAAATCGCTGCCGTGCCAATCCCAATCCAGTTGATCTTGCTTCACTGCCTTTTCCCAACTCTGTTGGTTGCGATCTAGGGAAACACTGGCCACCGTGAACCCTTCGGCATTTTTGAATTTGGCCTTCCGGTATTTCTTGAATGCGTTCACCACGTTGGGGTTCTCCCTGCGACAAGGTCCGCACCAACTCGCCCAGAAGTCCACAAGGACCAGCTGGCCTTTCAAATCACTCAACCGAACCTGCTCCCCATCCAAGCCTTGCAAGGTGAGTTCAGGCGCCAGATCGCCTACCGCTGTTCCGACCCGAGGGTCTTGAGCCGATGCAGAGACGTGAATGGCCAAACTCATGGTCAGGATCACACAAGAGCGAAGAAAAATAGAAGATGTCATTGTACGTACAATTTACGGATGGAACGCTCGGGACAACGGCTTCAGTCTGCGAGACGCTCAATTTGTGCGCCCAACGCCCTGAGACGGTGCTCGATGTATTGGTAACCCCTGTCAATTTGACCGATGTTGTGGATGGTGGATCGGCCTTCTGCAGACAGCGCCGCAATGAGGAGCGATACCCCCGCACGGATGTCCGGCGACGTCATGGTAACCCCGCGCAAAGGTGTCTTTCGATCAAGCCCGATGATGGTCGCACGGTGGGGGTCACAAAGGATGATCTGCGCGCCCATGTCGATGAGTTTATCGACGAAAAAGAGCCGGCTCTCAAACATTTTCTGGTGAACCAACACACTGCCGCGCGCCTGGGTAGCAGTGACCAGCAAGATGGACAACAAATCAGGTGTAAAACCGGGCCATGGCGCGTCAGACACGGTCAAGATGGAACCATCGATGAAAGTGTCGATTTCATAATGATCCTGGGCTGGAACGAACAAGTCGTTGCCCCTCCGCTCCACGCCAATGCCCATTCTTTGGAACACCCGGGGAATTTGACCCAAATCGTCCCAACTGACGTCCTTGATGGTCAACTCTCCCCGAGTCATGGCCGCCATGCCGATGAAACTGCCGATTTCAATCATGTCTGGCAGACAACGGTGCTCGCAACCGCCAAGATCTTCGACCCCTTCGATGGTCAGCAAATTGGACCCAACCCCTGAGATCTTGCCGCCCATGCGGTTGATCATCTTGCACAGTTGCTGGAGGTAAGGCTCGCACGCCGCGTTGTAAATCGTTGTCTTGCCCTTGGCCAAGGCTGCCGCCATCACAATGTTGGCCGTTCCTGTGACCGAAGCCTCATCAAGCAGCATATCGCAGCCTTTTAAGCCATCCTTTGCCTCCGCCCTAAAAAAGGTCTCACCGGCATCATAACGGAAAGTCGCGCCCAAGTTTTCGAAGCCAATAAAATGGGTGTCCATCCGACGACGTCCGATTTTATCTCCACCTGGTTTCGGAATGTACCCTTTCCCGAAACGGCCCAAAAGAGGCCCCATGACCATTACACTGCCCCGCAAGCCCCCCCCTTTTTGACGGAACTCTTCGCTCTCTAGGTACTCCAAATTGACATCGTCTGCCTGGAATCGGAATGACCCAGCATCCAATTTCTCGACCTTCACCCCCAGTGAGGACAGCAGGTCAATCAACCGATTGACATCCACGATGTCCGGCAAATTGGAGATGGTCACTGGCTCAGAAGTCAGCAACACAGCACAAACCACCTGAAGCGCCTCATTCTTGGCGCCTTGAGGTGTAATGGATCCATTGAGAGGATGTCCTCCCTCGATAACGAAAGTGCCCATGGTTTGGTCGGTGATTTGACCGACAAGTTGGGCATGACAAGGGGACGACCACAGGCCCGCCCTTGTTGTTTTCGACAAGACAACCGGGGGGCCGACAAATGGGCCAATCCGGAAGCGGGATTAGCGCTTCCTCTTCCCGCCTCGGTGCGTCCGGAAGTTGTTGGATGTCTTGCGCTTGCTCTTCATGACTTCACTCGAAGAGACGAGTTCTGTTTCGGCAGGCACATCCAACTTCCCATCCGACATCTCGCGCAATTGTGCCCGAATGATGGGATCTTCGACCACCCCTTTGTTCCAGGTTAGGTATTGTCGCTTGAGCAAATTGGCGATCATCATGGACAGTGCCGCTCGCTCTTCTCCTTCAGGCATCTCGATGGCCTTGGCCACCAAGTCTTCGACAATTCTGCCGTAAAAAGAAGGGCGCTTCCCAATCTGGGTGTAAGACAAACGCTCGGGACCAGGGTCCTCTTCCGGCCGGGCCGGAGCAGGGAAAGGCGCATCGATGTCAAGCTGCCAATTGGACATGACGTGCAAATGACCCCAAAGCTTCTCTTCGTGGTCCACCATCTCTTTGGATCCGGGAACCAAGGTTCTCATCACACTCACGATGGCCAGTGCACACTTGCTGCGTTCATCACGGTCCTCGATCGTCACACAATGGGCGATCAATTCGTGAACCACCCTGCCGTATTCAGGGATGGAGATGTCGGGGCGTTGGCTGTTGTAAGTCAGACCTTCAGTGGCCGTGGCGGCTGGAGTCGTGGGCATGTCGCGATAGACTGGAAAATGAAATCGGCGTTCGCCGGATGCGCTCAGCGCTTCTTGAAGGTCTCTGACCTTGCGCCGAAGTTGACGAAGTACTCGCCACGTGCAAGATAGCGAAGGACGGCTTGTTCACCATTGCCTCGCAAGACAACCGTGCCAAATGCGTCGACAATTTCGAATTGCGTCCGCTTAGAGAACTCAATCTTTTGTTGTTTCTGGATGTAATTGAACTCCACTGAAGGGACTTCTGCAGAGAATCGCGCCTCTCCCTTGACCTGAAGTGTCCCATCCGGGGCCAGGTGTGTCAGGCGCAAAATATTTTCACCGGGGATGGGCACCATCACCGCACTGTATTGCCTTTCTCCTGGGCCCCCTCGGCCATCTACGCGCACCACATCCACCCATTTACCCCACTTGAATTGCTGCAAGACAAAAGGCATTCTTCCGCGCTCCTCGGACGACGTCCACATGACATCCCCTGTCGAAGACACCTCAAAGTCCAAGAGCTCAAAACCTGGCGAAGGCTTGACGACTTCCGGGTTCAAAACCCGAGGCGCACAGCCTGGACGGTGCATCAGCCGAACGGAAAGCCCTTTGCCCAAGACCATTCCCTGCCTGCGCAAATCAATTTCGAAAGCATGGGAGTTGACTTCGTCTGCCGTCAATTGCCCGTTGACCCGGACTTCGTAGCAACAAAAACCGACACCATCTGGGTTGGTTTCATTCACAACGAGCAGGTTCTCCCCTTGGTACAGCCCACTGATCTCAACGGACTGCTGACCTTGAAGCGGAGCCCCTGTTGCCAACATCAAGGACAATGGGAGCAGCGCAAAAAAGGCGGAATTGAGGAGCTGAATCATGCGGTAAGACACACTTCGAATCTACAAACACCACAGCCAAGCTCCGAAAGCGTTGCGCAACCTAGATTCCGTGGGTGCTAAGTTTGCCGCGTGACCCGGCAACGCATCCGAATTCTAATCCTCACTGGCCTCCTCTCTATTGGAGGCACATTGGTGCTTCAATTGATTTGGCTGCAGCAAGCCATTGATCTTGGGGAACGTGAGTTCAACGACCGGGTGTTTATCGCGCTCACCGAAGTGGTGGATGAAATCCAATCCATGCGCGGAGACAGTGCCTTGGTTCAACCTGTTCGCCAGCAGGCATCCAATTTTTTTGTCGCCAACCTCAACGACACCCTTCATCCTTTCCTGCTCGAGTCCCTGCTTCAAGAATCATTCGAGCGCGCAGCACTCAGTGTCGCATTCGACTACGCCATTTACGACTGTTTTAGCGACAGCATTGTATACGGCGGCAGGGTCGGAGGAAACCATCAAGAAGACATTCGACCCCCGAGATTCGAACAAGACGGCCATTACTTCGGCATACGTTTTCCCAACCGAAGAGCCGACATCCTGATGAGCTTGGACCGATGGATCTTGGCCAGTGCGCTCCAACTTTTGGTGCTGGGGACTTTCGTCTTTGCGATTGTTCTTGTTCTGCGACAAAAGCGCCTGTCTGAAATCCAAGAGGACTTCATCAACAACATGACCCACGAGTTCAAAACCCCCATTGCATCCATCGCTTCTGGGGCACAGTTGTTGTTGAGGGACGACGTGGGACAAGATCCCGAGTCGCGCAGCCGCTACCTCCATTTGATCCTGGCCGAAAACAGCAGAATGCAGCGTCAGGTCGAAAAAGTCATGGACACGGCGACGCTGGGTAAGGCGGCAAATCAAATCGCAAAAGCCCCCCTTTCCGCTGTGGATTGGGTTCAAGAGGGGACAGACGCCTTCCTCCCTCAAGTTCTTCAACTTCAGGGCCAACTCAACGTGCATTTGCCCGCGAATGCCCCCCCCAAAACGCCCAATCTTTCAGGGGACCGCACCCATTTAGACGGTGTGCTGAGCAACTTATTGGACAACGCCGTCCGATATCGGGGAGATGCGCCGCCGAACCTGGAGGTGACCCTCCAAATGAAACTTGGAAAGGAGCCGCAGTGGATTTTGACTGTCTCCGATTTGGGCATTGGCATTCCCCATGGACATGTGAAGCGCATCTTTGAGCGCTTTCATCGGGTCCCGACTGGAGACCGCCATGACGTCAAAGGCTTTGGCCTTGGCTTGCATTACGCCAAAACCATTGTGGAGGCACACGGAGGGCACATTCAATGCCAAAGCCAAGAAGGAGAAGGCGCCACATTCACCGTCCAGTTGCCTGCGCATGGCTGATTTACCCGCCCGCATCCTCCTTGTAGAAGACGACCCTTCTCTGGGGCTTCTGCTGCATGATTTGCTGCGGATTGCAGGCCACAAGGCCACCCTGATTCGAGATGGAAGAGAGGCGCTACCCGCTTACAATGCCGGACACTTCGACCTTGCCCTATTGGACGTTATGCTGCCTGGAAGAAATGGATTCGAACTGACCGAGGACTTGAGGAAAATCGAGCCCCATCTGCCCATTCTATTGTTGACCGCAAGGGACAGGGTTGAAGACCGTGTGCGCGGATTGCGCGCAGGTGCCGACGATTACGTCACCAAGCCTTTTCACAACGAGGAACTCCTTCTTCGCATTCAAGGCCTGCTGAAACGACGGAACCGTGATGAAGGCCCAGCCACACTTTCCTTGGGCCAACTCACCCTCGACACAGAGTCATACATGCTCACCTGGCCGGGGGGAAATCAACAGCTCACCCCCAAAGAAGGCAATGTGCTCAAATTGCTGATGCAACGCCCTGGCCGGACGACAGAGCGAGATTTGATCGCGCGAATGGTATGGGGAGAGTCCGGATACTTCGTGGGACGCAGCATGGACGTTTACATCGCTCGGCTCCGCAAAAATCCTCAAGGCCGACCCCCATGTACAATTGGACACCATTCATGGTGTGGGCTTTCGCATCGAGGCGGTCACGGACAATTGAGTCAGTCACAAAAAGTACCGAAGAAAGTCAACAGGTCGAGAATGTCTGCGACGCTCACCAAACCATCCGCCGTTGATGTCTTGCGCACAAGTGCCGTCATCAAACACACACGTGCCATCCTCGAAAAATGCCAGCGGGTTGAAATTCACCGCCGACGGGTAGGTGCAACCGGAAGCCCCTGTATCGGTGCATCCAGCATCCCCACCAGAGAAAGGGGAGTACGCATGGTTGTCCGGGTCTGAACACCCTGGACAAGCGGTCAACAATGCCCCAAAGCAGGACCGAACCTCCGCACCGCCCCAAATTTCTGGCGACGACAAATCGAAACTCCGCAACACGCCATCGGACATGCCATCCGCTTCAAAGCCAAAGTCCCACAAGCCAGAGCCAATTTGGACATCCACATGCCACGTCCCGAAACCCCCGGGCGCCATGGGCAGAGGAGCACTGCCGCCCAAAACCAAGGTCACCGCTTGAGGAACAGAGGGACCAAGCTGTGGGGTCCAGGCGAAAAGTGACTTGATATTGACAACTGCCATCATCTAATCCTGGGGAAGCGCAAGGGTTAAAATTCACGGCATTTGGATCCAAACATTGCCCCGCGTCTGGGTCTGTCTCTATGGCCACACCTAAGCAGGAGCAATCTTCTTGAATCTCATCACCTACAGTACAAGCATCCCCATCGTCGCAAGGGTCGCCCAGCCCGATGCAAGGACACACTGACCACGGCCATTGGGTCATAATTGCATGCTGCGAAATCTGCACAACCCGTGTGCAAAGGCAAGTGGCCAGGCCGCACCTTTTTGGCCCGATAGGCAAAATGATTGGGCGGAAAATAAAGGGTCCCACGAAGCTCCCCCGTCCGGCCCGAATTCCGAAACCAATCCGCCGTTGCTCTCATCCGAATAACCCGTCCCCCACCCAATGAGCGTTCCCCCATCCTCTAACCTTTGAATGCTGCCTTGACTGGAGGCAATGTTCGAATCGGGGTGGGGCCAAGACGCGACCAAGGTCACTGTACCCGCCTTCAAAATCCAATGTGTATTCTGCCCCTCTGGCCAGCCCATTTGCCCCCCGTTGTGCCATTGTCGAACAACAAGATTTGGTGATCACTGAGCATCTGCGCATCGTGCTGCTGGGTGAACACATCCGATGGACTGGCAAAAGTGAATCGCTCTCTGGACCTCCCAAACGCCAGAGCACTTCTGGTTTCGTGGTCAATCATCACCACCATGTCCATGTTCCGAAGGTTCAGGAGAATGTCGCCATTCTCTTGGGTTTGGAAGCTGTTGTGATGGTAAGCATCAAGCAGTGGAAATGTCCATTGCAGGAGGAGCACCAAGAAACGGGTATGTGTTCAGACGCCCGCCACAGCCACGTCAAATTTCCTGCGCATCATGTTCCTCCAAGATGCAGTCTTTGACAACGCGGTTGGGGTCCGCTGGATCAGGGACACTGGTCGGTCACCATGACTTCCACATTCTCAAAGCCCATCAGCAATACGGTTCCATCCTCTCGGATTTCCAGATCATGGAAGTCCAACTGCCCCTCTTGAATCTGCAGGGTTTCGATGTTCACCAAACCGCTGTCCAAGACCTCCCATCCTGTTGTTTCCGCGCTCAGGTTGATTGTACCAAGTCAACTGTCCAGAAGGCTGCAGCTCAAAATTCCAGGCCTGTAAGGCGCGAGTTCATTGTAAGCCACCTCACCCGAAGAACCGACGATGACCGGATAGGACAAATTGCCGCTAAAACGCGGTGACGTCAAAATCCACCCTGGCGCAAACTCTGGTTAGGTTCCATGACAATCTCCAGTTCAATGCCCACCCCCTCTTGGCCCATCATTTGGCTGACCGCGCAGAGGCAAATGGCCAAAAAGATGGCCCTTGAGAAGAGTGTCAATGCCTTAAACCCTGCACAAAATTCGAGCAGAGCAAGAATTCGCACAGCCATTCATGCGACCTTGAGCATCCCATGGTCCTTTCTTCTTTTCGTCAATACGACCCCCGCTTTAGGCTCATTTCGTAGTAAAAATAATCATTTTTATCTATTATTAATGCGGATTCAACTAAAATGTTCCGCAGCCAAGCATCACCTTCTCCCGGCCATACTTGCGGTTTGCTTTCTTTGGGGTAAACGACCATTCTGCCCAGGCGCAAGTTCAATTGAATTCAGGAGATCGTTTTGACCTCATCAACGTCGGCCTTGGAATGAGCACCCGCGGACTGCCCATTTATGCTGGAATAGAACAGTCCATCGACGGACCACATTTCTGCAGGACTCATGGCCTCCTTCCAGTCCTACGGAGAAAAATTCAGTTTCTGGAAGTTGGACACACCAATACATTGGAATTGGACTTCAAGCCCATTACCACTTTATCGAATTGGCCCCTCCACCGTTTGATTTTTATGCCGGATTGACACTAGGGGTTGGTTCGGGCACAAATACCGTTGGGCAGACACCGGTCCTTCGCCCGGGACGTATACGGGCCTTGCCATGGGCGGCATGCAATTGGCTGGACATTTGGGGGGGCGATACACCTATAAGGATTGGACGATGATGGCACAGCTGTCTGGTGGATCCTTGGTCAGCGGCTTTTTGGTTGGCCTCAGCTTCCCCCTGAATGACCCGCCGTCTCAAAGCACACTGGCTAACCCTGGGTCTGGTTCCTTTTATGCTGTCCGCTCAAGGGGTCCCTGCGCAGCCCCCTGCCGTTGAGGGCCGGAACACAATTGATCTTGCACACAGGGATCCACGACCCGACTGGTGATTTGGCTCTCCGTTTTGGCGCCGCCAACACCCGTGGGCATGGGGGTGCGTCGAACCACGGCCAGCGGCTGGCGTTTCGGCTTTCACTATCGCTTCCAAACTGGTTCAGATGTTCGCGAGCCGGGCTGCTGCAAAACCTACGGGACCCCAATGGTCACGTCATCGACAACGAAGGCCGCATTGGCATTGTTGACCCCTCAGCAACGCGGCACCTTGTTTTTTGGAACCCTCGAAGGAAATGGAGTTTGGGCTGGGGAAATCCAGAGACAGGCTTGATCGCTGAATTGGGCCGCCGGATTTTGGGAACACAAAATTCATTTCCAGAAACCGCGGCAACCGAGTTACCCAACTTGACGCCCCCTCATGTTGAAGGATATGACCGCCTCAGTGGCGGCACTGTATTGGTCCCGAGGCTGGGCATCGAGTACCACTCGTCCAGCGGCCAGGTCCGATTCATGCAGGAGTGGAGGGATTTATTGGAAGACTACAGCCTTCACGCGAATGGAACACAGACACACCCAAACCAGCGACACCGACACCAAGAAATGACGCAGCTTGGGGACTGTTCGCTGGTTGGATTTTGCGGCTAAAAGCCCGCACCACATCCATCGATTATTACCATTGACCATGCGTTGGGTGCACGCCTTGACCATATCGCTTGATGCAGCTCGGAATGGCCTTTGCGTCCGCGATGGGGCATTCCAAAGCCCGCCAGGCCTGGCGGGGACGGAAAGGATGGGAAGAACGCCTTTTATCTGCCTCAACACAGGCCAAACAAAATGGGAAAACTGGCCGTTGGGTGCATGTTCATTGCGCCTCACTCGGCGAGTATGAACAAGCCGCCCCTGTTATAAATAAGATGCGGGAGGTGGCCCCCGGACCGGCCAATTCTGCTCACCTTCTTTTCTCCTTCAGGCAAAAGTGCTGTGGCGCATACAGCGGCAGACCACGTGGACTATCTGACTTGGGACACAGCGAGAGCCATGCAACGCTTTCAGTCGGTCATTCAACCTTCCAGACACCATTCTGTGAAGTATGAATTGTGGCCTGAACTGATCTCCTCGGCGGCGTCCGCGGGGTCCAACGTCCACCTGATCGCGGCACGTTTTGATCATGGCCGACACCCTGCAAACCACAAAGGGCTTCTGGATCCGAAAACACCTTCGGCTCCTGGCGACCATTCAGGTTCAAGATGCCGCCTCGGCCGCGGTGCTCAGCAAGTACAACCTCACAGCTACCGTGACTGGGGACCCCCGCATCGACCGGGTTTTGGAAACCGCAAATCAAACGCCACCAACAGACATCAAACAGAAGCTGGATGCTTTGGCGCAGTGGAAAGGAGGAACGCCAAATGGTGATCGTCGGCAGTGCCTGGGCACCCGAATGGAACGCCTTGCTTCCTTTGTTTGAAGGCGGCCAGAATCCAAATTGGTGCATTCTCACTGCCCCTCACGAAGTCAAGGGGGGCCACATTGAGGAATGGGCTCGGCAATCATCCTTCCCCCGGACCAGCAAGTGCGAGATAGAAATCCCCCCCCCATCCTCTGGCCTTATTTTGGATGAAGTGGGGAATCCTCAAATTCGCATATCGTCTCGGCGACCTTGCTGTGGTTGGCGGAGGCTGGGGCGCAGGGGTGCCACAATACACTTGAACCCGCTGTATTTGGATTGCCATTGGCTGTCGGACCCAAAGTAGAGGGGTCAGAGAAATTCAAGCACTCCGCAATGCCAAGGCACTCCAAGTGTGCGAAGACGCGAACCAACTGGCCTCAGTGGTCTCAGAATGGATGAGCGCGTCCGGAGCCAATCTGCGGCTCAACGCAAGCCAGTCCGGTCAAAAATGGGTGGAAAACAACCGAGGTGCCGCGGACCGAATCGTTCAAGAAGTCACTTCGCACGGCAGTTGACATCCCCTCCAAGACTAAAAAAGGGCCTCCAATCGGAGGCCCTTCTAACTTGAGCGAGAAACGAGACTCGAACTCGCGACCCCCAACCTTGGCAAGGTTGTGCTCTACCAACTGAGCTATTCTCGCTTGGGTCGGCGAATTTACACCAAATCAACTTCCATCCAACCCCTCAGGAAACAAATCCGCGGGAAAAGAGACATATGTCATCCGCCCTCTTGTGATTAATTCCTCATATTGTAAAACCAAGACTGCCTGCCACCTTACTTAACCAACATGCGGATTTACCCCTCCTCGTTGCCCTCTTTTGTGCTCCCTTTTTTCTCTGGACAAGAAAAAACACCAGAAGCCCCTTCACCAGCGAGAATGTGCTGCCCACGAAAAGCACGTGCAAATGATGGGCCTAGACGCCGCGTATGCCAAGCACCACAATGACCTGGAAGCCCACACGGCGCTCTTTGTGGAATCCAGACAAACTGCACGAGCAATGGCGCACAGCTGCAGCCTGTAGTGGTCACCATCCCCGTGGTATTTCACGTGTTTATGCCAACGAGACCGAAAACATCAGCGACGAGCAGCTCCTCGAGCAGCTCCCAAGTTTTGAACGATGACTTTCGTCGCACCAACCCAGACCAAGATGACATTTGGCCACAAGCAGCCGACACCGAAATCGAATTTTGCTTGGCCACACGAGACCCCAATGGCGCCCCCTCGGATGGCATCCTTAGGGTCCCCACTACTTCTGGAAGTTTTGGAACATCAGACAATGTGAAGTTCACGAGTGCCGGCGGATCTGACGCCTGGCCGACAGCCGACTACATGAACTTCTGGGTGTGCAACTTGGGTGGAGGCCTGCTCGGATACGCCCAATTCCCTGG
>CASICO010000005.1 GCA_949373165.1 uncultured Flavobacteriales bacterium | reverse complement strand
CGTGGAGATGTTGGACAAGACCAATTACCTCAACCACTATTATTTCGTCTCGTTGATGGCGGGTTTGTTTGTGTTTTTACCCTCTAGAAATCAAGATGCCGCGGGGGTGCCGGCGGTTATGCAAGAGACCTTCCGAAAGTATTGTTGACGTTGGTCTACTTCTATGCAGGCTTGGCCAAGTTGAATTCGGACTGGGGTTTTGGATGCCTTGCCGCTGGGGCATTTGGTTGCCGCAACATTCGAACCTGCCATTGGTGGGGCCTGCATTGGCATGGGCCCATTACGGCGTATGCATTCTCGTGGGGAGGGTTGATTTTCGACCTTTTTGCGGGGTTTGCACTTTGGTCAGGACGGGGGCGGATTTGGGTTTATCCCGTGGTGGTGGTCCTTCCATTTGGTGACTTGGTTGTTGTTTCCCATTGGGGTATTTCCTTGGGTCATGATTGGATGCACACTGGTTTTCTTCGGTGCTTCTTTTCACCGCAATTGGATCCAGCGTTGGACGCGGGTGGGAACTGTCGGAATACAGCCCCGAACCTTTTAAATCGGGGTCAATGAGATGGGGACTCATCATGTCTGCATGTTTTCTTGCCATTCAGTTGATCGTGCCGTGGCGGTTTTTGGCGTACCCAGGTGAGTTGTTTTGGCATGAGGCTGGCTATCGATTCAGCTGGCGGGGTCATGCTGATGGAGAAGGGCAGGGGTAGCCTACTTCTTTGCGCAAAATGGAGAGGGGAGAGAACGAGAGGTGGACTTGAAACGGTTGGTTCACACCAAAACCAATCCAAAATGATGTCAACCCCAACCCGACATGATCCTCCAATGTGCCCGCTGGATCAAGCAGCACGATGTGGAGATGGGGTTGGACACGAGGGCGGTTAGAGCCGAGGTTTGGGTGGGTCTCAATGGAAGGCGCTCCCAGCTTTTTATCGACCCATTTGTGGACCTGACCCAAATCGAGGACGACATGGGCGAAGCGCGGGATTGGGTGCTCCCGTTGGACAGTGTGGTCACCATGTCTGAATTCAGAGCGCGTAAGAACGAATGGCGCGCCCGATCAGCATGGTGAATTCGGCTCACATTCGCGTGGCACGTCGGGCGGTTTTTCTGCTGCTCTTGTCTTTTCTTCAATGGGGGTCCAATGCGCAAACAGACTCGATTCCGACCATGGGCCGAGACCTCGGAGAGGCAGAGGTGACCGCCGAAAGGCCGGAGTCTGTGAGGTGGATGCAGTCCATTGGTGTGGAGGGCATTTACACAGGGATGAAGAGCAGGGTATTCAACTGGGCTGAATCTGATGCGGTTCAATCCGCCCAGCATCACCGCCAAATGCTCATTTCCGTGCCGGGTGCCAACATCTGGCAAAGCGATGCTGCCGGATTGCAATTGGGCATCGGGGTGCGGGGACTGAGTCCGAGTCGCTCATCTCACCTCTCGGTGCGGCAAAACGGCATGCCCATCGCCGCCGATCCGTTGGGTTACCCTGAAGCCTATTACACCCCCCCAACCAGAGCGGTTCGAGAGGTTCGAATGGTGAGCGGTGCCGGAGCGCTGCAGTATGGCTCGCAGTTGGGCGGAATGCTGGACTTTGTCATGCGAGACGGGAGGGAACATGAAGGGTTGTGGTCAAGTGCAGCCTTAACCTCCGTGGTTTATCCTGAGACGCTGGCCGCCTCTTCTGAGGGCGGGCTTCGCCACTTCTTCAACGGCTTTGGTGAGGTGGGGTGGCAATCCCCGGAAGGCCAGTTTCATGGGTATGCCGCATTGGAGCAAAAAAGCGGCAGCGGTTGGCGGCAGAACACTTGGTTTCAGTCAAGGACAGGATTGGTCAGGGCCGGTGGGGCGTTGGCTTCCCTATGGGTGTGGGATGTCGATGCCGCTTGGATGAGCCGTTTGGAAAAGCAGCCAGGGGGATTGACTGATGCGCAATTTTCCTTGGATCCGAGGGCCTCTTTTCGGGACCGGAATCACTTTCGTGTGACGCACAATTCGGTGGCGTTGCGCATCCGGAATGAGCCCAGCGGAATCCGAGATTGGCTTTGGAGTGCCCGGCTTCATGGATTGCAGGCAGAGCGGGCATCCTTGGGTTATTTGGGGTTCCCCAATCGGGTGGATCCAGGAACCGAACGGGAGTTGATATCGGGGCGTTTTCGTCACGCGGGAATTGACCTGAAAGGCGTCAAGCGATGGTATGCGCAGCATGGAGGTGTGCATGCCTTCACTTTCGGGTTCCAGGCGCTTAAGGGCAAAAGTTTGGCGATGCAGGGTCAGGGGGCTCCGGGTGAGGGCCCGGATTTCGCATTCGTGACGGCCGACGCTGGAGATGGGAGCAATTATGTTTTTCCCAATGCGCAGTTGGCAGCACATGTTCAAGCGGCATGGTCTCCCATTCCGGGCTGGGTCTTCACCCCCGGATGGCGGCTGGAGTTCATTGATACCCGCGCCGACGGTCAATATCGAGAGTCGATTTTTGATGGGGCGGGAAACCTGATTGAGGACTCAGTGTTTGTCCAAGTCGAGCAGCGAAAAAGAGCGGTGGGTCTTCCTGGATTGGGGTTCTCACACAAGTTTGGGGACCTGGAGGCCTATGGAAATGCCGTGGCAAATTATCGCGCCATCAATTTTAGCGACATCCAACTGAGGGGCATTGGAAGAAAAATTGACCCGAACATCCGGGATGAACGGGGGCGAAATGTGGATTTGGGTCTGCGGGGCGCGCTTTGGAAAAAGCTCAAGTTTGATTGCAGTGTATTCCAATTGAATTACCGCGACCGAATTGGTCTATATGCCACAACGATTCCCGATCCGGTCGTCATTCAACGGGTCGTTTTGCTGCGAAGCAACATTGCCGACGCCCGCACAAGGGGTGTGGAATTAACGTTGGGCGGGGTTTTGTTCGAGAGAAAGGAGGAGTCGACGAGGCTGGAAGGCTTGTTGACCGGGTCGTGGATGAAAAGTCAATACCTCGCGGGACAACAGAGTGCCTTCCAAGGAAAGGAAGTGGAATACGTGCCGGATTTCATCGTGCGTTCAGCCTTGATTTTCACACACAAGGCATGGCAGTGGGACTTGGGGTTGCATGCTGTAGGGCAGCAATTCACAGAAGCCACGAATGCCGTGTTTACGCCGGATGCCATCCATGGGGAAATCCCTGCGTTTGGTGTGGTTGACTTCGGCTTTGGCTGGACATCATCCGGTGGATGGTCCATTCGTTGTGCTGTTGACAACGCCACAAATGCGCAGTATTTCACCAGGAGATCCGCAGCTTATCCTGGGCCAGGTATCCTTCCCGCAGACGGTCGCTCGCTGCAACTCACGGTTGGTTTTCAGGGCTGGCGCTGAACCTCATCCAATCGACTTCAAGCCCGAATTCACCGGCGAGTCCATCGTATTTCATCATGCCCAACCGGAGTACTTTGGAGAGGTTTCCCCAAGACCATATTTTGGGGAGCTCCCCCGTCATGGCGCTGCTCTTTTTTAAGGCTGAGAAGGGAACCACAATTTCTTTCCACTCTGTGTCTGCTTTGAAGTCGGTCTTCCAGTAGGGCATCCACCACTGTTCGGAGACTTCCATGGTGAGGGTGAATGTGTCCGCTGAGCCTGCGGTGGTGCGGCATCGAATGGTGACCGCATCGAATCCAGACAGGTCGCGCTCGCTCCAGGGAGAGCGCACAGAGCTGAAGCCGCCATTGTTTTCCAAAGACACGCGTCCTTCCCATTTCAATGTGGAACGACTGTAGCTCACGTTGCCCACTGACCGGCCGCCCATGACGCCGTCATTTAAGGCGCGCCACGAGGACAATTCAGCCTTGCCAAAATCCATCACGCTGTGCGAGGAAACGGAGGGGGAGGAGGAGGTAGAAAACATAAGAAGGAGTCCAAAGAGGGAGCGTAAGCCAGTACCGATCATGTAAAAGGAACCGACCGCTCTGCTGTTTGGTTCAAGCTGCCTTGTTTTCTTGGATTATTTCCCGATGCAGAAGTTGCCGAAAATGTGACCCAGCAGGTCGTCGGGAGTGACCACGCCTGTGATTCGCCCAAGCTGTTCCAGTGCCTCTCGGTGGTCAACCGCCAGCAAGTCACCACTGAGGCCCGCATTCAATCCGTCGAGGGCTCGCTGCAGGGCTTCGCGGGTCCGTTGCAAGGCTTCCCTGTGGCGAAGGTTGGTCACCAGAATGCGGTCTTCAGCCAAGGCGCTGCGGTAATCGCGTCCAAGGCGCTGTTCTAGGGCGTGGAGTCCTTTTCGTTCTTCCGCGCTGATGGTGAGGACTTCCTCAGCACCTTCTGGACACCATCCCAAGGGTGCCGGAGCGAGGTCTGTTTTGTTGACCAGAACGAGGATGGCCCCTGCAGGTTCTCCGTTTTCTTCAGCTGCCTTGGAGAGGACAAGGGCAGCGGCTTTGATCTCGCTTTCTGCATGGGTGCGACCCGACTCCTCTTGGAGGTCGCGGGCATCAAGCAGATACAGGACAAAACGCGCGGCTGCGGCTTTGGACCAAGCCCTTCGGATGCCCTCGGCTTCGATGTCGTCCGTGGTCTCTCGAAGTCCAGCCGTGTCAATGAAGCGGAACCGTATGCCTTCTAGGGTCAAGGTCTCCTCGAGGGTGTCTCGGGTGGTGCCCGGTGTATCGGATACAATGGCCCGGTCCTCGTTGAGCAAGGCATTCAGCAGGGTTGACTTTCCGCGATTGGGTGCACCCAAAATGGCCACGGGTACGCCTTCTGCGATGGCCCGGCCGGTATTGAATCCGTCGAGAAGCTCGGCGATTTTGGAGAGCAGGTCTGACACGTGCTGGCGATAGCCATCACGGTCGACGAATTCGACGTCTTCTTCCCCGAAATCAAGCTCCAACTCCATGAGTGCAGTGTATTCAATGAGGGCCTCTCTGAAGGCGCCGATCTCTCGGCTAAAACCGCCTCCCATCTGCTGCAGCGCCAACTTGTGGGCACCCGCGTGGTCGGCGTCAATGAGGTCACCAATTGCTTCGGCCTGGGCCAAGTCTCGTTTTCCGTGTAAGAAGGCGCGCTGGGTAAACTCTCCGGGGAGGGCGGACCGACACCCGGCATCGATCAGGCATTCTTGCAGGCGTTGAACAACGAAGGGGCTTCCGTGGACGTGACACTCCACCACATCTTCTCCGGTGAAGCTCTTTGGACCACGAAATGGCAGGATCAAGGCCTCGTCCAGCAGCTCGTCGCCAGCATACAGTGAGCGCAATGCGGCGAACCCTGGGGTGGATGCAGTTAAACGTCCTCTGCAAAGGCCGTCCACCACAGGCCAAGCATCGGGGCCGCTGACGCGAATCACAGCCACACCGCCTCGGCCGGGAGGGGTGGAAAGGGCACAAATGGTGGTGCCGTCGAGGGGGTGTGCAGGCATGGGGGCAAATTAGCCCTTGCCCCTTTCCGAATGAGCCTTGCCCCGCGTTACTTTTGCGCCCGCACGCCAAAGTGCGAAACCACCATTTTGAATACCCGACCTCATGAGCGTTCTCGTCAATAAGGATTCCCGCATCATTGTTCAAGGATTCACCGGCTCCGAAGGCACCTTCCACGCGAGCCAGATGATCGAGTACGGCACCAACGTGGTTGGCGGGGTTACACCGGGCAAGGGCGGGCAGCGTCACTTGGATCGTCCCGTGTTCAATACTGTGGCAGACGCTGTGAGTGAGGCGGGAGCAGATACCAGTATTTTGTTTGTTCCCCCGGCCTTTGCGGCCGATGCCATCCTTGAGGCTGCAGACGCAGGAATCAAGGTGATCATTTGCATCACAGAAGGCATCCCAGTGGCCGATATGGTGAAGGTGAAGGCTCACCTCGATCACATGGAGGGTTGCACATTGGTGGGGCCAAATTGCCCAGGGGTGATGACGGCAGGAGAGGCCAAAGTGGGCATCATGCCTGGCTTCATCTTCAATCCCGGTCGGATTGGCATCGTCTCCAAGAGTGGGACATTGACCTATGAAGCGGTTGATCAGATCACGAAGGCGGGTTTGGGGCAGTCCACGGCCATTGGCATCGGAGGAGATCCCATCATCGGAACCACCACTTTGGAAGCGGTTCAGCTGTTGATGGCGGACAGCGACACTGATGGCATCATCATGATCGGCGAGATTGGAGGCGATTTGGAGGTCAAAGCGGCCCGTTGGATTGCGGAGAATGGAACCAAGCCAGTGGTGGGTTTCATTGCCGGTGTTACAGCGCCCAAAGGACGCACCATGGGACACGCAGGTGCGATTGTGAGTGGCGAAGAAGAGAGCGCAGAAGCCAAGAAGGCCGTGATGCGGGATTGCGGCATCCACGTGGTGGACAGTCCGGCGCAGATCGGGTCCATGATGGTGGAAGCGTTGAAGACCGTCAACGCCTGATTCTACTTTGTTTCGAGAAGGTTGCGCCTTGAATCAAGGCTTGACTTTGTGTACCCCGACTTTCCACGGTTGGCTGGCGACGTCCAATATTTTGGCCATGTCTTCAGGGCGTGCCACAAAATCAATGTCCGAGGTGTCTACCCAAATGACCCGGCTTCCTCTGGCGTGCTTAAAATGCCGCTCGTAGGCCTTCTCTAGCTTGGCGAGATAGTCCAAGTCAATGTCTTGCTCATAGCTCCGCCCTCGGGCTGCGATTTGCGCTTGTTGACGCGCTGATCCGGGCTTGAGGTAAAGAATCAGTTCCGGCTGAGGCATGCCATCGGCCATCACATCATAGAGATTCCGGAACAGGGCATATTCGGTTTGGGGCAAGGTGATCTTGGCAAACAGGTCGCTTTTGGCAAACAAGTAGTCCGCCACCAAGGCATCTCGGAACAAGGTCCGCGCCGTGAGCGCGGCTTTGACCTGTTTGAAGCGTTGGGCCAAAAAGCTGAGTTCCACAGGAAACGCGTATCGCTCAGGGTCCAAGTAGAATTGCTCAAGAAAGGGGTTGTCGGCAAACGGCTCCAGCAAGGGGTCGGACCCAAGGCTTGTCGCAATGGCTGCGGCGAGGGTGCTTTTTCCAGCACCGATGCCGCCTTCAATCACGATGTGTCGATAGGGAATGGAACAGGTCATGGCCAAGGCGCAATTTGGGGCACATCTTCCGGAAGGTCAGCCAAACATTGCGCGACAGTGCGGCCATCCCCTGGAATGGGTTGTTCTGGAATCAAATCCGCCAAGGGTTTCAAGACAAAACGGCGCCGCAGCATGCGTGGGTGGGGGACTTGAAGGTTGTCCAGCTTGAGAACCCGGTTTCCCCAGAGCACAATGTCCAGATCGATGGGGCGGGAGGTGTAGCCTTCTTTGGGTCTCTGCCGCCCCATTTCCTGCTCAATGGCCAGGAGGGTGGCCATCACCTGTTCCGGGCGGTCTTTCCAGGGGGCATGAAGTTCCAGCTCGATGATCCGATTTAAAAAGTCGGGTGTCTCAGGTGCCATGCCAATGGCCTCGGTCCGATACGTGGGAGATGTCCGCAATACAAGGCCAAGAGACTCGGTCATTTGACGGTCGGCCTCGTCGAGGTGTTTCTGTCGGTCGCCCAGATTGGACCCGGTAGCAATGTGAATGCGCACCCAGCAAATGTCGTGAGGAAGGGACTTAGAAACGGCTCTTCTTTTGTCACGTTTTGGTTGAAATTCAGGCAAGCCCTACCCCAGTGCTCCACCTCGAGAAGGTTGGGTGGGCAGGCATTCGATAGGGCGACTGGATGCCTCTGATTCCTTAATGAATGCAAAAACAGGTACTTTGTAATACAAAGTACCAAGTATTGTGCATATCCTTGCATGGCATGACCAAAGAAGCCGCAGCATCAACAGCGCAAATGCGCAAGGGCGTTTTGGAGCTCTGTATCCTCCGGGTACTGCGCCAAGGCGAGGCGTACACATCCGACATCGTCGCGGCCTTGCAGGAGGTCGACCTGTTGGTGGTGGAGGGGACCATTTATCCTTTGCTCACCCGCATGAAAAACGCCGAAACGCTCACCTATCGATGGGCCGAAAGCCCATCAGGACCGCCCCGCAAATATTACAGCATGACCAAGAAAGGAGAGCAAGTCCTTCACAAAATGGAAGTGGCATGGAACCAATTCGTGGATTCCGTGAACTCCTTATCTCAACCTCTTGAAGACTAATTAATATGGTTGAAACACGCAACATATCCCTAGGTGGGCTCCTGTTCAACGTAGAATTGCCGGCGTACATCGTGCTGCGCGATTACCTGTCTGATTTGAGACAAGTCCTTCGGGGCGCAGAAGGAAGGGAGGAGGTTCTGCAGGAAGTGGAGCACCGCCTTGCTGAGTTGTTCTCCCAATTCACGGCTGGAACTCGCTCAGTTGTGACACTGGTCGATGTCGAGAAGGCGAAAACTCAATTGGGTGAGCCCAAGGCGTTTCGCGAATTGACCGACGAGGAGGAGCCAGAAAAGAAAAAAAACCAGCAGGGCGACCAAAAGCGCCGCGTATTCCGCGATTCAGACGACAGTGTTATTGCGGGTGTTGCTGCAGGCCTGGCCCACCGGGTCGGTGTGGACCCCATTGTGGTACGGGCTCTTTTCATTCTGTTGCTCATTGGTCCGGGCATCGGTCCATTGTTGTATGCCATTCTTTGGGCCATTACCCCCAGGGCCAAATCGGCAAGCGACCGTTTGGCCATGAAGGGAGATCCAGTGACACTGGACGCCATCAAGGAAACGGTCGAGGATCAGCTAAACAAGGCGAAAGATGAATTTGAAAATCCCGAAAGTGGGCGCCGTTTGCTCGCCTGGTGGCGCCGTTTCATTTCCGATACGCTGCCCCGATTCCTCAAGGCCTTCATTCGCACACTGGGCTGGATTTTGATCGGAGCGTCGTTGCTGCTGCTGCTGCTGATTGGGGCGTTGGTATTGTCGGGACTGATCACGGGTCATTGGAACTTCCAGTTCATGTTTTAATCGCCTCGCCTGTCTTTGACCCATTTTCTCATTTCTGAGTCCATATTTTCCTCAACTTTACATCTCCTTCGGGAGGCAAATCACCCTTACACCTTATGAATTTCGGAAAGCAATTTCTTGCCAGTTTACTCGGCTCCACCCTCGCAATGGTCATCGCTGGCTCCTTGCTCATTTTCATCTTCGTCGGCGCCTTGGTCGGTGGGATCTCTTCCGCCTTTGAGGGCGTTGGTGGTGGCTCGGACATGAACTTTGACCTTGGCACAGAAATCGAGGAAGGTTCGGTTTTGCACCTCACGTTTGATGCGCCCATGGCGGAACGTGGCATGGAATTGCCGTTTACGCTCCAGTTCGGTTCTATGGAGCCCGAAACGCAATTGGGACTCAATCACTTTTTGGCCGACATGGAGCGGGCCGCAGAAGACGACAACATTGAGGGCATTTTGATGACAGCGGACATGATCTCTGGTTATCCCTCCATGTTGGGTGAAGTCCGGGACGCTTTGGCCAAATTCAAAGCCTCGGGCAAGTGGATTGTGGCGTGGAGCGAGATCTATACCCAGGGCGCTTATTGGATGTCCACGGTTGCCGACGAGGTGTATTTGCATCCTGAAGGCGGAATGGACATGAGTGGCATGGGCATGGAAACCACATTCTACAAGCGGATGTTGGCGGACTTGGGGGTCGAAATGACCGTGGTTCGTGGTCCAGACAATGCGTACAAAAGTGCCGTAGAACCTTATTTGCGCGATGACCTATCAGAGGCCAACCGTGAGCAGCTCACGGCCATGCTCGAAGATTTTTGGGGGCGCATGGGCGGCGACATTGCTGCAGCACGTGGCATGAGCATGGATGTGCTCAATGGGCACGTGAACAGCCTGAGTGTGAGGTTGCCTCAAGACGCTGTGTCATTGGGTTTCGTGGATGGATTGATGTACGAGGATGAGTTGCATGCCCACCTTTTGGAGAAAGGTGCCGCAGAAGACGAAGACGAGACAAGCCATGCTTTGCTCATGGGTTATGGGCAGTATCACAACCCAAATGCCTTTGAAGATTTAATCCAGAACCTCCAAGTAGAATTGGGCGCAGCTGAAGAAAGCAGCGACGAAGACGAGGCGAATGAGGACACCGCCGATGAAGGAGAGGCCAATTCTGTTGCAGTTGTGTTTGCCGTGGGGGCCATTGAGAGTGGCGCAGGCGATGACGCCACCATCGGCTCAGAGCGCATTGCGGGCGCCTTGCGCGAAGCCAGACTCGACCCAGAAGTGGGGGCGGTCGTGCTGCGGGTCAATTCGCCCGGTGGAAGCGCCTTGGCCAGCGATGTGATCTGGCGTGAGACAGTCTTGTTAAAGGAGGCGGGTAAGCCCGTGGTGGCCTCGATGAGTGACCTAGCAGCCAGCGGCGGATACTACATCAGTTGCGCGGCGGACCACATTTTGGCGCAGCCCAATACCATTACCGGTAGCATTGGCGTCTTTGGCGTCCTTCCGAGTGCAGGTAAGTTGCTGAAGGAGCGCATCGGACTGGATTTTGATGGGGTAAAGCTCCACGACCACGCCAATGCCATTTCTATGCACACGCCCATTTCCGGCGTTGCCTTGGATGCCGTGAATGAATCGGTCACTCATATTTATGATTCCTTCATTGGCCATGTGGCCGAGGGACGAGGAATGACGGTTGAAGCTGTCGATGAAGTTGCCCGGGGCCGGGTTTGGACCGGTCAGGATGCGATGGAGATCGGCCTTGTCGATGGCATGGGCAACCTGCAGGACGCCGTGGCGATGGCCGCAGACATGGCGGGTCTAGAGGACTTTGATTTGATTGAGTACCCAGAGCCGATTGATCCATTCGAGCAGTTCATTTCTGATTTTACCGGCGTGGCTCAAATGTCTGCCATGGCGGAAGCTGCAGGGGTTCCTGCGGATGCCGTTCAGGCCATGATGGAAGTGGAAGCTTTCGTGAACTTGGAGGCCAGGGACCGCGTTCAAGCGCGCTTGCCTTACCACATCCGCGTTTACTGATGGCCGAAGGCCACCGCGCGACGGCCATGAAGGACTTGCTAAGGTTGTCTGCAGAAGACTTCGTGGCGGCCGAAAAGATGCCCTTGCGTTTTGTATTGGACCAGATTCGCAGCGCCCAAAATGTGGGCGCTGTTTTTCGTACCGCGGACGCGTTTCGGTTGCACGGTCTGGATCTCTGCGGGTATACATCCCGTCCACCACACCGGGACATTCTCAAGACGGCCCTCGGGGCCACCGATCATGTGGCTTGGTCTGGCCATGAAGAGACGGTTGAGGCCATCCAGGAGTTGCAGTCAAAGGGCTTTGTGGTGTTGGCCTTGGAGCAAGCCAGTGGGGCAACCACACTCGAAGATTGGTCGCCTGCGTCCAACGGCCAATGGGCTGTGGTTCTGGGCAATGAAGTGCGCGGCTGTTCCGCCGAAGTTTTGGCTGCAGTCGACGGGGTGCTGGAGATTCCTCAATTCGGCGTCAAGCACAGTTTAAACGTATCAGTGGCAGCGGGCATGGTTTGCTGGCAGGCCTACCGCGCGATGGGACTGTCTTAACCTCAACGTGCAAACTCGTGCACTGTATGGATGTGGCGCGAATGAAAAAGCCCCGGTTGCATTGGCAACCGGGGCTTTTTTTGAATGGGATGATGTGCACTCAGTCCAAGTCACGGAACTCAAGGTCAGCACTGGCTTTTGCAGCAAGACCGGCGTCTTTCTGAACGGCCATGTCTCTGTGCTCCTTGGCTTCGGTACTGTTGCCGAGGCGGGCATTGGCAATGGCCAAGATGTAATGGCCGACTGCCGACTCGTCTTTGGCGTTGTTGAGAATGGTCTTGGCGCCGTTGGCGTCTCCATTCAGCAATTTGGCCAGAGCGGCATTGGCGGTGTTTTCCCCAGAGAAGTTGGACACAGCTTGGCTGTAGTTGCCTTCTTGGATGGCCAAGATGCCTTTGTTGTACTTCACTGCGTCACCAGCACCACTGGCACTGCCCAACAGGCGCTTGGCATCTGAAAGGTTGCCCTTCATTCGCGCAACAGCACCAAGGTTGTTGTTGATGATGGGGCTGTCTCCACGCTCGTCGGCCGCCATAAAGCGGTCTGCAGCCTGGTTCAACTTGCCCATTTCCATGAGGCAAACGCCTTCGTTGTTGGGGCCACGCCAGTCGCCAGCATGCACTCTGCTGGTCGAGGCGTAAACCTTGAGCATGTCTTCGTTGCTTTCAAACAAAGTCGCGGCGTATAGAGACTCCTCCACCGTCAAGGTGTCGGGGTTGCTCATGGCCAATGCCATCAACTCCTCGTCGCTGTATCCCTCGATGTCGTAACGAAGGGTGATCATGGAGCGACGCAAGGCTGGGAGAATCTCTTTTTCGATCTCCGTGTAGGTCTTGGCGATGTTCTTGATTTCCTCTTCACGGCGGTTCTTGTCGCTGTACATGGACAGAACACGAAGGATGAGGTCCTTGTCTTCAATGTTGGATGCACGCATCAAGGATTGAAAACCTTCCCAATCTTCTCCTTTGGGGTTGTTCCCGAAGAAGCCGTCTTCTGTGGTGATTTTAGCGCGCTTGAGGAGTTTTGCAACCGCGGCATTGGCACTTTCGGCGCGTTCCATGGCGAGGTCTTCATTGAGGGTGATTTCGCCCTCTGGAGAAGCGTAGGCGCTCACACTGGTTCCCTTGAGTACGACACTGTCGTGGGCAGCAGCGAAGCCAAGGAAGTCCTTCATGGCAGACATGTCGTCGTCGCGAAGCTCAGCAGAGCGAACGTTCGAGCGATTGTATGCGTAATGGATTTCTGCTTCTTCCGTGTAGGAGATCACACGTTGGAATTGGTCTGTTCCCTTGACGAAGCGGTCGTCTGAGCTCACCCAATTTGGTGTGGTAATCACTCCGTCTCCGAGGACGACGGGAGTAAAGTCCATGGATTTGCTGCCCATTGAGCCGCTGATGCGAAGCTCAAGGCGAGCGCCGTCTTCCATGCCCTCTTGAAAGTCTATTTTTCCTGAGTAGTCAAAGGACTTAGGGGTTTTGAAAGGAACCACAGTGTAGTTGCCTGCCGCATCTTCTCCTTGGAAGCCTACGGTTTCGAAAGCCGCTTCGCCACCTTCCCAAACGAGAACGGGTGTGGCTTCAACGATGGCTTTTTTGGCAAAGTACTTCTCGGGGAACGTACCCGAGAGTGCAAGTTGGACTTGACCACCTCTAACAATGAGGGGTTCAGGGGTCATTTTGAGGTTGAGCTCCTCGATGGCCTTGTCCATTTTACCCAAGCCGCCACAACCGGGCAGGGAGATGAGCAAAAGGAAGGCGGGGAGCAGGAGCGCCAATGGTTGGCGGACGATGTACTGCATGTTCATGAATCGTGAATCGCGGGCAAAGCTAAGAAGTCAAGCGCGTCTATCATGCTTGAACAACGCCCATTGAGGAGAACTTTCGAATTCGGGCATCAATGCGCTTGTCTGGGTTCATCACCCGAAGCTTACGCAAGTGCTTTAGAATCTCATTTTTTACGTTGGAAAAAGCGGCGTCACGGTCGATGTGCGCACCGCCAAGAGGTTCGGGAATGATGCCGTCGATGAGCTTGTTGCCCATCATGTCCTCGGCCGTCAACTTGAGGGCTTCAGCGGCTTCAATTTTGTGGTCCCAAGAACGCCACAGGATGCTGGAGCAGGATTCTGGAGAAATCACAGAATACCATGTGTGTTCCATCATGAGTACCCGGTCTCCAATTCCAATGCCCAATGCGCCGCCGGAAGCGCCTTCACCGATGACCACGCAGATCACGGGTACACGGAGTTGCATCATCTCTATGATGTTGCGCGCAATGGCTTCTCCTTGTCCTCGTTCTTCGGCTTCAAGTCCGGGGTAAGCTCCTGGGGTATCGATGAGGCAAACCACAGGCCGGTTGAACTTCTCAGCCAATTTCATCAGGCGCAAGGCCTTTCTGTATCCTTCGGGATTGGCCATGCCAAAATTGCGGTACTGACGCAGTTTGGTGTTGGCTCCCTTTTGCTGGCCGACAAACATCACAGGGAGATCGTCAATCATGCCCAGGCCTCCGACCATGGCCTTGTCATCTTTGCAATTGCGGTCGCCATGCAATTCTAAGAACCGGCCTTGTGTTAAGGCGTTGATGTGATCGAGCGTGTAAGGGCGATCCGGGTGGCGAGAGACTTGAACCCTTTGCCATGGGGTGAGGTTGGCATAAATCTCTTGGCTGACCTCTGCAATCTTTTGCTCCAGGTCGGTCAGGGTACTTTGCATGTCGACCTGGCCTTGGCCGTCGATGTCCTGTGCCTGCTCAAGCTGCTCTTGCAGCAAACGGATGGGCTCTTCGAAATCGAGGTAATTCATGGGCATTCCACAGACCGAAAAATCGGAATTGAACACAAACCTAATGCGACAACCGGGGATTTCAACCGGGTTTCACCTCCGTTTCTCCACCTCTGACTATGAGTTCTTTGACCATCGCCCTTACTGCGCGTCCTCTGTGGCTGATGACGTTCTTCTCCGAAGGCGTCATTTCGGCGAATGTGCGGACGGATTGTCCCTCAGGAATGAAGATTGGATCATACCCGAAACCCTCGGATCCACTGGTTTTTTTTGCAATGCGACCGGAGCATATGCCGTCAAATGTGAGGGTTCCTGTAGGTGTCGTAAGGGCCATCACCGTTCGGAACCTGGCGCTTCGGTTGGGTTCATTTTTTTAGAGCGGCCATCAGCTTCTCCATGTTGGCATTGGGGTCTTTTTCTTCCCCTGCGTAACGTGCGGTGTGCACGCCAGGCGCACCTTGGAGTGCGTTCACCTCCAATCCAGTGTCGTCTGCGAAGCAGTGGACACCGTAATGGGACAGCACATATTCTGCTTTCTGAATGGCATTCCCCTCTAAAGTGGGGGCTGTCTCAGGGATGTCTTCAAGGCATCCAACAGCATCCAGGCCGATGATCTCAAAATGAGCACCGAGCAATTCTGCAATTTCTTTGACTTTTCCGGGATTTCTGGTCGCAAAGACCAATTTTGGGAGGGGCATGAACCAAAGGTCGCAAGAGATTCAATATCGGTGCACTTTACCCGAGGCGGTTTCTTTCATTTTCGTCACCCATTCGATGCTTCGGGGGCGTTCAGGACCAGGACATGCCTCTCGGGTTCGGGCCATGATGGCCTTTTCGAGCGAAGGGTTTCCTTCTTCTGGCCCTTCAATCACGAGACGAACCTCTTCTCCCGTTCGGGGATGTGGACGCCCGACCAAATACCAGCGTCGGTTGGGTAGGAGCGCGCTGAGTAAGGGGGAAAGGCTTCGCTCCAGTTCGGCAGGGTGAACCTTGATTCCGCCTGTATTGATGACGTGATCCAATCGGCCTTTCCAGAGGAACCCTTTGGAAAGACCCTCTTTTGCTGGGGTGGCGGCATCTCGTGTGGTCAGGTGATGCACCCCCCTTGCAGGGGAGTGGATTTCCAATGCCCCTTGCGCTGAGATTTTGAATTCAACCCCGTCCAAAGCACGGTAGTTGGATTCGCCCAAAGGCCGAGTGGCCACATGAGTGAGGGTTTCGGTCATGCCAAACCCATGGTGGATGGCGCAACCGAATTGGTTTGCGCCTTGAAGAAGACGTGCCTCCAGTGAGGCTGGAATCGGTGCGCCGCCAATCAACAGGATGGACAGGCGAGAGAGGCTTCCATTTTGAAGAAGCGCCTGGGCTTGTTGTGGAGTAGCCACAGCAAAATCGTAGCGTTCTTGACCTTGCGGAGGGGCCGGAACAACGGGCGAAGACGAGGGTTGGTTTTGGGTCAAGTCCCATCCTAGAATTCGTGTTCGCCACCACATCATTCGTCCGCCAACTCCGGCCATGGGAAGGGGAGACCACGCGAGAAGTGGGGCGGAACGAGGCTTCAGTTGAAGGCCAAAGTGCGATTCTGTGGCCAAGGCGGAGGCGCGAATCCAGTTCACGTCAAAGGTCAACTCTTTCGGTGGTCCTGTGCTGCCCGAAGAGAGGGCCTGTGCTTGTCCGCTTTGGAAGCGTTGGTCGAGTTCCAAAAATGGAGCCACCCAATCTGGAGCATTGCCAAGGCTCGCTGCACTGTGTTCGCCTTGCCCCGGCGCAAATCGCCAGGAGGAATTCATGGCAAAATCTCGGTCAAGTTCCAAACGTCAGGGTGGGCATGGTCAGTCTCCGCCGACATGTTCATTCGAATGGTCCCCCTTTCCACCACCAATGGTGAAGAGAGGTTGTTGGTGAACAGGCTCCCGGTGCCCAACCCCTGTGGCATGGGGGCCTTCTCTTCTGCGACAGCATCGGAGGCCCACTGGGCGATTGCGTTGAGGCCAATGTTGCTTTCCAATGCACTCGTGGCCCACCAGTTTGCGCCTACTTCTTTGGCGAGATCCATCCAGTGGTTGGATTCTACAAACCCCCCAAGTAAGCTGGGTTTGAGGATGACGTAATCGGGCTGAATGACATGCAACATGTTCCGCCTCAAGGTGGTGTCACTGATGCCAATGAGTTCTTCGTCAAGGGCGACTGGAATCGGGGAATCTTTGCAGATGGCAGCCATTTTCTTCCATTGTCCTGCCCGGATGGGCTGCTCCATGCTGTGAATGTCGAATGCGGAAAGTCGCTCTAGTTTCTTCAATGTGACATTGGGGTCGGCGTCGTCAAGGCCACCATTTGCGTCCAGTCTCAGGACAATGCGGTCCGCGGGAGCCAGGCTGCGGATGGCAGCAATGCATTCACATTCCCGCTCAAAATCCAATGCCCCTACTTTCATTTTTAGGGTGTCGAATCCGCGGTCCAACAGAGACGCTGCTTGGGCCACCATGTCCTCAGGGTCTCCCATCCATATGAGGCCGTTGATGGGGGTCGGTTGACCTTCAGTGAATGGGCCGGGAAAAAGAGTTCTGGTTCCCTCGTTGAGCAAGTCGATGAGGGCAGTCTCCGCAGCAAATTTCACGGCGGGATACTGCAAGCTCATGGCCTTTGGATTGAGCGAGCCCGAGGCGGCAAGTCGTTTCAATTCCATCCTCGCTCTCGGTGCACTTTCAGGTGAAAGGCCCGGAATCAAACTGCATTCTCCAATGCCCAAGCGTCCGTCTTCTTCCAAGTCGCGTGCAACCACATAGAAGCTGGGCTTTTCTGTGAGGGCGCCACGTGAGGTTCCCGCAGGTGTTTTGAACTGGAGCGAGCGCTCAACGATGCTGATGTCAAGGCCGTTCATGCCGTGCCACTTAAAAAGAGAAAAAGGGCCACTGAAAAGGTGCTCAAAGCGATTTTTTTCAACTCCCCATCTAATTCAGCAGTGTCTTTTGTGCGGAACACAAGGCTCAGATGGCGGGCATGAACCAAAGCGAATAGACCATACCACAATTGGCCTCGCCAAGGCCCTTCAGGGTCGACTTGCCAAAATGCGACCAGTGCAATCCATCCGCCAATCAACAAGGCCGCATGGTACCGTTTGGCTGTGTCGAAACCCATGCGGACCACAAGGGTGTGTTTGCCCGTCGCGGCATCGGATACGTGATCCCTCAGGTTGTTCAAGTTGAGCACGGCCACACTAAAAAGACCAATGGCTGCGGCGGGGAAAAGCCACCTTGGATCGAACTGACCAGAAAGTAAAACAGCGGTACCCGCAACCCCTGCAAAGCCGAAAAACAAGAGGACGCTAACGTCGCCAAGCCCACTGTAACCGTATGGTTTCTTGCCGGCCGTGTAGGCATAAGCGCCCCCCAAGGCGACCACGCCGATGAGCACCCATTGTGCCAGTTCCAGCCAGTCTTGGCCAACAGCCAAAATCACGGTGATCAACCCGCAGACAAAGGCGAGACCCCCTGTTGAGTGTACGGCCAGTCGCATTTGGCTAGCCGAGATGCGGCCCGAGGCCACTGCCCTGTCCAGTCGTTCTTGGCCCTGCTGAACATCGGCGCCGTTCTCAAAGTCTCCTAAGTCGTTTGCGAAATTGGCCAATACCTGAAGGAGAATGACCGTCAAAAGACAGCCCCCAAACAAGAGGTAGAGCCTGTCCGAAGGCATACCGGTGGCAGCGGCGAGTCCAGCTCCCGTTAGCACACATGCGCTGGCCAGTGGCAAGGTTCTCAGGCGTGCGGCTTGGATGAAATCTTGAATCATGTTCCTCAGGGGAACTTTGGGTATTGCTGAAAGTCCGGGTCGCGTTTTTCGAGAAATGCATTTTTCCCCTCTTGTGCTTCCTCCATGAGGTAGTACATCAAGGTGGCGTCTCCTGCGAATTCCATCAATCCCGCTTGTCCATCCAGTTCCGCATTTAAGCCTCGTTTGATCATTCGAATGGCCAACGGGGATCGCTTCATGATGGTCTTGCACCACTTGACGTAGGTTTCTTCTAGTTTTTCGAGTGGGACGACTGTATTGATCAATCCCATGGACTCCGCTTCAGCTGCGGAATACTGTTCGCATAGGAACCAGATTTCGCGTGCCTTCTTCTGTCCCACATGGCGGGCGAGATAGCTCGATCCAAACCCGGCATCAAAGCTGCCCACCTTCGGTCCAGTTTGCCCGAAAATGGCGTTCTCCGATGCAATGGTGAGGTCGCAAACCACATGCAGGACATGCCCGCCTCCAATCGCATAGCCGTTGACTGCGGCGATGACAGGCTTGGGCAAGGAACGGATTTTCTTGTGCAAGTCCAGGACGTTGAGTCTGGGAACACCGTCATGGCCTATGTATCCCCCTGTGCCTTTCACATTTTGATCCCCTCCACTGCAAAACGCTTTGTCCCCTGCGCCGGTCAAGACGACCACGCCGATGTCGGTTCGCTCGCGTGCGATGTCCATCGCCTCGAGCATTTCGGTGTTCGTTTCGGGACGAAAGGCATTGTAAACGCTTTGGCGATCAATGGTGATGCGCGCGATGCCTTCGAACCACTCAAATCGAATGTCTTCGAAGGCTTTGATTTCCTGCCACTGGCGTGTTTGGCTCATGGTGCTTGGGGAATGAAAAAATGAAACAAACAGAGTGGCTTGGGGTTCTCCCGGGCCGTCATCTTGTTGCAGCAGCAAATTTAGGCACTCACCGCTGCCATATAAGCCTTGTAGGCCTCGGCACTTTCCTCAGAGGGGGTCGAAATTTCCAACACCCTCGGAGTATCGGCGTCCATCCACCAATCTTTCAAGGCTTGTGTGAGCGCCGCCTCGGAAGTCACGCGTTCATGCTCCAGCCCGTGCAAGTCGCAAAAGGACCGAAGCGGAGTGTCGTGTTGCATTTCAAAATGCGTGTTCAACATGCCCGTGCGCTGTGGGCCGTCCAACCACCGAAATACACCTCCGCCACCATTGTGGATGACGGCAATCCTGAGGTGAGACGGAAGGGGGTGGACAAAGAATGCATTGGCGTCGTACAGGAAGCCCAAGTCGCCCGTAATGAGGGTGACTTTTTGGCCAGCCAATGCTGCGCCTACCGCTGTGGATGAACAACCGTCAATCCCGGCTACACCGCGGTTGGACCAGGTTTGGATCTCAGGGCGGTGAAACAGCTGGGCGTATCGAACTGGAGTGGAATTGCCCAAGTGAAGATTCCAGTTTTCTGGGGCATGCCTGTGCAATACTGCATGTGCTTTCAGGTCGCTCCAAGGGGCAGCATTCAGGGCGCTTGGGTGTGCTTTTTCGAGTTGATTGGCGAGACCAGTCCAAAGCTGTTGCCACGCCATGGTTTTGGGGGGAGCTTGAATCTGGGATTCGGAAACGTGCATTGCGACAGCGTTCAACGCTCGAGGAACAGTGGTGGCCACGCACTCTGCTGCGCTGCCAAAAGCAGAAGGGGCTTGGCCACTGACATCAATGTGCAAATGCTCAAAGGGTGCATTTCGGAGGGCTTGCCGCATGGATTTAGACAGCAATGGCGCGCCAAAACTCACCACAACATCCGGCTTGATTGTGTCCCACGCCAAATGGCTCAATGCCCAACCGCGCATCCACCGATCCGTGGCAACGATGGCCGATGGAGATCGCCCAAGTCCACTCGTGGAATCTCCTGTCATCACCGATAGCTGGCCCCAGACTTTGAGCGTGTCGATGGACAAGGACTGTGGTTGAGTGCCACCAAGAAGAAGAATGCGTTGGCCATTTTTGATGGCGTCTGACACTCTCGTGGCGAAGTGGTTCTCGACGTCGATTTGAGCTTGGCTGGGCTTTGAATCAAATCCCGGGCGGGCAGACCATGTTGTTGTGGACTTTGCGACCGCTGTGCCTTTCGGATACAGGGGCTCAGCAAAAGGGCAGTTGATGTGGACGGGTCCCGATTGGAGCGCCAGGTCTACATCGCTGAAGAAGGCGTCGTTTTGGTGCTGCAATTCGGGGAGCCACTGAAAGTCTGCGCGCACATGTGGGGCATGCACTCCAAACTGTTGCAGGGTTTGGCTCTCCCATTGATCTTGCGCGCCAGGGGGGCGATCCGCAGTTAGGCTGATCAAGGGCAAGCCGACTTTGAATGCTTCGGCTAACGCAGGGCCGTGATTGAGAGCCGCAGTGCCACTTGTGCAACAGACGACCACCGGCGCATTCAATGCGCAGGCCATCCCCAAGGCGTGGTGGGCCGCTGACCGTTCATCTAGTGCGACTTTGCATGGAACCCCTGCATTGTCTAAGGCTTGCAGTAGGGGTGCATTGCGTGAACCTGGACTCACGACAGCGCCGGCAAGTCCATGTTGAATGAGCCCTTCCACCAAAATCTGGGCGGATTCGATTGCGGTGAATGGGGAATGCGCGTTGTTCATTTGGACCAATGCACGATGGGGTCCAAAACAGATTGGAGCTTGTTGCGGGTCTCTTCCCACTCGGAAGCAGGATCAGATCCTGCAGTGATGCCTCCTCCGGCGTAGGCAGTCAGTTCGCCATCTTGAAGGGCTGCGCAGCGCAGATTCACGAAATAGCTGACTTCGTTGCCTTGCTCCAAACCGACCCAGCCAGTGTAAAAGGCGCGGTCGTGGTCTTCGTTTTCACGGATAAAGGCCAAAGCTGCATCTCTCGGGGTTCCCCCAACAGCGGGTGTGGGGTGCAGCGCATTGACCACTTCTGTAACGGGCTGTGTAGCGGAAAATTCAACGATGGTTCTCAGGTGCTCAATGGGGCCGTAGCGAACCGTATTTCGCGCTCCAATGTGAATGTTTTCGCATTGGCTATCCTCCAAAGAGGCGAGAACGGCATCGACCACAAGCTGTTGCTCATGGATCTCTTTTGGTGTCCACGGGTCGGTTTGTGCACCGGTGTGGGTCATGCGTGTTCCTGCAAGGCAGGCCGTTTGGAATCGGGGCCATTCCCCTTGCACCAATGGCTCGGGAGAAGAGCCAAACCACATTCCGATTTCGGGGTGTTGAATCATCCAGCTGAACGAATCGGGGTGGGCTTGTGCCTGTCGGCGCACAACTTCTTCAGGGTCTAAGGAGTCTATGCCAACGGTCAGTTGGCTGGACAACACCACTTTTTGTAGCACGCCGGATTCAATGCTCACCTTACCCAGTGCCACCCTGTCCAAGTGGGTTTGGCGCTCTGTACCGCGAATGGGGATGGCATTGGGTTTGATTCGGGGACGCTCTTCACCCAACACAGAGGTTCCAGTTTCAATGCGGCCCCGCACCACGATGGCTTTGTGTTGGCGTGCATGTTCCCACGGGTGCATGCGAAAACAAGCCAGGCCATTGTCGTCTGGAACGAGGCGTTCAAGCGTGGGGGCTCCCGGTCGATGGAACAGGACAGAGATGGTGTTCTTGTCGGACCTGTTCATGATGCCTTGGATGTCTTGGGCTGGACATTTGGCACAAGCATAACGGTGAGGCGACTGGTGCAAATGGACCGGCCTTTGTCGTCAGAGATTTCGATGTGCCAAATGTGAAGTCGCCCACCCTCGTGGTGAAGTTTGGCTGTCCCGTGCACCCAGCCATCGCGAACGCCGCGCAAGTGGTTGGCATTGACTTCGATTCCAACCGCGCCCTTGCCGAGTGGAGCGGCAATGAAATGAGATCCTACAGACCCCAATGTCTCGGCCAATACAACACTTGCTCCACCATGGAGCAATCCGTAGGGCTGATGTGTTCTAGAATCGACGGGCATGCGCCCGGTCACATGACCGTGGGTCACTTCGAGGATCTCCAATCCCAATGCTTCGCTGATGGTGTCCCGTCCCAACGCTTGCAGTTGATCTGTATCCATGCTGCTTGATTCAGAGTTCACCTTGCTCATTGGACGTGAATTTAAAAGGACATTCAAGCATTTGCTTGATAAAGTGCATGGGTGTTTTCGGGCCTTTCGAACAGGAGGGCATATTTTTTTTCGTTTTGAAGGCAACGATTGCATCCGCGTCCGTCATGTAAGTGGATGCAGCCTCTTCGGCTGTATCGGTTTCAATATCCTTGCAGGTTTCGGAGGGGGCAGAAATGTCCCCTTCTTTCTTTTCTGGATTTTTTTGCAAGGCGGCCTTCGCTTCGAAATGCAATCAAATCCGAGACGCAAACGCAAATTTGGGGATTCGTTTCCCGTTAGAGGGCAACATGAATCAATTTCTTGGTTTCGAAGAAAGGCTCTGCAAGGACGTCTGAGAGGTCCCATGAAGTGACCTTTTCTTTGATGGGGCTCAGCTCCTCCTTGAGGTCTCCTCCCTTCAAGTACAAGATGCCGTTGGCCAAACCGTGGCGGTGTTCATCGGCGATCAATGGGCGCACCCATTCGATAAAGAGGGGCATTTTGGTGACGGCTCGGCTCACCACAAAGTCGAATGCAGGTTCACCTGTCAATGCCTCTGCCCGTGCCCAGATTCCTTTGACATTTTCCAAGCCTAGTGTTTCTGTGACGGCATCCACCACTTTGATTTTCTTGCCAATAGAATCACAGAGGGCGAAGTGGGCCTCGGGAAAAAGAATGGCGAGGGGCAAACCTGGAAATCCGCCGCCGGTGCCCACATCTAGGATTCGGGCGCCAGGTTCAGGACGAAGGAGACGGGCAATGGCCAAACTGTGAAGCACGTGATGCACAAAGAATTGGTCCAAATCCTTGCGCGAGATCACATTGATTTTGGCGTTCCACTCTCTAAACAGTGGGCCGAGAAGAGCGAGTTGACTTCGCTGTTTTTTCGTCACCTCTGGAAGGGGGGTTCCAAATGCAATGGCGTCTTTGGCCAATGCTGTCAGCGCCATATCGACAGCGCGATTGTCTTGCGCGGAAGCTTTCACGATTAAAATTGTTCGCGGTCGATTTCCAATACGCCAGCCAAAATGTCGCGGGCGCGGAACAGCTGGGCTTTGACCGTTCCCAAGGGCAGGTCTAGCTCCTGTGAAATTTCTTCATAGCTGTATTCCTCGAAATAGCGGAGTTCAACAAGCCTCCTGTACCGGGGCTTGAGTTGGGCTACGACTTCGCGCATCCGGTTGATTCGCTGTTGTTTCTCCATGGTTTGTCCCGGATCGAGGCCGTCGTCAGCAACCTGTATTTCCATCGTGTCTCCTTCAGAATCTGTGAACCCCTTGTCCAGACTGAGTGCTTTGATGCGCTTCTTCCGGATAAAGTCGATGGCGCCGTTGGAGGCAATCTTGAAGAGCCAAGTCGAAAAGGCAAACTTTGGGCTGTATTGCTTGAGTCTGCGGAAGGCCTTTCCAAAGGTCTCGATCATCAAGTCTTCTGCATCATCTTGGTCGTGGACCATTTTGATGAGCATGTAGAAAATGGGGTCGCGATAGCGCTCCATCAACTCTGCAAACGACCCTTGATCATGGGAGTCCAGAGCCTTGCAAATGAGGCCATAGTCGCATTTGGCCTTGTCGGAAAGGTGGTCGATCACGACCTGCTTGTCGGTGCCCGCTGAGTCCATGTCGGCGATGAGGTGAAATTCAACAAGGTGGCTACAGCGAGGAATCCCCACCGCATCGGTCCCAGAAGAGTGGCCTCGAAAACCAGAATTTACCGGGAGACCGAGGTCCTTGGCGAAAGACGACAAGTTAACTGCCCGGAACAGCAGGGCAACCCCCGCAGCCACAATCGGTATCCAACCTTGATTGTGCAAAAGGCCAAGCATCCCTGTAAATGCGCTCAAAACAATGAGTGAATCGAGCCCCACATCCAATGCCAGATGGGTGAGAATATTGGGCGTGTACCGCTTCGAAGTGCTGAGGTGGCGCTGCTTTCTCTTGAGTCCGTCCAGGACATCGGGGACAGCCACTGTTGGGTTGGCCATGGTGGTTCGCTGCGTCGTGAACGTGCGAATCAAATGGCCCGATTGACGGGCGGATTGAACAAAGAGGTCGTCGTCGCCACTGCTCAAGTTCAAGTGCTGTTGAAATCCATTGAGCGATGCCCAAAGGTGCTTTCGATAGGCGATGTTGCGTCCGACCCCCATGTATGCATGACCCCGTGCAGCCGCTGCGCCATATTGCCAAGCGATACGCAGGGCGTCAAATTGAAGGAGGCGCGGCCCGCCAATGGGAAGGCTAAAGCCCAGGGTGACAATGGGTTCTTTGGGGGTGTTGCCCAGCGACGAGGCCATGTGAAACGCCCAATCAGGACCTGGCCTGCAGTCGGCATCGGTGAGAACAAGTCGGTCGCAACGGGCAGCTTCAATCCCCTTGGTGAGTGCTTCTTTTTTGCCGGGGCGGCTCTTTTGGTGGTTCACCAGGACGATCATGCTTGGGTTGGCGTCTTTCGCCAACTGTTGGCTAAGCCATTGCTGCGTTCCGTCGGTTGAGCCGTCGTTCACAATGACCCATTGAACGGTCCAGTCTTTGGGGAAGACCTGACCCCGCCAGAGTGGCCAAATGGTCTGGAGGTGGTCGAGGTCATTGTGCACGCAGAGGATGAGGCTGGCCGATTTGTCCTCTGGATTGTCCGCATGCATGTTTTGAGGACGGCGCCGCCAAGCCGAGCTTAAGGCTCCATCCCACAGGATGCGCGCGGCGGCTGGGATTGACGCCGCCAATCCCCAAGCCAAGGCGTCCATCATCACCTTTGGTAGTTGTAGTCCAAAAGGTCAGGCCAGTCGGCCAATCTCAAGAGGATTTTCGATTGGGACGGGTCTTGAAAAGGCGTCAAGTCGAAGGAGCGTTCCTCCCTCAGTAAGGCCCTGCCCATATCTCCATGGCCATTGTGAAACAAATTCAAAGGCTGCTGTCTTGGCCAAGATTTCGTGGCCACTCCAGCGGATTCTATGCGGAATTCGTGGTCCCGAAATCCACCGCCAAATTGGACGCTGACCTTCAGGCTGTCTCCATGGACAGAAGCGTCCAGTAAAGTGAACGGGGCATCCCAGGTGTCATGATCGTCAGTCACCTTGTGTTTCTGAGCCGTTCCTTTCGGCCCTGCGCATGCGGTCAAGAAAGCCAAGAGGAAAATCCAGATAAAACGCATCAGAGGGTTAACGCAGCAAGACACGTATCATGTATGCTCCTTCTTCCGAATCAATGCGGAAAAGGGTCCATCCACGGGGCAAAGCTTCCGTGTGCAGCGTGGCCATGGCCGCGCCGTTCACATCCAAAGGAAGGATGGCCGTTAAAGGGCGGCCGAGCAAGTCAAAGGCTTGCAGTTTCGCATTCGAAGGAAGTCCAGAAAGTTGCACGGTCCGCGTCGCGGGATTTGGATTCACTTGGATGCGGCTTGTCTCGGTAGAATTCACGGACATGGCACTGGTGCAAAATTGGGTCACGTCTGAGTCGCCGAAATCACCACCTGTGAGCACCACATCTCCTTCTGGATCAAGAATGGTAAAGCTGCCGTCCCCGAATGAGCAGCACATCCCGTCTCCATAGCTGTCTTCGACCTCGAGGATATAGCAACCAGCTTCGAGGCACAATGGAATCGAGACCACTTGTCCGTTGTTGTCGTCATCGTAGGGGCCACCCGAATAAACGGTGTTGCCTTGGCGCCGAATTTCCCATGTTGTTTCACTGCCATATTCGTCCAGGACCAATTCGAAACTGAAGTCAAACGTGTCCTCGGCAAAGGCTGTGAATTCAACCGCAGCCGCGTTGTTAAAGCTGTTTTCATCGGCTCCTCCGTTCACCGACAGGACCACCACTTCGACTTCAGTCGTTCCGTCTGTGGCTTCGATGGCAGGCAACGTCAAGGTTTCGGTGTCGTATTGGGAGAGATTCCCTGACCAGTTGAGGGTTTGCTGCGGGCCTCCGTTAACAGCGTATCCGATGGTGGCAGAGGTGAGGTTGTCTTCCCCAAAGTTGCCCAGGGTCACGTCTATGAAGACCTCGCCGCCACCGCAGAGAACGCCATCCGGAGCATTGGCGATGCCCACGCCTAGGTCCAGTGAAAAGGAGGTGACACAGCCTGCGGCAGGGTAGCCGTCGAGTACCTCCAAGCCAAGGCCCAAGGGGTCGAGGTGTTCGGTAATGCCATTGTTGAAGCTCACGCCCATCCGTCCGTAATAGTCGATTTGTCCATTGTTGACACTGCCATTGCAGGCTGCAGATCCGCCATAAAGCTGGCCTATGATCCTGTGGTTGTGGTCATACAAAGGGGACCCAGAAGAACCGGGTTCGGTGACGCCAGCTTCCCATTGGCTAATCCACCACACGGCCGCACCCGCTGCATTGTCGTGGTAAGGGGCATCCTCTTCGAGACAGATTTTCTTGAGGTCTCCGGAAGGGTGGTGCAATCCGGTGGCATTTTGCACGGTCTCATCATCGGACCCGTCCCATCCAGAGTAAAAGACATCGTAGCTCTCGGGCGGTGTTTCGTCGAGGAGGAGGAGTCCGAAGTCGGAGGCTCCGCTGCTTGCGAGCAAGTCGCTTCCGCTGATGGTTTGGTTTGTGGGTCCAGTGTTTCCTGAGCACCCTGCTGTTTCATGGTTGAAGTAGAACGTCCAGTTGCCCACGTTCCCGTTTCCTGGAAGACAGTGGTTCGCAGTCAGAAATAGGGGGCTCCCATCTTGTGCGGTGTTGTTGACCAAGGCCCCCGTACACACGGAAAATCCACCTTGAACGATCAAAGCAACGGACCGTTTCTCACACTGCCAAGTGGCGCCTTCAGGACAATTTACGTTGATGTTGCATTCTCCACTGTTGCCGAAGGGGCCTCTTTGAATGCCCAAGGCTTCGGACAACAGCGCTGCTTTTCCTGCGATGTCTCGGTAGGCATGAACCACCTGATCGACGCGGAGGGCACATGCATCGCGGAGTGGACTCGGGACTTGAAGTTCAATCACCACAGCATCTCCGGCGACCAACCCCGTGGCCAGCCCTCCCCAGTTTTTGTGGTTGCGGTGATCAAATCCTCCGATGAACTCAATGCGCTCTCGGTTCCAAAGGAAGAGAAGAGCGCCTTTTGGGAGTTCGAATTGGGAGAAGTTGACGCTCATGGCAATGGCTCCTGGGGCCTCCACCACCATTCTCCATACCGACTTCCCATTTTCTTGCGTCCAATGGCCATGCTCAAGGCCCAAATTCACGTCGAATTCCTGTCCAAACCTCCAGGCTGCACTTTTCACTTTGTCGGTAATGGCGTCTCCAGCTTGGAGTGCTTCCAAATCGATGGCTCCCATGCGCTGCACAGGGGCTTGATTGAGGGGGGCTGGATTGGTCCAAAACGGTTGACCACCGTGAGGCACTTGGCTGCATAAGGTGGTGAAGGTCACACAGCAAATGAGCTGAAGTACGGCACGGACGGCGAAGTTGGACATGTGGAGTTTCATTGGGTTCCTTGAAGGGAATAAACGCGTGTTTTCTTGACAGGTTGCAAGGTGGCTCATGATGGCCAGTCTTTTACAGCATCTTGAAGTGCAAAAAGTTCATCTCGCATTCGGGCAGCATCCATGAATGCGAGCTCTTTTGCGGCACGCTGCATTTCACGCTTGGTTCGGGCCAGAAGTTTGTCCATGGCCTTTCTGTCTTTGGACTTGATGTAGCCCGCCACCACAGGGTCGTCGAGAATTCCGGCTCCAGTCGCTGCGGGTTCGGCGGCCACTTGAGATGAGCGATCGTCAATGAGGCTGCTTTGTTCGAAAACGGTTTTTTTGGAGCGCTTCACTTGCACAGGAACCAGACCGTGCTGGGTGTTGTGCGCCTCTTGTTTTTCTCTTCTTCTTGCCGTTTCCTCGATGGTTTGCGCCATGGATGCGGTGACCTTGTCCGCGTACATCAACACGCGGCCATTCACGTTTCGGGCAGCCCGACCCGCGGTCTGGGTAAGTGACCGGTTCGACCTTAAAAACCCTTCTTTGTCTGCATCCATCACGGCGACCAGAGAGACTTCTGGCAAGTCGAGTCCTTCACGGAGCAGGTTTACGCCCACGAGCACGTCGATTACCCCCTCTCTGAGGTTGCGGATGATTTCAATGCGGTCAAGGGTTTTTACCTCGGAATGGATGTAGGAGCAAGAAATGCGGAGTCTGTCTAAGTAGCGCGACAGCTCTTCAGCCATGCGTTTGGTGAGGGTGGTAACCAAGACGCGGTCCTCTTGTGCGATGGTTTTCCGAATTTCACCGATGAGGTCGTCGACCTGATTGGTGCAAGGTCGGACTTCAATGGGGGGGTCAAGGAGGCCTGTCGGACGAATCAGCTGCTCCACAACCACACCTTCACTGAGTTCGAGTTCATAGTCGGCGGGCGTGGCACTCACATAGATGACCTGGTTGAGCATGCCTTCAAACTCATCGTTCTTTAGGGGGCGGTTGTCGAGTGCAGAGGGCAGTCGAAATCCGTGTTCAACCAAGGACACTTTTCTAGACCGGTCACCACCATACATCGCGCCGACTTGAGGGACTGTGACGTGACTTTCGTCCACAACCATGAGGAAGTCATCCGCAAAGTAATCGAGCAGGCAAAAGGGCCGTTGTTCAGGTTGCCTTCGGTCAAAGTACCGGCTGTAGTTCTCTATGCCATTGCAAAACCCGAGCTCCCTCATCATTTCGAGGTCGTGCGTGGTGCGCTCCTCGAGGCGTTTGCCTTCGATGAACCTGCCTTGCTGATTGAACCACTCGACTTGCTTAACCATGTCTTGCTGGATTTCCCAGATGCATTGGTGCAAGGTGTCTTTGCCGGTCACAAACAGGTTGGCTGGGTAGATGCGGAGGGATTCGAAACCGTGGAGAATTTGACCGGTCTCTGGATCTATTGTTTCGATTCGCTCGATTTCATTCCCCCAAAAGTGGATGCGCACGGCATGGTCGGCATAGGCGAGGAAAACATCCACCACATCTCCATTGACACGGAACGATCCGCGGTTAAAGTCGCCTCGGGTGCGGTGGTAGAGACTCTCGACCAAACGGTGGAGAAGCGCATTGCGGCTAATGACTTGACCGGATTTGACCTCAATGACGCTTTTGTGAAACTCCACGGGGTTTCCGATGCCATAGATGCAACTGATGGAGGCCACAACAATGACGTCTCTGCGCCCACTCAGAAGCGCTGAGGTTGCCGAAAGGCGGAGTTTTTCAATCTCCTCGTTGATGGCGAGGTCTTTCTCGATAAATGTGCCGCTCGAAGCGATGTAGGCTTCGGGTTGGTAGTAGTCGTAGTAGCTAACGAAGTATTCGACGAGGTTGTCTGGGAAGAACTCCTTGAACTCACTGTAGAGCTGAGAGGCCAATGTCTTGTTGTGACTCAAGACAAGGGTTGGTCGTTGTGTCTGCTCAATGACATTGGCGACAGAAAACGTCTTTCCAGATCCTGTGACGCCCAAAAGTGTTTGATGGGGCAGTCCGGAGTTCAGCCCTTCGACCAACTGCCGGATGGCTTCAGGTTGGTCACCCTTGGGTTGGAATTCGCTGTGAAGTTTAAATCCGGACATGGCGCAACTGCAAGGCACAAAAAAAGGGGGCAAAGCCCCCTTTTTTATCAAAAATCCCCGTTTGGGGCATGAATGTTATTCAGCGACCACCTCAAACGTCACTTCTGCAGTGACGTCCTTGTGGAGCTTGACTTTGGCAGTGTAGCTGCCAAGATCACGAATGGACTCTGAGCCCAAATCGATTTGCTTCCGCTCTACAATGTGACCAGCTGCGGCCATGGCCTCTGCCAATTGAATGTTGTTTACCGATCCGAAAATCTTTCCGCTTTCGCCTGCTTTGGCACCAATCTTTACGGACAAGCCGTTGATTTTTTCTGCAAAAGCCTGGGCATCTTCCAAGGTCTTGCGCGCCTTGTGAGATTGCTGTCGGATGGTTTCAGCCACAACCTTGCGCGCACTTTCAGTGGCAGCAATGGCAAAGCCTTTTGGAATCAGGAAGTTCCTTGCGAAGCCGTTTTTGACGGCTACGATGTCGTGTTTTGCGCCCAAGCGCTCAACGTCTTGTTTGAGAATCACGTCCATGTCGCGGTGGATTGGGTTGCTTAACGCAACTGGTCAGCGAGGTAGGGAAGAAGCGCGAGGTGGCGGGCCTTTTTAATGGCCTTGCCAACACGGCGTTGGTATTTGAGGCTGGTTCCGGTCAATCGGCGTGGCAAAATCTTGCCTTGCTCGTTGATCAGCATCAACAAAAAATCGGGGTCCTTGTAGTCGATGTACTTGAAGCCCTTTTCACGGAAACGGCAGTAGCGCTCGCTTTTCGTGTCGATGGCGATGGGATTCAGGTAACGAACGTTCTTGTTGTCGGCCATGTCAATCAGCTTTGGGGCGTTCAGGCTTGAGCCTCCGCTCCAGTTTGTTTCGGCTTATCGCGACGGTCGTTCTCACGATCGCGGCGTCCTTCCGCATATTCAGTGTGGTTCTTGTCCATTCGCGTGGTCAAGAATCGGATGATTCTTTCATCGCGACGAAATTCTGTCTCGAAAGGCAGAATTGTGTCGGGATCCGCTTCGTATTCCACCAGGTAGTAGAAGCCGGTCGACTTCTTCTGAATTGGGTAGGCAAGCTTTCGCATGCCCCAATTCTCCTCGTGGGTGATGGAAGCGCCTTTCTCTTTGAGAAGGCTTTTAAATTTGGTGACCACCTCCTTAGTCTGCTCGTCAGAGAGGACTGGTGTGATGATGAAGACCGTTTCGTATCGATTCCGGGACATATGCAATGCGCAAAAGGGGGCGCAAATCTACACCAAACGAGATGGGCGCGCAACCCCCTTCTCTTTGATTTTCTATCTCATGGCCTTTGAACCCAAAAATGTGGGTGACCTGTGCAAAATTGGACCATCACATTTTGCCAGTCAAGCCGCACCTTTGAAACATGTCTGAGGACAATACATTTTTGGTTTCCGCGAGAAAGTATCGGCCAACATCATGGGAGACTGTGGTGGGCCAAAAGTCCATTACGGACACGTTGCGGCACAGCATTGAGTCGGGACAAATCGCGCAAGCGTATCTGTTTTGTGGACCTCGGGGTGTAGGCAAAACCACGTGTGCAAGGATTTTCGCGAACGCCATCAATGACTTCACGACCGAACAGGCAGAACGGAGTTTCAATGTTTTCGAGCTGGATGCGGCGTCCAACAATGGTGTAGACCACATTCGGAGCATCATTGATCAAGTCCGGATTCCTCCACAAGACGGTCAATACAAGGTCTATGTTATTGACGAGGTTCACATGTTGTCAAAGGATGCGTTTAACGCTTTCCTCAAAACATTGGAAGAGCCGCCGAAGCATGCGGTCTTCATTTTGGCCACGACGGAGAAGCACAAGATTCTCCCTACGATTCTTTCTCGTTGTCAGATTTATGACTTCCGCAGAATCACCACCCGGGACATCGCGGACCATTTGGTCTATGTAGCTGAACAGGAAGGTGTGAAAACAGAGCCGGAGGCGCTCAATGTGATTGCGCAGCGCGCTGATGGTGCCATGCGGGACGCGCTGAGCATTTTTGATCAGATGGTGGCTTCGAGCGCGGATGGTGTGACCTATGAAGCGGTCACGACGCACCTCAATGTGTTGGGGCACGATGTCTACTTCAATGTCGTCGACGCGGCACTGGAGGGCAGAATAGGAGACATGCTGTTGCAGCTTGAGGAGGTCCTTGCTGCAGGGTTTGATGCCCACCACTTCGTCACGGGATTGGGGCAACACCTTCGGAACCTGCTCGTGTGTAAGGATCAAGCGACTTTGTCTTTGATGGAGGCTGGGGCTTCCATGGCGGAACGCTTTGGTCAGCAGGCCCAGAAATGTGGGTTGCATTTTCTCGTGGGCGCCATAGGCTGCGCAAACGAATCGGATCAACAGTATAGGCTGTCTCGACATCCCCGACTGCTGGTGGAGTTGATGCTGATGCGCATGGGTTCTCTCGAAGCGGTTTCCGCGGAGGGGGCAAAAAAAAAATGAGCTAATCCCAATTGCTGGATGGGGGGTCGAGGTCAGAACCCAATCGTCCATTGGCGTGCTGGTTGAATTGCCGAAAAAGAACCATTCTGTGCCCGATGCTGTGGCGTCTGATCCGGGTCAAGTCGTCCAAGCTCCTTTGCCCGATCATGGGGTTGAATCGGATCAATTGGACGATGCGCCAGCGGAATCAAATGTGGAAGAAGGTGGGGTGTCGGAAGGGAAGTTGGACGTTTCCGCTCCAGCTTCGCCGTCCACGAATGAGCCCCGTGAGTCTGCAGATGAAGCCCACTTGGATGCAGACTTGGCCATCACATTGGGGCGCCCGAAAACAGCGGTGAAGCCGATGGGCAACTTGTCCACTATGCTCAAAGGCCGCAGCATGTTGTCGGTCTCAGAAGCGTCCGCAGAAGCAGAAGACCAGGAGTTGGCGGATACGTCACATTTGAATGGGACCTACGATGAAGAAACGGTGAAGGCGGCATGGACTGGACTTGTTCAGTATATGCGGGGTCAAAATAAGGTGGGCTTGGCCGCCACCTTGGCCAATGGTGAGTTTGCTTTCTTGGATCCGGCAATCGTATTTACTGTGGCCAACGAAGTGCAATACGAAGAGCTAAAAGAGTGTGCGACAGAACTGCTGCATTATGTGCGGACCCGCGCAGGCAACGGACAGCTGTCTTTGGAAGTAAAGGTGTCTGAGGGAGAGGCGCCTGCCGTCTTTTTGACACCCAAAGACCGTTATGTCAAGTGGGCGAGTGAAAACCCAGCTTTGGAGACTTTAAGAAAGCGATTAGACCTGGATTTGGGTTGACCTCGAACCTAGAAGCAAGGCATTTGTTCCGATTTCATGAAGGACAAGAATTACGCGTTGTGTTGGAGAGTGACAGCCGTTTTGGCTTTGTTGTTGTGCAGTGCTGTTGCTCCTGTGGCTCATGCGCAACGAGCGGCTGTTCGAGGTGTGGTGACGGATGAGGTGACCGGGGAGCTCATTCCGTTTGCCTCGGTTGTTGTTCAAGGAAAATCAGCTGGGACTTCGACTGATTTTGATGGTGCATTTGAATTGGGTGATCTAGAGCCGGGGGTGGTCAACCTGTCTTTTAGCTCTGTAAGGTTATCGAACGGCCAATCGCCTAGAGGTGGAATTGACCCCGGCTCGTGCGGCCTTTCTCACGGTCTCACTTGAGCCATTGACCATCGCGGTTGAGGCTGCAGAGGTCGTGGCGGTGACCGCACGTGGAGAGGAGGAGGCGCCGGTGTCATTGAGACGAATCGGGACCAATGAAATCAAAAGGAATCCTGGGGGTGGCCGCGACATCAGCAAGGCCATTCGGAGTCTGCCAGGGGTGGCGGCCATTCCCAGTTTCCGAAATGACGTGGTGATCAGAGGTGGCGCGCCCCAATGAGAATCGGTTTTTACATCGATGGGATTGAGATCCCCAACATCAATCACTTTGCCACACAAGGAGCCAGTGGAGGACCGGTGGGCATGATCAATGTGGATTTGGTGGAGCAGGTGGAGTTCTACTCTGGCGCATTTCCAGCGACCCGAGGGAATGCCTTGTCCAGCGTGATGGAATTCGGGTTCAAAACGGCGAGAACCGATGAGTGGACAAGCAATGCTGTCGTCGGTACGAGCGACCTTGGATTGACCTTTGAGGGCCCCACTGGCCCAAATAGCTCGCTGATTTTGAGCGGAAGACGCAGCTACTTGCAGTTTCTCTTCGAGTTGCTGGGGCTGCCCTTTCTTCCTGTTTACAATGACTTTCAGTTCAAGTGGGTACACCAAGCCAGTCCAAATGAGCGGCTGACGGTCCTTGGGCATTGGGGCATATGACGATTTTCAATTGAACCTCTCTTCAGCAGAAGACACTTCGGCCGATGATTACCTAGATAAGGTGGCCATTTTGGATGCGCTTCAGGTCAACAGGCAGTGGAACTACGCCTTGGGGGTGAAGTATGATAAGTTCACCGAAAATGGCCGTTGGACATGGATTGCAAGCCGCAATATGTTGAGCAATCGGGCATTCAAGCATGTCGACAATGACAGCGCGTTGCCTTTGACCTTGGACTACCGTTCTCAGGAGATGGAGAACAAGTTCCGCGTGGAACGGCGGCAATACGGGGAAAATGGCATGAAATTGACTTGGGGGGGGCAGTATGAGTTTGCCAAGTTCAACAACAGTACGTTTAGCCAGCGGTACTTCTTTCTAGAGGACACCTTAAAGGAGGTCAATTTTGACAGCGCCTTTGACATGCACAAATACGGGGCGTTTCTCCAAGGGTCCAAGCCCTTCTTTGATGGACGTGTTACCCTTAGTGGTGGCGTGAGAATGGATGGGAACGAAGTGAACGAGGAGATGGCCAACCCGCTGCGCCAATTGAGGCCCACGCTTGGCGATGCGTTGGAGTTTTTCTTCCCGTTGGAGCTTCAATGCCAATGTGGGGCGGTACTATCAGTTGCCGAGTTATTTGGTTTTGGGGGTACGTTGAAAACGGGACAAGGGTCAACCGCGAGGGGGCCCGTTACACCTTGTGTGATCAGGCGGTTGCCGGTTTGAAGTTTGATTGGGGCGAGAGAAACACCACGTTCGGATTGGAAGGTTTTTTGAAGCGGTATCGTGGGGCTCCGGTCAGCAGGTCGAGCGGCATCGCGCTGGCCAACCTAGGGGCTGATTTTGGTGTGGTGGGGAATGAAGCGGTTCGGTTCGATGGAGAGGGGCGTTCATATGGCCTTGAGTTCCTTGCCCAAAGGAGGTTGTACAAGGGAGTTTATGGATTGCTGGCATACACTCTTGTGAGGAGTGAGTATGAGTTCGAGGGGCAGTTTGCGCCCAGTGCTTGGGACAGCCGTCACATCGTTTCTCTAACAGGTGGAGCCAAGTTGAAACGAGATTGGGAGATTGGTGTCAGGTGGCTCTACAGCGGTGGCTTGCCTTTTACGCCTTATGACGAGGACGTGAGCATGGATCGCGACTACTGGGACAGTCAGGGGGTGCCCCAATTGGACTACGCTTCGCTCAATGCGCTGAGAAACAATGCTTTTAGTCAGTTGGACATGCGGATTGACAAGAAGTGGTTTTTTAAGAATTGGAGCTTGGACGTGTTCATGGACATCCAAAACTTGTTCTCTCAAGTCCCGGATTCTCCTCCGGCACTGGACGTGGTTCGAGACCCAGCGACGGGCATTCCCGTCCCGAGTTCAGTGGACCCTTCACGTTATCAACCGAGGTACATCAACTCTGGTGCAGGCACAGTGGTCCCGGCCATCGGTTTGATTGTTGAACTTTGACCTGTGCGAATCGACAAGTTCTTATGGTCTGTTAGGCTCTTCAAAACGAGGTCCATTGCGACGTCAAAGGTTCGGGATGGAAAGGTAGAAGTGAATGGTCTTGGGGTCAAAGCCAGCCGAGAGCTCAAGGTGGGAGAAGTGTTGCGTGTTCGAAAGGGAACGCACCACGAGATTCACGTGGTGCTCGCGTTCCCAAAAAGCCGTGTTGGGGCGAGATTGGTCGGGGATTATGTAGAGGATAAAACCCCTGATGAAGAGCGAGAGAAGCAGGCTCTGGCAAAGGAGACGATGAGGTCGGGTCCTGTTAAGTCAGGCAGACCAACGAAAAAAGACAGGAGGGATTGGGAAAAGTTGACGAGGTAAGACATGAGCGAATTTGAGTTTTGTCGATTGTTATCGAGTGAAACTTGGCCGTTAAGGGCCAAGGTGCTTTGGCCAGAAAAAGAGCCAGGTGAAGCCTGCCGATTGGCGGTCGATGATCAAACTGGGGTGCTGCATTTTGGCATCAGGCGCCAAGGAGAAGTCGTGGCCATAGGAAGTTTTATTCCACAGACTCATCCAGAACTGGCAGCCGTTAATTATCGGCTGCGGGCCATGGCCACAGATTTGAGCTGCAGGAATATGGGCTTGGGGCGGATGCTGATTGAGGGCGCTTTGGAAGTGCTAAAATCGATGCAGGTAAATGGAGTTTGGGCAGATGCCAGACACGGCGCTCTTGGTTTTTATGCGCGGTTGGATTGGGATGTCACAGGAGCCTCTTATGATGTTCCAAAACGAGGTCGTCATCGACTTGTTTGGGTTCGGATTGACGACTAGATAAAACGTTCGTCGATTAAATCAGGGCGGTTGCAATATTATACGCGTATAATACATAGGGGTCATCGAAAAAGTGAGATTTCAACTACCTAGTTGTCAGTGAATTGAGCGCTTGCAAAGCCGTTAGAATTTGGCGTGTAATAATTTCGCTTTGGCAAGGATGCTTCTCACTTTCCGATAGCCAAAAGTATCGCCATGTCTTACCAGAAGTCTGTTGCGCTTCTCTGTTGCGCTTTTTTGATTTCGGCCCTCGTTCCGGATCAAGCAAAAGCATTCACTTCAGAGCTTTCCATTTCGGGAAGTGTAGAGCCCACTAAAAGCCATTCCTTTTCCGCGGAGAAGGAGGAGTTTGTCCTTTCGATTGAAACGACATTCGCCTCGCCACCTGACACGGAGGGGCCTGTGATCACCATCACCCCACCATCTGACGTGACCCTCTTTGGTTGTTACGGGGATTTGACGTTTTCATTGGGCTCGATGGGTAAGCCTCAATACACGGTCTATGATGACTGTGGTTCTGCTAGCGTGGTCCAAACGCACGCGGACAGTTTCACTTATTGTGCGGAAGCTGATGATGCCAGTCCTGAAGGCGGGCTGACCATTGAAAGGACGTTCACCCTTGTGGCTGAGGACTGTTATGGCAACACCACCACAGAGTTGGTGGTGCAAACGATTTCGGTTTTGGACAACAGTGCGCCCAGTTTCATTGAGGCACTACCAAACGATACCACAGTGGATTGTGGCGCAATCCCAACGGCACCGGTATTGACGGCGAACGATACTTGTGACTCAGATGTCACTGTGGACTATGTGGAGCTGGCAACCTCTGATTGTTCTGGCATCACGCGAACTTGGACGGCAACAGACGATTGTGGCAACAGCACAATTCACGTTCAGAACATCACCGTGACCGACAGTGAAAACCCGGTCATTTCAGACACGCCGAGCGACATTTCAAAAGAGAACGATGCGGCACTTTGTGGTGCAGTCGCTTCATGGAGTGAACCCACGGCAACAGACAACTGTGCGCTGAAAAGTTTGGTTTCGGATCATGATTCAGGAGATCTGTTTCCAGTTGGAACCACAACTGTGACTTACACAGCTACGGACAGTTGTGGCAATTCGGCAACCACCACGTTTAACGTTGTGGTCTCGGATACAGAGGATCCCCTTTTGGCCGGGATGCCTTCTAACATGTCACAGGTCAACGATTTGGATTCTTGCGGTGCAATTGTGACTTGGCCCTTGCCGACATTCACGGACAATTGTCCTGAGGCTGTTTTGACGTCTACCTATTCTCCAGGGGATTATTTTCAATTGGGTGAGACCACAGTTTCCTACACGGCAACGGATTCTACGGGCAACGATACGACGGCCACTTTCACGGTTACCATTGTGGACAATCAGAAGCCTGCGATCGCAGGTTTGCCTGCAAACATTGACATGAATGCTGAGGCAGGCATTTGCGAAGCGTCGGTGAATTGGACCGCGCCAACCAGCACGGACAATTGTGAAATCACGTCTTTCGTAGGGGACTATAGCTCTGGGGATACGTTCGATGTGGGAACCACTTCGGTTACCTACACCGCAACCGATGGAGCAGGAAATGACAGCATTGCGTCCTTTACGGTCACCATCACAGATGACCAAAACCCCGTCATTACAGATGTTCCAGCGGACATCACCCAAACCGCAGAACTTGATTCTTGCAGTGCCATCGTAACCTGGTCAGCACTCTCATCCGATGACAATTGTGAAATCTCCTCTTTTACGGGGGATTACGACTCAGGTGACCGATTCCCAGTGGGCACCACTGTGGTCACGTATACCGCTTTGGACGTTCATGGGAACGACACGACGGCCACATTCTCAATCACCATTACAGACGATCAACATCCTGTCCTGAACGGCGTGCCAATGGACATCACGCAAACCATGGATGCTGATTCATGTGGAGCTGTGGTCACTTGGACGCCGCCTACGGTGGCAGAAAACTGCACCCAAACCCTTACTTCGTCGCACAACCCTGGCGATTATTTTGACGCAGGTCCCACAACGGTAACCTACATCTCAGCTGACCCATCAGGGGGGGCGGATACCGCGAGCTTCACCATCACCACAACGGACGACGAAGCGCCGGTCATCTTGAACACGCCAGCAGACTTTGGCGTGGATTCAGACGCCGGTGTGTGCACGGCTGTCGCAACATGGACGCCTCCAACGGCCTCTGACAACTGTGGTCAGACCATGACCAGCACCCACAATCCGGGCGACACTTTTGAAAGCGGAGAAACGGTGGTGAGCTATGTTTCTGTGGATGCCGCAGGCAACCAAGATTCCACGGCATTTACCATTACGGTTTCCGACAATGAGGCACCTGTGCTCACGGCCATGGCCATGGACACGACCTCTGATTGTGCAGGCTTGACCGACACGTCCGATCTAGACGCTTGGCTGGCCAACCATGGCGGATCCACAGCCACAGACAACTGCGACAGTCTGGCATGGACCCACAACTTTGCAGGGGACTGCAACGTTGAAGTGGGGGATTTCAATACCCACCAGCAAGGAGGTTGGGGCAGCACTTCTGGTGGTGTTCACGACAACCTAAACAACAACTTTGACGCCATTTTCCCATCGGGTGTAACCGTGGGTTGCTCTGCCGGTTATGAGATCGTCTTTACCACAGCAGACGCGATTGAAACGTATTTGCCATGCACTGGAGATGCTGAATCCTTGGTGATTTCTCACTCTGGCCCCAATCCAGAAGCGAGCTCAGACCCTTCGTGTTGGAACAATGCGTTGGTCAGCCAAATCCTGACCGCCAAGCTCAACGCTCAGTTTGACGCCAATTTGCCTTCATTCAGCAGTTCTGATTTGTTGTTGGGTGACTTGGTCGCGACCTCCGGTGTGTTCATGGGCATGTCTGCCAATGACATCATCACTGTGGCAGATTCCATTGTGGGCGATTGCAGCACGAGCTACACCTTGAATGACATCCGGGCCGTCTTGAACGACTTCAACCGGAACTACGCGGGTGCTCAAGTGGACGAAGGTTTGTTTGCACCGGCAGCTTGTTTCTACGGGAACTGCGGTGGAACAGGTTCTGTAACTGTCACGTTTACGGCTACGGACGAAGCGGGCAACACCAGCTCGACGACGGCTTCATTCACTTCTGTGGACAACACGCCTCCCACCATCAGTGCCCAGGACTTCACCTTGGCATTGGACAGCACGGGTGTGGCCACACTGACCGCAGCCAATGTGGACACGGGAACAGCAGATGCCTGTGGTTTCGATACTTTGACGTTGAGCCAAACGGCCTTTGATTGCTCCCACCTTGGAGAGGTCACGGTAACCCTCACTGCTTTGGATGACTGTGGGAACAGCTCCACTGAGGACGTGACCATTACCGTCACCGATACCATTGCACCCAACATCACTGCGGCCGACGTTGCCGACATTACACAAGATTCGGATGCGAACGTGTGCACGGCAGTGGTGACGTGGACCGATCCCAGCACATGGGACAATTGTGCAGGGGAGACCTTGTCTTACTCTCACGATCCCGGGTCCACATTTGATGCAGGCGTTACGACCGTGACCATTACGGTGACAGACGGCTCTTTGAATGCAGACAGCCTGACCTTCGATGTGACCATCGAGGACAATCAAGTCCCGACCATCTCCGCCATGGCGCAGGTGGATGCGGAAACCAGCGCCACAACATGCGATGCTGTGGTCACTTGGACCGACCCCGTCACCTCGGACAACTGTCCTGGAGACACCTTGACCTATTCACACGATCCGGGCAGCACCTTTGCCTTGGGCACAACAGCAGTTACGGCTTACGTGACGGACAATGCCCTGAATGTGGACAGTGTCAAGTTTGATGTTGTGGTTGTGGACGCCACCGATCCAACGATCACCGACATGCCGGCAGACACCACGTTGAACAACGACGCGGGCCTTTGCGGAGCAGCTTTGACATGGGCTGAGCCTTCGAGCAGTGACAACTGCCCCGGGGAGACCTTGAGTGCTGACTACGCGCTGGGCTATACTTTCCCAGTGGGAACAACAACGGTGACGTATACAGCCACGGATGGTTCAGGCAATTTCGCTACCGAAAGCTTCGATGTCACGGTAGAGGATAGCGAGGACCCCGTTATCACAGGGACGCCAATTGAGATTACCCACACGGCTGATGCAGATCTATGCACTGCAGATGTTAATTGGATTGCTCCAGTGCTCAGTGACAACTGTCCCGGGGCATCGATGTCTTCGAGCCACAATCCGAACGACCCCTTCCCACTGGGGGTGACCACGGTGACATATACAGCTACAGACGATGCAGGCAATACAACGACAACAAATTTTGATGTCACTGTCACGGATAATCAAGATCCGATCATTGCTCCCATGAGCGACATCACGGTGAACACGGCTCCCGGCTTGTGCACTCAGGTGGTCACATGGACAGCACCTGCGGTTACCGACAACTGCGCTTTGGACACCTTGTATTCAACCCATGAGACTGGAGCCACATTCTCGGCTGCAAATGGGGGGGAGACCACGGTGACCTATCTCGCATTGGACAGTACTGGAAACCAAACACAGATGTCGTTTAAGGTCACGGTGAGTGACAATGAGCCGCCTGTGGTCACTGCAGCTTCGGACAGCACTGTGGAGTGCGCTTGGACTAATGGGTCGGAGATTAGCGCTTGGCTCTCCAATCACGGTGGAGCCACGGCGACAGACAACTGTTCCGGAGATTTGACATGGACCAATGACTTTTCATTTGATGAAGAGCCCAACTGGATTTGTGGACTCACGACCGAAATTGAGGTGACGTTCACCGCGACAGACGGGAATTTGAACAGTTCTACGACAACAGCATCTTTCATCATTGAAGACACAACAGCCCCTGTTTTTAATCAAACCCTACCGGGTGACACCACAGTGAATTGCGAGAGTGTTCCTGCCGCTGTTGGATTAACAGCTCAGGACTTGTGTAGTGTTGAGGTCGCTGTGACTTATGCGCCAGATACGGTGCTTGGAACATGCCCTCATGAATACACGATCAATCGCACTTGGAGCACAATTGACGATTGTGGGAATCCTGCAACGCACACTCAGGTGATCACGGTACAGGACACGGTTGCACCCATGATCACTGTTCAGGCCATGGATTCAATCATTCCATGTGACGGCACCGACCATTCGGCGGATTTCGCTTCATGGCGCGCTGCCTACGGCGGAGCAGAAGCGACGGAATCTTGTGGAGGCATTGCTTGGACAGAATCTTACGTGATGGGGTCAACCTGTGCTGGAGATTCAGCTCAAGTGACGTTCACTGCCACGGATGAGTGCGGCAATTTCTCCACCACAACGGCCGTCTGGATGATGGAGGACGTGACCGCACCGATGATTGTCGATACGGCATGTAACATGATTGTCGAGTGTGATGGATCAGGCAACGTTGCCGCGATTCAGTCATGGCTAGACACCCACGGAGGTGCCTCAGCGACAGAAGAATGCTCAGGTGTGAAGTGGAGCAATGATTTCACCACCATGGGCATGACCTGCGGGAACACGAGCGCAGTTCAGGTCGTCTTCACGGCGACGGATTCTTGCATGAACGCCAGCCACACGGTGGCAACGTTTACAATCAAAGACACCACGCCACCGAGCTTCGTTGAAGCCTTGCCTGCCGATGGGACGTTTGAGTGTGATGCAGTTCCGACAGCAGAAACGTTGACCGCCATGGACATCTGCGGAGGCAGCATGCCCGTTACCTACAATCAGCAAAGGGTGGACAGCATTTGTCCCGATACATATCGGTTGATGCGGACCTGGACGACGGCTGATTCATGCGGAAACACAGCCAGCCATACCCAGAAGTTGATCATTGAGGACACAACGGCACCTTTGGTCGTAGGCAAGGACTACACGATTTACTTGGACAACAATGGCTCTGCGATACTCGTGGCCGATAGCTTGGACAATGGATCTTCGGACAACTGTTCAACGCCGTTCTTCTCGGCAGACCAGACCACGTTCTACTGTGGACAGTTGGGCGCCAACCCCGTCATCTTGACCGCAAGCGACTCCTGTCTCAACACCGCAAACACGAATGTGCTGGTGACCGTTCTCGACACCATTTCTCCAGTATTTGAGGATGAATTTGGCGATCCTGCATACGCGGAGGACAAAACTGTGGAGTGCGATGGGACAGACTACACCGCAGATTTGAACAATTGGATCGCCAATCATGGAGGGGCAGATGCCGGAGACAATTGCGTTACTCCGAGCTGGAGCAACAGCGCTGTGAACTTTGTTGCGGGTTGCGGAAACTCAGGCAGTTACACGATCACCTTTACCGCAACCGACGGCAGTGGGAACTCGAGTTCAACCACGGCCACGTACTACATCAAAGACACCACGGCCCCCGTTATTTCTAGCCCAGCGACAAACGTGACGGTAGAATGCAACGGCAGTGGCAACATTGAGGATCTCACTTCGTGGGTAGAAGCCAACGGAGGTGCAGGACCCACGACAGATGCTTGTGGAGATGTAACGTGGAGCAACAACTTTGCTGGCTTTGGAGCAACTTGTTCTGGAAGCAGTGCAGTGGAGGTGACGTACTACGCCACAGACGATTGCGGCAATGTCGCTTCCACGTCGAGCATCTTTACCATTGAAGACACCACAGCGCCAGAATTGACGACGGCTGCAGCAGACACTACGGTGGAATGCGACGGAGCGGGCAACACGGCAGCACTCAGCGCTTGGTTGAGTAACAATGGAGGCGCCATAGCAGATGAGATTTGTGGCGACGTGACTTGGACATACAGTCCAGAGTCCCCCACACTGAGCGATGCTTGTGCCGAGTCCGGTGATTTGGAGGTGACTTTTACAGCCAAAGACGGTTGCGGAAACACGGTGGTTTCGACCGCAATGTTCATTGTCACAGACATCACCTCACCAACAGCCATTGCGCAAGACGTGACGGTATACTTGGACGCCAATGGATTGGCCACCATTACCACAGCGGACGTTGACAATGGCTCGTCCGACGATTGTGGTGACGTGACCATGTCTTTGGACGTGACTTCTTTTGATTGTGATGATGTCGGACCCAATCCGGTTGTCTTGACCGTGTGGGATGCCTGCATGAATGCCGATTCGGCCACCATCACCGTAAACGTAACGGCTCTGGACAGTCTGGCTCCCAACGTGGCCAACTTGCCCGCCGACACAACGCTCACAGCCGATCCAGGCATGTGCACAGCGGTGGTGAACTTCGCCATGCCAACCATCGACGACAATTGCGATGGGGGATCCTTGACGTCATCTCACAATACGGGTGACGCTTTCCCTGTCGGAACCACAACGGTCACGTTTGTTGTTGAAGACGCCAGCCAGAATACGGACTCAACGACGTTCGACATTACGGTGACGGACGACGAGTTGCCCAAATTCACAGGTGTGCCAAACAACATTTCTGTCAACAGCGACTTGGGTGTTTGCACGGCAGCGCCAAATTGGGCTGGACCATCGGTGACAGACAATTGCGGCATCGATGCGCTCATCTCCACGCATGACAGCGGAGATACATTCCAATTGGGAACCACAACCGTAACCTACACGGCCACGGACATCCATGGCAATGTGGACAGCGTGAGCTTCACAGTGGAAGTTGCCGATGCAGAGAAGCCTGCGATTGCCGGGCTTCCTTCCGACATCACCCAGGGCAACGACGTGGGAGATTGTTCGGCAGCCGTGACGTGGACTTTGCCCACCGCAACGGACAACTGTGAGATGGACACCCTCATCTCTTCACATGCCAGCGGAGACGTTTTCCAGGTCGGCGAGACAGTGGTCACTTACACTGCGACGGACGCTGCAGGAAACGACTCCATTGCCAGCTTTAAAGTGACCGTGACGGACACCGAAAAGCCCGGCATTGAGAACTTGCCAGCGGACATTACCCAGTCCAACGATCAGGACGACTGCAGTGCTGTCGTCACTTGGGAAGGGTTCGATGCGGCCACTGATTCCTACATCAATGTGGAAGAGAGCGACAACTGTCCAGGGGCCAACATTTCGTCTACGCACAACAGTGGCGATACGTTCCCAGTGGGCGTCACGACCGTGACCTACACCGCCACGGATGCGGCAGGAAACGACTCTATTGCCAGCTTTACGGTGACCATTACCGACGATCAGAAGCCGGCGATAGATGGGTTGCCAACCGACTTCTCTCAGACGGCAGACGCCGACTCTTGCGGTGCACTTGTGTCGTGGACGCCTCCGACCAGCACAGACAATTGCACGGGAGACACGTTGGCCACGAGCCACGAAGTGGGCGCCTACTTCTTGGTGGGAACCACGACCGTGACCTACACCGCTACGGATTCAGTGGGCAATGATTCGATTGCTTCATTTGTGATCACAGTGACCGACGATCAGTCCCCGGCCATCGATGGATTGCCAGGAGATTTGACGGTCTCCAACGACACCGATTCTTGCGGTGCTGTCG
>CASICO010000004.1 GCA_949373165.1 uncultured Flavobacteriales bacterium | reverse complement strand
ATCAGCTTTTCAATCAAGCCGGGCTCCTGCTGGTCGATGGCTTCGATGTTGGGGTGCACGCGCTGGGCGATGAAGTCGTGCGTCATCTTCTTGATCATCTGCTGCTCCTCGTTCCACTCTTCGGGAATGAAGATGTCCTTCGCAGCGGTTTTCCGGATCAGGAACTCGCCTCCAGTGATGGCCTTTCCGGCCTGTTCGGGATTCTGTGACATGAGGATGGGTTTAGAGCATTTCGATAACGCCGGCGGCCCCTTGGCCTGTACCGACACACATGGTGACCACGCCGTGCTTTCCACCGCGGGCCTTGAGTTCGTTGAGCATTTGAACGGTGAGTTTGGCACCGGTGCACCCGAGCGGGTGTCCGAGGGCGATGGCGCCGCCGTTCACGTTGACCTTGTCTTGGTCGAGTCCGAGTTCATTGCACACGGCCACGCCTTGGCTGGCAAAAGCTTCGTTGAGCTCCCACAGGTCGATGTCGTCTTTTTTGAGTCCGGCTTTTTCCAAGGCGGGCGGCACGGCGTGCACCGGGCCCATGCCCATGATGCGGGGCGCGAGGGCCGCCACGTGGTAGGACTTGAGTCGGGCGATGGGCTCCACGCCCAATTCCTTGACCATGCGCTCGGAGGCCACCATCACAAAGGCGGCGCCGTCGGAGGTCTGCGAGCTGTTGCCCGCGGTCACGCTGCCGCCGGCCGCAAAGACCGGGCGAAGCTTGGCCAGGCCTTCCATGCTGGTGCCGCGTCGAACGCCCTCGTCGGTGTCAAACTTGACGTGGGTCTCGCGCCGTTTTCCGTCGCCGTCCAGGTCCACGCGGGTAAATTCGATGGGGGCCACACCGGCTTGCAGGCGGCCGCTGTCGATGGCGGCGGCGGCACGCTCGTGCGAACGAACAGCAAAGGCGTCTTGGGCCTCGCGGCTCACGTTGAACTCCTTGGCCACCGCTTCGGCGGTCAGTCCCATGCCCCAATACCAGTCGGGGTTTTCTTGGGCCACGCGGGCGTTGGGCACAATGCGCCAGCCACCCATCGGCATGCACGACATGCTCTCGGTGCCACCGGCGATCACGAGCTCTTGCATGCCGGTGCGGATTTTGGCCGTCGCAATGGCGATGGTTTCCAGTCCGCTCGAACAATACCGGTTCACGGTCATGCCCGGCACCTTTTCGGTGTCCAGTCCCATCAGCGAAATGAGGCGGCCCACGTTCAGGCCTTGCTCGGCCTCGGGAGAAGCGTTGCCCACGATCACGTCGTGGATCAGGTTGGGGTCAAATTCGGGGAGGGAGGCCACAAGGTGGCGCACCACATGGGCGGCGAGGTCGTCGGGACGGACGTCGCGGAGGGTTCCCTTGATGGCTTTGCCGACCGCACTGCGGGATCCGGCGATGATGTAAGCGTCTTGCATAATCAAAAGGGTCAGGGGTCAGTTGCGAAGGATCTTGCCAGATTGAATCAGGCTCTGCATGCGCTCCAGCGATTTGCGCTCTCGGCAGAGTTCACAGAAGGCGCGTCGCTCCATGTCCAGCAGGTAGCGCTCGCTCACTTCGGTGGGGGCGCTCAGGTCGCCTCCACAGAGGACGGTGCCGAGCTTCACGGAGATGAGTTGGTCGTGGTCGGAAATGTATCCGGCCGATTTCATGCTGTGTGCACCGACGTGCACAATGCCGAGGCCTTCTTGGCCCAGCACTTTAATGTCTGTGCGTTCGCGCGGCGGAACGTATCCGCTGTCGGCCATCGCCAATGCCGCGACTTTGGCCCGAGCGGTCAGGCGGGAGCGGTCGAGCTCCACCTCGTCGATGCCGGGGCGCAGGTAGCCGAGGTCAAAAGCCTCGTGTGCGCTGGTGGCCACTTTGGCCTGGCCCACGGTCAGGAACCGTTCACGCAGCACTTCGAGCCGAATGCCGCCCTCGGTGTATTCATCCGAAGCCCGCACAGCGAACTCTTTGGTTCCAGCGCCACCGGGAATCAGGCCAACGCCAAATTCCACCAGGCCCATGTAGGTCTCGGCGTGGGCGATCACTTTGTCGGCGTGCATGGACAATTCGCAGGCGCCGCCGAGGGTCATCTGGTGGGTGGCCACCACCACGGGAATGCGTGAGTAGCGCGCCCGCATGACCGTGTTTTGGAACATCCGCACGGCGTAGTCCAGCTCGTCATACTCTTGCTCCACAGCGAGCATAAAGACCATGCCCACGTTGGCACCGGCGGAGAAATTGCCGCCTTCGTTGGAGATCACCACCCCACGCCATGGCGTAGTGGCATCCTCCGCAATGTCAAAGGCGTGGTTCAATCCTTGCAGGATTTCTGCGCCAATGGTGTTCATCTTGGTGTGGAAACCCACGTTCAAGATGCCGTCGCCCAGGTCGTGAAGGGTCACGCCGGCGTTCTTCCAGACCACTTTCTCTTCGCCGAGGTAGGCGAGCTTGATGCGGCCTTCTTGTCCAGGCACCACCTCATAGGCTTTCGTTCCAGGATTGTAACAGGAACGCACGCCATCGGACACCGTATAGAAGGTCTCATTTCCTGCAGCCAAAAAGTCATGCACCCACTGGGCCACCTTTTGTCCGTGCGCCTCGCACTGTTCCACCGCCTTGGATACGCCCACGGCGTCCATGGTTTCGAAGGCGCCCATTTCCCATCCAAAGCCGGCGCGCAGGGCGTCGTCAATGCGATAGGGCTCGTCGGCGATCTCGGGGATGCGGTGCGTCACGTAGGCAAATACATCGCTGAAGACGCGGCGGTAGAAGGTGCCGGCTTCGTCTTGTCCGTCATAAAGGATGCGCGTCCGCTCGGCCAGGTCGTCGGACTTCTTGGCCGCATCCAAGGTGGCGTACTTCACCTTTGGCTTGGTCCGGTACTCCAGTGTCTCGAGGTCGAGGCCCAGGATGGCCTTTTTGCCGTCGACCTTGGTTTTCTTGTAAAATCCCTGGCCTGATTTGCTGCCGAGGTGGCCGTTGTCCACCAGGTGCTGCACAAACTTGGGGGTCTCAAAAACCGCCTTGCGCTCGTCGTCTGGGCAGTTGTCTTTGACGCCGTTGGCCACGTGGACCAGCGTGTCGAGTCCCACCACATCGCAGGTGCGGAAGGTGGCGCTCTTCGGGCGGCCCATGGCCGGTCCGGTCAGCTTGTCCACCGCCTCAATGCTCAGGCCCATGTCCTGAACGGTGTGGAACAACGCCTGGATGGCAAACACGCCCACGCGGTTGGCGATAAAGGCCGGGGTGTCTTTGCAGAGCACGGTGGTCTTGCCCAAACGGTCGCGGCCGTAGGCCATAAAGAAGTCGATCAACGCAGGATCGCTGCCCCCGTGTGGAATGATCTCCAGCAGCGCCAAGTAGCGCGGTGGGTTAAAGAAGTGCGTTCCGCAGAAGCAGGCCTGGAAGTCTTCGCTTCGGCCTTCGGCGAGGTCACCGATGGGAATGCCACTCGTATTCGAGGTAATGGGCGTACCGGGCTTCCGGTGCTCCTCCACTTGGGCAAACACGATTTGCTTGATGTCGAGCCGCTCCACGATGACCTCGATGATCCAATCGCACCCGGCGATTTGAGGCATGTCGTCTTCAAAGTTGCCCGTTTTGATGCGCTTGGCAAAGGCCTTGCGGTACAGCGGGCTGGGCTTGGATTTGATGCAGGCCTTGAGGTGGCCATCGGCAACAGCGTTGCGCGGTCCTTCCTTGGCGGGGAGGTCGAGCAGGAGCACGTCGTGACCGGTTTGGGCGAGGTGGCAGGCAATGGCGCTGCCCATCACGCCGGAGCCGAGAACGGCCACGCGGTCAAAGGAGTGGGGGAGGGTAGGTGAAGCCATGATTAGGCGGCGTTGGAATCGGGGTTGTTGTCCTGTTCGAGTTCGGGAAGCGCGTCCCGGGTTGGATACTGGACAATGAGGTCGTTGAGTTTCTGGAGGTCGCCGAGGAGGCGTTCGGTGCGCTCGGCACCGAGCTGATCGGCAATCCACGCGTTGAATGTGCGCACGGCGGTGCGGGCGCGGTCGCGCTCTTTTTTGCCAGCGGCTGTCAAGTGAATGCGGACGATGCGTCGATCGGCCTCATCGGCCTTGCGTTCGATCATCCCGTGGCCTTCGAGGTTGTTGAGCAACCGGCTCAACGACGTCTTTTCCATCCCCATGCGCGGTCCGAGTTGGGTGGACGGCGTGCCGTTCTTCTCGATGTTGAGCAGGGTCTGCCCCATGGCCATGGTGGTTCCCCGCGCTGCGGCCAATTGGCCATATTGACGGGCAATGCCCGCCCATGCGAAGCGAACGTGGAAATCGATGGTGTCTTCAGGTCTCACGCCTTCAATATACGTTATGCACGCATACATTCTGCATGCATAACACTATTATGGGGACCTTGCTGCCGGGTCTCTGACAGGAAGAGCTGAGGGGCCACAGTGTCGGCGGCACCAATTCAGGATTGAACCCGTCCGTCGCGAAGGCGGATTTGTCGGTCTGCGCGCTCGGCCAGGCCTTCATTGTGCGTCACCAATGCGATGGTCAGGCCATGCCGGTCGCGCAAATCGAAGAACAAATCGTGCAGGGCATTGGCATTGGCGGTGTCCAAATTCCCGGAAGGCTCGTCGGCAAAAAGCAGGGGAGGGTCGTTGACCAAAGCGCGGGCCACGGCCACGCGCTGCTGCTCCCCGCCGCTGAGTTGGCTTGGCAAATGCTTGGCTCTGCTCTCCAATCCCAATTCTTGAAGTCTGGCCATGGCAGCGGCTTCGGCTTGGGCCTCAGGTTGGCCACCTACGAGGGCGGGCAGCATGGCATTTTCCAAAGCGTTGAACTCGGGAAGAAGCTGATGGAATTGGAAAACAAAGCCAATGTGCGCATTCCTAAAACGGGCCAAAGACTTGTCTTTTAAGGTGGCCAAGTCAATGCCGTTCACCACCACAGACCCACTGTCAGGACGGTCCAAAGTCGAGAGAACATTGAGTAAAGTGGTCTTTCCTGCCCCAGAAGGCCCGACGATGGAAACCACCTCTCCGGCGCTTAGAGAAACGTCCACACCACGCAAGACTTGGAGGTCATCATGGCTTTTGTGAATTCCGGTTGCCGTAAGCATGTGCGAAAGCTACGTCCGAAGGCTAACTTCGCGGCGCCGTAAACGGCCAAACACGAACCGACCCCGCCATGAACCTTCACGAATTCCAAGGCAAGTCCATCCTCAAGCAATTTGGCGTTGCCATCCAAGAAGGCCTTGTTGCCTCGTCACCAGAGGAAGCCCATGAGGCTGCGGTGAAGCTCAAAGAAGAGACGGGCACCGGTTGGTTTGTGGTCAAAGCACAGATTCATGCTGGTGGACGTGGAAAGGGCACTGTGACCGAAACAGGCAGTCACGGTGTGGTGCTTGCCAAAGGACTCGAGCACGTAAAGGACACAGCAGCGGGCATTCTCGGTGGGCACTTGGTGACCGCCCAGACAAGCGCCATTGGCAAGTTGGTGAACCGGGTACTGGTGGCACAGGATGTATACGAGCCGGGAGACAGCGAACCCCTCGAGTTCTACATGAGTGTGTTGCTTGACCGCTCTCAGGGGCGCAACATCATCATGTACAGTCCGCAGGGCGGCATGGACATCGAGGCGGTTGCAGAAGAGACCCCCGATCAGATTTTCAAGGAGACCATTGATCCGGCCATCGGATTGCGCGACTTTCAGGCGCGCCGCATTGCCTTCAACTTTGGACTGTCTGGAAAGGCGTTCAAGCACATGGTCAAATTCGTCAAGTCATTGTACGCCGCATATGTGGGCAGCGATGCCTCGATGTTCGAGATCAACCCCGTCCTCAAAACGTCCGATGACCGCGTGATTGCGGTGGATGCGAAAGTGACATTGGATGGAAACAGTTTGTATCGCCACCCGGATTATGCGGCCATGCGCGACACCTCCGAGGAGGACGCCACGGAAGTGGAGGCCGGCGAAGCAGGCCTGAACTATGTGCAACTCGACGGCAATGTGGGGTGCATGGTGAATGGTGCTGGCTTGGCCATGGCGACCATGGACATCATCAAACTCAGTGGTGGAGACCCAGCCAACTTCTTGGACGTCGGCGGAACAGCCGATGCGGAGCGCGTTGAAAAGGCCTTCCGAATCATCCTGAGCGATACGAAGGTGAAGGCCATTTTGGTCAACATCTTTGGCGGCATCGTGCGGTGTGACCGTGTGGCCCAAGGCGTTGTGGACGCCTACAAGAACATGGGGTCCATCGATGTGCCCATCATTGTGCGCCTTCAGGGAACCAATGCTGTGGAAGCCAAGAAGCTCATCGACGAAAGCGGACTTGAAGTTCACAGTGCCATCCTGCTTCAGGAAGCGGCCGACAAAGTGGCTGCGGTCCTCGCTTAAACCTGGACCTGCCTTTGTTTGGCCCTGCCTTCATGGTGGGAAACCCGCACCGCGCTCAGCCCGTCTCCAATGGGGAGGACGGTCGTGGTGAGTGTTGAATCGCTCAAGAGCCGGGCGTTCAGTTCGCGCAAGGCGTCTGGCTTTGCTCCGGTCGCATCAGAAAGCGTGCCGTTCCACCACGTGTTGTCGAAGAGCATCCAGCCTCCATTGGACATCAGGGGCAACAACGCGTTGAGTTGATCGACAATGCCTTGCTTGTCGGCATCGACATAGGCCAAGTCAATCGCACCATTCTTCGACATGTCCCATTGGACAAGGACATCCATGGCCAGTGCATGGTGGCGTTGGATTCTGTTGTGTCCTTTGGCTTGCGCCCAGTGTTTGTCTTGGAGACAGAAAAGTTCGTCGTTGCGCTCTACTGTGTGCAGGACACCATCGCTTTGCAGGCCTTTGAGCAGGCAAAGGGTGCCATAGCCGCTGAACGTGCCCAATTCCAATGCGATTTGGGGCTGCAGCAATTGACTGATCATGGTGAGGACTTGCCCAGTGTGGGGGTCAGACATCAACCGCCCATGCCGGGTTTGCTGCCAAGTGGCCTTGCGCAAAGCGGCCAAAAGCGGGGATTCAGGCGTGCTGCTGGCCCTGGCGAATTCCAAGAGATTCATGTCAAGACCAAGGTCCGAATTCAGCAGTATTGTCCAATTTGTCCCAGCAGAATAACCAGGTCAGCTACGCCAACGATGCCGTCCTGGTCGAGATCACCAGTGGTGCAATCGAGGAGACAACCAAAGAAGCCAAGGAAGGTCACCAAGTCAGCTGCCCCTACAATGCCATCGCCAGTGAAGTCCCCCACACATTCGACCGCTGCAATTTCACTGACCTCCATCAAGCCGTTGCAATTGCTGTCCAGTCCTTCATTGGTTCCCGGGGCCCCAGGATACTGGGTCGGGTTGTTGTCGTCACAGTCGCAAATGTTGTTGTGTGTGTCGTTGTCTAGGTCTACGATGCCTGCGCAGGTTTCAAAGGCCACTTGGCAGTTTTGCGTGACGCAGGCGTCGCATGCTGCGGCGCTACCGAATGCACAAATTGTGGCGCAGTTGTCCAGAACGCAATTGGCTTGACTTGCAAAGCAGCCGATACAGCCCGCAGACATGGTGGGCAGCAATGGCGTCACTTCTTGGACAAAACAGGCCGGTGGATTGGGATTGAAGGCGCAATCTAGTCCTGCAGAGGAGGTGGCAATGTCCACCATGTCTGCACTGTCACAGAGCAACATGAGGTCGTATTCGTCACACTGTGCCTGAGCGACAGAGGCAACAAGGATCATCAAGAAGACCACAGTGATGCGAGGGGTGGACAAGAGCATGGCGACGCAGGTTAAGCGTTGAACATAAATATACATCGGCCGGACCGGACTTATATTTGACCCCATGGGAAGAGAGGGTGATGGCATGCGAAAACTGAAGGGCCTTGAGGCCTTGGCGGACCTCCACAAAGCGATGGGGGGGGAGCGTGCAGATGAGCCCGAAATGGAGGGGGCGGACAGCCAAGAAGTAAAGGGAGAGGTCCCCGCTTTGCTTTATGTATCTCGGGACCGAAAGGCGAGAAAAGGAAAAGAGGTCACACTGGTAGAGGGGTTTGATGAGGCGTTGAATGGGGATTTGGCCAGAGAAGTGGCCAAGTCTTTGAAAGTCCATTGCGGAGTAGGTGGTGGGTGGAAGGATGGTGTGGTTCTTTTGCAGGGCGATCACCGAACACGGACAGCAGATTGGCTGCAGTCCAAAGGATATCGTGTCAAACACAAAGGAGGATGAGCGAGAAGCAAGAAGAACCTGTGGTTTTGGAGCAGCCGTCTGGTATGGTCGGCTATGTGTGCCGGACCTTGATGGGCTTGGAGCCTTTGGTGTCATCGGAGCTCGAGGCTTTGGGGGCCATCGATGTTGTACCCGGACGACGCAGCGTTTCCTTTTTCATATCAGAAGAAGGCTTGTATCGATTCCTGCAAACGTCCCGCTTTGCTGTTCGGGTGTTGCGGCCAGTTTTCCGATTCAAGGCCAATGGCCCAGACGACATGTATGCCAAGGCTGTCAAGCTCGATTGGGGGATGTGGGTAGATCCACGGCGCTCATTGGCACTCGATGTTACGGTGAACAGTCCTGAATTTCCGCACGATCAGTTCGCGATGTTTCGACTCAAGGACGCGATGAGTGACCATTACCAAGCGCGATCCAATGGAAACGGAGGGGTTCACTTGGACATCAACCGCATGGAGCCAGAGCAATTGGTGCATTTGCACATTGCTGGAGAAGACGTCACGATTTCCTTGGACTTGATTGGCAAGGACGCGCTGTTCAAGCGGGGATATCGTGCACCTCGTGCGCGGGCGCCGCTGAACGAAGTTCTGACAGCCGGTCTCCTGGGATTGGCGGGTTGGAAGCCCGGTCAAACCTTGGTCGACCCCATGTGCGGTTCGGGTACCTTTTCTATTGAGGCCGGTTTGTGGACTGCGGGCGTGCCCATTCACGCGGGTCGAAATGCCTGGACGCTTTACGGTATGCCGCAGTTCAATTCCGATTTGTGGCGAGAGGTATCCGAGTCGGCGCGAGCGGAGAGCATTTCCCGGGCACCCATTTTGGCTTCCGATTGGAACAAGCACCCTGTGGGGGATGCGCGAGAAAGCGTGCGAACTGCTGGGCTGGAGCACCTGGTTCGGGTGGAGGTCGCTGACTTCCTCGACCTCAAGCCGCCCCGTGGTGTGGAGCCGGGTTTGATTGTATTGAACCCGCCTTATGGTCAGCGTGTTCATGCGGATGACCTGGATAATTTGTACGGTGGGATTGGTGGTGCGTTGAAGCACCGTTGGACTGGCTGGCGCGCTGGTTTGCTGTTTCCAAAGGAACTGGAGGCTCAGCATCGCATTGGCCTAAAGCCGTCGGTAAAGCACACGGTCATGAATGGACCGCTTTCCTGCACGTGGGCCTTGTATGACCTCTATAAGGGCAAGCGCGTTGACCATTTGTACGGGGATGCGAAAAGCGATTCTGCCACCGAGGTAGAGAACAAGGTCGAGCCGGAAGGCGAAACAGTTCGCTTTAGACGTCCCCGGGTTCAGGGTGCTTCTGAGGATTGAGTGTCGAGGGCGAACTTCGCCCCATGATGCCACCTAGATTAAAGTCGAGCCCCTTTCCGTTTTTGATTCTTGTATTGATGCTTTCTGCGGTTTTCGCAGGCTGCGGTTTTCGGGGCACCCCTGTGGACCTTGTGTTGCACAATGGGCTCATTTTGACCTTGGACGAGATGGGGTCAGAGGCCCAAGCGGTGGCGGTTCAGGATGGACGTGTTTTGGAAGTCGGCCCAGAGCGGGCCATCCTGAATAAATACGCGGGACAAAAAGAGGTGGACCTGAGGGGGGCGGTTCTGGTTCCTGGTTTGATGGATGCACACGCGCATTTTGTGGGCTACGCGAAATCGCTGTCCACGGCGGACTTGAATGGGACAACGTCCCTAGATGAGGTGTTGTCTCGGGCCAGGTTGCACGCCGAGATCCAACCCACGGGATGGGTGTTGGGTCGGGGTTGGGATCAGAATGACTGGGAGTCGCCAGATTTTCCCGACCGCATGAATCAGTTGGATGCGATGTTTCCCGAGCGTCCGGTGTTGTTGGAGCGGGTCGACGGTCATGCGGTTTGGGCCAATGGCGTCGCGTTGGCTTTGGCTGGTTTCGATGCGGACACCCGAATTTTTGGCGGAGAACTGCTTGTTTCTGACGCAGGAGAGCTGACCGGAGTGCTCGTGGACCGGGCTGGAGATAGCCTTCAAAGTCTGGTTCCGGAATTGGACAGCCTCCAATTGGCGACCCTTTTGGCTCAAGCTGGGCGTCAAGTGGCGGCGGTTGGGCTCACCCACATCACCGATGCGGGGTTGGGGCCGAACGAAGTGGATGCCCTTCTGGCGTTGCAAGCCTCTGGTGAATTGCCGATCCGTTTCTCAGTGATGGTCAGCGATTCGCCAGAAGCACTGGATCACTTTCTTCCTCAAGGACCCAGGATTGACACCTCGGGCATGCTCGATGTTCGGTCGGTTAAGTTCTATATGGATGGCTCCTTGGGTTCGCGCGGTGCCGCATTGTTGGAGCCATATGCGGACCGGCCGGAATCGCAGGGCACCTTCCTACAAGATGAACAGGATTATCGAGCCAAGGTGGAGCGGGTCAAGTCGGCCGGCTTTCAAGTGGCGACACATTGCATTGGCGACGGCGCGGTCCGGCGCGTTCTGGGACTCTATGGTGAAGTGCTGGGTGGGGTCAATGATCTCCGTTGGCGGATTGAACATGCTCAAGTCGTTCACCGTGACGACGTCGACTTCTTTGCGGATTACACGGTGATTCCTTCGATTCAGCCCACCCATGCCACCAGTGACATGTATTGGGCGGGCCAGAGATTGGGCCGAAACCGAGTCCGGAGAGCATACATATATAGTACGTTGCAAAAACAGTTGGGTTGGTTGCCGCTGGGAACCGACTTCCCTGTGGAGGGAATTGCCCCTCTGCGGACCTTTTATGCGGCGGTGGTTCGAAAGGATGTTGAGGGATGGCCCGATGGCGGGTATCAAATGGATGAGGCCTTGAGCCGAGAGGATGCGTTGAGGGGGATGACCGGTTGGGCGGCTCTGGCTTGTTTCCGGGAGAACGACTTGGGTCAGGTGAGTCCAGGGTTTCGCGCCGACTTTACTGTTCTGGATCGGAACGTACTCAAAGTGGGGGAGAAGGACCTTCTCGGCACACGCGTCTTGCAGACTTGGGTAGGGGGGCATCAGGTTCATGAACTTGCGGCGGGCAAAAGCGTTCCTACACCATGAGCCAGACACTTCGTTCTCCAGGCCGAGGCGCTTTGATCGCCTATGTGGCCATTGCCATCGTTGCGATCGCCATTGGTTCAATTTTGCTGCGGCCAGAAAAGAGCTTGCCGATCTATCAACCTTCGGACCTCAACCCGGCTTTGGTGGACCCTGCAGTTCTTGGCCATGAGAACCACAGGATCCTTCCTTTTCTCTGCGTCAATCAAAAGGGGGACACCATTACTCTGGAAGATCTCGAAGGCCAGGTGATCGTGGTGGACTTCTTCTTTACGCGGTGCGCCACGATCTGTCCGTTGCTCACGGCCAATATGAAACGGGTCCAGGATCGGTTCCTGACCGATGACCGGGTGAGGCTATTGAGTCATTCCGTGACGCCAGTGGCAGACAGTGTGTCTGTTCTCAAGAGGTATGGAGAGAGGATGGGAGTCGATGCCAAGCGATGGTGGTTGATGACTGGAGAGAAGAAAGAGATCTATAAGCTGGCGAGAAAGAGCTATTTCGCGGCTTTAGATGAGGGCGATGGTGGCTTTCAAGACTTCGTGCACACAGAAAATATGGTTCTTGTAGACCGATTGGGGCGGCTCAGGGGGTTCTACGATGGAACCGATTTGGACGAAGTCAACCGCTTAGTTCGGGACCTTGAATTCCTTATTTCACTGTAGGCCAACACTGTGTCACATTATGCAGGAGAAAGTCAAAAAAAAGATGGTGTAGCGGCTTGCGGATATGATAATCCGGCATACATTTGCCCCCGCTTTGAACGCAAGGCGCCGCTGCAAGCACAGAGGAGAGGGAAAAAAAAGAGAGTGAAGCTTGCAGGGATTAAAAAATGTAGTATCTTTGTCGCCCCTTACGGGGAGACGGTTAGCACCAGAGGGTGCGAAACCAGATAGAAGTTCTTTGAAATGATGTGATAGCCCAACCAACGTTAATTTACTTTGAGAGTCAAATTTTCAAACTTTTACAATGGAGAGTTTGATCCTGGCTCAGGATGAACGCTAGCGGCAGGCCTAACACATGCAAGTCGAGGGGTAACAGGGAAAGCTTGCTTTCCGCTGACGACCGGCGAACGGGTGCGTAACACGTATGCAACCTACCTTCCACTGGGGTATAGCCCAGAGAAATTTGGATTAATCCCCCATAGAACCAAGAGTCGCATGACTCAATGGTTAAAGGATTCCGGTGGAAGATGGGCATGCGTCCCATTAGCTAGTAGGTGAGGTAACGGCTCACCTAGGCTACGATGGGTAGGGGGTCTGAGAGGATGATCCCCCACACTGGTACTGAGACACGGACCAGACTCCTACGGGAGGCAGCAGTGAGGAATATTGCGCAATGGACGAAAGTCTGACGCAGCCATGCCGCGTGAAGGATGACTGCCCTATGGGTTGTAAACTTCTTTTATATACCAAGAAACTTTGGGACGTGTCCCGAACTGACGGTAGTATATGAATAAGCACCGGCTAACTCCGTGCCAGCAGCCGCGGTAATACGGAGGGTGCAAGCGTTATCCGGATTTATTGGGTTTAAAGGGTCCGTAGGTGGACCATTAAGTCAGAAGTGAAATCCCGCGGCTCAACCGCGGAACTGCTTTTGATACTGATGGTCTTGAGTGTGCTCGAAGTTGGCGGAATATGACATGTAGCGGTGAAATGCTTAGATATGTCATAGAACACCGATTGCGAAGGCAGCCAACTAGGTCACAACTGACACTGAGGGACGAAAGCGTGGGGAGCGAACAGGATTAGATACCCTGGTAGTCCACGCCGTAAACGATGAATACTCGGTATTGGCTTCGGCCAGTGCCCAAGCGAAAGTGATAAGTATTCCACCTGGGGAGTACGGCCGCAAGGTTGAAACTCAAAGGAATTGACGGGGGCCCGCACAAGCGGTGGAGCATGTGGTTTAATTCGATGATACGCGAGGAACCTTACCAGGGCTTAAATGCAGAACGACCGGGATAGAAATATCCCTTTCTTCGGACGGTCTGCAAGGTGCTGCATGGTTGTCGTCAGCTCGTGCTGTGAAGTGTCGGGTTAAGTCCCATAACGAGCGCAACCCCTATTTCTAGTTGCCAGCGGTTCGGCCGGGGACTCTAGAAAAACTGCCAGCGTAAGCTGTGAGGAAGGTGGGGATGACGTCAAATCATCACGGCCCTTACGTCCTGGGCCACACACGTGCTACAATGGTGGGGACAACGAGTCGCTAACCCGCGAGGGTAAGCTAATCTTCAAACCCCATCTCAGTTCGGATCGGAGTCTGCAACTCGACTCCGTGAAGTTGGAATCGCTAGTAATCGCGTATCAGCCATGACGCGGTGAATACGTTCCCGGGCCTTGTACACACCGCCCGTCAAGCCATGGAAGCTGGGGGCGCCTGAAGTCGGATACCGCAAGGGTCTGCCTAGGGCGAAACTGGTAACTGGGGCTAAGTCGTAACAAGGTAGCCGTACCGGAAGGTGTGGCTGGATTAACTCCTTTTTAGAGACAAACTCCCGAAGTAAATAACGGGGCTATCACATCTTTCATTCCCTTCAGGCTAGTCCTGTAGCTCAGTTGGTTAGAGCACTACACTGATAATGTAGGGGTCAGCAGTTCAAATCTGCTCAGGACTACGACAACGAAGGGGGAATTAGCTCAGCTGGCTAGAGCACTTGATTTGCATTCAAGAGGTCATCGGTTCGACTCCGATATTCTCCACACTGAAGTTCTTTGACATATTGGTAGAGTAATAAATTTTCATAAGCAACTAAGAGCAACTGGCGGATGCCTAGGCTCTCGATGGCGATGAAGGACGTGATAAGCTGCGATAAGCTGTGCTGAGGTGCAAATGACCTTTAAGGCACAGATTTCCGAATGGGGTAACCTGGCTTCGGACCGCCCAGCGCAAACCCGGCGAACTGAAACATCTAAGTAACCGGAGGAATAGAAAATAATTAATGATTCCCTTAGTAGCGGCGAGCGAACGGGGAACAGCCCAAACCAACATTGTTTCGGCATAGTTGGGGTTGTAGGACCTACGTGATCCAGTCAGAATGTCTGCAGAATCACTTGGAAAGGTGGACCATAGAGGGTGATAGTCCCGTATGCAGGTTGAATGGCGTGGTGGTATCCTGAGTAGCGCGGGACATGTGAAATCCTGTGTGAATCTGCCGGAACCATCCGGTAAGGCTAAATACATCATGAGAGACCGATAGTGAACCAGTACCGTGAGGGAAAGGTGAAAAGTACCCTGAACAAGGGAGTGAAATAGAACCTGAAACCAGTTGTTTACAAGCGGTCGGAGCCTTCGGGCGACGGCGTGCCTTTTGCATAATGATCCTACGAGTTACTCCTCTCTGGCAAGGATAAGGTCTTCAGGACCGCATCCGAAGCGAAAGCAAGTCTTAAATAGGCGCTTAGTCAGGGGGGGTAGACGCGAACCCTGGTGATCTACCCATGGTCAGGTTGAAGCTTCGGTAAAACGAAGTGGAGGACCGAACCCGTATACGTTGAAAAGTGTTGGGATGAACTGTGGGTAGGGGTGAAAGGCCAATCAAACCGGGAAATAGCTCGTTCTCCCCGAAATGCATTTAGGTGCAGCCTCGGAATTGAGTGTCATAGAGGTAGAGCTACTGATTAGGCTAGGGGGCTTCACCGCCTACCAAACCTTGATAAACTCCGAATGCTATGACATATGTCCGGGAGTGAGGGCATGGGTGCTAAGGTCCATGTCCGAGAGGGAAAGAACCCAGACTATCCGCTAAGGTCCCCAAGTATATACTAAGTTGATCTAACGTTGTGCGATTGCATTGACAGCTAGGATGTTGGCTTGGAAGCAGCCATTCATTTAACGAGTGCGTAACAGCTCACTAGTCGAGCGATTGTGCGTGGATGATAATCGGGCATAAGTATATCACCGAAGCGGTAGATTTTATGGTAGGGGAGCATTCTAGTTGCACTGAAGGCGAGTCGTAAGGCTCTCTGGAGCGGCTAGAAAAGAAAATGTAGGAATGAGTAACGATAAAGCGGGCGAGAAACCCGCTCACCGATAGACTAAGGTTTCCTGATCAACGCTAATCGGATCAGGGTTAGTCGGGACCTAAGGCGAACCCGAAAGGGGTAGTCGATGGAAATCTGGTTAATATTCCAGTACCTGTCTACACTAAAAGTGACGGAGAATTGTAGTGGTTGCGTACTGACGGAATAGTGCGCTGAGCTCTAGCCTTCGGGCGAAGCGAAATCAGTGAAAGTATCTTCCAAGAAAAGCGAGTGGTATCGGCCCGTACCGCAAACCGACACAGGTAGTCAAGGAGAGAATCCTAAGGTGCTCGAGTGATTCGTGGTTAAGGAACTAGGCAAATTAGTCTCGTAACTTCGGGAGAAGAGACGCTCTTCGGAGCCGCAGTGAATAGGTCCAGGCGACTGTTTATCAAAAACACATGGCTTTGCTAAATCGAAAGATGACGTATAAGGCCTGACACCTGCCCGGTGCTGGAAGGTTAAGAGGAGGAGTTAGCTTCGGCGAAGCTCTGAATTGAAGCCCCAGTAAACGGCGGCCGTAACTATAACGGTCCTAAGGTAGCGAAATTCCTTGTCGGGTAAGTTCCGACCTGCACGAATGGTGTAACGATCTGGACACTGTCTCAACCACGAGCTCGGTGAAATTGTAGTATCGGTGAAGATGCCGATTACCCGCAACGGGACGAAAAGACCCCGTGAACCTTTACTATAGCTTTGCATTGGAATTGGTTAATTAATGTGTAGGATAGGTGGGAGACTTCGAAGCTGCGTCGCTAGGCGTGGTGGAGTCGTTGTTGAAATACCACCCTTTAATTGATTGATTTCTAACCACAGGGACATTGCATGGTGGGTAGTTTGACTGGGGTGGTCGCCTCCAAAAGTGTAACGGAGGCTTCTAAAGGTGCGCTCAGTACGGTTGGTAATCGTACGTAGAGTATAATGGTACAAGCGCGCTTGACTGTGAGACTTACAAGTCGACCAGGTACGAAAGTAGAGCATAGTGATCCGGTGGTTCCGCATGGAAGGGCCATCGCTCAAAGGATAAAAGGTACTCCGGGGATAACAGGCTGATCACTCCCAAGAGCTCACATCGACGGAGTGGTTTGGCACCTCGATGTCGGCTCGTCACATCCTGGGGCTGGAGAAGGTCCCAAGGGTTGGGCTGTTCGCCCATTAAAGTGGCACGCGAGCTGGGTTCAGAACGTCGTGAGACAGTTCGGTCTCTATCTGTTGTGGGCGTTCGAGATTTGAGCGGACCTGTCCCTAGTACGAGAGGACCGGGATGGACGTACCTCTGGTGTATCTGTTGTGGCGCCAGCTGCATTGCAGAGTAGCTATGTACGGATGAGATAAGCACTGAAAGCATCTAAGTGCGAAACTCGCCGCGAGATGAGATCTCGTTGAGAGCCGTGGAAGACTACCACGTTGATAGGGCGCAGGTGTAAAGATGGTGACATCAAAGCCGAGCGCTACTAATTGCTCAAAAGCTTATGAAGCTGATTACTCTACCAATATGTCAACACATTTGTTGATTGCAAGGCAACGGCCCAATGCATTCAACATGAACGATAGGTGTCTATTGCGGTGAGGTCCACCTCTTTTCCATTCCGAACAGAGAAGTTAAGCCCACCAGCGCAGATGGTACTGCTATTGCGGGAGAGTATGTCGACGCCACCTTGGGGCCCCTTCGGGGGCCCCTTTTTTTATGCCCATTTTGTCGCTTCAAACGGAAGCACATAAGCCAAGCTGAACAACATGAATGATCTCGTTACCATTATAGGTCGTCCGAACGTGGGCAAGTCCACGTTGTTCAATCGTTTGACAGAAACACGGGACGCCATCACAGATCCTACTGAAGGAACCACACGTGATCGTAAATACGGTCAAGCATTGTGGGGTGGAAGAACGTTTACCGTGATTGACACCGGCGGATATGCAACAGGGACTGAGGATGCATTTGAGGCGGTCATTCGGAAGCAGGTAGAATTGAGCCTGGAAGAAGCCGGTTTGATTCTATTCATGGTAGACGGTCAGACGGGCATCACGGATTTGGACGAGAACATTGCGCAAATGGTGCGTCGCAGTGGCAAGCCCGTCATGTTGATCGTGAACAAGGTGGACACTGGGGCTTTGGAGTATACGACGGCTGACTTCTACAGTATGGGTCTCGGCGAGGAGCTCTTTGGAATCAGCGCGAACAACGGATATGGTACGGGAGACCTTTTGGATGGCCTGGTTAAGATGTTGCCGCCAAAGGATGAGGAGGAGGACAAAGGATTGCCCAAGTTGGCCGTCGTGGGCAGGCCCAATGTTGGAAAGAGTACGCTAATCAATACGCTGCTCGGAGAGGAAAGAAACATTGTAACGGACATTGCGGGCACCACAAGGGACAGTGTCCACAGTCATTTCAATTCTTTTGGTTTCGATTTTGAGATCGTGGACACGGCCGGTCTTCGGAAGAGAAGAAAGGTGGACGACAATTTGGAGTTCTACAGCACGGTCCGGACCATCAAGGCCATTGACCAAAGTGACGTGTGTCTGTTGTTGTTGGATGCCACGCAAGGCATGGAAAAGCAGGACCAGAGTATTTTCTGGCATGTGCTTGACAGCTACCGGGGTGTGGTCGTTGTGGTGAACAAGTGGGACTTGGTGGCGAAGGATGAGCACACAATGAACACATATCGTGCTGTGCTGGAGGAGAAGATGCTTCCGTTTTCAGATGTGCCCGTGATTTTCACGTCCAACTTAACAAAGCAGCGGGTGTTCAAGGCACTTGAGGCTGCGATTCATGTGTACCATCAGCGGGGATTGAAAATTCCGACGTCTGAATTGAATGAAGAATTCCTGCCGATCGTAAAGGATCAGCCGCCACCGATTTACAAGGGAAAAAGCGTGAGCATTAAATACATCACGCAATTGCCATCTCAGGTTCCCACATTCGCTTTTTACTGCAATTTGCCGCAGTACATCAAGGAGCCTTACAAGCGGTTCTTAGAGAATCGGTTCCGAGAGCGATATGACTTTAGTGGTGTGCCGATACGGCTGTTCTTTAGGAAGAAGTAATGGCCTTAAAAGTGGGGTATACCAATGATTATTGGCGTTTAACTGAGCGTTAAATCCCGCTTTGATTTATCCCACCCGATTGAAGACTCGAAGAGTCTCTTGGATGAGAACGTGTAAAGCCGGTGGGTCGAACGGTTTGATGATGCGATTGTCCATTCCAGCGCTCATGATGCGGGCTAAAGTGGCCTCTTCCGCATCAGCAGTGAGCGCAATGATGGGAGACTTCGGGAGCGAAAGTGCGGCTTCCTCGGTGCGAATCTGTTTGCAGGCATCTACACCATCCAAAGCCGGCATTTGTATGTCCATGAGGATCAAACAGGGCCTGAGCATTTTCCAAAGGGCCACAGCTTCGTTACCATCGGACGCTTCGTGCACTTCATAGCCCCATCTGTTGAGCAGTTTGCAAGCAACAAAACGATTCAGTTCGTTGTCGTCGGCCAGGAGGATGTGATGGACTTGAGGGGCTTTGTTATCCGTTGAGACGCGGTCAGGGTCAATGACGTCTTTGGATGGGACAATGGTCTTTTTAGCGCCGGTCTTTTTAGCGTCGTCAGCATGGTCAAGGAATTCTTCCGGCCCGTCAAATGCAGCATCTTCAGCAGATGGTTCTGAAATGGAAATGGGCACCGTGACGGTAAAGACGGAACCGATATTTTCTTCGCTCCTAATCTTGAGCTCACCATTCATTTTGCCAACCAATCCGCTGACAATGGCAAGGCCCAATCCGGTGCCTTCAATATTGGGGTCGAATTGAATTTGTTCGAACGGTCGGAGGATACGCTCGATATCCTCAGTGGGAATGCCCCTTCCTGAGTCATGAACTGAAAACTGAAGAACGGGTGCTTCAGGGGTTTGTAGTTCAGGCGCCAATGAAACGATGAGCTTGATGTGCCCTTGTTCTGTGTATTTGATGGCATTGCTGATGAGATTGTTCAAGATCTGGGTGATCCATTTGGCATCTGCAAAAATGGTGTCGGGTAAACCGGGTTCTAGTGTGACGCTCCAGTCAAGTCCAGTTGTATCGGTGCGGGTTTGAAAGGACTCCTTGATGTTTTGAATGAGATTCTTGAGATTGAACAATGTGGGTATTGCAGTCACCTTTTTGGAGGCAATTTTTTCAATGTCCAAGATGTCATTGACCAGACTCAACAGGTGCTTTCCAGAAAACTCCATGTAGGCCAAATGCTGGATCCGTTGACGGTGATTTGGATTGTCATGAATCAGCAAGTCCGTTAGACCTAGAATGGCATTGAGGGGAGTTCTGATTTCATGGCTCATGACCGAAAGAAATCGGCTTTTGGCTTCGTTGGCGCTTTCTGCTTGCTGCTTCAGATCTAAAATGTGGGAGATGTCGTGTCCGTATAGATTGAAAAGGCCTGTAGGAAGGCGGACGACATGGAATTCGGTGACCCTTGGTTTGATTGTGCGGGCGGTGCCTGCCGCATGGGGGTCAGGCGTTGAATCGCCGATGGAACTTTGCCAGAGTGCGTGGCCTTTTTCTACAGCTGAGTTGAGTGCCGCTTCAAGGCCGGGCATCTGAAGAGTGCCATTTTCATAACACCCTTGAAGGTGCTCTTTCGCGGTGTTATTGATATAGAGGATGGTCCCGCCAAGGTCAATTTGCAGCACGGGGTTAGGGTTGCTTTTGTAGAAAAGCGCCAAGCTTTCGTTGCTCTTGGTTTTTTTTGAATTTTCAAACTTTGTGGCTGTAATGCCAGCGAGCGTCTCCAAAATGAGTTGGTCCTCGATTTGAAAAAAATCTGCGTCTTGATGTTCGCTGTCAATGACGCCAATGACTTTGTTGTTCGAGATGATGGGGACCGCCAATTCAGACAAGCGCGCCTCATCATCGATGATGTAGTCTTTGATGAGTGCGGTGTTTCCGATACGAATGGACTGTCCAGTGCTGGCAACTTTTCCAACAATCCCTTTTCCAACGGGGATTTCTATTGGGCCAATGATCGAGTGGTTTCCCGCACTTTTTGCTCCGAATGCCGCTTTTTGAATCAGCAGGTTTCGAATGTCATCTTTGATATAGATGACGCAGTCTTGCCACCCCAATTTGCTGATTGCCTTTTCTGCGACGGCCCAAAGAAGCTCTTCGGTGTCTTGAATTCCGACGATGTCGTTGGTGAATGATTTCAAAAGCGCAAGGGCTTCTAGTCTCAGAATCTCATGTCGAGGTATTTTGCCTTGGTCTGAAGTTGACTTGCTCATTCGCGGATGTCATGAAAATACGAAAGACTTTGAAGTGTCAAGCTGAAGCGTCAAAAGCCATGCGTTTTTGCGTCGCCTGTCACGCGGGTAAAGCGCCGGATTTCTGGGCATTCTTGTGGCTCAGTTCCCCTGAGATTCAGTGAAAGTCGACCTTATAATTCGCCTTCATTTCTTGGGTTGCCAGGGGATCTTTGGTTCGATCCCTGCGTGTTTCGCAATAAGCGGAACAAAAGTTAGCATCTTCGCAGTCCAAATGGTCGCGATGTCGACCCCGAAAAAGCCCATATGCCGTATTTCTTTACCTCTGAATCTGTTAGCGAAGGACATCCCGATAAGGTGGCCGATCAGATTTCTGACGCCTTGATTGACCATTTTCCTCGCTTTCGACCCGCAGTCAAAGGTGGCGTGTGAAACCTTAGTGACCACGGGGCAAGTCATTCTGGCTGGAGAGGTCAAGAGCGAGGCATACATTGACGTCCAGCAGATTGCAAGGGACACGATTGAGCGCATTGGATACACGAAGAGTGAATACATGTTCGATGCAGCCAGTTGTGGTGTTCTGAGCGCCATCCACGAGCAAAGTCCCGACATCAATCAAGGGGTTGAGCGGGCTGCTCCAGAAGAGCAAGGTGCTGGGGATCAGGGCATGATGTTTGGATACGCTTGCCGAGAAACAGATGATTTCATGCCGTTGCCGTTGGATTTGAGTCACCGCCTTCTTCGGGTGTTGGCTGAGCTTCGCCGCGATGGAAGGGAGATGGACTATTTGCGCCCGGACAGCAAGAGTCAGGTCACCATCGAGTACGCCGACGACAACACCCCAATGCGGGTAGAGGCGGTGGTTTTGTCGACTCAGCATGATGACTTTCATGAGGATGAGGCCACGATGCTGGCTCAAATCAAAAAGGATGTTGCGGAGATCGTCATACCCCGTGTGATTGCAGAGTGTCCAGCGCGAATCCAAGCCTTGTTCACAGGCGACCACAAATTGCATGTGAACCCCACTGGGAAATTCGTGATTGGAGGTCCACATGGTGACACTGGCCTCACGGGGCGGAAAATCATTGTCGATACCTATGGAGGCCGTGGCGCCCATGGTGGAGGCGCCTTTAGTGGCAAGGACCCTTCCAAGGTGGACAGAAGTGCAGCGTATGCAACCCGCCATGCCGCCAAGAATTTGGTGGCTGCAGGTGTGTGCGATGAAGCCTTGGTTCAAGTGGCTTATGCCATTGGTGTCGCCGATCCTGTGGGATTGTACGTCAACACATATGGAACAGGCAAAGTGGGCTTGAACGATGGTGAAATAGCGCGCCGCATGGCCCACATTTTCCCCATGCGCCCTTACGACATCGAGCAGCGTTTCTCACTGCGTTCTCCCATCTATACTGAGTCTGCAGCCTATGGACACATGGGGCGAACTCCCGAAACGGTCAAGAAGTCATTTAAGGGCGCCAACGGAACGGTTGTCGAACGTGAGGTTCGACTTTTCCCTTGGGAGTCCTTGGATTGTGTGGACGAATTGAAGTCCGAATTCGGTTGCTGAAGTCAGGGTGTTTGGCCTCAGACAGGGACGACCCGGTCAGAAAAGGAAGTCGTACCCTTCGTTTTTCATCCTTTGGTAACGCTCGCGCTCAAAGGCGTAGAGTTGGCTGCCTTTGTGCTGTCCCGTCTCTCCTCCGGTGGCCTTTCGCTCCAAGTCGTGGAGCAACGGGCTTTTGAACAATTTCTTGCGGAAGTTTCGCTTGTCGAACGTCTTGCCTAAGGCCTGCTCGTAGAGGGTCTGCAATTGCCCGAGAGTGAACTCGTCAGGCAAGAGTTGGAACCCAACAGGCCTCCGCTTTACGCGTCGCTTGAGCCGCTCTCTGGCATACTTCACGATTTCGTTGTGGTCAAAAGCAAGGTCTGGAACACGGTCTACTGGACTCCACTGCATGCCATGGTGCTCCCATTTTTCTGCGAGAAAGTCCTCCTTTCTCACCAAGGCATAAAATGCAATGTTGATGACCCTTCCAAAAGGATGACGAAAGACCCCACCGAATGCCTTGAGTTGCTCAATGATCTCGGGGTCATCGTATCCAAACAAGCCGTGAAACATACTTCTTGCACTCAGCGCAAGCTCATCTTGTGCTTCGAGGTAACGGCTGGGCAGGAAGAGCGCGTCTTTAAACGGTTCTCGCTTGCTTCTGGTGAGCAGAAGCTGCAATTGACTCCCGTCGAATCCAAACAGGACCAAACTCATGCTGAGTGCAACGTTGAAGTCGGTGTCGTCTTGAGGGAACTTGAGCATATCTGACATCGTGTCAAAGGTCGAGATTTCCTCAGTCTATCCCTTGGGAAAGCCGTGAAATTCTCACAAAGGTCCCGGGCGATTGTGTGCAATGGTTCCCAATCCCCATTGCCCAAGAAATTCTGGGTCAACCACTTGGGTTGTGTTCCAGTTTATCGCGTTCAGGGATTGCCATGTTGGAGGGGCTCCAATTCCTGTGTCTTTGAGCACCCAAACCCGTGCGTTGGCTCTGTCTTCTGCGACTGCGGCAATGGGGCAGTCAAGGGTTGCGATTGCGGATAGATCCTGGCCGACCAAATGGGCCTGCGCTCTGGAAAACCAGGATGCGCCGGATTCCAGCCGTCCTGCTGCGGTAATCTCGCCGGAACCAGACAAGGTTCCGCTTTGTATGCCAGTGTCTCCATTGGGCTCCTGATACCAGCGGCGATAGGTCCCGTCGGTTTCAAGGGCCGCTGGGTCTCCTTGGATTGCAACCAGCCACGCCAGGCCAGTCACACCCAGTGAACCTTGCGCTTGAGGGGTCCAAGTGATGGAGCCCAAGCGGGCACCGCTGTCCATTTGGAATCGGATCAGACGGAGCTCCAAGGCTGCAGTGCGCACCAGACAGACCATTTGATCTTCCATGACCGTCGCATCGATCAAAGACTCTTCTCCTTGAAGAAGCCACGATTGAATCACCAGGCCAGAGGCATTGAGGGCCTGAACCCGGTCTGCCCATCCCACATGTGCCAATGCGGGGCCGGTTGTGGCGATGGGTGCGCGCCGAACAAAGCGAATGGTGCCCGTTTGTGGAACCAGTGGAGGGGCGATGGTCCACGATGGAGATGCGGAGGGGACACCGTCGGAAACGGCCCATGCACTCAGGTCTGTCCCTCCCGTCAGAAGAAGATTTTGCCCGTCCAAATGAACCAGATTTGAGCCCACATTGAAGGCCAATGGATAGGAGAATACGTCTTCGGACCCATTGGGTAAATGGTGAAGGGTGCTGAATTTAGAGGTCTCCAAGAACCAAAGTCCGGAGGAGGTCAATGCGACCCCTTCCATTGAGGCTTGAGTGAAATCGGCGCCGCGCGCTCCTTCACCATCGGTTGCCAAGGCGGTGAGCGTGAGCGCCGTGGTGCCAGGCGAAAGGTTCACGGCGGAAGGGGTGTTCCATTGCAAGGTGATGGTGTCTACCAATGGGGGGCTGCCAGCTTCTACACCCTCGGGAAGATGTCCGCTTGTGCTCCACCACATTGTGCCGTTGTCCGATTCAATGTTGACTTGCCAGGATGCCGGTTCGGATTTCCCGCGGTTGGGTGCGGGGTCTGTAATGACGAATTTGAGGGGCACGATGGCGTCGGCCATCCAAGTTGGAGAGGTGGTCGGTTGGACCCAATGGACCACCGGCGGCATTTTTTCGGTTCGACACCCCAGAATGAAACAAGCCAAGATTGCCCAGTTTCCAGAGGAATTCCATTGAATAAGCACCCCTCAATTTACGTTGTGGATAGCCATGTGGACGCGGCGTGGATACCCGGTTCTTGTTCTGGACCAATGCGGCCCTAATTTGGTTCTTCATCCCTGTTTTCAAGTGGCCGACAATAAATCCCTGAGCGCCAAGCGCAAATCCGCCGTGAAGGCACCTGCTATGGTTCCAGGATTGACTGGAATTGGTAAAAAACCGCCCCAAGCGATTGAATTGGAGGAGGCTGTTCTGGGCGCGTGCATGCTGGAGCAAATGGCAACCAATGCCGTCATTGACATCTTGGAACCTGCGGCCTTTTACAAGGATGCCCACGGGGAGATCTACAAGGCGATCAAAGAGTTGTTTGGAAAAGCAGAACCGATTGACTTGCTCACCGTGACCGAGCAGCTTCGAAGGGATGGCACCCTCGGGTTTTGCGGAGGACCGGCTTATGTCGCCGGATTGACCGACCGGGTTGCCAGCTCTGCCAATGTTGAGGCGCACGCCAGGATTGTGGCCCAAAAATTCATTCAAAGGGAATTGATTCGCATCTCGAGCGAGACCATTGAGGCGGCTTTCGAGGACACCACCGATGTTTTTGATTTGCTCGACCGGTCGGAGCAGCAGCTGTTTGAGGTAGCAGAGGGGAACATTCGCCAGGGCTATCAAGAGATGGGTGCGGTGATTCGTCAAGTCATTGACGGCATTGACCAAGCCCGATTGAATGAGGAAGGCGTGAGTGGTGTGCCCACCGGATTTTCAGATTTGGACAAGCTTACCGGGGGATGGCAGAAGTCGGACATGGTGGTCTTGGCTGCCCGTCCGGGTATGGGAAAAACTGCGTTTGTCCTGTCCATGGCAAGAAACATGGCCGTGGACCATGGCGTACCGGTGGCGATTTTCTCATTGGAGATGAGTTCTTCTCAATTGGTTCAGAGGTTGGTGGCTGCAGAATCTGAACTCAGTTCGGAGAAATTCCGAAAGGGTGACTTGGAGGATTATGAGTACCAACAACTTCAAACCCGCATCAAGAAGCTCGCCAAGGCGAAACTCTTCATTGATGACACGCCGGCCTTGAGTGTTTTTGAATTGCGCGCCAAGTGTCGCCGCCTGAAGCAGAAGCATGGGGTCAACATGATCATCATCGACTATCTGCAGCTTATGACAGCGGGCAGCGACGGCAGCAAGGGGAACCGTGAACAGGAGATTTCGACCATCAGTCGATCCATCAAGAGCATCGCCAAAGAACTTGACGTGCCCGTGATCGCGTTGTCTCAGTTGTCACGTTCGGTGGAGACCCGTGGTGGAGATAAGCGTCCCATTTTGTCTGACTTGCGTGAGTCTGGTGCGATTGAGCAAGATGCAGACATCGTGTGCTTTATCTATCGACCAGAATACTATGGGTTGACCGAAGATGCAGATGGCATGGACACCGAAAACATGGGGGAGTTGATTGTTGCCAAGCACCGAAATGGAGGGTTGGATACAGTCAAAATGAGGTTCACCAAACATTTGGCGAAGTTTTCGGACTACAATGCATTTGCTGAAAGCCCTTTTGACGGGTCAGGTGCCATGGCACCCAATGCCGACTTTGCCAGTGGCGGTGCCCAGACGAGAACCGTTGGGTCAAAGATGAATGGCTCAGAGAAGGACGCGCCTTTCTGATTCGTACAGGGGATTTGGCAGCTTCACCGTCTTTGTGCGGATTATCTTTCGGAACATGTTCGCACGACTGGGACTCCCTGTTTTCATTCTCGCCCTCCTGCTCTCCTTCTCGGGAGAGGCAACTGCGAGTCGCCTTCTCATTCCCATGGATGAAGGGCAATCCAACCACCTGAAGGCTTATGGTGTCGCTTTTTGGGTGCTGGAGCAGGGCCTAGAAGTCGAGTGGCTGTTGAACTACCGAGGAGGCAGTTTTTTGATTCCATCGGCACCGGCGATCTCAAGTGAATGCACCATTCGCGGCGTTGACTATGAGGCCATTGCCGACGTCCAGGCCAGTCAAATCCTCAACGGAATCGCAGACCCCGAAGTCAACCAGCAAAGGGTAAAGTTGGAGGTGGCCCCGAAGGTGGCTGTGTACAGTCCGAAGAGCAAATTGCCGTGGGACGATGCGGTCACCATGGTGCTCACGTTTGCGGAGATTCCTTACGAGGTTGTTTATGATGCCGAAGTGATGGCCGGGGATTTGGTGAAATACGATTGGTTGCACCTTCACCACGAGGACTTTACGGGGCAATACGGCAAGTTTTATCGTGCATATCGAAATGCGGCTTGGTATCAGGAAGAGCAGGCGAGACAGGAGGCGAGTGCGGCGTCTCTGGGTTTTTCGAAAGTGAGTGAGATGAAGCGGGCTGTCGCTCTGGAGATGCGAAACTTTGTTCTTGGGGGTGGTTTTCTGTTCACGATGTGCTCAGGAACGGACAGCTTTGACATTGCCTTGGCAGCCCAAGAAACGGACATTTGCGAGCCCATGTTTGATGGCGACCCGGGTGACCCGTTGGCTCAGCAAAAGCTAGATTTTGAGCAGGGTTTTGCCTTTTGGAATTACCGCCTTGTGAGGGACCCTATGGTGTATGAATTCAGCGATGTCGATGCGACAGAGGAGCATGGCAAACTGAAAGAGCTCAAGGATTTTTTCACCTTGTTTGACTTCTCTGCCAAATGGGATGTGATTCCAACAATGCTCACACAAAGCCATGAACGGGTCATCCATGGATTCATGGGTCAGACCACGGCCTTTCGTAAAAAATTCGTTCGCCCGGATGCGACCGTGCTGGGCGAAAGCCGGAGTGTAGGTTCTGTGAAATACCTGCATGGAACCCTGGGCGAGGGCCAATGGAGCTACTATGGAGGACATGATCCGGAGGATTACCGGCACTTGGTTAATGATCCGAAGACGGATTTGAATCTCCACCCCAATTCGCCGGGCTATCGTTTGATTCTGAACAACATTCTCTTTCCGGCCTCTAAGGAGAAAAAGCGGAAAACGTAAGTCAGAAACGGGAAGAAAAAGAAAGGACTTAGTCCTGTCTGATCGTCACGATCAGCGTGAAGAGCTCGCGGTTGTCTTCTTGAAAATCAAAGCGATACCCAATGGGGCCGCTGGCTTTTTTGGCCAAGCTCAGGAGACCAAGGCCGGCTCCACCTTTGTCTGAAAGTTGGCCATTGCACAGGGTTTCGATGTAGGCTTTTCTCAAAGCGTCGACATCCATGCCGTTGATGTCATTCAAACGGTCACTGAGCAACACCCTCATTTCGGAGTCCACGATGTTCCCGCATTGAATTTGAAATCCAACAGGAGTGGACTCTAAAGTCAGATACAGCTGGGTAAAGCCATCCGCTTCGATAAGGCCGTGGCGCATGACATTCTGAAGGCACTCGATGAGCACATTTCCAATGCGCTTCTTCATGGCTTTGCCTCCCGCAGCCGCTGCACCTTTTTCGGCGAGTGCAAGCAACCCTTCCATGCCGGAAGAGTCGACAGGGCCGATGTAAGAAAGCAAGGTTCCATACCGGTCCTCCAAACCATGGTCCTTCTGAAGGACTGCACGCAGCTCTCGCTGCAGGATTTGAAGGTTATCGTGCCCGGTATTCGACATAATCAGGAATTGGTCCTACTAATTTACTCAAGGAATCGACGAAACCGCAACTTTCGTCAAAAAAAATCCCTCGAGATAAGGAAATTACTCTCGAGCCTTGAATGAGCCACGCTTTACAGCTTGACTTTTTTCCACATGACCGCGATTTATGCGGCCCGATACCCTCTGATCCTTGCTTGTGGCACGATGGCATCTCCGCTTGGCTGGTGAAGCATGGCGTAGAACTCGGGTCTGCAAAAATTAAGGGCACCGCGATAGTGTCGGCCTTGCAGGTAAGCGAACCAGACGTGAAGCGCAGTGCGCTTCAACTCTTTCCAGGCGAAGGGGCTAAATCCATCTGGACATGGGAAGGTTTGGATGTGCTGGCGGGCAGAGGCCAAATCTTGGATGGGAGAGGCGGCAATGTTTTGCATTAGGCCGCGTATTGAAGGGGTTGCACGGCGTGGGCTTGGCCGGACTCAATGTGCAGCGCGTGCCCCAAGATTTGATTCACATCTAGGATTTTCCATTGGTGCATTCCGGAAGTCGGATCCTTCAGATGGAGTTGACGGAAGGCCCCCAAAACAGCAATGGCAGCTGTTCTTTTTGATCGTTCCCTGATGAGCTGAGCGAACTGACCATAGGGGAGTTGGGCTTTGAACAAGTCGCCGGTCTTTGATTCGCAGACCAAGTGGACGTCAAATTGAGTGCCGGCATAGGCGACCGAGTGAATGCGGTTGAACGAGGCGTAGGAGAGCGTGTGGACCATGGGGAGTTCGTTGATGATGCAACGTTCCCGCTTGGGTCCGTAAGGGATTTACGGAGCTCCGAAAAAGATCAAACTTGATTCAGGAATGGCCTGGTTTTCAGCTTTTGGATGACAATCTGGAGAGTGCCTCTTGATGTGTGCGGGCGATCTCTGCGACCCAATTTTCGGGGGCAAGGGGGATGATGTCGGCACCAAAGCCAAGGATGCGCTGGTTCAATTCATAAGTAGGGTGCACTTGGATGGCGTAACACTTCCAGCCTGGGGAAGGAGGTTCGATATCCAATGGCCGCTGCGAGCCGTGAATTGGCTGACTGTCGAGATAATGCGAGAGCAAGGGGGCAGCGGCCCAATGGAATTCTTGGACCCCTTCTGAGCCTGCCGTAATCCCCAAAGCATCCCTAAAATACCGATCGGCATTGAACGAGGGGTCCCTTGTGAATCGTGCATCATCCAACACCACATCTTTCATCCGGTCTAGGGCAAATGTTTTGACATCGGACGCCCCCTCTGGTTTGCCAATGAGATACCACCTGTTGCGGTATTCCTTGAGGAGGTAGGGCTCGATGCAGCGTTCGCGTTCCTCTTTGCCTTTTGCGCTGAATTTGTGGTACTGAAAGCGCACAACTTGCCGCTCTCCAATCCCCGACATCAACAGCGCAATGTGTTCGGTGCCGAGGGTTTGAGGAGCTTGTTCGAATTGAACGTGTTGATCCAAACGTTCGCCAGGAGCGGTGGCGTGGACGCGGTCGAAAATGCGGCCAATCGCCGATTGGTATTGCTGAAAAACGGGCATGTCCCGGAACTGTAGCAGTGTCAAGGTCGCAAATCGCAAGGCTTGAAGGTCTTGCTCTTGCAGGTTCAATCCACTGATGCTGTAATCGGGATCGTCATAGTGGTAACCGCGGTGCTCTGCGTTGTAGACGATGGGCGCGTTGTAGCCCAATTCGTTCTCGTTGCGCATGGCCCAGAGGTCCTTTTCGAGGGTCGAGATGCTGATTCGATCTCCTTCGCTGCCGTAGAGCCCTTCCTCACAGGTGCGCCTGAGGTCCTCTTTAGAGGGGTATGGGCGCATTCGATTGGTGAGGCATCGGTCGATGATGCGGTACCGGAGCAAGGCGTATTTATTGGCGGGCATGGCTTAGGCGGGAAATCCTGTGATGTCCAGGATCCAAAGGACCAGGGGGAGCAGGGGGAGGGACCAGGTTAAGTCAATCAGGGCAAACTTTCGGACGTTGAGCAAATCAAGTCCCAAAGCCAAGAGAAGGATGCCGCCTAAGCCCGACAATTCGCCGACGAGCGCCTCGGGTATGCCTGTGCCGATGAGAGAAAAACACAACGTCATGCCGCCTTGAATGACCAGGACGGACAGCGCGGAGAAAAGAACCCCCCGCCCCATGGTGGCGGCCATGAATAAGGCGCTAAACAAGTCCATCGTTCCTTTTGCAAGCAGAACGGAAGGGTCTCCTCGAAGGCCGTCTTGCATGCAACCAACCAAGGTCATGGCGCCAACGCAGAAGAGCAATGTAGACTGGACCAAGGCCGCACCTTCTCCTTCTCCCAATCGGTTAGCGGCCTTTTTTATGGTTTGATCAAGACCCACCCAATGCCCGAAGCTGGCCCCGAGCACAAGGGCGATAAAGACGGCGATGGGACGACTCACGCTTCCCATCATGTCCACCCCGATAAAGAGTGTGAAAAGACCGATGGCAGAAAAGACCGTTTTCTGCAGTTTTTTGGGTACCCGTTTCCTCAAAGCGAGCCCCAACGAGGCGCCGATTGTGACGGCAACGGCATTAAAAAGGGTTCCCAACATGAGCCCAAGTTACTTTTGACCCGCGCGGAACAGCGCAATTCAGAGAACGCAAAGCAAATGTCCTTCGTTGTAGAGTCAAAAGATCCCCATTCTAGAGCCAGGTCTGGCGTCCTTCAAACGGCTCACGGTGCCATTGAAACGCCCATTTTCATGCCTGTTGGGACGCAAGGGTCCGTGAAGGCGGTTCCGCAAGACGTGCTGGCCAATGAGGTGAATCCCGACATCATTTTGGGCAACACCTATCACCTTTACTTGCGTCCTGGGTTGGACGTCTTGGAAAAGGCAGGGGGGCTTCACGGCTTTATGGGGTGGGACCGGCCCATTCTCACCGACTCCGGTGGATATCAGGTATACAGTCTCGCGGAGAATCGCAAAATCAAAGAGGAGGGGGTCACGTTCCGAAGTCACATCGATGGGAGTCCTCATCTCTTTACGCCGGAGCGCGCCGTGGACATTCAAAGGGTGATTGGAGCAGACATCATCATGGCCTTTGATGAATGCCCCCCTTATCCATGTGACTATGCTTATGCAAGGCAGTCCATGGAGTTGACGCACCGTTGGCTCGACCGTTGTATTGCGCAGATGAAGCAGACGGAGCCGAAGTATGGGCATGAGCAGATGTTGTTCCCCATTGTTCAGGGCTCGACCTATGACGATTTGAGAAAGGCCTCTGCCCATGCCGTGGCAGAGCGAGGGGCGGCAGGAAATGCCATTGGCGGACTTTCTGTGGGTGAGCCACACGAAGAGATGTACGCCAGTGTGGCCATGTGCACGGAAATTCTGCCCGAAGACAAGCCGCGATATCTGATGGGTGTGGGTACACCCGTGAACTTGCTCGAGAACATCGCACTGGGCGTTGACATGTTCGATTGTGTGATGCCCACAAGAAATGCCCGAAATGGGATGCTTTTTACCCGAGAAGGCACCTTGAACATGCGCAATCGGAAATGGGAAGCTGATTTTTCGCCGCTGGACCCAACGGGAACAGCCGATGTTGACCAGAGATACAGCAAGGCGTATGTGCGTCACCTGTTCCGTGCGGGGGAGCTTTTGGCCTTGCAAATTGCCACAGTCCACAACCTTAAATTCTACCTCGATTTGATGCGAGAGGCGAGATTGAGGATTGCCGACGGTACGTTTACGGCATGGAAGGACAAGATGGTCCCCGTTTTGACCCAGCGACTCTGATGGCCCTTTGATGCGCATTCTCGACCGCTATATCATCCGGAATTTCTTGTCCACCTTCTTTTTGATGGTGGCGCTTTTCTGTGTGGTGGCCGTGGTATTTGATGTCGCGGAAAACTTGGAGCGTTTGATCGACAATCAAGCCCCGTGGGGGAAGGTGTTTGGTGAGTACTACATCAGTTTTTGCTTGGCCTTGGGGAACATGTTGAGTTCCTTCATCGTGTTCCTGACCATTTTGTTGTTCACGAGCAGATTGGCCCAAAGAAGTGAGATCATTGCCGTGTTGGCTGGCGGGATTTCGTTTCAGCGTTTGATGCGCCCATACTTTATTGCGTCCACCTTTCTTGTGTTGGGCAGCCTGCTGCTATCGCACTTCATTTTGCCGATTTCGAACCAGAAAAAGCTGGACTTTGAGGTGGAGTTCGTGCACAAGGAGTTCCACATTTCGGAACAGCATTTGTACCGTGAGATTTATCCTGGAACCATTGCTTATTTCCGCTCAGTCAATGCCGGCCGCAAAGTGGGATATCGATTTGTTTTGGAGCAATGGAAAGACGGACGCTTGCTTGAAAAGTGGACCGCGAGCAAGGCCAAATGGTTGGAGGAGGAAGGGACGTGGAGGGTGTCCAATCTTCGCCGAAGATCATGGGATGAATCGGGGGTGGAGTCCTTTGAGAAGGTGGCCTTACTCGATACGGCGCTGCAGATGAAAATCTCGGACTTCGGGCAACGCAACGAGGCCATTTCGACGTTGAACCGCGCCCAGTTGCGCGCGGCGATAGAAAGAGAGAAGGCCAAGGGGTCAGGCGGAGAGCGAATGCTTCAATTGGCGGGCCATACGCGCACTGCCAATGCGTTTGCGATCTATGTGATGACCTTGATTGGTGTCAGTGTAGCAAGCCGCCGGCAAAGAGGAGGAACAGGCATTCACCTGTTGATTGGTGTGGTGATTGGATTTGTGTACGTGTTCAGCTCTAAACTGATGTCCGTTGCGGCCATTCATGCCGGGGTGATGCCGGCCATTGCGGCTTGGACGCCCAATGTGCTGTTCGGAGCCTTGGGGGTGTTCCTCTACCGACAGGCCCCGAAATAAAGGGGTCAAACGCGGGCTGATCCCGACCAGGTACGCCAGTGATTGGGGCAGTTCTTGAACAAGTCTTCTGGCGGAGAAGTGGGGAAAAACCCAAAAACGGCGGATCCGCTGCCACTCATGTCTGCGAAGGTGGCTCCGGCTGCATGGAGCAGGGTTAATGCTTGGTGTATTTCAGGGTGTCTTTGCCCCACTGGACGGGTGAAGTCATTCAGGATTTTTCCAGACCAGTCGAGAGGGGAGGAGCCGTTCCATTGTGCTAGACCTGGGCGGTCTTTTTTGGGTGTGACCCACTGAAAGGCGGTGCTGGTGGGAACGTGGATTCCTGGGTGAATCAAGGCGACATGCCAGCCATCTAGCTCAAGTGAAATGGGCGAGATGAGCTCTCCTCGTCCCGTGACATTGGCGGGAGCGTTGCGCACAAAAAAGGGGCAGTCGGAACCGAGGGATTCGGCCAGTTCTTCGAGTTGTGTTGCTTGGAGGCCAAGGCCGAAGTGTTCATTCAGAAGGCGCAAGGTAAATGTGCCATCTGCGCTTCCGCCGCCAAGACCGGCGCCAGAAGGAATGGCTTTGATCAAATGAAAGTCTGCAGGTGGGAGTTGAAATTGGCCGTCGAGCAATTCATAGGCCTGGTGAACCAAATTGTCGGTGACTGTCCCCTGAATGGGATGGCCTCCCAAATGCAATTCGCAGCCGGTTGTTCGGTGAGCGGGCGTGGCAATTTCTAAAGTGTCGCACCATGGAATGGGGATGAACACACTGTTTATGGCGTGATACCCATCGGCTCTTTTTTCTCTGATTTGCAATCCGAGGTTGATTTTGGCGTTTGGGAACGCAACCAAGGATGAAGGAGGAGATTCAGCCATCGAAGTAGCCATACTGCTTCAGTTTGCGCTCGTCGTTGCGCCAATCTTTGTCCACTTTGACCCGGAGTTCAAGGAAGACTTTTTCTTTAAGAAAGCCTTCAAGGTCTTTTCGTGCATCCGTCGCAAGGCGCTTGATCATTTGTCCTCCAGTACCAATCAGGATGGCCTTTTGAGAATCTCGGGCAACTTGGATCACGGCTTGGATGCGGCGAAGAGATTTGCCATCATTGGTTTGGTCTGCTTTAAAAGACTCTACAATGACTTCGCTGCTGTAAGGGACCTCTTGTCGGGTGTGGGTGAGGATCTTTTCTCGAATGATCTCTGCGACAAAAAAGCGCATCGGCTTGTCTGTCATTTCGTCCTTTGGGAAGAAAGCTGGTGATTGGGGGAGCAGTGCAACGATGCGTTCCAGCAGATGGTCGATGTTGAACCCGTGCAATGCACTGATGGGGTGAATCTCAGCGCGGGGAATGAGATTGTGCCAATGACCGACGAGCTGCGTGACCCGGTCTTGATCGCTCAGGTCGATTTTGTTGATGAGCAACAAAACGGGAATGTCCATTTTTTGAACCTTCTCGAGGGTTTCGGGATGGGCGAGGGTGGACTCGTCGGGTGTTGTCACAATCAACAAGACGTCGGCATCCCTGAGTGCGGTCCTGACGAATTTCATCATTCCTTCCTGCAATTTGTATGCAGGATCAAGTACCCCAGGGGTATCGGAATAGACTATTTGCCAGGCGTCACCAGAGACGATGCCCATGATGCGGTGCCTCGTGGTTTGCGCTTTGGCGTTGATGATGCTCAATCTTTCACCGACGAGGCGATTCATCAGCGTGGATTTCCCCACGTTGGGTGAGCCGATGATGTTGACGAAGCCGGCTTTGTGCTCGGCGGATGCAATCGTTTCTGACACAGATGTAAATTTGTTCTTGCAAAGAACGACGATAGGACTATCTTCGCCGTCCCGATTCGGGAAAATGGATCGCGAGGTAGAGCAGTGGTAGCTCGTCGGGCTCATAACCCGAAGGTCGCAGGTTCGAGTCCTGCCACCGCAACAAGAAGCGAAAGCTTAAAAAAAAAGCAAGGGTCGACATCACGTCGGCCCTTTTTTTTTGCCCTGACTGGCCTGTTCGCCCTTGAATTATCGACATCTCATTGTTTATGTCTTCGCGAGGGGTGTCCTGAGAGGGCTGTGTTCTTTTAACTGCTGTTATTCAGTCACTTATATTCGATTAATTTTGTTTGCGTTGGCTATTTCCTCTGGATTTTGGTCTGGATTGGATGGGGGTTGGTGTGATGGCGTTGAACAAAACGACAGTCTAATTTGTAAACGTCACCGTTTTACGCTATTCGATTTTTACTTGAATTGGGTTGCAATTTCCTCATTTTAAGCGACTAATTATATAGATTAATCGAAAGGCGCAATCGGACGGATTATGCTGGATTCCGTCAATCGCGTGTATAATTCGACGGATTGAGGTCAGTGGGGATTGCGGGTATGGACAAGAATTGTGAACTTGGACGGACTTGTTTAACGACAGGTAAAACCAAGGAACCAAAACACTTGTGATGCGTCTCACGTCTCTTCTCTTGGCCTTATGCTTTAGCTGGGCCACCGTCAATTGTCAAGTTCAGCAGATCGCTGTGACTTCAGCTCCAGCCCCTGAAGGGTATGGCCTCGAAACTTCTGTTGTCTCAGAAAACATCGGCATCCCTCGCCGGCGCTCTGGGTGTAGTAGACCTAACAGGCTACAGTACAACAAGGGTCTACATCACCATGGTGAACGCCGATGACTTTTTGTCTTCCGTTTCGGGTGATGCGACCAATCCTACTTTGGTGAACACCACTGAGGACTTTTACCATGCTGCATTGGGTGCGGCAACCCCCAACGGGATCAACAGCCTCTTGTTTCCGGTCTATCCGGATTTGGCTTACGACAGTTGGGTAACCATTGGTCTGGATGGCGTTCCAAATGCACTCGCCGGAGAAGCTGGGATCAGCACGGTGCAGTCAGGAGACAACCCATGGCAGACCAACTTTGACCCAGGCGGCGGTTTGGCCGGTGGCAATATTGCCATTGACGACGGCATTGGTGGGGCATGGTATGCACTCAACGGAGACGCCAACGGCGTTGCTGGCGACGACCTCTCAGTTTTGGTGGGTCAATTCACCACAACGGGTGACTTGAGCGGACAGCTTTACATTCAAGCCTTCATCAACGGTGATGGTCAGGCTGAATTCCGGGACACGTTCTACTTCGGTGATGGTGCGCCATCCCCTGGTTGTACCGACGACACGGCATGCAACTATGACGCGGCAGCGACCGAGGACAATGGATCATGCACCTACCCAGCCGACAACTGTGACGGCGCAACCAATGTGAATTGCGATTGCAATTGCCTCAATGACGCAGATGGTGATTTGACTTGTGATGAAGATGAGGTCATTGGATGTCAGGATGACACCGCTTGCAATTACGATGAATTGGCCACGGATGCAGGAAGCTGTACCTATCCCGATGCGGACAATTTGGATTGTGATGGCAACTGCTTGAACGATGCTGACGGTGATTTGGTTTGTGATGAAAACGAGATTCCTGGCTGTACAGATGAGGCGGCCTGCAATTACAATTCAAGTGCGACGGATGATGATTCCAATTGCGCTTACCCCGATGGTTACCCGAACAACATTGTGGACTGTGATGGTTCTTGCCTCAATGATGCGGACGGTGATTTGGTTTGTGACGAAAATGAGGTTTCAGGTTGCACCGAAGCGGGCGCCTGTAATTTCGCGTCAGATGCGACGGACAACGATGGTTCTTGTGAATTCTTGACCTGTGCAGGATGTACCGACGAAACGGCCTGTAACTATGACGATGCTTCCAGCATCAATGACGGAAGTTGCACATACGTAGATGGCATTTGCCAGAGCTGTGAAAACGGACTGATTGTAGACAACGATGCCGACGGCGATGACATTTGTGACGCCGATGAGACTGCAGGTTGCACGGATGCTGCCGCTTGTAACGATGGGCCATTCACCGACACCGACAATGATCTTTGCGAATACCCCGCGGACATTTACGGTGCATCCAATGTGGATTGCGATGGTGTTTGTTTGAATGATACTGATGGCGATTTGGTCTGCGACGAGGATGAGGTTCTCGGTTGCACGAATGACGCAGCTTGCAATTACGCTGCTGCTGCCACCGACGATGATGGCACATGCCAATACCCATTGGACATCTACGGCATTGACTACGTGGACTGCGCGGGTGACTGTTTGAACGATGCGGACGGCGATGGCGTATGCAACGAAGACGAGACAGAGAGCTGCACCGATGCAGCGGCATGCAACTATGATGACAACCCTCTGGCTGATTCGGACAATACGTTGTGCGTTTATGCAAGTGACATCTACGGGGTCGACAACGTCGACTGTGATGGCGCTTGTTTGAATGATGCCGATGGTGATTTGGTTTGCGATGAGGATGAGATTCCCGGCTGTACCGATGACGGAGCGAACAACTTCAATGCTGCTGCCACGGATGACGATGGTAGCTGCACAGGTTGCACCAACGCCATTGCCGACAACTATTATGCAGGGGCCGACATCGACGATGGGACTTGCGTCATTTCTGGTTGCACAGAAACAGAGGCTTGCAACTATTTCGAGCAGGCCAACAACAACGATGGTTCTTGTCAGTACCCCATTGACCTTTATGGGACAGACAATGTGGACTGCGACAACGTTTGCCTGAATGACACAGATGGAGATGGTACGTGTGATGAGGACGAAACCTTGGATGAGGTATTGGACATCATCAACAACGTATCCGGTGACCAACTCGATTCAACCATCACCATCATTGAAGATTTGGTGTTGAGTGGAGGCGGAGGTTCTTCCAATTTTGCGGATGCATTTGATGGTCTCGGCTTGGGATTTGTTCCGGGCATTGGCGGTCAGATGACGGGCATGGTGGCCACGCTTGACGTGAGCTGCAGTGGCATCGACGACGTGACCTCTGTTCGCATTAGTGGACCTTGGTGGGGATGGAATCCCAACGGAGGACCTATTGCGACCGAAGTTTCTGAAGGAATTTGGCAGGTTGTATTTGATCCAGCTCCTGGAGACAACATGGAGTACAAGTGGTACGTCAATGGAGAAGGGGAGGACCTCCTTGACTTCGGCGCTGACTTGCTCTATGGCGATGGCTACGACGACTACTTGAACGCGTCTTGCGCGCCCCTTACAGATTATGTGAACTACGCCAACCGCCAGTGGATGATGGGTTCAGGGGACATCAATGACACATGGAGTCAGTGCACAGCATGCAGCCAAGTGGCCAACTGTGGAACTTTGTTCATGCCAACAGATGGTGCCTGGGAATCCGCAGGTTACAACCTGAATGCATTGAGCCAAGAAGTGATCGGTGACTTGCTCGCTGGACATGTATTCCTCGGCTTCTGCGATGAGCTTCAATCCGGAGAGCAAATCACCAACTGGTATGGTGAGATTTTCCAATTCAATGATGATGGTGCGGGCAACCGCAACATCCAGAGCCTCATCAGTGGGGACGTATACGCTGTTGAGGATGGCGCTTACAGCTTTGACAGCGGAAGTAAAATCTACACATTGGGCGATGTGATTGCCCTCGCCAGTGCAGACCCTTGCTTGGGTTGCACCGAGTTGGAGATGACCGGAAGCATTGCAGACTATTCTGTGGAATGTGAATCAGAACTTGATGCAGCAGTGGCTGCAGATGATGTGTCTGCCTTCGCATGTTCTGAGTTGGAGCTTGATGCTGTCTACAGCGCCAAGTTGCAGTTCGATGGACGCAACCAGATTGAGAATGGTGGTGGAACCAGCCAGACATGGAATGTCTTGACTGCGGGTGATGACGCCAACTTCAACAACGGCACGGACGCCCTCTTGCAGTTCTATGACATCGATGGCGACATGGGTGAGGCTGTTTACTTTGTGGAAGACGTTGCTGCAGGTGGTGTGACTTTGACCCAATATGAGAACGGCACGGCCCTTCTCGAGGGTGCTGTGGTGGACATGGACAATGCCGATCACGGATTGGACATTCACTTGTACTTCAACAGCCGCACTGCAGGCAATGCCTGGACAGGCGGTTTCAAGAATGATTATGGTTGCCCAGTCAACACCGACGAGTGGACCATGTATGTCTTGAACGATGACATGAGCTACGCAACGGGTCGCGGAGATTGGCAATTCGGTACGCTTCTGCGTTTCAACCACCAGCCAGCGAGTCAATACTTCGGTTACCAATTGGGTGACGGAGCCAACAACCACAACTGTGAAGACAACGGATTCTCAGGTTGGTTTAGCTGGAGTGGAGCCATTGCCGGTGAGGCAGCCTTCGGTCAGGCTGGTGACGTGATCGCCACACTCGACCCCACGGTTGACCATGCTACAGATTGCCAGGATGGTGAATTCGTGGAGTTCCACTACGTGGCATACGATGAGCTTTGCAACATCGCTCAACTCAATGTCCAAATGGTGGACCGCGACGACATCACTGCACCGACATACGTTTCGGGTGGTGTTGACCTCGCATTGACTTGTGATGAAAGTGAGCAGTGGTTGCTAGACAACTTGGCTGCTGATGAGATTGTCCTCTTTAGTGACAACTGCGATGACAGCGAGTACGGTTGCGCTGCAGGATTCGATCCAAACACCACAGGCTTCTCCGATGGAAACACAGTTTATGTCTGTGTGGAGCTGATTGGTGAGACGACTGCGAGCTACACAGCCAGCAGCTGTCGCGTTCTGAACCGCAGCTGGGTGGCGACAGATTGCTTCGGCAATCAGGCCTTCCATGTGCAGGTCATCACCATTGAAGACAACACCTTACCGGAAGTTGCGGTGACGGCTCCTGCCGACATCACGCTGAACGTGAATGGACTTTGTTACGTGGACCTCGACCCGTCAAATACGGGAGAAGGCATGCCTTCATACAGCGACAATTGTGACTTGGCCGATACGGGCATGGATTACAGCGATGCATATGTAGACAGTGTCAGCACGGGTTGCTACAGCATCATTCGTACTTGGACGGTTGCAGCTACCGACAGCTGTGGAAACGCCAATGCCGCTTCAGATACGCAGCGCATCGACATTCAGGATCAGATTGCCCCAAGCTTCCTTTACAACCAAGTGGACACCATCGAGTGTGACCTTTGGGGAGATTGCTCTTACGATTATTTGAACAGCATCGGTTTGGCCACGGCCTCCGACAACTGCGAATTGGATCATGTGGATGTGGACTGCACGCCTTTGTCTAGCGCTTGTACAGATGATTACATCATCGACTACACGGCTTATGACATGTGTGGAAACAGCACTTCCATCCAGCAGATTGTGGTGACGGTTGACCGCACTGCTCCTGTGTTCACCTTCGCTCCCGCGGACTTGACTTTGGAGTGCAGCGATGCTTCACTCACTGGAGACGTGGATGGATATGCAGTTCCTGTCTACACGCCAGGAGATGGCCTCCACGCTGAAGCCATTGACAACTGTGATGCCATCATTACGGTGACTTACGAAGATTTGATTTTGACCACTCAGTGTGATCAGGAATATGTGATTCGCCGTACATACAGTGTGTATGACTGTGACGAGAACCTCGGACAATACATCCAGGAGATCACCATCGACGACAGCACTGCTCCAGAGTTCACTTCATTCCCTGCGGATGTTGTAGACGTGGAGTGTGATGCTGTCCCAACGCTGGCGCCTTTGGCCACCTTGAGTGCATCCGACAATTGCGACGGAGCACCCAGCATCGTCTATGACGGTGAGATGCGTACGGACGGTGATTGCGAGGACAGCTACACATTGGAGCGGACCTGGACCACCACGGACTGTGCAGGCAACAGCCATGCGCAGACACAAACCATTACAGTGGTGGACACCCAAGCGCCTGCTTTGAGTATTGAATGTCCTGCGGACGTGACCAACGAAAACGTGTGTTACACTGGCGAAGGCGATCAAATCACGGCTGAAGCCAATGGTGAGCCGACTTGGACAACAAGCGACAACTGCGACAATGAGGTGGCAGTGAGCTTTACCTTCTCTGATGTGGAAGTTGCGGATTGCGTAGACGGTGACAGTGCGAATGAGGGTGGCTATACCATCACACGTACGTTCACAGTGACAGCAGTAGACAACTGTGGCAACTCAACGGTTCAGACTTGCGATCAAGTGATCACCTTCACGGACACAGAGGCTCCAGTGATGTCGGACGACGCATCGGAGCTTTATCCAGCTTCGATTGCTTGCTCAGAAATGGGCGATCCAGAGGACGAGGCCTTCATGCCTGTTGGTGCGACGGACAACTGCGACAGTGAATTGACATTCGAGGTTGTGAACGCTTACTTGACGTCGGGTTCTTGCCCTGGAACATGGGTTCGCCACTGGGTAGCTTATGACGACTGTGGCAACATGGCCGAGGAAGCCATTCAGTACATTCCAACGTTCGACATCGTTGCGCCAGAAGTGAGCATTGCTTGCCCAGGCGATGGGACAGACCCAACGTCCACCACGCTCTATCTCGACGAGAATTGCGATGTGGACCTCAGCCCTGAGGCGCTTGGATTCGCGACAACTGAGTACTCAGATGATTGCGATCTAAATCCTGCCAACGAAATCACTTATGTTGATGGTGCTCGCGACTACGCTTGTGGCGAGGAGATCGGCACATTTACGTTCACACGGACGTGGACGTCTACGGTGACGGATCAATGTGGAAACAGCAGCTCAGCTTCATGTGATCAGGTGATCACAGCGATTGACAACAGTGCTCCTTCGTTGACGCTCGATTGCCCGAACGGGGCCAACCTGATCAACGTTTGCTGGGCAAGCGTAGACACCAGCTTGGCTGAATTGGGCGAAGTGCAATGGGTTGCAGCGGACAACTGTGATGCTGACCTTGATGTGAGTTACACATACACTGATCTCGTGGAGTTTGACTGCAGCATGGTGGGTGTGGATGCCAACCCTGAGGGCAGTTACAACTTCGTGCGGACGTTCACGGTAACGGCTGAGGACTGCAATGGCAACTCCACTACGGAGATGTGCACGCAGACCATCAACACGTTTGACATCACGGCGCCAACGATTGAGTTGACTTGCCCAGATACGGCCACCGTTCAATTGGACGAGACTTGCTCTACCGATGTAGACCCCTCTATTACGGGCTCTGCATTCGCAACGGCCGATGACAACTGTGATACAGAGGTGACCATCACCTACAGTTACACAGATGGTGCTCCTCAGTACACATGCGGTACCAGTGGGTACGAGTTCATCCGCACATGGACTGCATCTGCAGTGGACGATTGTGCCAATGCCTCGAGCACGACCTGTGATCAGGTGATTGTGGTGGAGGACAACATTGCTCCTGTGGCCAGCATCACTTGCCCATCTGACGAAACTGTTTCCTTGGATGAGAACTGTGAGGCTGATTTGAGCACGGACGCTCTAGGTATGGCGACTGGTTCAGGCGCGGACAACTGTGATTTGAATGTGTCCATCGAAGTCAGCTACATGGACGGTGCTCCGTCCTACACCTGCACTGGTGACGACAATCAGCTCGATGGTTCTTACACCTTCGTACGGACGTTCACAGCCACGGCTACGGACGATTGCGGCAACAGCCACAGTGTGAGCTGTGATCAGAACATCACCGTCAATGACGACTTGAATCCAACTCAGGTCTTGGAAGTCTTGGCAACGGACACCGTCTACTTGGATTTAGATTGCAATGCAGACTTGATTCCAAGTGTTTCACCGACAACCGTGGCGTCTGACAACTGTGACAGTGATCTGGCCACAGTGATTACCTACGAAGATTCTCCGGCTGACTTTGCTGACAGCTTTGGTGAGATGGAAGTGGTCATTGAGGCTGTGGCTCAGCACAGCGATGGTGATTTGACCGGAATGAGCACCTATGAGATCTACGTTGTTCTGCCTCAAGAAGGTGACTTCTTGAGTTCAGTCAGTGGAGAGGGATTGTTCAGCACTCAAATTCGGACAACCACGAGCTTCTACCATCATGCCCTTGGAGGAGCAACGGTGAACAACATGAACGCTGGCCTCTTTGCGATCTACCCGGACTTGGAATATGACAGCTTCGTGACCATCGGCATGGCTACAAAAGCAGATCCTCAGGAAGGTGAAGCGGACATCAGCACAGCTGGAAATTGGCTGACCGAATTTGATCCGGGCGGAACCCCAGGTTCATTGGACTCTTATTCTGGTGGCGACATCAACATTGGTGGAGAATTTGGTGGAGCTTGGTTTGCCTTGAATGGCGACAGCAATGGCTTCGCGGGTGCAGACAAGAAGGTGTTGGTTGCTCAAGTGACAACAGATGGCACTCTGAGCGGTCAGGTCTTTGTCCAGGTCTTCCCGCAGGGAGACGGCAGCCAGCAGCAGTTGCTCACCGACACATTCGGAGACGGCTGTGAAGGGGATGATGCGACAATTGAAGGAAGCTATGTTTTCCCTCGTGTTTGGACTTCTACTGTGACCGATGATTGCGGAAACGAGAGCGTGGCTCAGAACTATCAGTATATCGTTGTTCTCGATACCATCGCACCTCAATTCACAAACACCTGTGACATCGACAATGGTGAGACGGTCGAGTACACTTGTGCTGACGACAATGGAAACGGAGTCAACGACATCTTCGACTTCACGGAAATTCCTGCAGCATGTGCACCGAGTTACATCGAGAACTGCGACAGTGAAGTGGCTTTGACGATGACGGCTGACACAATGGGCTACGTTCCAACGGGGGACATCGCACATTACTGCATGCCAAGCACGGTCGAAGCCATCGCCAATGGCGAGTCTTGTGATGACCGCGCCCCTGAGGCCATCCGTTTGTTCAACTTCTCTGGAGGTGAGTCTTACACCTTGGTTGATGGAGGAAGCAGCATTGTTGAAATTCTTCAGGACAGCACCATGCACATTGTGATGGAGGTTCAGAATGAGGATGGCGACGCTGGATTCGTCTTCGACGCGATTTATGATGGCGGTCACGATTGGAATGAGTGGCTTGCCCTTCCAGGCATGCACAACTACAAGAAGGATTGTGCCGAGATCTTCCCAGGCATCGAAATCTGGACAGAGTGGATCTACTACATCATGGATGGTGGTACCATGAGCGGAACAGGTCGTTTCGCAGGTTCCGAGTTCTCATTGGCTCACCAGCCATTGAATGCCTACTACGGCATGCAAGTGGGTGAGGGTGCCAACAACAAGAACGAAAACTATGGTGCGAGCGCTTGGTTCTTCTGGACAGGTGAGTATGTGTTGGATGGCGCAAGCCAAGGCACAATGGCCTCCAGTGGAGACATTTTCATGGACCTTGACTGCTGCCTCGGATGGCAGATTGATTACGCTTACACAGCAATGGATGACTGTGGAAACAGCAGCGGATTCAGCTACACTGACCTCGGTGTGGGTGAGTTCGGAAACGGAGCCAACAGTACGGTCAGCGGTGGTCACTCTCCTGTGGACATCACGGCCGGTACAACCAGCCTGAAGGATCCAATCCGCATCACTGGTTTGCAGCCAAACCCAACAAGCGACATTTCTACACTCGGATTTGTGGTGTCCAACAACATGCGCTTGCGCATTGACTTGTACACCATGGGTGGCGGATACGTGAGCGAGTTGTTCGATGGCAATGCCAGTGAGGATGTTCAGTACATGCTCGACATTGACGCCAGTTCAATGTCCAGCGGCATGTACCAAATCCGGATGTCTAGCAATGACTATGTACTTGTCAAGAAGCTGCTCGTAAGCGAGTGATCGCTTTGACCAAAACCTGTTCATTGGAAGGCCGTCCCGAAAGGGGCGGCCTTCTGCTTTTATTCCCAAATGACAAAGGTCATTTGGGACGATGACGGATGGGGGTTTCTGCGCCCAAATGCGGTCTCATCTTCGACATGTCTGACAGGGACAGCGGAAGCGAAAAACCTTCCCCAAACGTTTCTCTGCATCAGCAAGCATGGTTTTGGTTTCTATCCTAGGGAGGTGTTCGCAACGGCGTTCACCTCCCGGTTTTTTATGGGTAAGTTGCCCCTCCATGACCAGCCCTTCTCAACTGTCTTCAAATGCCGCTCCAGGCGGCGAGCGAAAAGTGTTTCCGCTGAGTGGCATTACCCGCTCGGTGGGGAAGATGCTCGATGAACGTGCTGGGGGGCGTTTGTTTTGGATTCGCGCAGAAATCAGCCAATGCAGCTTCTCTGGAAAACATGCATACCTCGATTTGGTGGAGGAGCGCGATGGAGCGAGGTTGGCTCAAGTTCGTGGAACCATCTGGGGGAGCCGTCTCGCGGAGATTCGAGAAGCTTTGGGGGCGGAGTTCGAGGAGGTCCTCAAGCCTGGGAGAGAGATTGTTTTTGGTGCCCATATGGCCTTTCATGCGGTCTATGGTTTTTCCTTGAATGTCCAGCAAATTGACCTCGATGCGCTGCTTGGAGAGATGGAGCGCCGACGGAAGGAAACCTTGGAGGCGCTGAAACGAAAAGGCGCCGTCGGGCGAAACGCACAACTGCCTTTTGCGGAAGTGCCGCAGCGTGTGATTCTGATTGGATCCGATGGCACGGCGGGTCACACAGATTTCTTGGCTCATTTGAGGGGCAATGCTTGGGGTTTTAAGATGGACTTGGGGTGCATAGGTGCCTCAGTTCAAGGGGCCTCAGCGGTGCCTTCATTGGTGGCGGCATTGCACAAAGCAGGAAGGGCCGCATTGAAGACTCAGGTGGATGCCGTTATTCTGCTCCGCGGAGGCGGTGCGAAATTGGACTTGGATGTTTTTAATGATTTGACCCTTTGCCTTGCGATTGCGGCAATGGACGTACCTGTCATTACCGGAATTGGGCATGAAACGGACCATTCTTTGGCGGATGTTGTGGCCCATACTTTTTGCAAGACGCCGACGGCGGTTGCCGATTTTCTATTGGACCGAATGGTGGACTTTGATTCCGCGGTGGGCAGAGAGGGGCGTGCAGTTGCAGCAGAGTGCAGGGCACAACTGTCTGAGCAGTCGGGATGGATTCAAGGTTGCCGTGCATTGCTGAGTGAACGTCCGTTGTCTCACGTTCGTCGCCAAAGAAGTGAACTGTACAATGGTGCAAACGGTGTGGTGCGGAGAACGCGAACCGCGATTGCAGAGCGCAAGTCCAAGTTGGTGTCGTTCAAAACTGTGCTGGCTGTGGGGGCCATTCAGCAACCGGTGGGATGGCGCAAGGGGTTGTCTGAGTTGGAGCTGGGCATTCAGCGAGAGGCCATTCGTCAGTTGACGCAGCAAGAAGAGCGGATTGGCCACATGAAAAACACCTTGGCCTTGCTGGGCCCAGGTGCCACTCTCAAGCGGGGTTTTTCCATTACGCGTGACCAAGGGAAGGCCATCTTGGATGTGAACAGCCTTGAGGTTGGGGCGGTGGTCGAAACTGAGTTGAAATCCGGTACTTTCACCTCTCAAGTGCTCTCCGTTTCTTCCAAGGAAGACGAACAAGCTTCATGAACAACGCCATGGAAACCCCAAAAGATTACACTGCTGCATTCGAGGAATTAAAGGAGATTTTGTCGGCTTTGCAGCAGGATGAAATTGGCGTGGATGCCTTGGCCGAAAAAGTAAAGCGGGCAGCCCATTTGATTTCATACTGCGGGGAGCGGCTTCGAAGCACCGAAAATGAGGTGCAGAAGGTCTTGGATGAACTTGGAGAAGAAGATTGAGGTTTGATTAGCACCCTTTCGACGACAAAACAACGGTTCAATTAGACGTTGTAATGGCCGTAATGGCGATTGAGGGGGAGTTATCTTCAGCTCGATGCGTACGTTGATCAAATTATGTGTAACCCTCACGGCGGCTATGTCGTGCATGAATGGGGTTGCTCAGCATGTAGAACCAACGGTATACCACAGCAGCGTGGCTGCTCGGCAAGCTGCAGTCGAAAGCACCGTTGCGCGTCAGTGGAATGAAGTCTTGCTGGAAGCCATTCGTGGGGATTTCGCTAGGCCAACAGTGCATGCGCGAAACCTGTTTCATTGTGCAGTGGCCTGCTTTGATGCTTTTGCAGCATACGATGAGTTGGATACCACTTTGTTTCTGGGCCGAGATTGGCAGGGCTATAGCTGTGCCTTAGATACTGCGTTGTTGGTGATTCCGGTCGATGATGAAGGGGTAAGGGAGGCTCAAGAAATGGCGATGAGTTATGCGGCCTTTCGATTGTTGTCCCATCGTTTTGCCGACAGCCCGAACGCCAGTGCGTCGTTGGATGAGTTTGCTCTGCTCATGGCCCAGTTGGGCTACAGCCCGGGAAATGTGAGCACAGACTACAGCTTGGGTGCTGCTGAATTGGGCAATTACATTGGGCAACAATTGATTGCCTTTGGATTCCAGGACGGTGCCAATGAGACAGGAGGATATGCGAATCTGGTGTATTCATCTTCCAATTCAGATTTAGAGTTGGCCGGCTCAGGGAACAGTGATTTGACAGACCCAAACGCCTGGCAACCCTTGTCGATTCCAATTTTCATTGACCAATCTGGCAATGTTTTGAGCGAGACGCCGGACTTTTTAGGTGCAGAATGGGGAGGGGTAAAACCATTTGCTTTAGCGGATTCGGTGAAGGAGATGAAAGTTCGCGACGGCTTAGAGTGGCCAGTTTACTTGGATTGTGGTGCGCCTCCATTGTTCGGGGAAGGCGATGACATTGCCAACATCGCGGATGCCTATGCTTGGGGCTTTGCGATGGTGGGTCTTTGGAGCGCACACATGGACCCGACGGATGGGGTGATGGTGAGCATTGATCCAGGACATCTCGGAAATTTGGGGTCTACAGGTCCCGTGTCATTTGATGCTGTAGACACGTTTTACAATTGGACAGAGGGAGGCGATTTTTCGACCGGTCATGCCGAAAATCCGGCAACAGGTCAGCCTTACGTCGAAAACCAGGTGCTGCGTGGAGACTATGCCCGTGTGCTCGCTGAGTTTTGGGCAGACGGCCCAGAGAGTGAGACGCCACCCGGTCATTGGTTTGTCCTGCTGAATGGGGCAATGGATCATCCTGAGTTCAACACCCAATGGAAAGGCCTTGGGCAGGATTTGGATCCGCTTCGTTACACATTGAGGGCATATTTGACCCTCGGTGGAGCCATGCACGATGCCGCCATCGCAGCTTGGGGACACAAGGGGTACTACGATTACATCCGCCCGGTGTCCGCCCTCCGATACATGGCGGAATTGGGGCAGCGATCAGATTCTACACTCGCGTCTTACCACCCAGGAGGTTTGCCATTGCTTCCGGGCAGAATCGAGGTTATTGAAGCAGGCGACCCACTGGCATTTGGAGGGCACGTTGGCGACATCAAAATCAAAGCGTGGCGAGGTCCTGAAGCGATCATCAATCCAAATTGGGATGAAGCTGGAGTGGGGTGGATTTTATGTGAAGAATGGTGGCCTTACCAGAGGCCAAGTTTTGTGACGCCCCCTTTTGCAGGATATGTGAGTGGACACAGTACGTTTTCGCGGGCAGCGGCAGAAGTCTTGACGGCCATCACTGGAAGCCCGTTTTTCCCGGGAGGGATGGGGGTGTTCTCACTGACTCAAAATCAATTTCTCGTTTTTGAGGATGGCCCGTCCACATCCATGGATTTGCAATGGGCTACGTATCGCGATGCGTCTGACCAATGCAGTTTGTCCCGCATTTGGGGTGGCATCCATCCGCCGGCAGATGATTTCCCGGGTCGTCAACTTGGCCTCGAATTGGCAGAGATGGCATTGGAAAGGGCAGAGCGTCAGTTTGGCATTTCTGAATGGATGGTGTGGACTTGCACATTGGACTTAGACTCTGATGGCGTGGTGGGGGCCACAGACCTCCTGTTGACCTTGGCCGACTTTGGCGTTGCGGCGTCCGGGTTGCCGGCAGATGTCAATGGTGACGGCATTGTCGGTGTCAATGACATCCTCGACCTGCTTTCCATGTTTGGAGAATCTTGCGCGAATTGACATTGACCGCTGAGATTTAGGGTCTTTGGCCTAATTTTCAGCATGCGATTCTTCTCTTTTCCTGGTGCGGATGTCATTGGAGCGCTCGTTCTCGTTCTGACTTTTTCATGGTCTCCATTTATGTTGACAGGCCAAGAGGATTGCAATTTCCTTAATGGTCCAGAGGGATTGACCGCTGGTTGTTTGGATTCGTGTGTTTGGGTTGTTCCCGATTTTGAGAGGGCCGCAGAAACCACAGCGTATTCCGTTGACTCTATTGATTATGCGCCACCACTGGATTTGGGCAGTGGAGCTGAGCTCACGAGTTTCACCAATGGGTTCTCCAGCAACTTAGACTTGCCTTTCGGCTTCAGTTTTTTTGACAATGACGTTTTTGCTTTGAAGGTGAATCGGAAAGGATTCATCACGTTCTCAACGGGCCTCACAGGGACATTCAATTATCCCAACCAGCCCCTTGGTTCAGCTTCCTTGCCATCCAACTCCGTGATGGCGCCATATGCCTATATCAGCAACAGTGGAGGAGAAGTGCGCACAGCCACCTTGGGGGAAGCACCTTGCAGGAGGTTTGTTGTAAGTTGGGAGAACTTGCCCCAGACGGGGTGTAGCGTCAATGAATTGGTGTCTCAAGTGGTCTTGCATGAAACGTCAAATGCCATTGAGGTTCACATTGGGCAGTTTGCCTCGTGTTTGCAGATCACAGCTGTGGTCGGAATTCAGGGTGGATTTGCTGATGAGCCTTATGGCCCGGAGGAATACGACACGGGTGAATTTGAAATTGAGAACAAGTCGTTCCGATATGCTCCCACGGGCGATACCCAAACTTCATTGGTTTATTTGATTGGGGATGACATCATCGGCCAAGGAGACAGCATTTCGGTCTGCATCGATGAGTCAGTAGAAGTTGTGATTGGGGCGAACTTCCCGGAAATCCTCCCACCTCCGCCAGTGGCAGGGAGTTGCGATGCCATTCCGGAGGATGCTTGCGACACTTCAATCGTATACAATTACAATCTCGGTGCCATCCAAACGGGCTCCTCTTCTTTTGATTTTGACGGGGAACTCTTGGGTTTTTCGGTCACCAACAATTGGACGCCTTCGGGCGGCAGTTGGCCAGGAGACATGGGCCTTCAACTTTGCGACCCCTCGGGAAACTGTGGCTTCATTGAGGGCTTCAATTTCAATTTGAACGGAACGAATTTGGGCGAGTGGCCCTTCAACTGGAACACCACTCAAGGGGGATTCTATGAGTCTTGTTTTGCTGTCCCCGGTGGGCTTTTGGAGGGGGATGGCGCATGGGATTTGACCATTCAAAATGGCTGGACGGGCTCTGGTGGAGGCGTCAACTTTGATGGCACAGTCACCTTATTTTACCTATGTAACCTTGAACCAGAAGAGCCTGACACTTCTCAATTCATGGCCATGGACACGGTATTGATTGAGTTCACATTTGAATCGCAAACAGCGGATTTCGCCCTGCTCGATGCGGAAGGGAATGTGCTCGATGTTTTATGCAGCGAGGATGATGTTGTTACGCTTCAACCGGAGACGCCAGGAGGCACTTGGGATGCGAGTTGTGTGGGATGTTTGCAGGGGCAAGGGGAAATAGACCCGGCTCAAGTGGCCCCAGGAACATTGGAGGTGAGCTACACCCTGTTCGGAGATTGCGGTGAGGTGACGGTGGTGCAAGAAGTACAATCTGGGCTCACGCCAAATGTGAACACAGGAAATGTGGGGGCCTTGTGTCCATTTTCTGACCCGGTTTCGATTTTGGGAACGCCAGCGGGGGGAACATGGACCGCGGACTGCGGAGACTGCATTTCGACAGAGGGGGTGTTCGATCCTTCTTTGGGCACCGGCGAGTTTGTGGCTGAATACACCTTTGGTTCTGTGTGCACGGCCACTGAATCTGTTGATGTGAACGTGGGTGAAGCCATAGCGGCTGAATTGGAGGACTTGGCGTTTTGCGAGTCGATTGGAGCAGTTCAGCTCGATGGAGATGGATTGGCAGGCACTTGGACCGCAGATTGTGGCGGATGTATGCTCACCTCGGGCAGTTTTACTGCGCCTTCGCCTGGTTTTTACCAGGTGAATTTCTTGCCTGGGGCAGGGTGCGGAGTGGAAACTTCGGCGTCCATTACAGTAGACCAAGATCAACCCATTGGAACGGCCAATGTTCCAGAAGCCATTTGTGAGGACGGTGCCCCTTTGAACTTGGAAACAGACGTAGCCGGTGGAGAGTGGAGTGCAACTGGAGCGGGCTTGGCAGGAGAGACCTTTACGCCGAACCTGGCAGACCTTGGCACAACCGTGCTCACCTACACGGTGGAAAATGGCAGCTGCACCAATGCGGCTTCTTTCGCCACGGAAGTCCTCCCGATTCTCACGGTGAGCCTCCAAGAAGAGGATCCATTCTGCGTCAACAACTCTGGAGGCAGTCTGAATGTGGACGTTGACCTCGATGCTGAGGCCGTCTGGTCGAGTGTGCCGCCGCTGGTTTGGTCCGCCGATTGTGGCGACTGTATCAATGGGAGTGGCTTTTTCGACCCGGGCAATGCCGGTGTTGGCGCATTTACCGTGACCATTGCTTACAATGACCCCTTGGGGTGCAGTGTGACCGGGAGCATTGAAGTAGAAGTGGCTGAAGCTGTGGACGCCACCATCGATGAGGTTCCAGACTTGTGTGAGTCCGGATCAACCTTGGTCTTATCTGCGGCAAGCAATGGAGGGACGTGGACAGCGAATTGTGGTGGTTGTCTTTCTCCGGCGGGCAGTTTTAACCCCGGAATAGGGCCAGGAAACTACGACGTAACGTACACCATTACAGACGTGTGCACCGACATCGATGCAGTTCAGGTCACGGTGGTCCCGCAGCGTGACGCGACCATTTTGGTGGATGTACCCAACGATGAATTGTGCATTGGTGTTGAAGAGTGGCAACTGGGGTCAATTTGGGCCGGAGGGGTTTGGAGCGCGATCAGTGCTTCAGGCAGTCCGGCTGTCAACGCCGAAACTGGTTTGTTGAATTTGGAAGCATCGGGTGTAGGTGAAGTAACCGTTACCCATGTCCTCGAAGGGTTGTGCGGTGATTCCGACACACACATTTTGGACATCTTGGCTTGTTCCGTTGAACTCGTGAACATTTTCACGCCCAATGGAGATGGGAAGAATGACCGCCTCATCTTCAAATACATTGAGCTATATCCGGACAATCGCTTGACGGTGTACAACCGGAATGGCGCGGTGGTCTTCTCTGCTGAAGGTTACAAAAATGAATGGGATGGCGATGGTGCCTCAGATGGCTCGCACTACTTCGTTTTGGAGTTGCCAGAAGGCGTCGAGCATGCCAGTCATTTGATGATCCAGCGTTAAAGTTGAGCTGGATTTAGGCAGACTCCCTGCTTAAATACTTGTCTTCAAAAGCAGTGCGTTTCAGCGAAGTGCGCAGCCTCCAAAGTGCTTCTTCTTGGAACTGCATGAGCTCGGCTATTTTCATGGCGGTGACCTCGTCTCCGGCATGCTGAGCTGCGGCGATCAATTCACGCTCCAAGGCCAAAAGGTGAGACAGAGATTCCCGGAGAACACGTGCGCACGCGCGGTGATGCAAAGCGCCATCACTTGACTGAATGGTGGCGGACTCTATGGCCTCAGCCATGGTTGAAATGGGTTTGCCTTCAAGGCACCGAATCCGATGTCCAATCGTGTTGACTGCAACTTCTGCATGGGTCATATAGTCGGGCAGCATTTCCAACATGGCGGGATATTGCTCTCCCCACCCATTCCAAATGGCACTTCGCGTATTGAAACGCAACATTTCAAAATCGGCAAGGAGTTGGTTGAGTTGCGGAACCAGGCGGTCTGCCCAACTGCGGTCAATTTGATTGGATAGAGTAGGGTTCATGGTGGTCATGGCACAGGGGTTAAAGTGAACGCGAGAAGCGACAGACAACTTCAATCGGATGTGTCATCGTTGCAATGACTTTCAGCAGGTTCTCACCTGACGTTTGTCATTCTCAGCCCCAAGGGCATGTTTGACGGGGTGTAAGATTCATTAGATTGCCCTTGAAATTTGATTGGATGAAACGATTCTCTACCCTCGCCATTTGCTCCGGCCTCGTTGCCTTTTCAGCGATGCTCTTGTCCAACAGCAACGGTGTTGCACACCAGCAGAACAAGGACCGTACGGGCGCACCCGGGAGTCAGACCACGTGCCAGCAGTGTCATGCAGGCGGAAGTTTTGAGCCTGACCTTGAGGTCGTGTTGGCCATAGAAGACATGGTGGGCGTCCCGACCTATACCCCAGGAGCGACGCACACCCTTTGGGTGAACGTGTCGAGCACAGGAGCTCCAGCGGGTTATGGCATTCACGGAACGGTCATCTTGGCAGATGGCTCGAATGCAGGGGTCTTGATTGACCAAGATGCCAACGATTGCGTGTACCTCGATCAGGTTGAAGGACGGCACATCTTTGAGCAGAATGACCTTTGTGCTTCTGGATTTTTCATGGTGGAGTGGGAAGCCCCAGCTGCAGGAAGTGGGCCGGTGAGTGTCTATGTGGCGGCCATTGCGGCGAATGGAAACGGGGTGTCCTCCGGAGACAATTTTGTTGGGGGGCAGTTTGATTTTGAAGAAGCAGGCAGTGCCACGGGAGTCGTTGAATTGCAAAATGAATGGGCCTCAGCCACGGGGGCCGGTGAGGGGAACTTGAACATCCAATCCAAGGAAGCCATGCGCTGTGCCGTGTTTTCATTAGACGGCCGTGTTTTGTTCGACGGCGATGTCCAGCCAGGTCAGCAGTCTTTGTATCTCGGTCATTCAGGTTGGGCTGTCGTCCGCTGCATTTCTCAAGCTGGAAAAGTGTGGACCAACCGTGTTTTAATGCCGCAATAATGCGCAGTGATTTTTTGGGGTTGGTCGCTTTGGTGGCGTTGTTTGGCTGTGGGCCAAAGCAAGATGAAATGCGGGTTGAAGGTGTCGCATTGGATCAGACCTCAAATGAGGTTCTGTCGGTGATTCATGATCTCTTTCAGGCCATGGAGGCGAGAGACAGCACACGGGTCGGATTCACACTTCACCCCGAAGCGTTGTTTGTCTCCGTGGACCTGAGTCGTGAATCGTCGCCGACCAAGCGCACAGAAGCCCGCGACTTTATTTCCGCTGTAGGTCAGCCTGGAGAAGCTTACATCGAGCGAATTCAGGACGCAGTGGTCCATCATTCTGGAGATTTCGCGGAAGTTTGGGCACCTTATGAGTTTTACATCGGGGATTCATTGAGCCATTGTGGGCACGATGCATTCCAATTGGTCCGTCAAGAAAATGCATGGCGCATTTTGGGCATTACATACTCGGTCACAACATGTCCTTAAAGCCTTTTCTCCTTTTCATCTTCGCGTTGTTTCTGCCGTTCAGTTCGGGCGCCCAGGAAGACAATATTGACGCGCGAAATTTGCTGAAACTCAACTTAAGCGATTGGTATTTCGCCAGATATGAGCTGGGTTTTGAGCATGTATTGAATGAGTCAACATCGGTTCAATTTGCCTTTGCGGGCATTGGTGCGGCAGAGGATTTCAGCAATTACCTCTATAACCCCATGTCCGGGGCCGACAACCGAACAAGCGTAGAGGTTGAACATGGTGGATGGAGATTTGCGCCCGAGATCCGGCGTTACGCATGGGTCTATGGCGGTATGCCTGAAGGGGTATTTGTGGCCATTCAAGGACGGATTGAGAACTGGACCCTGAACGTCGACGAGGACATCAATCAAACAGGAAGCACTCTGCCTTCAGACCAATTCCAAGAGGAGTTGGACGGCACGTTTACTCAGTTTCACTGGGGCGGCGGTGTGATGGTGGGTTACCAATGGTTCAGCGACAATGGAATCAGCATTGAAGTCTATACGGGCCCCATGTTTCGGAGCTTTTCTCGAAAGTGGCAAGCAGACGTTGCTTTGACCAATGGAGAAAAAGAGTTGGCCGAAGACAGCTTGGAGCCGCGTGTATTTGACAGCTCTAGATGGGAGACTTATCTGAACAACAACAGTGGTCCTGGTTGGCGCTTTGGATTGACTGTCGGATTGGGGCTTTGATGTACTGCGCATGACAAAAGTCATGTCTTGGGTTGATGTCGGTCATTGAGGACTCAGCCAACTTCTTGCAGTTTAGTCCATGAACATTGGAAGTGCGCCCAGCGCATGACAAGACAGGTTTTGGTTTGACGGCCCGGTGCGAACGCGCACCGGGCCGTCGTTATTTGAATTAGATTCGGAACATGGACAGGTTCAGCGTAAGAAGAGCAGGTGCACTATGTTATTGTGCGGCGGTGTTGGGGGCGATGGTTTGGTCGCTTTTGGAGCACCCACATCGCGATGTGGGTGAAGAAGCCGCGCAATTCAAAATGGTGCCGGCAGAGCTTCAAATTGTGATGGCCAATGCCGATGATGGTGCCAACGCCCACTTGAATGCAGTTGTAGAGCTGTTTGGGGTGGTTGCCGAAAACAACGATCGACAGCTTGTCTTTGAAGGTGGGGTCATTGCAGCATGGGACACCACGCGACAGCACCGTACCCCCGATGTGGGAGAATTGATTCGGTTGAAGGGCCGGGTAACAGGATATGACGACCTCTTCGAAGAAGTACGCATGGATGGCGCTGTTCTTTTGGAAGGTGCGCCATGAAAGCTGAACGCTTTATCCCCATGGTGGAGCGAGTCAAATACAATCCGCCGCACCTTCATTCAATGAAAGGTTGGATTTCTCTACTTCTCTTTTTGGCAGCACAGACTGCCCAAGCACAGCAATCCGCGGCGCCTTATTCTTTTGAATGGGAGGTGGTTTCCGTCAATGGCATCCCCGGAATGGCCACGGCACGTTTGCATTTGAAATTGGTGAACCCAACGGACTATTTGACGTCGATATCGGGATGGGACGGCATGGATGGTCGAGTGGAAACGACCACGTCGTTTTATCAGGATGAGGATGGATGGGCGACGCCCAACAACAACAATCCACTGCTGTTTGATTTGCTTCCATCCCTCCGGTTTGACAGTTGGGTGACCATTGGGATTGATGTGGCTCCAGACGGTGCAGCAGGGGAAATACCGGTCGGTGTTTTTCCTCCTGGTACAGGCTCTTGGGTTGAAGATTTTGAAGAGGGCAACGACCTCGTTATGGATGAGGATGGGGCCTGGTTTGTGACATTGGGAAGCACCAATGGGACAGCTGGAGAGAACTTAAAGGTGATGGTCGGGCAATTCACCACCGACGGTGTGATTTCAGGACAATTGAACGTTCAAGTCTTTTCTGAGGGTGTATCCTCGGCTGATTTCATGGATGACATCTATTCGATTCTGATTCCTGAATTTGATGCGGGATTGGCATCTGGAATGGCCACAGAATCAGGGGGTGTCACATGGGAAATCAGGCAGAATGCAGAGGGTTACCAACACAAGATTGGACAGGGTTGTTTCTGGAAGCGGTTGGACTCAGTGGGGAGGGAGTTGGAGGTTGGGAGGAGTGAGTTTGGTGATTTTCAGACCATTGGCGGTGGTTTCGTGTGTGTGTGGTTAGATGGGGATTCCGGTTTTATGCGGCGTTGGTTGCCTTAATGAACCAATAGGGTATGGCACTTGGGCTTGAGGGGATTGATTCGGACGCAGAGTGTGTCGCACCTTTAGGCCAGCCAAAAGTCTTGCCATGACATTGGAGTCTGCCAAAAAGAAATACATCCGCCATGGACCTATCGGGGTCTTCCTGTTTTCCGTGGGGATGTCATTGTTTGCGGATGGAATTTATCGTCGGGTTTCAGAAGTGCAACAAGAGGTTTGGATTGTGGAGTCTTTCGCAGGTCTTGTCGCTGTATTGATGGGCCTGGCTTTTATGGGAAGTGCAGTTCGGTATGTCGTGCACATGGACCGTTCCATTGAATATGCGGACCGCAGGGCAAGAAAGAGAAGCAGAAAAAGTGACAGTGCCCTGAGGCCAGAGCAGGAGTCCGCAGTATCGGACAAGGGCATATTGGACCCGGTTTACGCGGAAGGCCAGTGACGTCTTTGCGAGGCACAACAAAAAAGGCGCCTGTGTGGCGCCTTTTTTGTTGGAAGGTCGATGTCGATCAAAGGTGGATGACCTCGTCATAGGCTGCAGCTGCCGCCTCCATGACTGCCTCACTCAATGTGGGGTGTGGGTGGATTGTTTTGATGATTTCATGTCCCGTTGTCTCCAGCTTTCGCATGGCGACGATTTCGGCAATCATCTCGGTCACGTTGGCGCCAATCATATGTCCGCCGAGCAATTCGCCGTATTTCGCATCGAAAATGAGTTTAACGAAGCCATCCTTGTGGCCAGCGGCGCTGGCTTTGCCGGATGCACTAAACGGAAAGGTTCCAATCTTGATGTCAATGCCCTCGTCTTTGCAAGCTTGCTCCGTCTTGCCCACGCTGGCGACCTCAGGGAAACAATAGGTGCAACCGGGAATGTTCCCGTAATCGATGGGTTCAACATTGTGTCCCGCGATTTTTTCCACGCAGAGAATGCCTTCTGCGCTGGCTACGTGGGCCAATGAGGGGCCGGGCACACAATCGCCAATGGCATAGTATCCTGGGATGTTGGTTTTGTAGAAGTCGTCTACAATGACTTTGCCCCGGTCCGTGGCAATGCCCACCTCTTCGAGGCCAATGTTTTCGATGTTGGCCACAACACCCACGGCGCTCAGCACAACATCTGCCTCCAAGACTTCTTCTCCTTTCTTGGTTTTGACGTGAACCTTGACCCCGTCCCCGGATGTGTCCACTCTGGTGACTTCGCTGGAGGTCATGATGTTGACGCCGGCCTTCTTGAAACTCCGGGCCAATTGCTTGGACACATCGGTGTCCTCAAGAGGAACAATGTTGGGCATGTATTCCACCACGGTGACGTCGGTTCCGATCGCGTTGTAGAAATAGGCGAACTCCACTCCAATGGCACCTGATCCGACCACAACCAGTTTTTTGGGCTGTTTGGCCATGGTCATGGCCTCGCGATATCCGATGACTTTTTTACCGTCTTGAGGAAGATTGGGCAATTTTCGGCTCCGTGCACCCGTCGCGACGATCACATGCTCGGCTTCCACAATCTGCTGGCTCCCGTCGGTGGCGGTGACCTCGACTTTTCGACCGGCCATCAACTTGCCATCTCCCATGATGACGTCGATTTTGTTCTTTTTCATCAAGAACTGAACGCCTTTGGACATGCCGTCAGCGACGCCACGTGAGCGCTTGACCATGCCACCAAAGTCGACTTCGGGTGAATTGACTTTGATGCCGTAGTCCTCGGCGTGCTCGATGTATTCAAAAACATTGGCGCTTTTGAGGAGCGCCTTTGTAGGAATGCAGCCCCAATTGAGGCAGATTCCGCCAAGGGCTTCACGCTCGACTATGGCGACTTTTTTCCCCAACTGAGAAGCGCGAATGGCGGTAACGTATCCGCCGGGGCCACTGCCCAGAACCAAGATGTCGTATTTCATGTGTGCGTATTGGAGGTGCGAAAATAGGGGTCGTATCTTACGGTTATGGAGGCGTCTACCCTCACTTTTTTTCATCACCGTTTGATTGCCGCTTGTTTTGGGCCCCTTGGGTTCATTTTGCTGACGTTATTTCCCATTTCGATTGTGGGGCAGGGGTTGGTTCAAGACCCTCCTTTGGGGAGAAGTGATGGAGTGGAAGTTCTGGCGCCGGATCGTGTCCACTTTCAATTGAGGGCGCCATCCAAAGACCATGTTCACCTCCGTGGAGACTTCAATGATTGGCTAATTGGAGAATCTTCTTTGATGAACCGCTCTCTCGATGGGGACACATGGTGGTTAGAAGTGGAGGGCATTTTGCCGGGGTCTTGGCAACGGTATCATTATCTCATTGACGATACACTTGAGGTGGCGGATCCTTTTGCGCCTCTGATTCTTGACCCTTGGAATGACGGTTACCTTTCAGCGTCTACTTTCCCGAGTCGTCCGGATTTCCCAAATGGGTTTGCGTCTTGGCCCGTGGGTGCCGTGCGCACGGAAGCGGTGGAGTTTGAGTGGGGAGATTCTGATTTTCAGCGTCCTGATCAGGATCGATTGGTCATTTACGAATTGCTAATTCGAGATTGGGATGATGCCCAAACTTTCGATGCTGTGGTCCAAAGGATGGACCATCTGGCGTGGTTGGGGATCACGGCGATTGAATTGATGCCGGTGAGCGAGTTCGACGGAAACTTGAGTTGGGGGTACAATCCTGGGCCGCGTTTTGCGGTGGACAAGGCCTACGGCACGGATGCCGGTCTAAAGCGGTTGGTCGACAAGGCCCATTCCAAGGGCATTGCGGTCATATTGGACATCGTCCCCAACCACAGTTTTGGTTTGGACCCTTTGGTGCGGATGTACCAAGACAATGATGGGGGAGTGTCGGAAGGGAACCCTTGGTTCAACCAGGATCAAATTCACCCGTATGGGCTGGGATTTGATTTCGACCATGGCGACGCTTGGACGCGGGAATTTTGGAAGCGCGTTTTTGACCATTGGCTGGAGGAGTTCCACGTGGATGGTTTTCGCGTGGACCTCTCTAAGGGGTTGACCCAGAACAATACTTTGGGGGATGTGGGGGCGTGGAGTGCCTATGATCAACAGCGGGTAGACATTCTGTTTGATTACGCCAATCACATTTGGGACGGGTACCCCGGCACCTATATGATTTTGGAGCATTTGGGGAGCAACTCCGAGGAAACGGCCTTGGCCAATGGTGGATTTCTACTTTGGGGCAAATCCACATCTGAATTCACGGAGGCAACCCTTGGTTATGGCGGTGACTTCTCTTGGGCCTCTTGGCAATCTAGGGGTTGGAACTGGCCCAATTTGGTGGCCTATGCAGAGAGCCACGACGAACAACGTTTGGCACATGACCTGCTGCTCTATGGCCAGTCCAATGCGGATTATGACACGAAGGTGCTGGAGACTGGGATGGAGCGGCTCGCGATGATGCACGCTTTTTTACTCGCATTGCCCGGCCCGAAAATGATGTACCAGTGGGGAGAGTTCGGTTACGACGTTTCCATATACGATTGCGGCGATGGTTCTTACGGGGAGGATTGTAAGCTGGATGAGAAGCCCGACCCATGGTCGGACCTGGCATTGATGCCAGAGCGCCAAGACCTGGCCCGTGCGGTAAAGGCCCTTTGTGATTTGAAGCGCAATGAAACTGTGTTTGACACCTTCGACTTCAACATTGACTTCGGGGGTATGGGCAAACGTCTCCATTTGTATTCGCCAGATCAGAATGTCGTTTTGTGCGGAAACTTCGATGTCAATGGGTTTGTCATGACGCCTGGCTTTCCGCATACAGGCCTTTGGTACGATGCATTGACAGGAGATACTTTGAATGTTGCCGACTTGGGGTCGGGGTACTTTTTTGAGCCTGGACAATGGCACTTGTGGATGGACACACCTGTGGCCATTGTTTCGCCGTCTGCGCCGCTCATGCTCACAGAAGTATGCTCGGACTTTGAAGCTTTGAATTTTGAGGCGGAAGGTCCATGTCTTTATGCCGTTTCGCTGACCTTGGATGCGCTGGATTTGCAAGCGTCTGGTGAGCTGTCGCTCGAGGGGATTTACGTTGCGGGAACATTCCAAGGTTGGTCTGCCGGAAATACAGCCATGGTAGACCAAGGCGATGGGACATGGACAGTGTCTTTTGAGGCGAGTGCCGGGGACCTTGTGGAATACAAGTTCTTGAACGGCTCAGACTGGGAAGCTTCAGAAATTGTTCCGGCGGGATGCGGAATTGCCGATGGATTCGGTGGTTACAACCGTCAGGTTTTGGTAACCGGGGCAGATGGTTGGGGACCAATTTGCTTTGGTGAGTGCGTTGCCTGCTCGTCAAATTTGGACTTTCCGGGGTGCATGGATCCGCAAGCAGTCAACTTTGATGTCGATGCCAATTTGGACGACGGGACTTGTGCGTATTCAGTGGTTTTTCAAGTCGATGTTTCCTGTGTAGTGCCTGTGCCAGAGGTGGTTTATGTCGCAGGTACTTTCCAAGGTTGGGATGCTGGCGCGACTCCGATGATGGATGAGGGAGATGGGGTTTGGGCGGTTCAAGTCCCTGTTCAGGGCGCGTCTTTTGATTACAAGTTCTTGTCCATGGCAGACTGGGAGATGGCTGAAAATGTGCCTGTATCCTGCGGGGAAGCCGATGGATTTGGGGGGTACAATCGCTCTGCGACGCCAGATTCGTCGGTCACCGAATTGCCTCTGGTTTGTTTTGGTGAATGTGCCGGTTGTGATTGTCCGGATGAGCCGTTGGATGGTGCTCAGTTTTGTGGCCCCAATACATTTTGGGACGCTTCCGCCGGATTGTGTGTTGGGTTAACGGCCTGTGAGGAAGACGTGGATGGCGACGGCATCATTGGGGTGACCGATGTTCTGGCCCTGCTGTCGGCGTTTGGCAACGTTTGTCCTTGACGTTTGTCCTTGACGTTTGTCCTTGACGTTTGTCCTTGACGTTTGTCCTTGACGTTTGTCCTTGGCTGAAGCCACTTTACTTTTTTAAACGCTTGTTTCTGTTGTCTATCCGTCACCTTGGATGTGTTCGGGGTTTTTGTTTGTATCGCAAGTGGGCATCGGATTGAGCCAGCGCTACTGGCTGCTTTATTGGAGTTTGCCCAAAAAAAAAGCCCGCATTGTGCGGGCTTTTTTTGGTTTGGTTCGGGGTCATCATTGAACAATGAAGGGGCTTCGGAATACGCCGATTGGACTCACGCCTTTCACGAAATAAGTTCCTGCGGCCCAGCCTTCCACGGAGATTGACAAGCGGTGCTGTCCAGCAGGCAAGTTTCCGTTGTGAAGAATGGCCACCTCTGCACCTCGGGCATCCAAGATGCCGATGTGCATTTGTCCATCTTGGTTGACGTTCAAGTCTAGCCAGGCTTCTGTCGAGGCGGGCACGGGCGAAATGGTCAAAGCCGAAATCACGTCGGGACTCCAGACGCCATTGGTTGTGGATGTGAATCGGACAATGGGCATGATGTCCCCGCCTTGTCCCATTTCTTCGCCACCACCGAGGGACAAAATGTCACTTGAAGTGAACACCTCTCCGTCCCGCCAAAGCTTGAATGTGACGTCTGCAGATTCTTCCAACATTACGGCCAATTGAACGGCGGTGAGGTTGTTGGTGCTGATGAGCGGTCGCATGGCCACGCAAAGGTCAGCGACGAAGGCACCGATGTAAGCCTCGCCAGAAACCGCTTGGTCGTCGAGTCGGATCTCAGCGGCAACGGCGGAGGCCAGCGGGCCGCGAGAGACTTCCCAGCCTGTTGTTCCTGCAGCGGTGCTCTCTTCCTCTTGCGGGGTAACACCCAGTCCATTGGTGTCAATGTCTTCCGCGCTGGGGTAGGTAAGGGTGTTGGCTTCCAACATGCGGAGCCAGTACGACCGGCCCGGTTCTAGGTTGAGAAGGCTGTTGAACTCGTTCGGGTTCGCGGGATTCCAGACGGTGCCGTTTTGTCCGTCAATGACGGTACCTACAGAGCCGTTGATGGAGGCCAATGCCGCTTCAACGGACATGGCGACTTGGGGAACGTAGCCAATGATGTTCCACCCTTCGTTCAGGTCAAGTGGGGTGTTGTTTGCTTCTAAAGGCAAGCCCTGACTTGTCCAAGTCCCTGCGGCATTGACCTTGATGACATATCCGGCCGCATCGCTGTGGCTTTGGAGAGAGTTGAATACACTTGGAATGCCAGGAGTGTAGCTGTTTCCAAGCGCGAAATTGGCGTCACCGAGTGCCTTGAGTAAGGTGCCGTTCAAGGCGTCATCCAACAGCGTGGCAATCGCGTAATCGTTTGGGATGAGATTGGTGGAGACGTAATTCCACCCTTCACTCAGGTCTACAGTGAGGCTGGTTGCGCTGCAATTGGCATCGAACATCAATGGAGATTCGAAACTGCCATATTCTCCAAAGGACATCGCAGTGACTCCGCCGTCCATGCTGCACGTGATGCATTCCTCTTGGTTGAAGAGGACAAAAGTGACGTCTTCCTCGCCGCCTGAGATGTAAACTGTCATGTTGACGTAGGTGGCGCCTTCAAATTCAATGATGGCAGAAGCCCCGCGAAGTTCATCTCCCACGTAGGCACCGACAGCGTCCATCATCCCGACATTTTCTCCTTCTACGGTAACCAAAGCCAAAACGGTAGCCACACCAGGGTAGGTGTTGGGTTCACCCCAATCAGGTCCGCAAGCGTATGCGCAGCTGCCATCATCGTCTGTGGCTTCGGGGTCGAAGTTGCTGGCTGTTGGGTCTGTGCACCCGTCAACTTCGTCTTCGTCGCAAACGCCATCCAGATCGGCATCGGCGAGGCAGTTTCCATCGCAGTCAAGTCCGGCATCTGCGTAGGTGCAAGAGCCATCGTTGTCTGTGGCGGCAGCGTTGAAGTTGCAGGCGGTGTTGTCGTCGCACCCTGCGACTTCGTCTTCGTCGCAAATGCCATCCAGGTCGGCATCGGCGAGGCAGTTTCCATCGCAGTCAAGTCCGGCATCTGCGTAGGTGCAAGAGCCATCGTTGTCTGTGGCGGCAGCGTTGAAGTTGCAGGCGGTGTTGTCGTCGCACCCTGCGACTTCGTCCTCGTCGCAAACGCCATCCAGATCGGCATCGGCGAGGCAGTTTCCATCGCAGTCAAGTCCGGCATCTGCGTAGGTGCAAGAGCCATCGTTGTCTGTGGCGGCAGCGTTGAAGTTGCAGGCGGTGTTGTCGTCGCACCCTGCGACTTCGTCTTCGTCGCAAATGCCATCCAGGTCGGCATCGGCGAGGCAGTTTCCATCGCAGTCAAGTCCGGCATCTGCGTAGGTGCAAGAGCCATCGTTGTCTGTGGCGGCAGCGTTGAAGTTGCAGGCGGTGTTGTCGTCGCACCCTGCGACTTCGTCTTCGTCGCAAATGCCATCCAGGTCGGCATCGGCGAGGCAGTTTCCATCGCAGTCAAGTCCGGCATCTGCGTAGGTGCAAGAGCCATCGTTGTCTGTGGCGGCAGCGTTGAAGTTGCAGGCGGTGTTGTCGTCGCACCCTGCGACTTCGTCTTCGTCGCAAATGCCATCCAGGTCGGCATCGGCGAGGCAGTTTCCATCGCAGTCAAGTCCAGCTTCAGGAAGGGCACAGGAGCCATCATCGTCGGTCGCGTCAACGTTGTAATTGCAGGCTTCAGCATTGGTGCAACCGAGAACGGGAGCACCAGCTCCAAAGTAGAAGGTGTCTCGGAATTCATCTGCGCCGTCCCCTTCGATGAAGATTTGGATGTACAGTTGACCGCTGAGTTCGCCTGTGGTGGTAAACTGTCCTGCCAGCACTCTCATGTCCGTTCCTGCGACGCCATTGGCATCTCCATTGAGCGCGTACCACGCGCCTCCAATTGCGTCATCGATTGCAATGTTTCCACCCGCAGCGCCCGCGCCGGGGTCGAAGTTGGTGAGCCAAGGGTTGTTCCCGGATTGAACGGTGCTGACGCCAGCTTCTCCACCTCCCGCGTTGGGAACTCCTTCAAGTCCAATGGTGACCCAGCTGTCGTAGGCAAGGTCAGGGTAAACCGGGAAGAGCAAGCTGTTGATGCCGTTGGGTGTGCCTGCACCCAAAGTCGCTTGGTAAAAGTCCGTGGTGGTGTTGACCAGGGTTGCATTCGTGGCGTCCCCGGAAACCGAAGACAGAAAGTCATTCGGATTCATGTTGCCGATGTAAAGTCGGGTGGTGCTGTATCCTGTTAAGTCGGTGATGCCCAGAGGACCTACAAGCATTCCAATGTCTTCGGAGACAGTTTCAATCTCCAGCGCATAGTCGTTTTGAGCTTGAATGTGAGATTGAACGAGAAGAAGCAGGGCCAAGAGTAACCCGGGCAAGTGGAGTCGTGAAGTCATTCTTTGAATCAAAATAGAGTCCCAAAATGACCCAAAGCTTTGACTTTGTGTGCTCCGTTTACGAATTAGATAAAACGAGTTTCAACAGGTTATGATTGGGGTCAATACGAAAGGCACTGGAGAAGTGAATGGTGCCTGTCTCGCCTCTATCTTTGGCGACCATGCGCAACATTGTTCTCTTCGGCCCTCCTGGCGCGGGCAAAGGCACTCAAAGTGTCCTTTTGGTTGACCATTTTGGTTTTGTCCATTTGTCGACAGGAGACATTTTCCGTGCCAACATCAAGGGCGGAACGGAATTGGGGAAGTTGGCCAAGTCTTTTTTGGACTCAGGCCAATTGGTGCCGGATGATGTGACCATTCAGATCCTCGAAGACACCGCCAATGGACACCCGGAAGCGAAAGGCTTCATTTTTGATGGGTTTCCACGCACCAAGGCGCAAGCAGAGGCTTTGGATCGTTTCCTTGAATCCAAAGGGCAATCCATCACGGCCATGTTGGCTTTGGAAGTGGAGGAGGAAGAGTTGAGGCAACGCTTGTCCAAGCGCGCCGAGACTAGTGGCCGCGTCGATGATGCAGACCCCCTCGTCATCCAAAAACGCATCGACGTATACAATGCGGAAACCGCGCCCGTTGCCGAACACTACAAGGGTCAGAACAAGTATCAGGGCATCGCGGGAATGGGAACGATCGAAGACATTTTCGGCCGTTTGAGCAGTGCTTTAGAAGGAGGGGTTTAAATCCTTCGAATTGCCATGTCAAGCGAGAATTTCGTCGATTACGTCAAGCTGTGCTGCCGCTCTGGGAAAGGGGGCAAGGGGAGCACCCACATGCACCGGGATCGGACCACCGCAAAAGGAGGGCCTGATGGTGGAGATGGTGGGCGAGGGGGCCATGTCATTTTGCGTGGCAACAGCCAAGTGTGGACACTGTTGCACCTGAAATACCGAAAGCACGTCTTGGCGGGACATGGGTTCCCAGGCACTGGAAACCGGAAACATGGCGCGGACGGCAAGGACGAATACGTCGATGTTCCCATTGGCACCGTAATTCGAGATGCCGAAACGCAAGAGGTGGTTGGTGAAGTCACAGAAGAGGACCAGCAATGGGTCATGGTCCCCGGTGGCAGAGGGGGCTTGGGCAATGACCATTTTAAGTCGCCCACGAACCAGACGCCCCGGTATGCGCAGCCGGGAGAGGACGGTCAAGAAATGTGGCGGATTCTCGAGCTCAAGCTCTTGGCCGACGTCGGTCTTGTGGGCTTTCCCAATGCCGGTAAGTCCACCTTACTGAGTGTGGTGAGTGCGGCCAAACCGGAAATCGCGGATTACCCGTTCACCACCATCAGGCCCAACCTGGGGATGGTGGCCTATCGCGGCGACCGCAGTTTTGTGATGGCGGACATTCCCGGCATCATTGAAGGTGCCCACGAAGGGCGCGGACTTGGCTTGCGTTTCTTGCGGCACATTGAGCGGAACTCCGTGCTGCTGTTTATGGTTCCGGGAGATGCCGATGACATCGAGAAAGCCTACCGCATTCTGTTGGCCGAACTGGAGCAATACAATCCCGAATTGCTGAGCAAAGACAGGGTTCTGGCCATTTCAAAATCTGACCTGCTCGATGCGGAATTGCGAGAGGAGGTCAGTGCCGCAATGGGGGATTTGCAGCACCATTATTTTAGTGCAGTTACGGGGGAGGGTGTGGATGCGCTCAAAGACCTCTTGTGGACTGCCATTCAAGGCGATGTGGGGTAATTGCCCTTGAGGTAACTTCGCGCGGCACCATCAACGCACATGGGACAAAGACTCGCGCTCGAAATAGGGGAGGACCTTCGCAAGGTGGCCCTTCATGATTACAGATTGGCCTGCACCAGCCGCGAGACTTCGCTGCTTGGTAGAAAGGAAGTGCTCACAGGAAAGGCCAAGTTTGGCATTTTCGGAGACGGCAAAGAGCTGGCTCAACTCGCGCTCGCCAGGCAGTTTCGCCCGGGTGATTTTAGAAGCGGATACTATCGCGACCAGACGTTGATGATGGCCTTGGGCTTGTTGTCTGTTCAGGAGTATTTCGCGCAGTTGTACGCGGACACAGACCCTGTTCGCGAGCCGATGACCTCCGGTCGTCAGATGAACGGACACTTTGGCTCAGCGACTGTGGGGCCAGATGGTCATTTTTTGAATTTGACGAATCAGCCCAACAGTTCCATCGACCTTTCTCCAACGGCAGGACAAATGCCGAGGCTATTGGGGTTGGCTGCGGCAAGCAAGCACTTTCGTGCCCAGGGTAAGGCCATGAAAAAGGCCGGATTTAAAGTCAAGAATTTCAGCCAAGGGGGCGACGAAGTGGCCTTTGGTACAATCGGAGATGCCTCTACGTCCGAGGGCATGTTTTGGGAAACCATGAATGCGGCGGCGGTCATGGGCGTTCCCCTGTGCATGAGTGTCTGGGACGATGGGTATGGCATTTCTGTTCCGAAAAAATACCAGACGGCAAGGGAGAGCATTTCTCAGGCCTTGGCTGGAATGGCATATGGCTCGGAGGCCGGGGGAGCAGGAGATGGAGGCGTGGCTTTGGCGGAAGCCGAGGCGGATCTCCCTGGTGGTGGCATTGTGATCATGAAAGTCCGTGCTTGGGATTATCCGGCATTGCTTCTCACTTATGAGCGCGCTGCGAAAATTTGCAGAGAGCGCCACGTTCCGGTCTTGGTGCACGTAGAAGAATGCACGCAGCCGCAAGGGCACAGTACGAGTGGATCACACGAGAGATACAAGACACCGGAGCGTCTCGCTTGGGCGCAGCAATACGACTGCATCTTGCAAATGGGTCGGTTCCTCGAAATGGAGGGGGCAGCGACAGAGGCGCAATTGACGGCCATTCGTGAGGAGTCTAAAAAAGAAGTCCGTGCAGAGCAAAAAGCGGCATGGCAGGCGGTCCGTTCAGCATTGGATGGAGAAAGGGACACCGCAGTGGAGCTGCTCAAGGCTGTTCCAAATTGCACCGAAAGAGCGGAGGCTTTGGCGAGGGTGAGCGATCCCATTCGTCGAGATGTACACTCTGAGGTCCGACAGGCATTGCATGCCACGGCCGGGGAAGTTTCTGAACCCAGAACGGCCTTGCGCCGATGGTTGGAAGTCCAGCAAGACCGCTGTGCGCTTTTGTTTGGTGGGCATTTGCATGTGTCGGGAGAATTGGATGCGTTGAATGTTCCACCAGTTGCTCCTTCCTATGATGGGGCAGAAGAAGTGGACGGACGCATCATATTGCGGGACAACTTCAAAGCGCTCTTTGAGCGTTATCCTGAGGTCTTGACCTTTGGTGAGGATACGGGCCGAATTGGCGGCGTCAATCAGGCCATGGAGGGGATGCAGGACGCTTTTGGTGTAGACCGAGTGGCGGATACAGGCATTCGGGAATGCACCATCATGGGCCAAGGCATCGGGATGGCCATGCGTGGATTGCGCCCCATCGCAGAAATCCAGTACTTGGACTACTTGTACTACGCCTTGCAAATCATGCGGGATGATTTGGCAACGGTGCACTATCGAAGTGGGGGTACACAACGCGCTCCATTGATTGTCCGGACCAGGGGCCATCGTTTGGAGGGCATTTGGCATGCGGGCAGTCCAATGGGGGCCATCGTGCACAGCGTGCGCGGCATGCATGTGTGTGTTCCAAGGAACATGACTGAGGCGTCGGGCATGTACAACACACTCATGGCGGCAGGCGAGCCCGCTTTGGTGGTGGAGTGTTTGAACGGTTACCGAAGCAAGGAGTTGTTGCCTTCCAATTTGGGAGAGTTCAAAGTGCCATTGGGCATTCCGGAGGTGGTTCGGCAAGGTGCAGATTTGACGGTGGTGTCCTATGGCAGCACGTTGAATGTCTGCATTCAGGCGGCAGAACGTCTGGCCGACTTGGATGTCGAGGTCGAAGTTGTCGATGTCCGAACGCTGCTTCCATTTGATTTGAATGGCACCATTGTCGAGAGTGTTTCCAAGACCCATCGCGTTCTTTTTGTCGATGAAGACGTCCCAGGTGGGGCATCGGCGTTCATGATGGAACGGAGCCTTTCTTCAGGTGAAATGTGGAAGCACTTGGATGCGGCGCCCGAAGCGTTGTCGGCATCGCCGCACTTGCCGGCATACGGGACAGATGGGGATTATTTCTCCAAGCCTTCGATCGAAGACATCATTGAACGGGCATATGCGATGGTCGCAGAAAGTGACCCGACGTCTTACCCCGACTTGCTCTGATGGCGGAAGAGATTGCGTTTTCCCTGAGAACCCCCCACATTGATTTGCTCCAGTTGCTCAAGGCAACAGGCCTTTGCGCGACGGGAGGAGAGGCCAAATGGGCGGTAGAAGAGGAGAGGGTTCTTGTGAATGGGGAGACGGAACTTCGGAAGCGCAGGAAACTCAGGGATGGCGACGTCATTGACTTGGATGGTGAATTTCTCGTGCGCATTTCGTCGGTGAATCCGACGTGATTTCGTCGCATATTGCCAAGCCCTTGGTTTTAATTGTAGGGCTTTTAACCTCGATTTGCTGACTTCATGTGTCTTTTGCGTCTCCGTTTTTCCTTGCTTGTCGTGTTGTTCATGGCCACTGTGTCCTCCAGTTTCGGACAGCAGGTCATCCGCGGTCAGGTTGTGGACGGAGACACAGGTGAGCCTGTGTTTGCTGCCGGCGTCATTGTAAAGGGCAGCAATCAGGGCACTTCCACAGACTTTGATGGCCGTTTCAGATTGGAGGTTCCATCTCTGCCAGTTCAGATCAATGTGAGTTTCATTGGCTATGCGATGATGTCTGTGAATGTCCGTGGAGGCGAAAAGGAGATTCGCGTGGTGTTGGAGCCCGATGCGGTTTTGATGGAGGCAGCGGAAGTCGTGGGCTCTAGAATCGATGAACGGCAAAAGCAAGGGCCGTTGACTGTGGAGTCTATGGATGTATTGGCCATCAAAGAAGCGCCGAGTGGCAACTTCTATGAAGGATTGGGCAACTTGAAGGGTGTCGACTTAACCAGTGCGTCTTTGGGGTTCAAGATCATCAATACCCGAGGGTTCAACAGCACTTCTCCCGTTCGGTCGCTTCAGTTGATTGACGGGGTCGACAACCAGAGTCCCGGACTCAATTTTTCCTTGGGCAACTTTTTGGGCGCTCCGGAGCTTGACGTGATGAAGGTGGACATTGTGGCCGGGGCGAGCAGCGCTTTCTATGGCCCTGGCGCTTTCAATGGTGTGGTCTCCATGGAGACGAAATCTCCGTTTCGTTTTCCCGGTGTCTCGGTGAGCGCGAAAGTGGGCGAGCGGAACTTAACCGAGACTGGGTTTCGGTATGCGGATTATGTGACGGATTCGCAAGACAACCCTGTGCTTGGGTTCAAAGTGAATGCCTTCCGTTTTAGTGCAGATGACTGGGTAGCGGATAACTATAACCCTGTCGACGGCACAGATTATGGCTCGGCCAATCCCGGTGGATACGACGCGGTGAATGTTTACGGCGATGAGTACCGGACGGTGTTTGATTACAGCGGAGACAACAGTGCCAACGCGAGAGGGTTGGGGGCTTTCTATAGAACGGGATACCGCGAGATTGATTTGGTGGATTACGAAACGAAAAACCTCAAGGTGTCCACCGCCCTTCATTTGCGCCTTCAGCCGAAGAAGTCGTATGAGTCTGCAGAGTTGGTGTATGGATTCAATTCGGGTTTTGGGACCACGGTTTACCAAGGAGACAACCGGTTTTCTCTCCGGGACATTGAATTCTATCAGCACAAGATTCAATTGTCTAAGCCTGGGAAGTGGTTCGTGCGGGCTTATCGAACCAGTGAGGATGCAGGAAACAGTTACGATCCATATGCCACCGCACTGCGCCTTCAGGAAAACACCCGGAGCGATTACAGCCATTCAAAGGTGTACTATCGGTATTGGGTAGACAGCATCGTTCCCGGAATCAATGCCACCTATCCTGGTCTGGAACAGATTGGGGTGGACCCAAACTATGGCTTCCCCATTTTCGCCTACCCTGAAGGGTCCGTCGAGGAATGGTATGCGGACAATTCTGACTCCCTGATGATGTGGCACAATCAGGTGGAACAATGGGCCAACAATGGGACCGCGGGACTTCCAGATGTTCTGCAGGATCCCCTCGGTTACTTGGCGCCAGGCACTCCGGAGTTCGAGACTGAATTCAATCGACTCGTGGCTGCAAAAAACAACGAGGAAGAAGGGGGGACTCGGTTTTATGACCGGTCAAGTTTGGTCCATGCCCATGCAGAAAGGCAGTTTGAAGTGGAAGGGTTTGAAGAGGTGCGCATTGGAGCCAACTACAGACGCTACACGCCCAACAGCGCCGGGACCATTTTCAGTGACACTGCGGGCGTGGTCATCACCAACCAAGAGATGGGCTTGTATGGCGGAGCAACAAAACGGTTGGCCGAAGACAAAGTGATTTTGACCGCGTCCATTCGTGCCGACAAGAACCAGAATTTTGATTGGGTTCTTTCGCCAGCGGCTTCTATGGTTTGGAAGCCGAGAGAACAAGATTATTTGAGGGTCAGTTTTTCGAGTGCTTTGAGAAACCCAACCTTGGCCGATCAATACCTCTTTTTGGATGTAGGTCCAGCCACCTTGGTGGGGAACTTGGAGGGCAGAGAAAACTTGGTGACCATTTCCAGTTTTATAGACTATCGAAACAGCGTCTCAGCCAACGCAGGCTTGCCCTTTGGCAACCTGGATACCCTTCAATATTTCGACATTGCGCCAATCAGGCCAGAGCAAGTGAAATCAATGGAGGTGGGTTACCGCACCACGCTTTGGGACAAGCTTTACTTGGATGGAAGCTGGTATTACAGCCAATACAACGACTTCATTGGGTACAACATCGGGCTTGATGTGCTCTTCCAGAACCCGACGTTCCCGGAGGCCGTGACCGGCTTGGATGTGTACCGTTACGCAGCGAACTCCATCAATACGGTGCGCACCACAGGCGCCTCCATTGGGGCGAATTGGTATGCGGGAGACCATTGGATGTTGTCCGGCAACTACAGTTGGAATAGACTCGTGAAGACCGATGAAAATGACCCCATCATCCCGGCCTTCAATACGCCTGAGCACAAGTACAACCTCGGCCTGAGTGCGCGCGACTTGAGACTGAGAGAGGCGAGCACTTGGGGCGCGGGACTCAATTATAAGTGGGTGCAGGGCTTTGTTTTTGAAGGGTCTCCTCAATTCACAGGAGTGGTTCCCACTTTTGATGTGTTGGACATTCAAGCCAATGCGCGCATCGATGCGTTGAACATGACCATCAAGGCTGGGGCTTCAAATGTGCTGCAAAACTGGCACATTGAGGCCTATGGTGGCCCTGCTGTCGGGCGCTTGGCTTACCTCAGCTTGCTGTTTGAAGTCGACACTCGAAATTGAGTTTTTGGAATCGCCATCGACGCACACAAATTTTTTTGCATTCCTTCGACGAATGGGACGTGTAATCTCTACACACTCATCGAGGATGTCTATCTTACCCATTCATACTAGAGACCAAAACATGAAGCAAACTTGCCTTCTGGTGGCTGCATTTGCCATCTGTCTGACTGCCAGTGCACAGACTCGGTACCTCAACGAGGTGTTTTCAGACGTAAATGTGACTTCCAACATTCAATATGGAACGAACATCACCGTCATTACAGCATTGCAGGGTCTGGCTCCCGCGCCACAGCCATTGATGCTGGACTTGTACGAGCCTGCTGGCGATACAGAAACGGACCGCCCCCTTCTCTTGTACTTCCACACAGGAAACTTCTTGCCTCAGTACGTCAGTGGAAGTCCACTCGGAACGAAAACGGACAGCGCGACGGTAGAGATTTGCACCCGCTATGCCAAAATGGGATACGTGGTGGCCAGTGTGGACTACCGTTTGGGTTGGAACCCAACCGCAGCCACTCAGTCTGAGCGGACACTGCAGTTGATTCAAGCTGCATATCGCGGGGTTCAAGACAGCCGCACAGCGGTGCGTTTCTTCCGGAAGTCTGTGGCTGAAGAGGCCAACCTCTACGGCGTGGACGACAGTAAGATTGCCATGTTGGGCGAAGGAACAGGTGGTTACATCACTTTGGCCTCCACCGGCATTTCAAGCTATGCCGACATCATTTTGGATGATGCAGGTGCCCCGATTGAAAAGTTCTACTATGATCCAGGCGACGGTTCATCGATTCCAATGGTGATCGAGAGCATCCATGGTGACCCCAACGCGACAACAGACACGTATGCTCCTGCTTCTTCAGGCGGGTTCCAGCTGTGCATGGCCAACCACGTTGGCTATTCATCTGAATTCAACTTCCAGATGAACTTGGGCGGTGCTTTGGGTGATTTGAACTGGTTGGATGAAGGCGACAACCCTATGGTGAGCTTCCACTGCCCACACGACCCGTTTGCTCCTTATGAAACAGCGGTGTTGATTGTCCCAACTACATCCGAGCCGGTTGTAGAGGTGAGTGGCGCGTACGACATCCATCAGGAAATCAGCAGCTATGCCACAAACAACAATGCCGTCTTTGCAGACGCAGACATTGATGATGCTGCATCTGCCAACAACGGCGGTTGGGACGGACTTTTCCCTGTCTTGAATAGCTACAACGAAGAGGGTGTGCCAACTGAGCCGTTTGACAGCTCACCTTGGCAGTGGTGGAGTGAAGCCGCTACCCAAGCTTACGATGACGCTTATGGAACCACCATTCTTGCGACACAGCTCACATTGAACCCGACCATGGGTGAAGCAGAGGCCATGGGTTGGATTGACCAAATCATGGACTACAATACGCCCAGGATGGGTCTGGCGCTCGGTACTTTGACCGAAGGCCAAATCAACAGCAACGGTGTCCGTTACATTGATGAGGTTTTCCCAGAGGTCACGGTCACGTCTAACGTCCAATACGGAACCAACATTACGGTCATCACAGCATTGCAAGGTTTGGCGCCAGCGCCACAGCCTTTGATGCTCGACTTGTACGAGCCCACGGGTGACACCCAAACGAACCGTCCATTGATCTTGTACTTCCATACAGGTAACTTCCTCCCACAGTATGTGAATGGAAGTGCTTTGGGCACGAAGACAGACTCGGCCACGGTGGCCATCTGTACTGAGTTTGCCAAGAAGGGCTACGTGGTCGCCAGTTGTGACTATCGTGCGGGATGGAATCCCACCGCTGCGACTCAATCAGAGCGGACACTGCAATTGATTCAAGCGGCCTATCGCGGTGTTCAGGACAGCCGCACAGCGGTTCGCTTCTTCCGCAAGTCTGTGGCAGAGGACAACAACCCGTTCGGAGTTGGAACGGATAAAATTGCGATGTTCGGCGAAGGAACAGGGGGTTACATCACCTTGGCTTCTGCTGGAATTTCTGGATACAACGACATCATCCTCGATGATGCGGGTGCGCCCATCGCGAAATTTTTCTACGATCCAGGTGACGGTTCTTCCATCCCAATGGTGATCGAGAGCATCCATGGTGACCCCAACGCGACAACAGACACGTATGCTCCTGCTTCTTCAGGCGGGTTCCAGCTGTGCATGGCCAACCACGTTGGCTATTCATCTGAATTCAACTTCCAGATGAACATGGGAGGTGCTTTGGGAGACTTGAACTGGTTGGATGAGGGCGACTCTCCATCGGTCAGTTTCCATGCGCCACACGACCAGTTCGCGCCATACACAACAGGGGTATTGGTGGTTCCAACCACCAGTGAGCCTGTTGTAGAGGTCAGTGGAGCGTATGACATCCACGCGGAAATCAATGGTTATGCAACCAACAACAACGCGGTGTTCGCGGAGATTGGTTTGCCAGACCCTGCAGCAGCATTGGGCAACCAAGGCTGGGACGGTCTTTATCCCGTCATGAACAACTACGACGAGAACAACGTGCCACTCGAGCCATTTGATGGTTCACCATGGCAGTGGTGGGACGTGGCGACGACAGAGGCAGTGGATGCGGCGAATGGCACAACCATTGCAGCGACGCAATTGACATTGAACCCAACCATGGGTCCTGCAGAAGCATCTTATTGGATTGATGTGATTGCGGATTACACTGCCCCTCGTTTGGCTGTGAGTCTCGATTTGGCCGAATTGGGCCCTGGCTGTACAGACGAAGGTGCCTGTAACTACAGTGCACTTTCAACAACCGATGATGGTTCTTGTGAATTTGCAGCCGAAGGTTTCGATTGTGAGGGGAACTCCTTGATTGTTCCTGGTTGTACAGACGTGATAGCTTGCAACTACGACGGATTTGCGACGGAAGACGATGGTTCATGTGATTACATGGATACTGTGCTTCCAACCGGTGCCGAAAACGTTTGGTTGGTGGGCCTCACCTTGACAGGAACAGAGAACGAGCCTTTGGCTGGAGGCTGTGAAGTGGATGGGGGTGTCAACCCCAACGTTGCCGTCAATGGCGTGTTCCTCGGTGATGGCACTGGTGGACCGTTGGTGATGTCCAACATCTCCGACCCTACGGGTGGTTTGTTGGCCCTTCTTGTTGGCATTGTGAGCACAACGCCAGTGGGCATGTGTGGAAGTCAGTTGACGGTCAACTTGTCTGGCAACATCTTAACCTTGGCTCAGCAGAATGGCGTTTGGAAAACCATTGTTCCAGTGCTCGATACGCAATTCCTTTGGGCAGCTCCGATGGCCAACTTCACAGCAGGTTGTGGCGACCCAACAGCATGTGGCTTCACCAATCCTTGTGACCTCAGCTTGCTGTGCGATTACACGGACACAGATGGAGACGACATTTTGGACTGTCAGGAAATTGCAGGTTGTGGGGATGAGAATGCCGACAACTACAATGTAAATGCGACAGATCCTGGACCTTGTAACTACAATGGGTGTACCGACTCTGCCGCTGTGAATTATGACGAAGGATCCAACACAGACGATGGCAGTTGCCAATATGAAATTGTGTTCCGGGTCAATGCTTCCAACATGACTGTGGATGGTGGCGTCGCAGTGGAAGGTTCGTTTGGCGCTTCTGCCTCTGCGATGACCTTGATGGGATACGGTGTCTGGGAGACCACACTTGTGCTCGGAGACGGTTCCTACACGTTCAATTACTTGAATGGCACAATGTCGGAGTCGATCTCAGGTGATTGTGATGCACAGCGTGCGTTGACCGTGGCAGGTGCTCCGATGACCTTGGATGCTGTCTGTTTTGGAGACTGTGGTTTGTGTGCAGGTTGTACCGACCCATTCAGTGCAGAATACAATCCATTTGCAGGATCAGACGATGGCAGCTGTGCCACGATGATCGTTGCGGGATGCACGTATGCTGACGCAGACAACTACAACCCTGGAGCCAACTTGGATGATGGTTCATGTGAAGTGTCTGGCACAAGCGATTGTGTCACTGACCTCGATGGAGACGGAGCCACTGCAGTGGGCGACTTGCTCTTGTTGTTGGGCTCATTCGGTAGCGCTTGCGACTGATTTCGAGTCTTTCTTCCGAATGACATAGAAAAGGCGCCCTTCGGGGCGCCTTTTTCGTTTCCCCGCATTCATAAAGTCAATGGGCACAGCTGTGAACAGGAGGTTCTGTGAAGGAGAATGCCGATCACATTCGTGAAGTCGGATTGGCTGAGAGGTGCTGTCCGACGGCTTCTAGATTTTGGTTTTGGAAGGCTGCTCGAAACGTCGGGCAGCCTTTTTTGTATTCAAAGGGCCCGCAGCGCGCACTATTTTGCCGCATGAATTGGCAGAAAGACGTTTCGCTTTTGGTCCTGCGTTTGGGCGCTGGAGGATTGATGGTTCCCCATGGTTGGGGCAAACTCAATCAGCTCATCAAAGGCTTGAAGGCTGGGGAAGTCCAGTTCTACGATTGGATGGGCATAGGAGCCGAAGCTTCACTGGCATTGGCTGTGGTCGGCGAACTGGTGGCACCCTTGTTCATTGTGCTGGGGCTGTGCACGCGTTGGATGTCCATACCCGCAGCGGTGACCATGGCGGTTGCGGCATTTATTGTGCACGCGGGCGACCCATTGGGGGACAAGGAACACGCATTGTTGTTCTTTTTTCCCTTTTTGGTGACGGCCCTGATGGGTGGGGGTCGTTACAGTTTGGATCACGTGTTCACGCGTCCGAAGTAAAGAGGCCTTACCCCAGGGAGGCAAGCTGTGCTTTGAGTACGTCGATTTTGGCGATGGCGTCCGCTTCCTTTGCGCGTTCTGAAGCCACAACTTGCTCAGGTGCTCCGCTCACGAATCTTTCGTTGCTGAGTTTTTTGCGAATGATGTTGAGGAATCCCTGCTGGTAATCGAGGTCCTTCTGGATCTTCTCTTTCTCGGCATCCAAGTCCACAGCATCCCCTGCTGGGATAAAGAATTCGTGGGTCTCCACGACAAATCCAAAGGCACCCGTGACCTTTTCTTGAATGCGGTCAACGGAAGTCACGTTACAGAGGTGGCGCACCACAGACTCTAGTCCTTCGGGGTAGCGTTTGCCGTCTGTGTCTACGATGACCTTGAGGTCCAAAGCTTGTTTGTTTGGAATGTGTCCTTTCTGACGAATGCCACGCACCTCGGCCACGATGCGCGTGGTCAGGTCGAATTCGGCGAGCAGTTCGGTGTCTACGGGTGCATTTGAGCTCACGGGGAAAGGAGAGTTGCAAAGCAGTGTTCCAGCTTCTCTCGCTTTCAAAAGACTGTAAACTTCTTCGGTGAGGAAGGGCATGAATGGATGCAGCATCGACAGGATGCGCTCAAACAGGCGCACTGTTGCATCATACGTCACGCGATCACAGGGCGCGCCATAGGTAGGCTTGGCCAGTTCCAAGTACCAGGAACAGAAGTCGTCCCAGATGTGCTTGTATGTGGCCATCAAGGCTTCGCTGAGCCTGAATTCGGTGTAGGCTTTTTCAATGTCGACCAGAACCTGTTCTGACCGGGCCTCAAACCATCGGATTCCCGCTGCTGCATGGTCAGGTTGCGGCGCGCTCTCGCTGACTTCCCATCCTTTCACCAAGCGAAAGGCGTTCCAAATTTTATTGGAGAAGTTTCGGCCTTGTTCGCACAAAGATTCGTCGAATGGCAAGTCGTTCCCGGCGGGAGAGGTCAAAAGCATGCCCACCCGAACCCCGTCGGCTCCGAATTGCTTCATCAGTTCAATGGGATCGGGTGAATTGCCCAAAGACTTGGACATCTTGCGTCCTTGCTTGTCCCGGACAATGCCCGTGTAGTAGACATTCTTGAATGGCGGTGCCTGACGATACTCGTATCCAGCAATGATCATCCGGGCAACCCAGAAGAACATGATTTCCGGTGCTGTCACCAAGTCATTGGTGGGATAGTAGTAGTCCACCTCTTCTTTGGAGGAGAAGCCATCGAACACGCTGATCGGCCATAACCAAGAGCTGAACCAGGTGTCCAAGACGTCTTCGTCTTGGCGCAAGTCCGATGGTGTGATGGAGCGTCCCGCAGCTTCCGTGGCCATTTTGGCAGCGGTTTCTGCATCGGCAGCGACCACGAACCTCGCTTCGGCAGAAGTGGGTTCGCCTTCATAGTACCATGCCGGAATCCGGTGTCCCCACCACAATTGACGGGAAATGCACCAGTCCTTCACGTTCTCCATCCAGTTCCGGTAGCTGTTCTTGAACTTGGCCGGGTGGAATTGAATGGTGTCGTCCATCACGTGGTCGAGGGCAGGTTTTGCCAGTTCTTCCATGGCCACGAACCATTGCATAGACAAGCGGGGTTCGATGATGGCGCCAGTGCGCTCTGATCGGCCCACCTTGTTTGGGTGGTCCTCGACTTTGACCAAATGGCCTGCTGCCTTCAAGGCCGCAGTGAAGGTCTTGCGCGCTTCAAACCGGTCTTGCCCTTCAAATTCCCCTCCAACAGCATTTACAGTGCCGTTCGGGTTGAGCATGTCGATGACCTCGAGGCCATGTTTTTGTCCCAATTCGTGGTCGTTGGGGTCGTGGGCAGGGGTCACCTTGAGGCAACCGGTTCCAAATTCCCGATCCACGTAGTCGTCTTGAATGATGGGGATGCTTCGCCCTGCGAGGGGGACAATGGCGCGCTTGCCGTGAAGGTGGGTGTAGCGTTCGTCTTCAGGATGGACGCAAATGGCCGCGTCTGCGAGGATGGTCTCCGGACGGGTTGTGGCAATGGTGAGCCATTCCTGGCTGCCTTCTATTTGGTACCTCACATGGTGAAGCTGGGATTGTTCCTCTGTGTGCAGGACCTCTTCATCGCTCACTGCGGTGAGGGCTTGAGGATCCCAATTGACCATGCGCAGACCACGATAAATGTGGCCTTTTGCGTGCAGGTCAAGAAAGGTGTCGATGACACTTTTGCTGTAGTGTGGGTCGAGGGTAAAGTTGGTTCGTTCCCAATCACAACTGGCTCCCAGTTTACGCAATTGCTTCAGGATGATCCCTCCGTGCTCCCGTGTCCAGTCCCACGCATGCTCTAGGAAAGCATCGCGGCTGAGGTCTGACTTCTTGATGCCTTGTTCTCGCAGCCTGTGGACGACTTTGGCTTCCGTGGCAATGGAAGCGTGGTCGGTTCCAGGCACCCAACAGGCATTTTTCCCTTGCATGCGCGCTCGGCGCACCAAAACGTCCTGAATCGTGTTGTTCAGCATGTGACCCATGTGCAATACGCCGGTCACATTGGGGGGAGGGATGACAATCGTGTAAGGTTCCCGATCGTCTGGGACACTGCGGAAGGCTTTGGCTTCTTCCCAGGTTTGGGTCCAGCGGTCCTCAACAGTGGTCGGGTCGTAATGGGAGGGGATGTCTTGGGCCATGACGCGGGCTTAGGATTCGAATGCAGCTGCAAATTTAGCCTGTTAAAACCGCGTTAATCCCTTTCGAAGCAGGGAAAGGACATCCTTATCTTTCAGGACAAGAAAATCAACCCCCTTTCACATCATGAAAAAGGTCCTTTTTACCCTCGCCGTTCTCTTCGGTGGTTTCGCCCTCATTTCTGCACAAGAAGTGGTCAATGGCCCAGTTCTCAGCCTCGATAAGGAGGTACACGATTACGGAACCATGGACCAAGGTGGTGACGGAAACTGTGTTTTTACAGTCACCAATGACGGCACAGAGCCCCTCATCATTTCTCGTTGCAAAGGATCCTGTGGATGCACAGTGCCTCAGTGCGATAAGGATCCAATCATGCCTGGAGCAACAAGTTCCATCAAGGTGAAGTACGACACCAAGCGTGTGGGTCCAATCAACAAGAGCGTGACCATCACATCCAATGCGTCCAATGAGCCGACCAAGGTCATCCGCATTAAAGGAAAAATTGAAGCTGTCGCTCAGCAAGTTGGAGCGCCAGTTAAGAATGCTGCTGGTCCCACCAACAAGCAATAAGAATCCGGCGCGTTGCGCCCTTTGAATTGGCAAGCCGCCTCGGAGTTCCGGGGCGGCTTTCTTTTTGTGGGAACTTGAACGGGGCGGGGTTGTTGTTTGCTCATGTTTGGAATGTTCAAAAAAGATCCGGTGGAGAAGCTTCGCAAGGAGCACGCCCGGTTGTTGTCAGAAGCCCATCGCCTCAGTACGGTGGACCGGTCAAAGAGCGATGAGATGACGGCCAAGGCGGCCGAAGTGGAATCGAAGTTGATGGCCCTTCAAAACCCACCGTCATGAGAACCATTGCGGTGATTGGGGACAGCAAGGGCATTGGTTTGGCCTTGAGACAGCGGTTGTTGGAGAGGGGGGATCAGGTGATTGGCGTGTCTCGTACCGGTGCTCAGGCGGAGGGCAATTACACAGGCCTTGTTTTTGATGCGGTGGCGCACCCATGTGACTTGTCCTCTTTTACGGACCGGCTCGACGGCTTGGTTTACTGTCCCGGAACCATTGGCTTGAAGCCGGTTAGGGGTGTGAAGCCAGAGCAGGTCATGGAGGACTTTAAGGTCAATGCCCTCGGCTTTCTACAATCGGTGCAGGCCAACTTGAAGTTGCTCAAATCGGCGGCGGCGGCTTCAGATGGAGGGTCGCCTTCCGTGTTGGGGTTCAGTACAGTGGCCGTGCAAACAGGGATGGGTTTTCACGCCTCCATTGCTGCAGCCAAAGGAGCTGTAGAGGGCTTGGTTCGGACCATGTCCGCGGAGTTTGCGCCAGACATTCGCGTGAACGCCATTGCGCCTTCTCTCACCGACACGCCCTTGGCAGCTGGACTGTTGTCGAATGAAGCCAAGCGTGAGGCGAGTGCAGAACGCCATCCTTTGAAGCGGGTGGCTTCTGCGGATGATGTAGCGGCCATGGCTGCGTTCTTGTTGTCTACGGACGCTGCGGCCATTACGGGTCAGATCATGCAGGTAGACAACGGATTGAGTGCGGTTCGATGAGCACGCCCAATCGTGAAGTTTTGGATCGGGCGGATTTGGCCGCCTTGCCGCAGCGGTTTCGTGCCATGCTCGTCAATTCCCTGAGCGGCTTTAAATCAGCCAATGTGGTGGGGACTGCAAGCGAGGATGGGCGGGAGGCATGCTGTATCGTGTCCAGTGTGGTTCACCTGGGGTCAAACCCAGCTTTGATGGGGGTGGTGTTTCGCCCTCCAGGAGCCGATTCGCACAACTACCACAACCTGGCTGCAAACGGCCGTTTTACGTTGAGTCACATTTCTGCCGGTTTTTACAAGCAGGCCCACCAAACCAGTGCCCGTTTTGAGGCATCGGTGTCGGAATTTGAGGCCGTTGGATTGACGCCGCATTGGCACATGGATGCTGCGGGGGAGCGTTTCCAAGCGCCGGCTTTGGCAGAGTCTCCTGTTCGGATGGGCTTGTCTGTGAGTGAAGACCTGTTGCTGCCCAATGGGTGTCGTTTTGTGATTGGGACTGTTGAGTGGGTTGATTTTGATGCCTCGTCACAATCCAAGGATGGGTTTTTGGACTTGGCGTCGACAGAGACGGTTTGCATTGGAGGTTTGGATGCCTACCACACAGCGGCACGATTGTCGCGGTTGAGTTACGCCAAAGTGGGAAAGGCATTGGAGGTCCAGGAGGACTTCAACGTTGGTTGGGACTAAACCATGGCTGACCGCCCTTCTTTGCGTGTGATTTGGTTGAAGCGCGATTTGCGCTTGCGTGACCATGCCCCGGCCATGGAGGCCATGCGCATGGGTGGGCCTCATTTGTTGCTGTATTGTTTTGAGCCATTGGACTTGGCGCATCCATCGACGTCTGACCGGCATGTGGCTTTTGTTCAACAGGGCCTCAAGGACATGGACGTACAACTGCGCACTTGGTCCGATGAAGGATCCATTCCCATGGGGGTGGCCACCACGCCGATGCATGCCGATGCGGTGGACGTCATGGCTCATCTTCTGGCCCGTTTTAATGTTCTGGGCGTACACAGTTATCGGGAGTCAGGGCTAAAGCACACCTACGCTCGAGATTTGGCCATGGCCCAAAATTTGAAAGAGGCTGGGGTTCCGTGGTTTGAGCACCAACGGGACGGCGTTGGCCGAGGCCGCAGGGATCGGACGGGTTGGAGAGAAGGATGGTTTGCCCACATGTCGGCTCCCCAGGATCACCCCGATTGGTCTCGTTTTGAGCCCCTCAAACCTGATGCATTGGCATGGCCGATGGCCTGGCGGAACTTGCCTGTTCCCGGAGAGAATCCCGAGCGATTTCAGCCTGGAGGTGAACGGATGGCCCACGCTTACCTCGACAGTTTTGTGACGCGGCGCATTCGCAAATACGCACAGACCATTTCCAAGCCGCAAGGCAGCCGGGAGGGCTGCAGCAGGTTGAGTGCCCACCTGGCTTGGGGGAATTTGAGCATTCGTCAGGTGCATCAGCGCCAACGTTCTGCCCGTGCCAATGGGGGAGATGCGCCCACTGGGCAGGCCCGGAATTTTTCTGCATTCGACAGCCGATTGCGTTGGCATTGTCATTTCATTCAAAAGTTTGAAATGGAGGATCGCATGGAGTTTGACAATGTGAACCGAGGCCACGATTTACTTGAAAAGCCAGTGGATCAAGATTTGATTGCGGCCTGGGCCGAGGGGCGCACCGGTTTCCCATTGGTGGATGCCTGCATGAGAAGTGTAACAGAAACAGGGTATCTCAACTTCAGAATGAGGGCCATGCTCGTGAGTTTTTTGACCCATCATTTGTGGCAGCCATGGCAGGCGGGAGTGCACCATTTGGCCCAGCAATTCCTGGACTTTGAGCCGGGTATTCATTATCCTCAATTTCAAATGCAGGCTGGGGTGACGGGCATCAACACCGTGCGCATTTACAATCCGGTAAAACAAGCGGAGGACCATGACCCGAACGGAGACTTCATTCGGAAATGGGTGCCTGAATTGGCGAACGTTCCCGTCCCCTACATTTTTTCTCCTTGGACCATGCCACCCATAGAGTCCGAGTTGCTGGGTTTCCGATTGGGCGAGCAATACCCCATGCCTGTCGTGTCTTTGGAACGTGCCTCACGTGCGGCCAGAGAGCGCTTGTGGGCACATCGAAAGCACCCAGAAGTTCGAAAGGAGGGCGCGCGAATTCTCCGCCGACATGTGGTTTCCGGGGCCAGGACCATGGATTGAGTGGAAACCAAATGGAAGTGACCGACCTTCGCAGAAGATGAAAGAAGAACGTCCCGAGTTGCTCAACGCCGATGGCCGCACTTTGCTCTACCACGAAGTGGTGGCAAACGCGCCAGTGGATGCGCCTTGGTTGGTGTTTGTGCATGGGGCAGGCGGAAGCATTCGGACATGGAAGTACCAAATTGAAGCCTTTCGGCCCCATTATCGATTGCTGCTGATTGATTTGCGGGACCACGGTTACAGCAAGGACATCCTTCCTGAATTTCCGGAGTACGACTTTGACATTGTGGGCGAAGACATTCTGGCCGTGATTGACCATCTGGGCATCGTGAAGGCGCACTTTGTGTCTCTGAGCATTGGCAGTGTGATTCTCCAGAAATTGGACATCGAGCGTCCGGAGCTCATCGACCGAATGGTCATGGCCGGCGCCATTTTTGATGGGTCTCGGCTCATGCACCTTTTCGTACACAGTGGCAAGTTGCTCAATTACATATTGCCGTACCAAGCGATTTATTGGTTGTTCAGTTACATCGTCCTTCCGCGTCGAAACCACCGCATGAGCCGTTGGATATTTCGCCGACAGAGCCAGAGGTTGACCCCAGGTGAATACCTCAAGTGGGTGGAGCTTTACAAGCCGTTCTTTCAGCTGATCAAGGCTTACGTGAACAGGAAAGTGGACAAGCACGGTTTGGTTGTGATGGGATCACAGGACCACATCTTCTTTGGTGCGGCAGAGAAATTTGCCGAGACCCAGAAGAACATGCGTCTCACTGTGATTGAAAACTGCGGCCATGTGTGTTCGATCGAAGCGCCAGAGCTGTTCAATGAACTTGTGTTGAAGTTCCTTTCGGGCAAGGAAATCCCATTGAGGGTCCAAGCCACTCCAGTCCCATCGACTTGGGCAGAATTGAAGGCGCTCAAGGGTTAACACCTTTTCGGGCCGAAACTGGTTTGAGTGCGGTTTACCTTGAGGTCATGCGCACGGTGGCATTCCTTGTCCTTTTTTCTCTTTCTTCTGGGCTTTGGGCACAGGCCTTAGAGACCGATCGGCCTTCCCAAGCCCAAGGTTCCTCGGTGGTGCCAGCGGGATCTTTTCAATGGGAATGCGGTTTCTCCAGCATGTGGACGCCGGGTTTTGGAGGGGATACCCGGACTTTCGAAATGCCCAACTCGTTGTTTCGTGTGGGCTTGTCGGAGCGTGTTGAGCTCCGTGTTGAGCATCAGATCAGTCGAATTGATCAACGGGCTTGGGGCGACATCGATGTGTTGGCGCAGGGCGTTCGCGATGTTGAATTGGGTGCCAAACTGATGCTGTTTCAACGCGAAGGGAAGAAAACGCAATTGGCCTACCTCGGCCATGTCGTGGTCCCATCAGGGGACGAGGGGTTTCGAGGGGACTGGGGCATGGTCAATTCGCTCTGCGTGAGCCATGGCGTGGGGGCGGATTGGTCGTTGGGCTACAACCTGGGCGTGGATTTGCTTCGGGGGAGTTCGATTGGAACCTATGCTTTGGCTGTTGGTCGCCGGATCGACGACCGGTTGGGTTTGTACATCGAGCCCTATGGCCGATATGACTTGGCGCGCGAGAACCACTGGGCAAGCCTAGATGCAGGACTCACGTTTCAAACCAGCGATACATGGCAGTGGGACCTGAGCTACGGCACAGGGCTGAATCACAGCATGAATTACACGGCTGTGGGCTTCAGTTGGCGGGTTCAGCCCAAGCGCTGATTGACGCTGGGGGTCGAGCGGTTGGTGTTAGCCGACGATGTCGCCTTTCTTGAACACGGCCGATTTGATGATCATGTCGTGAAGGGCGAGTTTCTTCTCGTCAAGCGCCGCAAAGCACCCTAGGAAAAAGACCAGACTCACCACGGATGACGGGCCGGGTAGGACGAAGCTGAGGAGGTTCCCACTGTTTTTGATGCCCCAACGAAGCAAGTAAAACTGCACGTCTCCTGCCGTACCATCGGCATGGGCAATTTTTAAGCCCATCATTCGCTTGCCTGGAGAGGCGCCGGTAGCGGCTTCAATGAGGCTGTATAACATGCTGATGACGGCCATCACAAGCAGGGAGGCGATGAGGCCAATCATGCCGCCAAGAAGGGCGGAATCCCCGAAATCAAGGCCTTCCATCATGCCCTCTATCCCCAGCGTTGCGGAAAGTCCTGCTGTAACCCCGAGAAAAATGAGTGGCAAGGAAATCAAAGCCGGGAGAATGAAGTCGATCAAGGCAGCCCAAAAGCGAGGCCCGAAACCAATGCGGTTGTTGAACATGAAGGTGTGATTTACTCCTGACAAAATAGGGGCATGAAGTGGTGAACCGAGGCCGACACGGCCTGTTGTTATCCCATGCACGCAAAACCCAACTTGCCATCGAAGGAGTGTGTCCATTGCGGGCTTCCTTTTGATTGGCGCAAGAAATGGGCGCGTTGCTGGGACGAAGTGAAATATTGCAGTGAGCGGTGTCGTCGCACGTCCAAGTCGAACCCCAACGCCCCAGTGCCATGAACACCCTCCGTCTCATATTGGGAGACCAGCTCAATGCTGCTCATCCTTGGTTTGATGTGGTTTCGGGAGACGTCGTTTACTTGCTTGCTGAGATGCGGCAGGAGACAGATTATGCGCCGCATCACATTCAGAAAGTGTTGGCGTTTTTTGCGGCCATGCGTGCGTTTGCTGAGGAGCGCAGGTCAGAAGGGCACCGTGTGGTTTACCTCGCGTTGAACGAGGCTAAAAACACCCAAGGTCTCGAGGCGAATGTGCGCATGATCATGGCGGAAGAGGGGTGCGAGCGGTTCGAATATCAATGGCCAGATGAGCATCGGCTAGATGTTCAGCTGAAGGCCCTCGCGGCAGAATTTGGAGACTGCGCAGATGCGGTGGATACGCATCATTTTTTGACCCAGCGTGGAGATTTGGCCGATCAGTTTAAAGGCAAGAAGACGTACCTCATGGAGTCGTTTTACCGCCGCATGAGGAAGGCCCATGGCGTGCTCATGGAAGTGGGTTCAGAGGGGCAAGAGCCTGCGGGAGGCAAGTGGAATTACGATGCGACAAATCGGAAAAAGCTCCCAAAGGACCATCGTCCTTTGGAGCCTCTTTTGTTTGAGCGTGACCTGTCTGCCCTCGAGGGCATGTTGGCAGAATGTGGGGTAAAGACCATTGGCACTGTGGATTCGAAACGGTTTTTGTGGCCTGTCACCCGTGCCGAAGGTCTGGAGTTGCTCGACTTTTTCGTGGAGGAGTGTCTGCCAAGGTTTGGCGATTTTCAAGACGCCATGCATCCGGAGTATTGGTCCTTGTATCATGCCCGAATCTCTTTCTGTATGAATGCCAAGTTGATTTCTCCTCGGGAGGTGATTGGGGCGGTGGAGGACCGTTGGAGATCCGATCCTGATCATGCAGACATCACTCAAGTCGAAGGGTTCATTCGTCAAATCTTGGGTTGGAGAGAGTACATGAGGGGGGTGTATTGGGCCCACATGCCCGAATATGGGGAGCTCAACTTTTTTGAAGCGGACAATGCTTTGCCGTCTTGGTTTTGGACGGGCAAAACCAAGATGGCGTGTGTGGGGCATGCCATTCAACAAAGCTTGGATTACAGCTACGCACACCACATCCAGAGGTTGATGGTGACTGGCAATTTTATGCTGTTGGCTGGGATTCACCCCGACGAGGTAGACCGCTGGTACTTAGGTATTTATATCGACGCCATTGAATGGGTGGAGATCACCAATACCCGGGGCATGAGTCAATTTGCCGATGGCGGAATTGTGGGGACCAAGCCCTATGCAGCTTCGGCGAATTACATAAAAAAAATGGGGCCTTACTGCAGCGGGTGCAGCTACGATGCGGCCGACAAGACGGGGGAGAACAGCTGCCCGCTCAACAGTTTGTACTGGCATTTCCATGCCCGAAATCGGGCCAAGCTCGAGCGCAATCCGCGCATTGGCATGGCCTATCGCACTTGGGACAAAATGGCCCCAGAGAAACGGGAGGCCTTGCTGGAGCGCGGTGATGCCGTTCTGGCCAACCTAGAAAACCTCTGAAATGCGCAGCTTAATTTGGTTCCGAAACGACCTGCGGGTCACCGACAATGCGGCCTTGAATGCCGCAGTAAAGGCGTCCTCTGAAGTCGTTCCAGTGTTCATTTTCGACCCTCAATTTTGGGAAGAGGACAGATGGGGACAAGTCAAAACCGGTGCATTTCGCACGCAGTTCTTATTGGAGTCGCTGGCGGATTTGAAGGCAGACTTGGAAGACATGGGTGGGACCTTGCTGATCCGAAAAGGAGAGCCAGCAGAGGTCTTGGGCGCATTGGCCGAGGACCTGGGCGCGCGCACAGTTTTTGCGACGGCTGAGCACACCCAGCAAGAGGTGGAGCGAGAAGCTCAGGTGGGACAGCGGCTTGACTTGCGCTTGGAGGAGCAAATGACGATGTACCATCCGGACGACCTTCCGTTTGAATTGGAACAGCTGCCCGATGTGTTTACACGTTTCCGAGGCAAAATGGAAAAACGAGCCGACGTCCGCGACCCCTTGCCGGAACCCGAGGCTTTGGTTTTGCCAGATGGCTTGGAGGGCGATGCGGTTCCTTCTATGGCGGACTTGGGCGTGGAGCCTAGGATTCCCGATGCCCGGGGCGTGCTTCCTTTCAAGGGCGGAGCCAAAGCGGCTTGGGCCCGGCTGGATCATTATTTCTGGGAGACCAAGAAGCTCCGTGTCTACAAGAAGACGCGCAACGGATTGCTGGGAGCCGACTACAGCTCGAAGTTTTCGCCTTGGCTCGCGCTGGGCTGCATTAGCCCCCGAGAGATTCATGCCCAAGTGCGGGAGTTTGAGGGTGAAATCGAAAAGAACGAAGACACGTATTGGCTGCTTTTCGAGCTCATTTGGCGCGATTATTTTCGTTATGTGGCCATGCGCTATGGCAACCGCATCTTTCACAAGCGTGGCATCAAAAACGAGAGTCCCAAGTGGCGCACGGACCGGCGCACGTTTGAGGCATGGTGCGAAGGCCGCACCCAGTGCGACTTCGTAAACGCCAACATGCGGGAGCTCGCTGCCACGGGCTTCATGTCGAACCGTGGCCGACAAAACGTAGCCAGCTACTTGGTTCACGATTTGGGTGTGGACTGGCGCATGGGTGCGAGTTGGTTCGAGCACATGTTGCTCGACCACGATCCCGCCAGCAATTATGGCAACTGGATTTACGTCGCCGGTGTGGGCAACGACCCGCGTCCCAACCGCAAATTCAACACTTCAGGGCAAGCCGAACGCTATGATGCGGATGGCAAATACCGCAGACATTGGAGCCATGCGACTTTGGAACTTGACCTACAATGACCCCCGGCGTTGGGCCGAGGTCCACGCCATTTCTGGAAAGCCACTGGGTTTTTGGGCGTCGCTAAAGTCCGGCGGAACAGGCTCGCCTCGAGCAGAACTTGTGGGGGGGTCAGGAGAAGTCCATGCCTTGGTAGGGGTGGACTCGGCCCGCACCGCATGCAATTTTGAACGCACGGCAGATGGCGCCATTTTGTACTTCCGCAGCCGTCTTGAAGTATATGGCGCGCCATTGCGACGGGGCGAGGTGAGCGGCGTTACCCGCATGCCGGAAAGCAGTCATGAACGCATGACGATTTGGTGCGGTTGGAACACCCCTGAAGGCATGACCGAATCGGGCAGTGTGGACATGAGAATTTCGGCCGCCAACGCCGATCGTTTGGAAGCCTACATCTCACGCTGGCTCAAGGGCTGATTGTGGTTAGTCGAACCCGACCACTTCGACAATGGAGAACTCGTCCCCGCTGCCAAAGTCACCATAAATGACCTGATAAATGCCTTCGGAGGGGCTATAAATCGCACCGCCCAAGTCTGTCCATCCTGCAACGGGCACCTCAATGGAGAGGTCGGACAGGGATCGAGCGGCTGGCGTTGCTGTTTCTGAATTGCTGAAGGCATATGCCGTGAATAGGGCGCATGCGACAAAGAAGCCGAAAAAGGCGGACTTGAGATTGGAAGAAGACATGCCAGCAAACTAATGCGTTTCGCCAGGCATGAGATTAGGCCTTCCAGTCGGCCATGCACACCTCGCCGTTGATTTGGAGGTGGCGAATCGCGTCGAGTTCGCGCAAGACGGCGTCCAAATCTCGACCGATGGGCTTCAAGTGGTAGGCTTGGTGGAGGACCACGCCTTCTTTATCGAGAATAAACAACCCACGGTTACAGAGCAGGTCCGAAGTGGCCACCAGCTTGCCTTGGGCATCGTAGTCAAAGTGACCATCGAGGGTGCCAAAGGCGTCGGAAACAGTGCGGTTGGTGTCGGCAATCAAGGGGTAAGTGACGCCTTCGGCGCCGCCTTGATTGGCCGGTGTGCGCAGGTACTGTTTGTGCGTGGAGGCCGAATCGGTGCTGCATCCAATCACCACCGCATCGCGCGATTTAAAATCGGCAAGTCGGTCTTGGAAAGCGTGCACTTCTGATCCGCAAACCGACGTAAAATCTTCGGGGTAGAAAAAAAGCACCACATACTGGCCATGGAACTGTTCGAGGGTGAATTCACGCATCACTTGGCCGTTTAAGACGGCAGTGGCGCTGATGACGGGGGCAGTGTTTCCAAGTAGAGGCATGGCGCGAAGTTGGTGTGAAGAGCACCAAATCAAGTGCGAGAGGCGTGCAAATGTTCACGTTGGACCGTCGGTGGCGTCGGGGCACAGGTATCTTCGCTTTCGTGTCTTCTGATTCTAAAGCCAAGTCCGGCAAAATGATGCCCTCGCCAAAAGGCGGGATGTCCCCGCAAGAGGAGTTCTTCAACCGAGAGCTCAGCTGGCTCTCCTTCAATGAGCGTGTGCTTCAGGAGGCAGAGGACGAGCAAGTGCCTCCGGTGGAGCGCATGCGCTTCTTGGGCATATTCTCCAACAATCTCGACGAGTTCTTCCGTGTGCGTGTTGCGGCCCTTCGGCGCATGGCCCTGCTCGGCAAACGAACCACCACCACTTTGGGCTTTGGGGTTGAGGAAACGGTCACGGGGATTACAGAGCGGGTGATTGACCTTCAGTCTAGGTTCAATCAAGCGTTTGGAGAAGTAGAGGACCAGCTCGCGGAACAGGGAATTGACCTCATGGACGAGGGGCAGCTCGACGAAGAGCAGTGGACTTTCGTCCGCGATCATTTCGACCGAAAGGTGCGTCCGCAATTGGTGCCCATTTTGATTTCGGATGTGGGGGTGCCCGAACTCCGGGATGGCACCGTTTACCACGTTATTCAGTTGGAAGGAGACGTGTCGAAGCGGGCGCGTTTTGCCCTCTTGGAATTGCCCGATCATTTGGATCGATTTGTTGTCCTGCCTGCAAAAGCGGGGAGGCAAGGGATCATGTTTTTGGACGACGTGGTTCGGGTGGGACTTCCGAGGCTGTTTTCCACGTTTCAGCCGACCGCCGTCTCGGCTTTTGCCATCAAAGTGACCCGGGATGCCGAGATTGACATGGACGACGACTTGTCGAAGTCCCTGTTGGAGAAAATGCGAAAGGGCATTGCCAAAAGGAAGCATGGAGACTACGTGCGCTTCTTGTACGACCACACCATGCCTGCCGAGTTGCTCAAATTTCTAATTCGGAAGCTGGGTGTGATTGATGAAGCCAACATCATTCCGGGTGGCCGCTACCACAATCGACGGGACTTGATGGACTTCCCCGATTTGGACCTCCCCGATTTGACTTTTGGCAAAATGAGGCCCTTGCCGCACCGGCACCTTCAGGGCAAGCCAAGCATTTTTGAGGAGGTGGCCAAGCGGGATATCCTGTTGCACTACCCGTATCATGCGTTTTCGCAGTTGGTCGACATGCTCAGGGAAGCGGCCATCGACCCCAAGGTCACCGCGATTCGAATCAACTTGTACCGGGTGGCCAAGAACTCCCACATCATCAATGCCCTTACGAGTGCAGCTTTGAATGGGAAGGAGGTGCAGGTGGTGATTGAATTGCACGCCCGCTTCGATGAGCGCAACAACATCAAGGTCACGCAGGCCCTTCAAGAGGCCGGAATTCAAGTGATTTTTGGTGTTGCCGGACTCAAAACCCATTCTAAGTTGCTCCTCATTACCCGAAAGGAGGGACGGCAAGAGCGGCATTATGCGCATGTGGGGACAGGCAACTTCAATGAGTCCACCGCCGGGGTTTTCAGCGATTTGGCGCTTTTAACGGCCGACAAACGGGTTGCGGGTGAGGTGGAAAGGCTCTTTCAATTTTTTGAGCACAATTACCAGCGTGGCGTATTCCGGCACCTGATTGTGTCCCCTTACAGCACGCGCCGTCGGTTTTCACAGATGATTGACCGGGAGATTGCGGAAGCCAAAGCAGGGAGGAAAGCGTGGATGATTTTGAAGTGCAACAACCTCACGGATGCGGGGATGATTCGCAAACTTTATGCGGCGAGCCAGGCGGGGGTGGACATCAAGCTCATTGTCCGGGGGGCCTGTGCTCTGAAGGCAGGGGTGAGGGGGTTGAGCGATCGAATCGAGGCTTTCAGCGTGGTGGGGCGGTTCTTGGAGCACGCCCGAGTCGTGGCCTTTGGGGCGGGAGGAAAGCCGGAATTCTACATTTCCAGTGCAGATTGGATGACGCGGAATTTGGACCGAAGAATCGAGGTGAGCGTCCCAATTTATGATGAGACCTTGCAGGCAGAGATCAGCGCGGTGCTTGATTTTCAGCTCAAAGACAACGTGAAAAGCAGAAAGCTGGATAAAAAACAGCGCAACCGCTACGTTTCTTGTCCGGATGGCGCGCCGCGCGTGGACAGTCACAAATCCACTTACGCCTACTACAAACGGCAATTGCAAGGCAAAGGGCTTGGGAGATGAGGTATGCAGCCATTGACATTGGATCGAATGCAGTTCGGCTTTTGATCAAGGAGATTCGGGTCGATTCCGAGGGCATTCATTCGGACAAGGTGGCTTACACGAGGCTACCTATCCGTTTGGGTGAGGATGTGTTTGAATCTGGAAAAATCGGAAAGGAGAAGGGGCGTCAGTTGACCACGGCAATGAAGGCCTTTCGTTTGCTCATGAAGGCCATGGGGGTTGACGCTTGGCGTGCTTGTGCGACAAGTGCAATGCGGGAGGCCACGAATGCACAGGAGGTGGTCGACCGGGTGCGGGAAGAGGCCAATGTGGACATTGAGGTCATTGATGGTGAAGAGGAGGCCGATTTGATTTTCTTGAACTTTTCAATCAGTGTTCTGGACCGGAACCAAGATTACTTGTATGTGGACGTGGGGGGAGGTTCTACAGAGCTCACCTTGATCCGACAGGGCTCGAGGCTTGCGGGGCGGAGTTTCAAAGTGGGTTCCGTCCGTTTGATTCAGGACAAGGTGGACCCTGAGGTTTGGACAGACATGGCCAGTTGGAGTAAGGCATTGCTGGCCGAATATGGGGTGTCTCGGCCCATGGTTATCGCCACCGGGGGCAACATCAATCAGTTGCAAAAGCTATCCAACGGGCCATCTCGGTCTCCTATGTCTTTGGAGAAGCTGGCTGATCTTCATGGGCAGTTGGAGAGTCTCAGTTATACGGAGCGGATGGACCAGTTTGGCTTGAAGCCAGATCGGGCAGATGTGATTGTTCCAGCAGGTTCCATCTACCTCAGGGTGATGAACCTGGTTGATTCCCCAGCCTTGGTGGTACCCAAAGTTGGACTGGGGGATGGGATGGTGCTTCAGTTGCACCAGAGGGGTGCCGCCGAAAAGCAATCGGACAAAAGCTAAGCGATGCGTCTTGGCGTGGCCTACGCCACAATGGCGCCGCGGATCAGCGTTTGCATTCTCAAAAGCTCAGTCTGCAATCGCCCGGATGTGGCCTCATCTAAAACTTCGCCTTTGCGCTCCGATTCGATGGCCGAAGCCAACGCCGCAGGCGACCACTCCTCGCGCATGGGGACCGTTTTCGCTCCTTCCAGTGTGCGTTCAGCCGACCATTCGGCCATGTTGTGTAAGTACTGTTGCTGGAGCCGGACCAAACATTCCCCCAGGCGTGAAAGGCAAGTTGGATTCAGTGTTGTGGCCATGGCGGACCGGAGGCGCCCCACATTGTCGGCGTGTGTGCGCACGACTTGATCGGCTGTTCCCAGCAGGGGGCTCAGCTCCGGAATCTCAATGCTGGATGGGGTCAGTTCCGCACCCAACGTTTCCCCAACTTCAGAAGCGGTCAGAAGCCGATTCACTTTCGACCTAAAGACTTGAGGAACAATGGTTTGCCGAAACAAAAAATCCCGGAGTTGAAAGACATGTCCTTCAAAGGCGTTGTGGATTTCCTCTGCTGTTGGGGCATCTGGAAGCTGAAGAACAAGCAGTGCGGTCTGTCGGTCCATCGGAGAAAGATACGCGATGCAAAACCCCATGCGAGGACAGGGTAGAGCGTTAATTCACGTTAGAAAGGTGGGGATTCGCAGACTGACCTTGTTATCTCATGATGTCAGGGCTTAATTTTCGGCATGCAACAACGCATCCCATTTGTCATGTTGATCTCTCTTAGCCTCAGCTTGCTTTTGTTCGCCTGTTCCACTGGCGAAGCTTCCGAAAAAAGAAAGGGCCCCGTGGTGGACCCTACAGCGGCCCTCGCGGCCAATGTTCAGGCAAGTCAGGTCGCGGCGCCGTCCCCTTCTTCTCCTGTCCAATCGGCACAACAGGTGTCTGGTGGCGGAAGAGAGAACCCCAATTATTTGGATGGGATCAACGCTCAAAACCGAGGAGACAAAGTGGGCAAGGTGGACTTTTCCGGCAGTGTTCAAGGCCGAAATGGCATGTTGTATCTCTTCGAAACAGAAGGCCGCAACATTGCCGTTTTGGATTCCGCTAAAATGACCAACGGCAGTTTTGATTTTGGCAAGGTGGAAGTGGGCCGAGGTTTCTATGGCTTGGGATTTGAGACGGGAAAGAAGACCGCAGACATCATTTTGAATCCGGATGAGCCGGAGTTGACGATTGACTTTCAAAATGCGCGCATGACCGGCGGCAGAACCGAGAGCGTGGAGAACCGCGGTTGGTTTGCATATCGGGGTGCCGAGGCCGCCAACAAGAACCAAGTCCGCCAGTTGTACAAGCAGGGAGGCGGCCAAGAGGCGGCCACCAAAGCGAAGGTCAAGGCCAAAGAAGACGAACTGGCCCAAACACAGCACCAGTTTATCCGTGCAAACCCAGGGACATACTTGGCCAAGTTTCTAACCTGGAAGCAGCCTAGATTCTTGGGCGACAAAGGCACTTTTTTGAGCGATTTGGACGTGAGCGACAACAGTTTGACCCGATCCATGGCCCTTCCGGATCGCATTCAATCCATGATGCGGACGTTCAGTGAAGGCAAGGACTCTGGTTTCTTGAGCTGCATTGACCTGGTGAAAGCGTCTTGTGAGGACAATCCAGTCGTGTTGGAATTCGCATTGTACAACATGCTGGATGGCTTCTACAATACGGGGAAGGAGACCATTTGTCAATACATCTTGGACAACTACATCTTCGACGAAGATTGTGGAGCGAACCTCTCTGATGTGATTCGTCAGCGGGCTCAGGGCATCCTCAATTTAAGGGTGGGAAATACCCCCCCTGGATTCCGCATTGCGGACCCCTCTGGAAAAATGATTGACTTGGGGGAAGAAGTGGCTCGAAATCAATACACGCTGGTTATGTTTTGGGCGAGCTGGTGTCACAAGTGTGAGCAGGAAATCCCCAACCTTGTTCCCATGTACAAGGATTTGAATCCGCGTGGTTTCGGTGTGATTGGCATCTCTGTGGACCAACAGAAAATCGCGTGGACCAACGCGATTGCCGAAAATCAAATCCCTTGGTCGAATGTGTGCCAATTGAAAGGGTGGGATGCACCGATCACGGATGACTACAAGATCACGCAAACCCCGACGTATTTCCTGTTGGACAACGAAGGGAAAATCGTCTTAAAGCCTGAACGCTGGTTCGAGATCCAGCGCTTCCTTCAGTCCAGAATCTGACAGGCTTAGCGCTCTGCCGCTCGGGCGTGTTCGTATACCTTGGCGTGTCGCTTGGCAGAACTTTCCGCGTTGTATCGCTTGGCATTTTCCCGGCCTTTGGCCACCAAAGTGTGGCGAAGCTTTGGGTCCGAAATCACCTTTTGAATCGCTTCGTGAATCGTTGAAGCGCGCTCAGGATCAACCAAAAGCGCGCCGTCTCCAGCGGTGTCGTCTAAGGGAGGGCGTTGGCTTGTGATCACCGGGACACCCACAGTTTGGGCCTCGATGATGGGCATCCCGTAGCCTTCTAGTGTGGAACAAAAGAGCAGCACATCGGAGGCTGCATATTCTGCCTGAAGTTGCGCTTCGGTGAGCTTGGAGGTGCAGCTGTAATCCACGCGAAGGTGATCCAGCATGGCCACTTGAGATGGGGTCGGGACCCCAATGATCCGCAAATGAACATCGAGTCCAACCAAAGCTTTGGCATGACCTTCGAGGTTTTTATTGTCGGCAACCCCGATGTGCAATGCTCGGGGCTTGGGGTTGACGGGGTTCGATGTTCTCGCGTGAAACGACGGGGAGATCACGCTGGGAATCACATGGATGCGGTCCGATCGATAGCCTGTCCGACGGAGAATGTCCCGTTTGGTTTCTTCTGAAACCGCGATCAGTTGGGCGCATGACTTCAAAGGCCACGTTAGCCAGAAGCATTTTTTGATCCACCGTTCTAGAAAACGGCCTTGGTCCAACATCCCCAAGTCATGGATGGTCAAGATCACGGGAGCATTGCGGAATCCAATGGCCGCGAAATGGATGTCGCCCGTGATGTGCACCAGGGGAGCTTGCGCGCTGTGGACCTCTCTCCAAATGTGCCAACGGTCCGCGATACCAGAGGTGAAGTGACCAACGACATGCACTTGTGGAAGGGGAGCATGACTGGGCCAAGCGTCCCGCATGGATTTGTAAGATGTCTCAATGCTGAAATTCCCCAAGCTGCGGGGCTTTCGCATGACCCAAAGGGGGCTGGATGAGGACAACGGAGACATGGTGGTGAAATGGCCTGTCTTAGGCGTGGCGAAGAGATTCAATGGGGTCTAGAAGCGCTGCCCTTCGCGCGGGATAGTAGCCGCTGACGAGTCCCACGACGCCGCTCAGGACAAGAGAGATGATGATCCACCCCCAGGGCAAGGCAAATGGGGCTTCCAGGTAATGGGCGACCACATTGCCCACGCCAATGCCCAAAGCAACGCCGAAAATCCCGCCCAAAAGTCCAATGATCACGACCTCGACCAGAAATTGGGTCTGTATCGTTTTGGATGAGGCGCCGAGCGCTTTACGCAGGCCGATTTCCCGGGTGCGCTCGGTCACGGTAACCAGCATAATGTTGGTCAGGCCAATGGAGGACCCGAGCAAAGTAATGAGTCCAAGGAACAGGGCGGCGAGGGTGACCGAGCTAATGCTGTCGTTGAATTGAGCAATCAGGGCGTCTGACCGAGAGATTCGAAAGCTGTCGGCCATTCCAGGCAAGTCGCCCCGAATGGCCCGCATTTCTCCGATCACAACTTCGGACAGGGCGCCGATGCCTTCGGGGTCGTTCGACTTGATTTGAACACTGTAGGATGTCCTTGATCCGCTGTACCGTGCCTGAATTTCCCCGACGGGCAGAATGGCTTGGTTGTCTTGGGACATGCCAAAAGAGGCCCCTTGTTGATCGAGGACGCCCACAATTCGGTACCGGCGATTTCGAATGCGAATGTCTTTGTCTAGTGGGTTTTCCGACGGGGAGAACAGTTTGCTCACCACGTCGCCACCGAGTATGACCAGTGGTGCATTGCCTCTGACCTCTTCGGATGTGAAATTTCGGCCCGCCACCAAATCATAACCACTCATGGGGATGAACCCTTCGTCGCCGCCCACCACAAGGACGTTGGGGTCCGTCTCTTTGCCATCTCTAGATAGGCGGCCCATCATGGTGCCGCGCGCAGAAACTGCGGTTGCGGCAAGTTCTTTCGCTTGCTTTTTGAGGGCCATGGCCTCATCAAACCTGATGGGGTTTGAGTTGCTGAGTCTCCGCCCCCCAAAGGCGCCGCCCTCCTGTTTTTGACTGATTTGTAATGTGCCTGCACCCAAGCCAACGAACTGTTCGATGAGGCTGGAACGCAGGGCTTCCGTGGCGGTAATCATGGACATGAGGGCCATGATTCCGGTGCCAATGATGGTGATGGTCAGCAGGGTACGGAGCCATTGTGCGCGGATGGAGCGCAAGGCCAAACGGACTTGTTCAAGGAGCACGGCACGAGACATGGCCCAAAGCTACGCGCGCTTGTATCTTCGTCGCCGCAACGCTTCAACCCTTATCGACATGTTTGATCTCGAGATGATCCGCGCCGTGTATGACCGTTTTCCCAGCCGAGTGGCTGCAGCCCGAAACGTCACAGGCAAACCACTGACACTCGCGGAGAAGATCCTCTACACCCACTTGTGGGACGGGGAGGCTTCTGGCGCTTTTAACCGTGGTGAAGATTACGTGGATTTCGCGCCAGACCGCGTGGCGATGCAGGATGCTACAGCGCAGATGGCGTTGTTGCAATTCATGCAAGCGGGTAAGGTCCAAACGGCGGTGCCCAGCACCGTGCATTGCGATCACCTGATTCAAGCCAAAGTGGGGGCCGATACGGATTTGCAAGAGGCCATCAATCGAAACAACGAGGTCTACAATTTTCTTGAATCGGTGTCCGACAAGTATGGCATTGGTTTCTGGAAGCCCGGAGCGGGCATCATTCACCAAGTCGTGCTCGAGAACTATGCTTTTCCTGGCGGCATGATGATTGGAACCGATAGCCACACCGTGAATGCGGGTGGATTGGGTATGGTGGCCATTGGTGTTGGCGGTGCCGACGCAGTAGACGTGATGGCCGGCATGGCATGGGAACTGAAGTTCCCCAAGCTCATCGGCGTCAAGTTGACGGGGGAAATGAGCGGATGGACCAGCCCGAAAGATGTGATTTTGAAGGTGGCTGGCATCTTGACCGCCAAAGGAGGCACAGGGTGTATTGTGGAGTATTTTGGTGAGGGTGCCGACGCGATGAGCTGTACCGGAAAAGGCACCATTTGCAACATGGGCGCCGAGATTGGTGCGACCACGTCCACCTTTGGTTACGACGAGAGCATGGGCCGTTACCTGCGGGCAACAGGCCGTGCGGATGTCGCAGAATTGGCCGACGGCATTGCAGAGCATTTGACTGGCGATTCAGAAGTGTATGCCAATCCAGAGCAGTATTTCGACCAAGTCATTGAGATCGACCTCACAACATTGGAGCCTCACCTCAATGGCCCGTTTAGTCCAGATCTGGCCACTCCGGTAAGCAAAATGGCCGAGCTCTGCGCAGAAAAAGGCTATCCTACACAGATTGAATTTGGCCTCATCGGTTCCTGCACCAACTCCAGTTACGAGGACATCACGCGCAGTGCGTCCTTGGCAAAAGCAGCGGTGGAAGCCGGGGTCAAGAGCAAAGGCAAACTGACGATTACGCCAGGCTCCGAGCTTGTGCGTTACACGTTGGAGCGCGATGGCGTGCTCGACACCTTTGATAAGATGGGGGCAGATGTGTTTGCGAATGCCTGCGGCCCGTGCATTGGCCAATGGGCAAGAAGCGGCGCAGAAAAGAAGGAGAAGAACAGCATCGTCCACAGCTTCAACCGGAATTTCGCCAAGCGGGCCGATGGCAACCCCAACACCCACGCATTTGTGGGGTCGCCCGAAGTCGTGACAGCGATTGCCTTGGCTGGAGACCTCACCTTCAACCCCATGACCGATACACTGCCTGGAGCGGATGGCCCAATGAAGTTGCCAGTTCCCACCGGCTATGAATTGCCAGAAAGGGGATTCGAGGTGGAGGATGCGGGCTACTTGGCGCCTGCAGAAGATGGCAGTGGGGTTCAAGTGGTGGTCAAAGGAGACAGTGAGCGTTTGCAGTTGTTGACCCCCTTCCAGCCTTGGGATGGACAAAACTTGATGGGCATGCGCCTTTTAATCAAGGCAGACGGAAAGTGCACGACGGACCACATTTCCATGGCGGGACCATGGTTGCGGTACCGTGGTCACCTCGACAACATTTCCAACAACACGCTCACCGGAGCGGTCAATTCATTTGGTGGGGCGACCAATGCCGTGGTGAACCAACTTGACAATTCCACTGGTGAAGTGCCCGCTGTGGCCCGCGCGTACAAGGCGGCAGGCGTTCCGACTTTGGTGGTTGGAGATTCGAACTATGGAGAAGGAAGCTCGCGCGAGCATGCCGCCATGCAGCCGCGCCACCTTGGCGTGCGCGTGGTCTTGGTGAAGTCCTTTGCGCGCATCCACGAGACCAACTTGAAGAAGCAAGGGATGCTCGGGTTGACCTTCGCCAATGAGGCCGATTACGACTTGATCCGTCAGGACGACACGTTCGACATGATCGACCTCAAGGACTTCGCCCCAGGCAAGCCATTGACCATCGCGGTGAAGCATGCCGATGGCAGCGAGGACAGCATCGTGTGCAATCACACTTACAACGCACAGCAAATAGAGTGGTTCCAATCTGGATCCGCTCTTAATCTCATTAAACAACAGAACGCATGAAGCACTTGGCATTTGTTTTTCTCATGGTGATTGGGCTGCAAGTCCAAGGCCAAGAGCAGGAGGGGACAGGCGTGATCAAAGCCAACCCATTTGGATGGTTTGCGGGGCAGTACCAATTTGGATACGAGCACTTCCTCTCGGAAAAGCTCTCGGTTCAGGTAATACCTGGGCTCATTTTCTCCAATGTGAGCTTGTCGAAGGCGGCCGCAGACTCGGCGTTCTTTTTTGAGTCTTTTGATGCGACCCGGCTCGGCGTGATCGTGGTGCCGGAAGTGCGCTATTACCTTGGAGATGTGGCGCCAGACGGATTGTACATCGCACCCTTTGGTCGTTTTCGCTCGGTGACCACGACTGTGGACAGCGACGAAGGCAGCACCCGCAAGCGGCAGACCATTGGTGGGGGCTTTGTTTTGGGTTACCAATACCAACTCGCCAATGGCTTGACCGGAGAGTTGTTCTTGGGACCACAATTCAAGTCCAGTAAGACCACATACAGCGGTGATTTCGAAGAGTACGATGATTTGGACTTTGAGGATACAGATGGCTCTGGACTTCGCTTTGGATTGACCATTGGAATCGGTTGGTGAGAAATCGAATGATGATGTTTCAGCGCTTTCTTTTTCGGACATCCGTTGCCAGTCTGCTTTGTCTTGGCTTGTCCTTAGCGGGGGAAGGAATTGTCCATGCGCAAGACAACGGTGGACGCATGCAAATCAAAACAAACCCTTTTGGGTGGTTTGCGGGGCAATTCCAGGTCAGTGTAGAAAAGCCATTTTCGAAACACGCATCGTGGCAATTGACATCGGGCATCGTACGCTCCAATCTGGAATTGAACACGTCTGACTTGGAGAGTTTGCTCGGGGTTAGAACCTCGTTGAACTCGGTCGACTGGCTCGGCTTTGTCGTCATGCCAGAAGTCCGCTACTACCTATCCCCAGAGGTCATGAAGGGATTTTACTTTGGTGGTTTTGCACGGGTTCGCGCCATTCAGCGCACCATGGTGACGAATTTCACCGGGGTACAGCGCCGAACGGCGGTGGGCGCTGGATTTGTTTTGGGAGGACAGTTTCAAATGGGGAAACGGGTGCGGGGTGATTTGTTCCTCGGCCCTCAAGTGAAGTCGGTGACCACCAACATTGGGGAGCATTTCGTGTACGGTGAAGAGGGGTGGATTCCTGGGATTCGGTTCGGGATGAACATCGCATGGACGCGGTAAAACCTGCGCAATTTCCCGGAAGTTTAGAGGTAACCGTGTCGGGCATTGCCCTCACTCTGTTGCCAGACGGAGCCATTTGGTGGCCTGAAAAGCGCACCCTTTGGTTGAGCGACTTGCACTTGGGCAAGGCGGCGCATTTTCGAAAGCACGGCGTGCCGATTGGTTCTGAGCCCACGTTGGAGACGTTGCATCGGTTGCGGGAGCACATCAAGGTGTTCAGGCCCGATCGGGTTTTGCTGCTGGGAGACCTGTTTCACAGTGACATCAACAAGGAATGGGATCCATTTTCTGAACTCTGTGTAGAGTTTGGTTACTTGAATTGGGTCTTGGTGCGAGGCAATCACGATCAGATTCCAGATGCACTGCTTGAAGAAGCGGGCATATCACAGGTGGACAGGTTGGACGATGGCCCATTTACGTTTACCCACGATCCGGCAGACTGGTCACAAGGATTTGGCTACCATGTCTGCGGCCATGTTCATCCGGGAATCCGATTGACAGGCACGGGCAGACAGCGCCTTCGTGTGCGGTGCTTCCATTTTGGCGAGACCCAGGCCGTGATGCCAGCATACGGAGCGTTTACCGGGATGTACGTGATCGAACCCCGCCGCACAGATCGTGTTTTTGCAGTCACAGGGGAGGCTGTGATTGAAGTCTAACACAGGCTCAATTCGCGCAAGGCAGTCCGTATGCCGCAAGAATGGACAAGATGTCCGCTGCGGTGGTAATGCCGTCACCATTGATGTCTGCGGGGCATGGGTTGCTCAGGTCGAATTCACATTCGCCATTGTCCACGTTGGCGTCCACTGAAAAATTGTTGGCGTCGGGATAGGTGCACCCCGGGTACAAACAGCTTCCGTTCTCATCGGAAGCCAATGGCTCGAAGTTGGATGCATTAAAGTCGGTGCAGCCTTCAATTTCGTCGCCATCACAAATTCCATCTTCATCGACATCGGAGTCGCAGTTGCCTTGACAGTTCAAACCGTCTTGTGGGAACAGGCACGATCCGTCATCGTAGGTAATGGAGGCGTCGTAATTGCAGGCCAAAGGCGAAGAGCAGCCACACGGTGGGGCAACGAAGAGCGGGGTGATTTGGAGGGGTTCGCTCGCTCCAAAGGGCAATACGGTCAAGTTCAAGCTGCCTTCAATGGGCGAGGCAGAAGTGAATTGGCCGACGAGGACCCGAAGATCGTCACCGGCAAAGCTGTTTGTGCTGTTTTCAGAAACGCTCCAGCCATCTCCAGACGCTCCGCCGATGAACAAGTCTTCTCCAAGTTCAAACAGGGTGCTCCAAAGGCCAGTGGTCGCCGAAATGGTGGATTGGCCGGGCGCAACGTTGGGGGTCTCAAGACCAATGGTGAGCCAAGAGTCCAGTGTCACAGTAAGGTCGTCGGCAAAAGCGCTGGAGTCGATGTCGGAGAGGAGCAAGCTGCCATTGGAAGATTGGTAGAAGTTGCTTTCGCTGCCCACAATGGAGGAGTTGCCTCCTGAACCGCTTACTGCCAAAACTTGGTCTTCAGGATGGGCGCACGTGACGTAAACCCTGTAAGTCAGGAGACCGGGCAAGCCAGGATTTTCAGTGCCTAAACCGGCATAGCGTTCAATGTCGAGGTTAAACGCATTGGTTGCTCCATAGACACTGTAGCAGCAGTATAGGCAGGACCCATCGTTGTCTGTTGCCACAGGATCGAAATTGCAACCGACGGGATCGTCGCAACCCAAGACTTCGTCCGCTTCGCAAACGCCGTCATTGTCGGTGTCGATGTAGCAATCCCCATTGCAATTGAAAGGATAGAAGGGGAAGTCACAGCTGCAATCATCGTCGGTGGCCCCGGCATCATAGTTGCAGGCACGGTCATCTGTACATCCGCCGATCTCGAGTTCATCGCAAATGCCATCTCCATCAAAATCGTTGAGGCAATTGTCTTGGCAATCGAGATACAGTTCCGGAAATGCACAAGTGGTGTTGTCGTAGCATGGGGACGCCTCCACGTAATTGCAAGCCTGGTCATCACTGCATCCGGGGTAGATGCAACTGCCGTTGTCGGTCGTCGCAGTGAAGAGGTAATTGCAGGCTTCGGTGTCTGTGCATCCGACCAAGGGGTCATACACGCCGTAGAAAACCTGTGGACTGTTCAAGCTTCCCAAGATCCCATTGGCGACAAAATCGAGGGTGTTGTCGCATTGGGGAAGGCTGTCTTGAGCGGAATCCCAAATGCGGACCTCCAGGTCGTTTTCGCTGGCTTGGTTGCCATAGACCAGCATGAGTCCCGTAAAATATCCGGAATTGGCCGGGAAGTCTGTCGCACCGACGCCTCTGCAGTTGCCGGAAGCGTCGAAAATGGCGGCGACATTTTGATTGCCCGCACCGACCAAACCATCCACGGATATCGTGAAGGTGAGCGTCATGCTAAATTCATAAGCACTCGGAATCACCTCCCAGCTAGAGGGCTGGGCGCGCAGGCCAAGGCAGCCAAAAAGCAGCACGCCAATAAGTGCAAGACGTCTAGTATTAGAGGGCATCCCTCTAAATTACGGAGGGGTCAAGGATTAATCGACAACGACAACGAAGTTCCCCTTCAGTGTTTTTTCGAATCCGACAAGCTCGCCATCCACCTCTCGGCGAAGGAGGAAATCCAGATTGACGGTTTCTTCTCCACCAGTTAAAGGTGCCGCGATGACGCTGGCCACACCATTGGTGATGCGGTGAATTTGTGTGGTGTCAAACGACGCATTGAAGTTGGTCACGTCGAATTGAGTGAAGGCGTCCTCATTGGGGTAGAAAATGGCCCCTTGTTGCACATTGGGCACGTCGAGAATCAAGCTGACCCCGTGTTCTTGGGTTTCTCCCTCGGCTTGCGCATCGGCGGTCACGAAATAGCGGCGCGAAAACAAGCTGTCTTCTTGCTGCAGGTAAACATACTCGGCGCCCAAAACGGTCAGGGAATCGCCATCCAGGACAAGGGTTCCGCAATTGCAGGCGTATGCGGGGGGCGTGTACTCTTCTGACTTGGAACAGGCGACCAAGAGTGTGGCTGCGAGGGCGAAGAGAAAAAGGGCGGGTGTGCGCTTCATGAACATGTGGGTCGGTCCGAGGTCAATGGCCATCGGGATAGCGAAGGTAGCGACTTCGATTTTCCATGAAGCCGGAACGCGCTTTTGTCCATTGTGCGGCGAGGGTCTGGAGGCTTGTGCCTTTTTCGAGTGCGAGGCGAAGCGAGGGGCCGCCGGCCAATTGGTCGAAAAACTCAGGGCGGTCGATGAAGGGGCTTTGGTCGCCAGCCGGGGTGCTCATCCAGCCTTCTTGCAACTCGAGCAGCACATCCAGGTGCAGTCGGCCATTGCCTTGTTGGGCGTTCCAAGCGCCCAACCGCCGGATCATCGAAAACCCTTGACATTCTTTCCCGGCGTGCTTGGGGTATTTGCTCGCGGCATTGGGGGTTGGTGTAAAACGATGGGCGGCACGGAGCATGCCGGGAAACCCGACCATGGTAAACGGGGCTGAGGTGCCGCGGCCGACACTGGCGAGGGTGGCTTCGAGCAGCACCAGATGGGGGTAGAGTTGTATGGCTTCGGCAGAGGGCAGGTTGGGGCTTGGGGCCAGTTGGGGCGACCACTTTTGCTGACGTGTCCAACCCGTGACGGGAATCACGTGGAGGTCGCAGCGCAAGGCGGGGGTTGGGGTATGGGAGTATCCTCCGCCGAGCCACCCTTCTTGATTGCCCATGTCGGCCAATTCGCCCAAGGTCATGCCATGGGCCAACGGAATGGGCAGAAAGCCCACAAAAGAGCGCACGAGTGACGTGTCGAGCATCGGGCCTGCCGTCAGGTGGCCATTGGGATTGGGACGGTCCAAAATCACCAGTGGAATCTCCTGCTCTGCGCAGGCTTCCATCACCAAAAAGAGGGTCGACAGAAAGGTGTAGCATCGCACGCCCACATCTTGAATGTCAAACACCATGATCTCGATGTCTTCAAGCTGAGCAGCCGAGGGTTTTTTGTGGGTGCCATACAGGGAGCGAACGGCAATGCCCGAGCGTGTATCTGTGCCGCTTTGCGCTTTCTCACCATCCGGTAAGTCGCCCCGGAATCCGTGCTCGGGACCAAAAGCGGCGCGGACTTCAATGCCGCGAGCGATCAAAGTGTCGATCAAATGGACAGGAGTACCTGCGGCATTGTGCACCACTGCGGTATGGTTGCAGACCACGCCCACGCGCTTGCCCTCGAGCATGGGCAAATAGGCCTCCATGTGGGTGTCGCCCGGCATGACTTGGCACAGGCCACTGCTCAAAGCCATGAGCATTGCGAAGGGGAAAACGAAGGCGTTGTGCATGACGGCAAAGTAACGCGCCGCATACCTTGCATGTTATGTCCAAACGCACCCGTTCCGCGGTTCGGTTCCTCGCGCGCCGAATGACCGTCGACCCCACAGGTCAAGGCATTGCCCGTCCTGTGGTGCGCATGGCCCAAGCTGGGGTGGCCGTTGGTGTGGCATTGATCATCCTGTCCTTGGCCATTGTGCAGGGGTTTCAGCGGGATGTTCGGTCGTTGGTGGTGGGGTTTGGCTCGCACCTTCGTGTGGTGGCCGCCGATCAGGGTCGCTCCCAAGGAACCGACCGCGTGGCGTGGGCCGATGTAGACACGGCTGCGCTTCGGGCCATTCCCGGCATCGAACAGGTGCAGGCTTTTGCTCAACGTCCCGCGATTTTAGAGACCGCAGAAGAGGTGGAAGGTGTGGTGGTCAAGGGACTGGGTGCGGATGCCGACACGACGTTTTTAAGGCAGCGGTTGAAAGCCGGAAAACTGCCGGATTTTTCGGCCGCGACGCAGGCCATGGAGCTGCTGGTCTCCGCGGAACAAGCCAGAACCTTGTCTTTGGCTGTGGGTCAGCGCGTGCGTCTGCTTCTGGCGAACGCCAATGGGGAAATGCGGCCCCGTGTGTTTTCGATTTCGGGCATTTACGAGACGGGGCTTCAGGAATTTGACGCGGAATACGTATTCTGTGGGTTGCACCATCTGCAGCAATTGAGCGGCTGGGGCATTCAAGCCCGATTGCAAGTATTGGATGATGGGGTAGACGACTTGCCGGGGGTGCGTCATGTCATGGCCAGGGCCAATGGGGGTCAAGGGCGATTGGCTTACCGGTGGTCTGGGGTGGATTGGAGAGGGGAAGGCCCGCATCCACTCCAAGGCAGTGGGGAGGCCATGCTGGTGGTCAGCGACGGTGGCGAAACCATAAGTGATACGGCTTGGGTCACCTGGGACTTGGAGGGGATGGAGGACCCCGAAGTCAGGCTGGCTGGTGGAAGTCACGGTCAGTATGTGGGTGGTTTTGAGATGCGGGTGCGCGATTACGGTGCGCTGTGGACCATGGCCGACAGTGTGTTTTTTGCGGTGCCTTATGCGTTGGATGTGCGCTCAGTGGTGGACGACCACCCCGAGTTGTTCCAATGGCTGGCCATGCTCGATTTGAATGTCGAATTGATCATTGGACTGATGGTGTTGATTGCCATTTTGAACATGGCTTCTGCCTTGCTTTTACTGATGCTGGAACGCACCCGAAGTATCGGTTTACTCAAGGCCGTTGGGATGGCCGATGGCCCATTGATGGGGGTTTTTGTTCGGCTGGCGGTTCGCATTTTGCTGCGCGGTTTGTTGTGGGGAAACCTCATCGGTTTTGGCGTGGCGTGGTTGCAGCTTGAGACGGGGTGGATCACCTTGGACGCGCGCAGCTACTATCTCTCGGAGGTCCCGATTCACTTGGATTTCGCCCAAATTGCTTGGGTGGAAGCCATGATTTTGGGCGTGTGTGCTGTGGCCATGTTTTTGCCTGCGCGGTTCATCGCAAGGCTCGACCCGGTAGAGGCCCTCCGATTCGACTGAGTCGAGGGGTATCTTTGCACCATCGAACCGAGCCCTTCATGATCATTCACGAAAACATCCTCGGCGCCATCGGCAATACGCCCATGATCCGCCTCAATCAAGTTGCAGAGGATTTTCCTTGTCCTGTTTTGGCCAAGGTTGAGTACTTCAATCCCGGCCACAGCGTCAAGGACCGCATGGCCGTAAGCATGGTCGAAGCTGCGGAGCGCAACGGGGATTTGAAGCCAGGAGGCACCATCATTGAGTGCACCAGCGGCAACACGGGCATGGGGCTCGCCTTGGCCTGCGCGGTCAAGGGATACCAGTTGATTTGCACCATGAGCGACAAGCAGTCGCAAGAAAAGATCGACATCCTCAGGGCAGTGGGGGCGCAAGTGCACGTTTGCCCTACGGCAGTGGCACCGGACCATCCAGAGAGCTATTACAGCGTGGCTGAGCGGCTCAATAAGGAGATCCCGAACAGCGTGTGGTGCAATCAATACGACAACCTGGCCAACCGTCAGGCGCACTACGACAGCACAGGACCTGAGATTTGGAAACAGACGGGCGGACGCATCACCCATTTCTGCACAGGCGTTGGAACGGGCGGTACCATCAGTGGCACAGCCAAATATTTAAAGGAGAAGAACCCCGACATTCAGATTTGGGGCGTCGATTCCTACGGGTCGGTTTTCAAGAAATACCACGAGACAGGGGAGTTCGATGAGAAGGAGATTTACCCTTACATCACCGAGGGCATCGGCGAGGACATCTTGCCTGCCAACGTGGACTTCGACCTCATCGACAAGTTTGAAAAGGTCACCGACAAGGACGGCGCCATGACCACCCGCGAACTGGCCAAAAAAGAAGGCCTCTTCTTGGGTTACAGCTGTGGTTCAGCCTTCCAAGGGTTGCGCCAACTCAAGGATGAGCTCAAGCCCACGGATCTCGCTGTCGTGCTGTTCCACGATCACGGCTCCCGTTACGTGGGCAAGGTCTACAACGACGATTGGATGCGCGAACAAGGCTGGCTGGACTGAGCCGGGTAAGCGGCTAAAGTCATCCTCGGACGAACCGAGTTCAGAATTCAGCGAGGTGCGATTTGAATTGAGCCTTGGATAGCGGTGTTACTTTCCGAAAGAGAGGACCGTTTTGCGGATGATGGCGACGCATTCATCGAGCTGCGCTTCGTTCATCACAAGGGGAGGAGCAAAGCGGATGATGTTGCCGTGGGTGGGCTTGGCAATGAGTCCGTTGTCCTTCATGGCCACGCAGAGATCCCAGGCTGTCGAGCTGTCCGGGGTGTCGTTGATGAGAATCGCGTTGAGCAATCCACGTCCACGAACAGAGTGGATGAGGTCGCTTTCCGCAATCAGACTTTCCATGGCGGCACGAAATCGGTTGCCAAGATCCCGTGCACGTTGGGCGAGATGTTCGTCGGTGACCACCTCTAAGGCCGCCATCGCGACTGCACCGCCGACGGGGTTGCCACCAAAGGTGGAACCGTGTTGACCGGGATGGATCACTTCCATAACGGCATTGTCGGCGAGAACAGCGCTTACCGGATAGACACCGCCTGAAATGGCCTTGCCGAGGATGAGCAAATCGGCTTTCACATACTCGGCTTGGCGCTCGCAGTGTCCTGTGCAGGTGCAATTCCCGCAGGTGGCCAGTAGGGCACCGGTGCGGGCAATGCCAGTTTGAACTTCGTCGGCCATGAACAAAACGTTCGCTGCCTTGCACAAGGCGTGTGCTTCTTGGATGTAGCCGTCGCTGGGTACGTAGACGCCAGCTTCACCTTGGATGGGTTCGACGAGGAACCCGGCCACGTTGGGGTCCTTCAGCGCTTCCTTTAAGGCGTCAATGTTGTCGTAAGGGATAACCTCAAATCCCGGAGTGAACGGGCCGAATCCGCCTGTGCTGTCGGGATCCGTCGAGAAGCCAACGATGGTGGTTGTCCGGCCGTGAAAGTTGTTTTCGCAGGTCAGGATCTTGGCTTTTCCAGCGGGGACGCCCTTGACGTCGTAGGCCCATTTCCGCGCGATTTTGATGGCAGTCTCGACCGCTTCTGCGCCGGTGTTCATCGGCAGCACCTTGTCGTACCCAAAGTATTCGGTAACGAACTTCTCATAGGGCCCCAACATGCTGTTGTAGAAGGCACGTGAGGTGAGCGTTAGCTTTTGTGCCTGTTCAATCATGGCCCCCACAATGCGCGGGTGGCAGTGGCCTTGATTGACTGCGCTGTATGCGCTCAGGAAATCGAAATAGCGCTTGCCTTCAATGTCCCAGCAGTAGACACCTTCTGCCCGGTCCAACACCACAGGCAAGGGGTGGTAGTTGTGGGCGCCATATTGGTTTTCCATGTCCATCGCCTCTTGAGAGGAGGATGGAAGGGTGGCTGAGTATCCGGTCATGGCGCAAAAATACGGCGCAGGCTCCGCCCAAAACTTGCGCGTCGGTTTTGGAGGCCAGCTCGCTTTTCAGCGAGAGTAATCATCCAGCTGAACGCGATGGCTCAACGGGAATGAGAGCATTCAATCTTGCAGACAAGGGCCGTTGGCGGGATCGTTGTAGTTCGGGGCCAGCTTGTCAATGCAGTTGTCCTCATCATCACAAATGCCATCGGTATCGGTGTCATATACGCTGCAAGGGCTGGAACACTCGATGCGGTAACCCATGATGACGGTCAGAGCAACCGGGTCTTGGCCAAATGTGGACCCTTGATTTGCTGATGCCACACCTTGACAGCCTGCTGAATTGAAGATGGTGGCGCTGTAAACGCCTGCTGCGACCAAAAGGCCATCTGAGGGCAAATCGAAGCTGTAATCAGCCGCACCATATTGACCTTCGAGAACCAGCAGTGCGGGTTCAAACTCGCTGCCCGAGACAAACAAAATTTCGGTGGCATCTGTCGTCAAAGAAAGAAGGCCATCGACACTGTTGGGAGAGGAAGTGGGCGAGCTGACTTGAATGGCCTCAAAAATCGGAGCGGTGTCACAGGTTCCTCTGCAAGGGAGGTTTGCAGGGTCGTCAAAATTGTCTGCCTCTAGATTAGAACATTGATCACCACTGTCGCAGAGGCCATCGCCATCGCTGTCGGGACCATCGTTATTGGGTGCGTAGGTGCCACTGCTGCAATCGTCACATCCATCGCCGTCCCCGTCCATGCAGATGTTGGCATTGCCACTGTCCAAGTCTACAGAGTCACATATTCCATCGTTGTCGGTGTCGTTGGAACAAGCGTTTCCAGCGCAATCAAACCCGGCATCTGCAAAAATGCATGAGCCATCGTCCACAGTCACAATGCTGTTGTAATTGCAGGCGACAGTGGAAGTGCATCCATTGAGGTCTGAACAAAACAGGAGCTCGATGAACAGGTCGGGCAATGCGGCTTGGTTGTCGCCTCCATTGAAGGACGCGCCATTTGGAAGGTCGTCACTTTGACTCCGCATTGCGGTCCATCCTGACCCGGCGAGGATCAAGACGTAAGACGCTCCGGCGTTGACCATCGCAGGGGCCTCCCATTCGATAAATACATCCCCTCCAGTTCCCGGGGTGTCTTCCCATGAGGTTTGTTGGCCCGACGCGAGCAAGGTGCCATTGTTTAACTGTGTGCCGTCGTTTGCCCTGAGTTCAAAGTTGAGGGGAGCCCCAGGTTCAGCGTTGTTTCGCACTCGGGTGCCGGTAAGAAAGCCCGTTGAGTTGGCTGTGAATGTCTGTCCGCTTTGCGAAAACGCAGCTGGTCCTGTGTTGAATGTTTGGTTGCTGGGATATGTGGAATGGTCCACTTCCCCCTCACAGAGTGCAAAGCAGTTTGCGCCATCGATTCCGGTGGACCCACCAATGCATCCGCATGATGGGGACAAGGTGGCCGAACCTCCACATTCACCGGCGCAATCGATGAAGAAAAGACAACTTCCATCATCAAAACTGGCCTCTGCAGAATAGTTGCATGCGACGGAGTTCGTACACCCGTAACAGCTTTCCGCTGTCACGCCAGTATTGCCTCCGGTGCATCCACAGCCTGCGATGAACTCTGCTGTTCCGGCGCAGTCACCGTTGCAGTCTTCTTCGGCACAGTTTCCACCATCCTCGGTGGCGTTGGGGTCATAATTGCAAGCGTTGGAGTCGAGGCAACCCCAAGCGAGCTCCCCAGAGTTGGCTACACGATAAACGAACCTGAAAGACAAGTCATCCGAAGACGCCTGTCCATTGATGGTCAAGCCACTTCCTCCGGTGTAGGCAGGAGTACAAGATGCATGGGCCGAACCATTGGTGAATACAAATTGGTATTGTGATCCGCCCTGAATTGGAGATTGTGGGAACGAAAATGATGCCCACCCGTTGGCTGTAGTTGGACATGCATCCGGAGTTCCTGTTCGCGAAGCAGAAGCTTCGATCTGACCATCCAGCTCGCCGCCGATCCTCTGCAATTCAATGGTTTGGTTTTGAGTCAAGTCCACATGAAAGCTGGCAGAGGATAAAAATCCGTTGACGGGGATGGAGAAGGTTTGCCCGAACAAGACGTCGGTGCAGACGTCGCTGTCATTGGCAATGAGCGCTTGAACTTGACCGGCGACACATTGCTCGGTTCGAATGCCGGTGTTTCCCCCAATGCAGCCACAGTCTCCATCCAAAATGGCATCGCCTCCGCAATCACCAAAGCAGTCAGCTGTCAGGCAGGACCCATCATCCTGCCCCGCATTTGGATCGTAATTGCATGCGGAGTTGTCGGTGCATCCAAACGACAACAGACTGGCACAGGTGAAAATGGCCATGGTCAAGTCGTTGTTGACGCTGGCGTTGTCGGCCGAATAAGCATGACCGCCCGCATAATCAGCAGTACAAGACGCCAAGGCCACACCTTCAATCAATTCCAATGTGTACTGGCTTCCGGCTTCAATGGCCACGTTGTCAAAGGAAAATGAAACCCATTGATAGCCGTTTAATCCCGAGGAAGTCAAACAACTGTTTAGGCTGGGGCAAGTGGCCTGAATTAATGGACTTGTCCCTAGGATTTCGCCTTGGTTCCAATCGGCTTCTGATGCTCCAGAGCAAGCGTCAATTGCGGTGAACCTACGGAGGACCAATTGCGCATCCATGGCGCAACAGGTTTTGAGTTGAACCTGTTCGAGAAAACCAGTGGTCTCCGCTGTGAAACTTTGCCCATAAAGGAGGCCTGGACTGCATCCACTTGGGTCTGTTGCGATGGTTGCCGTGAGACACCCATCGATGCATGCTCCACTGTGGAAATTGGTGTTGCCACCAATGCACTCATTGCAATCGGACTCGAAGGCTGTCCCCCCACAATCGCCATTGCAATCAGGGTAGAGGCAGGAATTGTCTTGAAGTGTGGATGTGGCGTCGTAGTTGCAGGCGCTGTTGTCCATGCAACCATAACAGGAGCCGGCGTCAGCCTCAGATGGTACGCACCCACAGTCGGGATCGAGATACGCACTGCCACCACAGTTCAAGGCGCAATCCAAAGAGAGGCAACTTCCATCTTCTGACGTGGCCGATGGGTTGAAATTGCAGGCGTCTGAATCCGTGCACCCAAAAATCAAAGATGGATCAGGGCAGTGGAAAATTTCAAAAACTAGGTCGTGTGAGGGGTTGCTGGAATTGGTTCCAAAAGCCACGCCATCTGGATACGCGATGGAACAACCGCTTGCAGCTGCTCCTTCTTCTAAGTGCAAAATGTATTCGGTTCCAGCGGCCAGTCCAAGGTCTGAGAATTCAAAGGTGTGTTCGGTGTAAAAGTCGAAGCCGTTGCTGGAGGTGAAACAATCTGAAATTGTGCCGCTGGCGGGCAAAATGGCGTTGGCCTCTCCCAAAATGGCTCCTTCGTTCCAACCGGCACCATACCCATTGAATGCGCGGACGACAAGTTGATTTGCCGTTCCGCTACAAACCGCCAATTTGACGGAATGAAGGTGTCCGTTTTCGGTGACTTTAAAGGACTGACCTTTGAGTAGCCCCAGCCCACAAGGCGCCTCCATAAAACGACTGGGTTTCTTGGTTGTCGCAGACATTGCATTCAGAAATGTCCAGTCCAGTATTGCCCTCGATGCAGGTGCCGCAAGAGGCTGCATACGCAGTTCCGCCGCAGTCGCCATGGCAATCCTCCGTGAGGCAGGATCCGTCATTGGAGATGGCGCTGGGATCGAAGTTGCATGCAAGTGGGTCCGTGCACCCGGCGCAAGTAGAATTGTCTCCACCGCACACCCCACATTCATCCTCGGTCAAGGTGCCTCCGCATGTTCCTGCACAGTCGTTGTACTGACATGTAAGGTTGTCGGAATTGGCGGTGACATCGAAGTTGCATGCGCCTGAATCGGTGCATCCAAAAATCAACTGTTCGTCTGGGCAGGAGCTCAGAACGAAAACCAAGTCTTCACTTGAGTTTTGAGAACTTCCAAAAGCAGAGCCTCCAGGGTAGGAGAGTGTGCATCCTGATGCTGCCGCGCCTTGAACCAGATGCATCACGTAGGTCACCCCGCCTTCCAATGCCACATCAGAAAAGGAGAACGTGTGTGCGGAGTAATGCGTGAATCCGTTTGAACTGGTCAAACAATCAGAAGGGACACCCGAGGGAGGTGAAATTTGATCCGCTTGACCAATGATGTCGCCTTCATCCCAATTGCTTCCTCCGCCATTGAATTCGCGGATGACAAGTTCTCCGTTCGTTCCGGTACACAGTGCCAATTGGATGGAGTCCAATGTGCTGTTCTCGGCGAGGGTGAACGATTGTCCTTTGAGCAATCCTACGCCACAAGGTTCTTCGAAGAAATCGAGGGATGCAGCGTTAGGGCATTGGCCCGAAACCACTTGACCGCACAAGACGATCCAAAGTCCAGAAAGGACCAGAGTTGTAGGCCACTGCATGACGGTTGGTTTGGTTACAAGTGAGAGATAATACCCCCCTTCTCTAAGATAAGAGAAGGGGAGTCGAATTATTTGACAACGCGCACTACACTTTGTCCGCGTTCCGTGATGGCGCGAACGAAATAAACTCCGCTTTCCAACTGGCTCGATGCCCATCGGCAAGGGCCCGTGAGTAAGCCGTCGCAATCCAATTGAGCAATGAGTCGGCCGTTGGCATCTTCAATGACGAGGCGCTCGACTGCACTTTCTCCATGCCAGTGAATGGTGAGTTCGTTGGCAAACGGATTTGGATAAGCGACAAGCCCACCGGTTTGTGCAGGACTGAGCTCCATTCCCGCGCGGCTGAAGTGCAGCAAGAAGGGCTCCGCAGGGCTTCCTTTCAACTCAGAGGCGTTGAATGTCGTCATTTCGTCTGCAATCAATTCCACACCGGACAAGTTTGACTTCCAGCGGAATGTCACATCTGAAGGCGTGTGTGCGCCGCCAAATGTGGACAGGAAGTACAACAAGCCTTCTTCGGTATCCATGGGAAGGATTTGACCCACGCACTGCTCGTTGCCTTGGTCGTCATGCACGAAGGCACCAATTACATCTCCCATGCTTTGAACATGCTGAGACGGAAGCTCGAGACGGACAATCATGGACATAGAAGAAGCCATGTTTTGCAAATTCATGGGCCATGCAGCCACGTCTTGCAAAGCGGCATCACCGTGTTCGATTTTGCCGTCAGCTGCGGGTCCAGCAGTTCGGAACTCCGGGTTGGTCATGCCAAACGAAGCGGGCCATTCCAATGTGCCTGCCGCAACATTGGCCCCATTGGCGTCATCCAAATACAGACGGTAACCTTGACCTGGGTGAAGCGCATCCAAGGATCCAACCCATTCGCCATCCCCTACGTGAACGGCAAAACCGCCGTAACGGGACTTGATCAAGTCATTGAATCCGAGAATGGTGTCGGCATCGGAGAGCGACAGCATTGCATCATTCACAGCAAAGGACTGCTGCGGAATGTAGCCAAGGTCGTTCCACCCCGTGACCAAGTCTTGGGTGTAGTCAAGATGGTTGGCCGCAGTTCCGATGTTGCTCATGGTCCAAGTTGAGTTCGCATTGGGTTGCATTTGAACCGCGTACCTCATGTTGGGGTTGAGCGCGTTGGCTGCTGCTGGCTGCCATGTGCCATTGTTGTTGTAGACCAAGCCTTCATTGTGTGTCTTGATTTGCACAATGTCGTTTTGAGGCAAGGTTTTAAAGGCGTCCTCAACAGAAGTGGCCGGGTCATTGACCACGTTCACGCTGACCCAGTTCCACCCTGGGGTGAGTTCGGATTGGGTTTCCACCTTGTCCGTGCTTCTGAGCAAGAGAGGCTCGAAGACAGAGAATGGTGGTGGGTTGTTGCTGGACAAGGCCACCGTGATTGGATCGCTTTCAAGGTTGGGCCAGTGTGGCTCTACCAGAGCGCGAATGACACCCGTGGACGCGTCCCAAACACGGAAGCTCACATTGGCATTGGCATCGGCGGCATCGTCGAAGAACACTGTGAGGAAGGCCAGGTTTTGATCCGCGACCACCATATCCAATTGGGCATGGCCACGCAGTTCTTCTCCGACATAGGCCATCACGAGGTCCCTTTCATTGCTGGAAGCAATGTTGCCATTGAACACTTTGGCAATCATGGGAACAGAGTTTGGATAAGCCGTTGGGTCAAAATCCAATTCAGGTGTCTCCAAGAAGACATCGAGATTCATCGTCAGGCGCTCAGCATAGCAGAACCCGCCACTGGCATTGTCTCCACAAGGAAGTCCTCCTTTGAGTTTCGCGTCAATGGTATACCCTCCGACAGCGAGCATGTCGGTCACCGTGAAGGTGACGTCAATGGCACTGTTCGCGTTGATGTTGCCAGAAGAAGGAGATGCCTCGAGCCAGGTGGGTAAGCCCACAATCTCGAAGTACTTGCTCTGATTTCCTGTGTTCAACACCGTAGTTTCCAGGGTCAAGTCACTGCTGGGTTGTCCGCTGGTGCTCAAGGAGGGATTGCCCCACTTCAATGGGTTGCGGTCGATCAAGAAGTCAAACGTGAGGTCGTCTGCGATGCTGTTTCCAGCCGCGTCCCGAAGCTCTGACTTGTCGATTTGGAACGTCACGAGTTGATCCTCGTATTTGTACAAGGCGTTCTCGTTCAACTCCACAATCACTTGGTCGCTCAATGAATTCCAGCTTACGGTTGACACATCTCCAGGCAAGCTCATCGTGCGCTGAGGCTCAGCCTGCATGAGTGGTGCGTCCGTACTCTGGATCATCCCCGAAGACAAACCGCCCACGGCCAAAGCGTTGAAGCTTTGTGGCATGCCCAACGAGCCTGCAGCATTGTTGGTGACGTAGCCGTCCCAAGCAGAATAGCCATAAGCTTGATCCGAAGCAATGGCGTTGTCTCCTGTTCCTCTCGCTTCAAATGGTGCGTGGAGAACCAGATTGTCATACCCATATACGCCGTCGCGCATGCGGTCCCGGAGGGTGTTCAGCGGAACAGCAGAGCTCCAGACACGCAGCTCGTCGAACTTGCCCGTGAATGGCATGTCATAGTTCTCAGCGTCATACTTTCTGGCACCGATGAACATAGCAAGTGGTTGAAGCGTGCCATGGCTGTAGGCCGATCCTGAGTCGACATTGTCTCCATCCAGATAGAGATTAACAGAGCCATTGTTGTGACGCACGAGGGCCACGTGATGCCAAGCGTCACTCAATGCAACATTGGAAGTCAACGTATCTGTTCCGTTGGCGACAATGAGGTGGCCATTGCCATTGATCTCGAATGACCAGTTGCTCATGTTTTGGTCAATGGAGGGATTCGCAGTTCCTCCAATGCCCAGAATGGCCTCGTTCACGCCACCGGGCTTCATCCAGAATTCAACGGTGGTGTTCTTTCCGCCAATCGGAGTCAAGCTGGCACCCGAGATGGAGGGGCGCATGCTGCCTGTATTTCCAGCGAAGTCCAAGGCGGCTGCGTCATGTGCGCCGAACCAATTGGCTTCCATGATCACAGCACGGTCACGTGAGCGTTCCACCGGAGTGCCACCCATTTCATCCAACGGCAAGTAGACCTGCAATCCCAGTTCCTCACCTGTAATGATGAACTCACCATTGGCCGCCAACTGCTCTTCTTTTTGAGAACTCCACAAACGGAAGTTTTGTAACGGCAAGTCCAACGGAGTGGTGCTCGCGCTGTTGCCAGACCATCCATTTCCGATGGTCAGACGACGCGATGGCAGGTTGAAGTTTGGAATGTTCAGTGTGGCGGCTCCAATCGTTCCCGTTCTGTTCAAGTCGATGTTGACGTCGTAAATGTTAGATCCGTTTGGAGACATGCTCAAGTCAAACTGGTTCCAGAACGGATTCCAGTTGGGGTCATTGGCCGAGGGAAGGAGCAAAATGGCCTCGTCAATGACGTTGCCTTGGGCGCGGTAGACCACCGCGACTTCAGTTGTGCTTCGCAATTCAACCGAGAGGCTTCCAGTGTTGTGGTCTCCTTGACAAAAGACGACACCTGGTGTGATGGAGGTCGGTTCACTGACTCCACCTGCCCACAGGTTCCATGTGGCCGACCAGCCGGTCGCATCCAAGTTCGAGGATTGGAGTACTGCGAGGTGCTCTTGTCCAGTGAATTGTAGGCCACCAGTATTGATCGAGAAGTCTGCATTTTGCTCGGCCCACATTTCAATCTGGTTCGCATTGAGGGCTGAACCAGGATCTGTGGTTTCCATGGCTTCACTCCAGCGCAACGTTAGCTCATCACCTTGCTCATAAAACCCATCGGCGGGGAGGACAGACCCGAACAATTCAGGTCGGATAAAGTCCACATATCCTGTGACAATGGGGGAGACATTGGAAATGGCAAAGTCATTCTCACAATGGGAGATGGCCTGAAGCAGTACCTCACCTTCATAGCCCAAGCAATAGGTCGAATCTGCTCCAGCATACATGTTGCAGATGGATCCGCCGTCCAAAGGAGCCCACGTGAAGTCTACATCTGACATGGTGCCGTCTGCATTCAGCGCCAGTGTGGAAGGAGAAATGGTGTTCCACTGGGTGCTGTTGCCCGTGCGGTATTTGACCACGATTGGGGCAGAATCCAATTCCCAGTTTTTAAAGTCATTTCGTTCAATGTCCACGTGAAGCGCAAGATCTCCTTGCGTGTTGTTGTAGCTGCCGCTTTCAATGAGATCAAGGTTGGCCGTCCAGTTCTCTAGTGGTGCAGCCAGTTCAAGGTCAGAACAGGCAGGCTCGAAGTTGAGGTTGACCCTCACCTTGTCCTGGATGTTGATGTCGCACGATGACCTCATGATGAAGTCAATGTGTCCGTTCATGTATTGTTCCTCCTCAATTCCATTGTGTTCAATGGAGCCAAGGATACTGTATGCCCCATCTGACCAATTCGGGTAAAGGAGATAGTCACCTGTTGCTGGGTCCCCTCCACCAAGTGATACGTTGGCAGCGAGGGTGGTGTTGGTGGCATCATTGAACAAATAGTACTTCGATGGTCCTCCCCAAGGCTCTGGACTTTCATTTTCCATCTGGAAGCTCAGATTGATTCCTTCGGTCATCAGTTGGGTGATGTTCACAGATTCCAATCCCGCATTTCCATCGTGGGTCAACGTGAGTTTGGCCTTTTGCAATGGCACTGTATTCGGCTGAACGATGGTGGCATTTGCGCGGGTCGCAGAGTCTTGCTCAGCGATGATAGAGCACATGCCATCCGCAATGAAGAGAGCAGTCTCTTCGGTAGCCAAAGTGATGGACTGAAGGTCGGTTTGGCTATAGCCTTGTTCGGAGAAGGCGGAGCCAAAGTCGGCCCAAACTTCATTTCTCCAGCCAGAAGCAACGGCATCATCAATGGCTCCCATGACGGCAGTTCCAGCAGCAAATCCGCCGAGTGCGAGGCCGATTCCAACAGCAGCTCCTTGGCTGCTTAACATGATCATCCCAGCGGCCACACCGATCGCAATGGCGACTTCTGCGGTTTGCGCAGGGCCAGTTGCAATGGAGACAACATCCTCTTCATACGTTTGGTCATCAAAGGCGTGAAATGCTGTTCCACTGCTCGGGCTCAAGCTGATGGTGGAGGTGTTGAGTGTTCTGTTCCACACGGGTGTAGTCACTGTGGAGCATTCAGCAACTTGACCCGTCAGGTTATAGGATGTAGGCAGCAGTGCCGCATACCATTCTGAATACTCACTGGGTTGAGCGACCACATGAGGACATGAAGTGGCTGAACCGAGGTTCAAGAAAAGGGGTCCATTCAAGCCTTTTCCGGGAACGACGCAAACCAAGTAAAAGTCTTGCTCGTCGTCGTCACTCAGGTGATAGGTGTAATTGACTGAAGTCTCGGTGCCTTCCGTGTTTTTTCGTGATTCGGTGATCACGGTCTCTTCCCCTGACTCAGATACCATTCCGGCACCACCGATGAGCAATCCACCTCCGGAAGATCCATTCCAAACGCCAGATAGTGCAGTGGTTTTAGACACTTCACTGATGTTGGTTTTACTCAAGGAACTGGTGTAGGATGAGCCGCCACCTGAGAAATTCAAGAAAAATGGCTCAAAGTCTGCATCGTCCCAGATGGAAGCGTCTGCTCCCAATTCTCCCCCTTGAAGGTTTCCGTTGGAGACGGCAATGTCAGAGAAGTCGTCTATGCTCCAATTGTTGACTTCAGAGGATGATGATTCTAAGTCCTCAATCCAAGTTGACAATTGAGAAGGATCGCTGAATTGCTGCTCCACATTGTCCATGATGTACTTCCGTGCATTCAGCTTTTCAAACTCATTCTCTGCAAGCATGAGTTTCCAAGCATTGATTTGAGCATTGTAAAAACGAACCGAATCCAGTTGAATTTCTGTAATCGCATCGCCTGTTGTTGGCTGTGCATTCGCCAACTCACTATCCGATACAGAAAATCTGTAGCCTGGTCCTACTCGGTCATCCCCGTTCAAGGCTTCGTTTTGGATTCGACTAATCAAGGCACTACTAAATCCGGCAGTTCCATCTTGAATGCTCGACCCCATATTGGCGATCGTTGAATTGTCGAGGATGCTGAAGATGTCTGCATTGACCTGGTATCCTTTTTGCAAGGTGCTCGCTTGAGTTGGATAGGTGGAGTTCACAGCATTCCGCTCGTTCATGAATGTTTGGTGGAACAATTCCCAACGGTGGTCATCGTTGTTCGCATATTTCATGCCTTCAGGATAACTCCAGCCCAACTCACTTTCGATGGTCGTTGAGGCTTGTTCGTCAGGGTAAGTGTAAAATCCAGAAGTCTTGAAGTAATGGTCGCGGAGCGCTTCAAGCGAAGGAATGTCTACGTTCTCAATGGTATACTCCGTTTTCATAAAGTAACTCGCAGGCAAAATCGTTTTGGAAGGAACGGTGCTCCACTCGAAGGTGAAGTAAGCTGCATTTGAAGGGTCGATGCTGCCATCGCTGTTCTTTTTGAAGAACATAGGGAAGTCCGCATCTCCATCACCGTCGTCGTCAGTGAAGTGGAACACAGGTGCATCACTAACAGGGATGCCCAGTGTGCTCAACATGCTGGAGCTGAGGGATGCGTTGATGACATCTTCAACAGCAGCCATTTGGTGGTGCTTGGTAAAGCCTACTGCATAGTTCTTGACGGTTCCATAAAACAGGTCTTGGTTGTTGCCGTAAATGAAGCTTTGTTCCTCACTGCTGGTTGAAACCGTTTCTGTGGCTGAGATTTCTTCCCGAATGGACTTTTCTCCTTCGGTTGATTTAGTGTAGGTCTCACTTCTGCTGTAGCCCCATTCTGCATCGATAGTGGTTCCGGCGCTCATGCCGACTCCGAAGCCGAGAGGTTTCACGGCAAATTCAGCGGAGAGGTCAACCGCGGGCAGCACTTCTATGTTGCGCTCCCTGGACATGGAGTGCTGGTTGCCAGACTCAATGCTCTTTTCGAAACTGAATGTAGATCCCTGTTCTAGGCTGCAGTACGACTGGTCTCCAGGGGGGTCACGAAGAATAAAGTCCAGGGAAGGATCTGTCGAAATGGGGACCGGTGGAGCCGATACATAGTTTCCGAAAATGATGGCGTCGAATTGATCCGTTTGGAACAGGATGGTCTGATCGATTGGACTCTTCATTAAACCGGGAACGGTAGCAAGGTCTGCGTTGTCCCCCATCGCGCTCGCAAAAGGATTCCAAGTGGTGATTGTTTGCCCGTTTTTCTTCAATTCAATTTTGAGATAGCCGCGTGGAACTCGGTCATTTGGATTGAATGCGGGTTGCGTTCCTGTAAAGCCATAGGCCGTTCCTCCATCTTCAACAGACAAAGGAATATCCGAAACAAACTGAGGGTCTGACAGCGTGTTTTGGATAGAGAAAGAGTACTGATCTCCTTTGACCTCAGCGGTGTCTTGGAAAGAGTAATTCAATGAGGCGATGTCAGCCTCGAATTTCCGGATGGCTTGAATTGAAGAACAATACTCCATGCCCATTTTGATGAGGGGCAATCCAAGTGGGAACGGTGGAACCAGGTCCAATTCATTGACCACAGGGTCAGCTACCCCGGTTTTGTGTGCGAGCAAATGCAGCATGGTAGGAGAGAGAAACTCTTCATTCGCTGAATTTCTCACTGTGAATTCGCGCTCTCCGAGGAAAATGTGACCGAGCTCTTCACTGAGAAAGGACGCATTGGATGTGGCACAAATCGACTGAGCGTCACTGGTGGTAGGAGATAGTTGGTTCACAGAAATTTCAACGTCAGATTGGAACACCAAGTCGATTCTTGCGTAAGCATCGCTCGGTACAAATTCATCTGAATCAGTTCCCGGGTAGTCTGGGTATTGAGCAGTTTGATCCCACTCCTGCTTTGTTGTCATGTCCCAGATGGAATAGGAGGAGACATCGCCATTGCTGTAGCCGCCAGAGCCATCGTCTTTAATGTGTTGCGCAAAGGCACTCACCCAAGTAGAGCCTGTGCTGCCGATGTCTGTGCTTTCAGAACTGCCTTTCCATCCTTCAATCGTGAAATCGGTCCAGCTGTTGGTGTTCCAAGTTTCAATCGAGGGGTCTATGTTGTCCTGAGATGTGGCAATTCGATATTGACCGGGCAGAAGTTGAACGTCATATTCACCTGCGGTGTTTGTGGTAACCTCAACGGCTGGGCAGAGTTCTGCCAAAACTGTGACAGGGCTATCACTGTTGCCATACTCTTGAACCAACTGGAAGCGAGTTAAGCCCAGGTTGTTTTGAGATAAACCCCATGCCTTTGACGCTTGGAGTTCTCCTCCGATGACCCTTCCAACGGCACGACGCCTCGTGATGTCGATGTAGGTTACGGGCGCGCCTGCACTGGTGCGAAGCATTGGGCCAGTTACTGTGAGGCTATTGCCCTCAGTGGATGTGAGCTGGAAGAGGTGGTCTTCGTCATTGGAGGTGTCGTCCAAATGGTCGAGCGTGGGGACAATCAAATGCTCTCCCCGGGTCAATTGCAAGGTGATGGCACCATTGGCGTCCGTCTCCAAAGGTTGCTCATCATCCCCTGTGGCAGTCACACCATCTACCTTGAAACGAACCCCCTTTACTGGGCATTGGCTTTCGATGGCAGCACCACTTCCACTGTAGTCTTTAAATCCAGGCTGTATTCCCTGGTAAACCACATCAATGTCCACATTGAAGGCGCTGATGTCGGTGAAGTCTCGATTCTCAGACGCCAACATGATGTCTCCAACCAAAGCCACTTGCATGCCAGGTTGGAAAGTGTGCGGGTAGCCATCGGTTGACTTGCTCGCTTCGATGTTGAACATGCTGCTTGAACCTTGGTACTTCACGTTAGGAACGATGTATGCACCATTGATTGGCGAGCTCAATGTCCAGTTGCCCAGAGTTTGCGGCAGGTTGTAGGGTGCCTCAGAGTAATAAATATCACCCGGAAGGGCAAGGCTCTGCGTGAACTCTCCTGCCGTAGAGATCGACTGGCTGTAGAGGTAAGCATTGTTGTGATTCCAACTGTCAAAGTCCTCAGCAAATTTGGACCTGTCGTACAGCACAGACCCTAGACTTTCGTCGGCATCAAACATCAGGAACAGACCTGGCGTCAGATTTGCGGGGTAGCGCGTCGCCCAAAAATTGGACAATTCTGAGCTCAGGTATGGCACATGGTACAACGGGTGACTGATTTGGTTGATGCGCTCATCCTCATTCAGAACATAATAGGGCGCACCTGTCCAACCGCGGATTTCATCGTAGTTCACCGCATGGGAAACAAGCTCGCTCGTTTCTGTCGTCACGCCGGCGCAAGCCAATTGGCATCCGCCATGTTGATTGGCAAATGGATTGTAGTTACACGCGTTCGAAATGCGCGCGCAACCGGGATTGCAAATGCCCCATGGCGCGCGGCGTACCGAGCGCTGTGTGCTGGTCAAATTGCCGATTGCACTTCCCGTGGTTTCAATGGTGCCACTGACTTGGAATGTCTGTGTCCCGGACAGGCCTGCATTGAAGCCGTTCGGGTAGAGTTGCTTGCCCACCATGTGGTCCACCAGACGACCTGAGTTGTCAGGCATCAAGACGGACCGGAGTTTGGAGTAATCCAGGCTGGAACCTGCAGGTGCGGTTCCCCAAATGCCATCGACATTGGTGAAGCTGGAGGATGCTGAATACAGATTTGCGCTCTCAATTCCATTGAACAGTTCGAGCGATTGAGCTTTGGACAATCCACCAGACCAAATGGACAGGTTGTGAAACAAAACATCGGTTCCTCCCAAGTCCAAGCGTGCGGTTTCAAATCCTGATGGGCTTGAGTAAGGAGCGTTGATGGTGCTGTTGCCGAAAATGAATTCTCGCGTTGAATTCCAAGGTTCAGCATCGGCGTCGTTGAGGTTGGTGGACCGCAGCGTAAAGCTTCCCGCACCATCGTTGCCCAAGTGCAGCGTAGCATGATACCATTGCCCCGAGATGAGGTTGTACTCATTGTAGGGCGCTGCTGGAGTTCGGCTGAGGGTCTGATTCCCCGGACCAACCAATGCAAACTTCATGCTACCAGTGTTGGATGGGTTGTTGTCGTCTGCAACTGCCTTCAAGCTGATCACACTTCCTGTGGTCGAAACGGCCTTTAAAATGTTGCCGTTTTGTGAAGGGGCCCTGAACCAGAATGCAAAACTGGGGTTGTTGCCAATGGCAGTTCGACCAGCAGATGTAGTGGTTAAAGAGTAGGGGCTGGATGAAGCGTCAAACTCGAGAGAGTAGCAATCTGCGCAGTCGGTCATCAGATTGTTGATGGCCCCTGGAGTTGAGGTTAACTCACAACTTCCTGCATTGATGGTGAAATCATAGACACCTGAATTGACCTCTGAGGCCAAGTATTGAATGCAATTCACATATTCCTCTCCCTTGTCATTGTGCACGGAGAAGTTTCCAGAAAAACTGGTGGCATCTGCAAGCGGAGAAAGGCTGTTGTCCAGAACGCGCATGCGGTAGTTGCCCGGAGGCAACTGCACGCTCATGACTGGCATAGAATAGGGGTATTCCGAGGGGTTGGCATTGTATGCCGCTTGAATGGTGCTGTGGAAGTTGTGGACGAGGGTTTCATTTGACCCATTGATTTCAAACACGGCTGGGGCTTCATTTGAGTCCTCTGAGCTGTCTGAGAACCAGCGCGCTGTAATCAGTTCTCCATATCCAATGCTGCTGTAGTTGCACGCAGAATTTTCGGCCAAGTTGGCATCAAACCCAAGGTTGTTGATCGCAATGTCAGAGTCTGTGCACCCTGTGGTTGATTCAGAGTAGTTGCAGGCGTCTTGACTGGTTGCGATGGCCAGTGGTGAGAAGTTCAATGCAAATGGATCTCCGCACTCCAAGGCTGCGGCACCCGCAGCATTCCAAGTAATGCTGTGCCATCCCGCTCTCATTTCGGCAAGGGATTCATCCGTGCCGCTCAAGAGGCGTTGTCCAACCACTGGAGGGAGTGTGCTCGATTCATCGGACAAGACACTGGCTGTCACGCTAAAGCCTGGCGCAGCGTCTTCATTCTTCATATTCAACGTCACATGGTAATAGGTGTCGTCTTTGAGTTGAATGTTGCTCGGTGTGAACGGAAGAGAACTCCCCGCTTGCTTCAATTTCAAGTTGAAATGACCGGCAGGGGCCCCATCGGTGCTGCCCCAAATGGAGAATGCTTCACTGACCACGAAGGTGGCGGCGTCTTCCATGTTGAAACTGACCAAAGGAAACTCCGTGTTGTTTTCTACGGTGTTTTCGGGAACTTGAATCCACTGGGAAATGGACCATTCATTTCCAGGAGTTGTAGAGTGGATGTCAGGCCAAACATTCGCGCTACCTAAACTCAGATTTTTCAGGTCCAATGAGAAATATTCATTGTCCTCGAGTTCAAGTGAGTTCCTCGCATTCATGACGCTTTGAGGACTCACCTCCACCTTGACATTGCCAGAGGGGCTTTCGTTTTCGAAAAGGACTTCTCCGGCGACAGCGCCCATGGAAGAGCGGAAGCCGATGTCGTAAGGAGCAGGGGGGAAGAATTCCTGCAATGTCACTTCTGATGATTGACCTCCACCTGTGGTGCAGCTCATCAGCGCACCCACACGGTACTCATAAAGCGTTCCAGCGGCAATGTCTTGGTCGATGTACCATGTGAAGTCTTCTGAAGAGAAGATTTGCTCCCACGTGTTTGCGTCTGGAGTAGCTGGTTGGTACAGTCGTCTGTACACCCTGAATTGGGCGATATCTCCCTGAGGGTCTGTGGCCGTTGCCCAGTCAATTTTGACCTTAAAGGGATAGCGCCCCTGGGAGACTTGAATGCCATTGGAAAGATTGTCGTCTAAGATCCAAGGGTTCTCGAGAGTCCCTAGGATATTCACACCAATGACAGGTGTGTAGTTGTATTGACCACACATGTCTTGCTCTACCCGGTATTCCACCCTTTGGCACTCCCACATCAAGTGAGGCAGTTGATCGTCAGTATATGAAATGGCGTCAACCGCGCCGTTTTGGTCGGAATCATCATTGAACCAGACTTTGGCGTCCGCCATGACCAAGGTGGTGTCTCCATCATCGCCGATGTAGGCCCAACCGCCACCAGGTGCCGATGCGTTGGCTGCATTTCTGCGTTGTAACCGCATGTAACCTCCAGTGCTTTTCAAACCTTCGTTCCAAGCCACAGTGACACTTGAACCATTTCCGGTGTTGATTGCGGCGGGACCGTCTGTCATGGTAAATGCATTCACGTCGGTGCACAAAACCTCTCGGTTATCAGGCTCTTCATGAGACCACAGTGCGGTTCTTCTCGCTGGAGTGGACCAGAAAACCATGGCGGAGATTTCCACTTCGTCTCCACCGTTGAAGTCGGATGCACTGCTTGCAGCGGTCAGGATTTCTTGAATCGAGATTTCCGTGCGGATGGAGTCCTGAATGAGGAAAGGACAGTCTTTGAGCATCAAGGGCTCTTGGATGCTGGTGATTTCTTTCGTGAAGACCTGCTGTGTTGTGTTGTTTTTGATGCGAACGAACATCTCTGCATATCCCTCTACACCATTTGGCAATCCCCAGTAAGGGAGCTCTTGGTCAACGGCATTTGGTCCGGAATAGGGCACATCTTCGAACGTGGTGCTGTTGTACTTCGGCGCAGTAATTGGGAAGCTGACGTGAATTTTTCCTGAAGCGAAATCACTTCCTTGTTCGTAGCGGGTAACCAACTCGCTTGAATAATAGGTTTGAACGTCTGCTGCCGTCCGCCACATAGAATGCGTTTGGTTCCGCAAATCAATGGGGTTAATGATGGCACCACTGCTGTGTCCAGCCAGTAGATTGGTATTGGCATCTCGGCTGTTTGTGAGCATGGGGATGTCCACTGCCGCCTGCGAGAAGTCAATGTTGCCGACGTAATTCGAGCTTTTGTTGTTCTTGACATTGCCGCCTCCTGAAGAGGTCCACGGGACACTGTAGTACGTCGAAGATGTTCCATTTAGAAGGTCCATCTTATCGAGGGGGTCTGGTACCACGGCAAACCACTCTTTCCAGTATTGATGATTGCTTCCAAAATCTGTGTGGTTCATCCAACTCTGGGCACCGGTATGCAACGGACGACTTGTGACGGTTTCGAATTGACTTTCAGAGAGTGCGAGCAGGGTGGGAGATTGGGTGGCAGTCGAAGACTTATATTGAATTCCTTTCAGGTGATCACTGGCAGGAAGGGCATAGACGGATCCATTGCTCGCGTGGTTACCCGGCGCACTTGACCAGACTGCTGTGACCAAAGGATTTGAAAAGGAATTGGCGGATCGATTGACCTCATGACCTGCCGAGCTGCTTCCATTGATTCTAGCGGCCGTGAAATGTTGGTCATTGGCGATGTCATATGCGTCATAGATTCCGTCGCCCATTTCAACCAATTTCAATCCCGTTTTCGAGTGGCCCAATGAAGCGAGTTCCGCGTGGTTGCTGACCCTGCTTACCATTTTCTGTAGGTCTACACTGGGGTTGGCTGCGCCACTCGCTTTGTAGAAATAATGGTCGTTGTTTGAAGTGCAATTGGGATTCAATTGGCTGGGGTAAACCCGCGCTGCATAGGCGCGATTTGAGCTTCCAGATGAACACGAACTGCCATTCAAGGAGACGCCAGAAAAAGAGAGGGTGAACGACGCAATGCCCCTATGCATGTCAGTCGTCATGTTGGAACTTGTGGCTTTGAGCCTCCAAGTTCCATTGGTGTTGACTCCTTCGAAATGAGTGGTGGCGGCTCCGTCGAGTGTGTAAACTTGATCGTCATTCAAGTTGTACAGCGCGTATGACGATCCGTTCGGAGCTTCCAAAGTGAAAGAGTCGCCTGCCAAATCGTGATCGACAGTCAGGTTTTGGATGTAAACACCATCGCCGATGGTTTGGTTGCTGTTGACAGATGCGGTGGTTTCAAATCGGCCATTGGACAAGGATTTGAAATGAATCTTGAAATAGTTGACTGTATGTTGGGTTCCGCTACCCGTGTCGTATGCCTCCAAAGTCCACCATCCGTCTGCGTTGGCTCCATAGAATTTGTCGTTGAGGTTTCCTCCTGATGCGCTGTAGCGGCTGCTGTTTGACCAGTTGTTTCCAATGGTCGCGTGCCCGTCGGAGATGTTGCAGTCGTGGTTGGATCCGGATTGACTTCTGCTGTTGAGGAGGTGGATTTTTTGATTGCCTTTGACCAGCCACAAGTCCACTTGACTTGCGTTTCCTCCTGTGAAGTCGGCTTCCACCAAGTCAATCCATACATTGGTGCCAATGGTTCCGGATTGGTACGAGTAGATATCTTTTGTGGCTTTACCATTGGTAGAAACGACGTTGTAATTGAAGCACCCCATGGTTTGGGCGGTGACGCTGCAAGAGCCGCAATTTCCACTGCAAGATTGTGCATCATACACAGAAAAGTCTCCAATTGAACCGGATTGCCCGTTCATCCAATCGACACGAGGTTGACCTATGCAGCCGCAAGCGTTATTGTATTGACCACCGCAGGTGTATGAGGCACTAATGGAGCTACCGCCAGATTTTCTGAGGACTGCGCCATAAGTTCCAAGAGCTGACCCACCGGTGAAAGTCCAGTTTTGTACAGTAGAAGGGGCAGCGTAGTTGGTGTTGCTGACGGTCCCGTTGTCGTTCCGTTTAGAAAAGGTTCCATACGATCCCGCCGCGAAGGTTGACGTTGCGCTCGTGGATGCGCTGTAACCGCAACTGATGCAGAGAAATCCATCACAATTGTCACTGTCACTATTGCTGTCATGAGCAGCAGTGGTGGTTGCATACCGAGTGGTGTACATGTTGTTGGAGGCACCTCCTCCGACGGAATAAGATGACGCTGAGCTGGCTCCTCCTGTCCCTGAAACGGTCGTGGAGTAGGTGCTGCCATGGTTGAAGTCAAAATTGAAATCTTGACCGAAACTCATGGATCGTGTATTGGTCAAATGCTGCCATTCTTCACCTTGTCCAGGGTTGATGTTCGCCCAATCATTGTCGGGTCCAACCAACGACATGTTTTCTGGTGCTCCATCCGTTAAAATCTCTACGGTGATTGGGATGGATTGCGCGTGCGTCAATCCGGTAATGGAAAGGGCAAGAACAAGGAGAAGGAAAAGGAAAAGTGACGCGAGGCGCGCACTAAAGCACTGGCTTTGAGCAAGCATGAAAATCTGGTTTGGGACACCCAAGATAAGTCGCGTAGGTAAAGTCTTACGCGCGTGTGGTGTTTGAGGATGAAGTCTACCTGCACAATGCACCGACTTTTTTGCTCTGGTAGAATATTATTGCAGATTGAGGTGGCTTAGGACTGATGTTATAAACCAGTAATTTTGCAGACGGGTACTCGCACTCTCGGAAGTTTGAAGCTTTAGACGTCCATTTTGAGGTGCAGGTCATGACTTTTTCGGGCTAGAAAGCAGGGAGGGTTTTGGACGCCGAATCGTCGACTGTAAATGGGGGTGGATTGGGGCGTGGGTAAGTTGATTTTGTTCGTGTCTCTCGTGTTTTCTCTTCATGCGATGAGGGTGATCTTGACACTGTCGGCTGGTTGATGATGTCGCATTACTTCCTCAGAGAATGGTCGTTTGATGAGGCGAGTGGCGCCGTTCACATTGGGGACTTGTTGTAGACTTGGAAACCGCTATTTTTGCGGCGCGCAGGACGCGCATGTACACTCAATTCCAAGGAAAATGGCCACAAACCGCACCTTCACCATGATCAAGCCGGACGCTACCGGCGCTGGCCACACTGGCAAGATCATTGACCGCATCATCGAGAACGGCTTCACCATCAAGGCGATGAAGTGGACCCAGTTGACCCTCGCCGAAGCGCAAGCCTTTTACGCCGTACACAGTGAGCGTCCCTTTTTTGGTGAGCTGACCGAGTACATGAGCAGCGGTCCCATTGTGGCGGCCATCCTCGAGAAGGACAATGCCATGGCGGATTTCCGCACCCTGATCGGCGCCACCAACCCGGCAGAAGCGGCACCTGGAACCATCCGTGCTGATTTTGCAGAGAGCATTGCAGCCAATGCTGTTCACGGAAGCGACAGCGATGAGAACGCCGCCATCGAGGGCAGCTTCTACTTTAGCGAGCGCGAGCTCGCGTGAGCGTCGGTGGTTCAAACCGCTTGATTCCGTGTCACTCAGACACGATTTGACCGACCCCTCTGGTCGGCAGTACTTTCGCGCCCCCGCCATTCTATAAATGGACAGGGCAAACACTTAGAACGACCATGGAAAAGATCAAGGTCCACAACCCCGTTGTCGAACTCGACGGCGATGAGATGACCCGCATCATCTGGCAATTCATCAAGGATCGCCTCATTCTCCCGTACCTCGACATCGAGCTGCTGTACTACGACCTCGGAATCGAGAAGCGTGACGAGACCAACGACCAGATCACTGTCGATGCTGCCGAGGCCATCAAGAAGCACAGCGTGGGCATCAAGTGTGCCACCATTACGCCCGATGAGCAGCGAGTGGAGGAGTTTGACCTCAAGAAGATGTGGCGCAGCCCCAATGGCACGCTCCGCAACATCATTGGTGGAACGGTTTTCCGGGAGCCCATCATCATGAAGAACGTGCCGCGGTTGGTTCCGGGTTGGACAAAGCCGATTTGCATTGGCCGTCACGCTTTTGGCGACCAGTACAAGGCAACCGACACGGTCATCAAAGGAAAAGGCAAGCTCACCATGACGTTCATTCCTGAAGGGGGAGGAGAGTCTACAGAGTGGGAGGTCTACAACTTTGAAGGCGACGGTGGTGTGGCCATGAGCATGTACAACACCGACGAGAGCATTTACGGTTTCGCGCACAGCTGCATGAACCAAGCACTCGCCAAGGGATGGCCTTTGTACCTCTCCACCAAGAACACCATCCTCAAAGCGTACGATGGCCGTTTCAAGGACATTTTCCAGGAGGTATTTGATGCTGAGTTTAAGTCTCGGTTTGAAGAGGCTGGCATTACCTACGAGCACCGTTTGATCGACGACATGGTCGCTGCGGCCATGAAGTGGAATGGTGGTTTCGTTTGGGCGTGCAAAAACTACGACGGCGATGTACAGTCCGACACCGTGGCCCAGGGCTTTGGTTCACTTGGCCTGATGACCTCTACGCTGGTGACGCCCGATGGCAAGACCATGGAGGCCGAAGCGGCGCACGGAACAGTGACCCGTCACTATCGCCAACATCAGCAAGGCAAGAAGACATCGACCAACCCCATTGCAAGCATCTTCGCTTGGACCCGTGGTCTGGACTTCCGAGGCAAGCTCGATGGCAACGACGCGCTTCGCACATTCTCGCAAACATTGGAGCAGGTGTGCATCGATGTTGTGGAGAGCGGACGCATGACCAAGGATTTGGCCTTGTTGATTCACGGCAAAGACATGACCGAAGCGCACTGGTTAACGACAGAGCAGTTTCTCGATGCCATCGACGGTGACCTGAAGTCGCGTATGGTGTGATGGTGTTTTTAAACACAAAGAAAAAGAGGCCTCAAAAGGGCCTCTTTTTTTATGCTTTGAGTTTTTCCAGTTCGGCCATAAGGCCCTCGAATTCCAATTCAATGTTAGGCCAGTTCCCGTCGAGTTGGTCGAGGGTGAGTTCCCGAAGTGATCGCTCCAGACTGAGGGCACCCCATTGTTGGAGCGAGGGTCCAATGCCATGTCTTGAGTCGGAAAAAGCATCCATGTCTTTTTCGGAAACGGCCCGATTTAATTTGACCCTTCCTTCAGAAAATGTGCGGATGGACACCGCAATGAACTCGTGCCATTCGACGGTGGCTTCACCAAATAAATTCTTGAAATATCCAGCGTCAAATTCTGCCTCGGTCTTGCTCATCGATGTGTCGCTTTAGTGTGGATTTTAACTCTTTTGGTGCCATTGGCTTGGTCAAAACACTTTTGAAGCCAAGGTTCTGATATTTGTCCAAATCCGATTTTCCTGTGTGGGCGGTGAACGCATGAACGGGCGGGCAATCACCCTCGAGTTCTTGGATGATTTGGAACGCCTCAATTCCGTCCATGACGGGCATTTGAATGTCCATGAATATCAAATCGAATGTTTGTGTTCTCGCCAATTCAATGGCTTCTTGCCCTGTACTGGCGATGGTCAATTCAATATCCCAGGGTTTGGACATGGCGCGCATGACCAATTGGTTGGGCACGATGTCTTCAACATAGAGGAGGCGCAGACCTTGGAGAGAGGTTTCTTTGGCGTTGTCCTCCCCGGCGTCTTCGTTCTGTAAACTCTGGTGAAGTGGGAGTCGAAGGCTAAAATGGAAGCAGGAGCCTATGCCAGGTTCACTTTCGATGTGCAGTTCCGAGTTCATGAGTTCAAGAATCCGGACGACAATGCCGAGTCCCAATCCAGTGCCGCCAAATTGGCGTGCGATGCCGGTGTGGGCTTGTTGGAAGGCTTCTAAAATTTGCCCTTGTTGGTTTTTTGGAATGCCGATGCCTGTATCGGTTACCTTGATTTGGAGGAGGACATGCTCCTTCTCCCTTGTCGCGTCGATGTTCAGTGTCACTTTGCCTTGATCTGTGAACTTAAACGCGTTCGACAGCAAATTTGAAAGGACTTGATTCAGTCGCGTTGGGTCGGCGAGGACGGCGATGTTCTCGCAGCCTTGGCTTGTTTTGAAGAAATGAACTTCTTCTTTCCTTTGGTCTTGATCTATGCGGTTGATAGAATCTATATAGGCTTGCAATTCCACGGGCTCTGGGGCGAGGGACAATTTGCCCGCTTCGGCTTTGGCGAAATCAAGCAGGTCATTGACCAACTCCAACAAATGACGCGAGGACGATCGGATGTTGGCGGTGAACTCTTCATGATCGTCGATGCGATTTTCATTGTTGAGCAATTCGGCCAAAACAATAATGCTATGAAGCGGAGTGCGGATTTCATGACTGATGGTGGCCAAGAACTCGTCCTTCGCTTGCAAGGCTTCTTCCAATTCAGACTGAATGGTTTTGAGTTGGGAGACGTTGAACCCGTATGTGAGCAGATAGGATGTGATGTTCTCCTCGCCAATTGAGAATTTGTGACGTCCGATGAGGTAGTTTTCTTCTTTGCCCTCTACGGTGAAGGTGCGCTCCACATTGGGGACGTTTTGGCCCTCATAGCCCGCCCTGTCTAGGGCGATGGACTCTTGGACCCACTCTGTTGTGAAGACCTCTTTTTCCTGTTTCCCAATGAGCTCGTCTCTGCCTTTCCCCAAAACCTTACACGCGTCATCGTTGATGAAGGTGAACCTAAGGTCGGCGTCTTTGAGGCTGACCATCATGGGCAATCCGTTGAGCAATGAAGTGTTGAGCTTCCTCTCGCGCTCGAGGTCTTCTGCGAGCTGCTTTGGAATGGTGATGTCGCGGATGAAACTGGAGAAAACGATTTGATTGTCAATCTGAACTTGGGTGATGTACAGCTCGATGTCAAAGACTTCCCCGCTTTTTCGGAGGCCTTGGATTTCAAAGGCCTTATTCATTACTGGGCCATGTCCGGTGGCATGATAATGGGACATTCCAGTGTTGTGTGCGTTCCGGTATTGATGAGGAATAATCAGGTCGGAGAGTCGCTGTCCGAGGGCTTCCTCCCGAGTCCAGCCAAAGATGATTTCAGCTTTCCTGTTCCATTCTACAATGATGGATTCCCCATCGGCAATGATCATGGCATCAAGCGCAGACTCAATGACGGACTTGAACAGGTTTTGACTGTCTTGAAGCTCATCTAAAATTTTAGTCAAATCCTGCGTGCGAGATTGAATTTCCCTCTCCATACCCGAGGTGAGGTTCTTGTTGGTTTTTCGCTGTTCAAACAGGCCTTTTCTGAGCCGTTCTAACGCGAGATTGAGCGACCTGATTTCATGAATTCTGGTGTCCGAATGGATGGGGGATTCTAAGTCGCCACTGCGGATGTTGTCTGCGGTTCGGAGGACCTGTTTGAGGGGCGATGAGACTTGAAATTGGAGGAAGAGGAACAGGATGATCACCGCGATGACCATGACCATCAATCCCGCGTAGAGTGGGGAGTTGAGTTTGTTGAGCTCCGTCTCAACAAAGACGTCTGAGCCTTTGATGAATATCCGCCCTTGAAAAGCCCCGGCCTCAAATGGGGTTTGGACAAAAAGCGGATGTTTTTCGAGGCCAAGTACGTGCGCGTATGAGATGCCGACTGGATTGCTTACAATCAGGGTGTCTCCTGCGTATTGGATGGCGCTAAACTCAATGTTTTCTCGTTTTCGAAGGAGCTCGAAATAGCGCTGGGCTGAACCGAAGTCATTGTTCGCGCCGGCAAGTTCAATGGATTGCGCAACGGCATCTGAAATGAGTTGCAATTCGGCTCCTTGGAAGGCGTTTAGGCTCTTTTTCTGTTGGGCGGGCGTGTAGAGCCCCACCAGCCAGACCAGGAGTGCGGCCATCAGGAGAAAGGGCCCCCAGACTCTCGCGACCATTGAATTTGGCAGCTTCATTTCAATGTAAGCCGCAACGCAGAAGGGGCGAGGTTGAAATGCAACACACCGATGCACCCTTCATTGTGGGTCACGAAGTCGATGATGTCTACTTCATCCTTGACGAAGACCGGGGCGTTTGCCCTTCCTTGAAAAACGAGAGAAAGCCAATGTTTTTGGTACTCAAATCCGTCAGATTCCAGCGCCCAGTTTGCCGTGAGGTCAAAAGACGCGGTTTTGCTGTGGGGCAAAACCACGCAAATGGGTTTGCCGTCTTCCCAGAAGGAATGTTCTCCAATGAAAATGGACTTGATGTCGTCCGTGGCCAGTTGCTTTTCCAGAGTATGGCTGGCAATGACGTTTAAAGTCTGCGCTTGCGTGAGGCTGCACAGTCCAATGAGGATGGTGAGAATGCGAGCTTTCATCAGAATAAGCAATAAGAAATTCGCAGATTAAGCTGTTGCTTTTGAGGGGCGACAACTTCTAGATTTTGATCGCCTGTGAAGTGTTCAATCTGAATCTGGGATTTGAGGAAGGGACTAAAATCGTGTTGCCAGCCGAGACCAAACTTGGTGAGCTGATTCGATTTAATATGCAGGTCTCGGTCCTCGTAGTCGGTCATGTCGAACAGGGCGTAGAGTTGGTCGCGTTTTCCGATTTTCCGACCGGCATAGAGGTAAATTGTGGTGTTGGATGATCGACCGAGAGTGTCGAGACCAACAATGAGGCTGGGGTCATTGTCCTCGTGCAATTCTGTGCGATTCAGCGAGGATTCCAAAAGCACTTCCCAATTCTCTGTTTTCCGATAAAAGCTGAAGCAGTAAAGTTCGAAGCTTAAGTTGACGGGGCTCCACCCCAGTTCGCCCATGTTGTAATGAAAAGGACCTGAGTGACCCGAGTGAGCGCCGACCATGTTGTCGTTGATTCTGTCTTTATAGACGCTAAAGCTGATTCGTGTGCGCTTCTCTGGTTTGATGTGCACGGCGGCCGTGACCGATTTCTGCAGGGAGTTGTCTTGGACATCGTTGGAGCTCATTCCATTGCCAATGACCAAGTCGTAGCCAAAATTGAGGCGTCCAATGTTCTGGCCTTGCAAGCGCAGGCCCAAGGAGTGGATGGGTATGCTTGTTCCAAAGGACTGTGGGCGATCGATGGTTGGGAAGAACAGACGCCCGTGATGGTAGACGTCATTCCAGTAGTTCACTGGAGAGTGCATTTTCCCGGCAATGATGCTAAGCCAGTTCCGGTATTCGTACTTCAAACGCGCCCGCTCAATGCTCACCTTGTAGTCTGCGCTGCTGTGCCCCATTCCATTCAGCGGGCCAATGATCGTTTCGCTCAGGAAAGAAAACCGTGGCGTCAGCTTGCTCTGGACAAAAAAGTCATGTTCGCCCAGGCTGTATCCGCTGGTGTATTGGTTGTCCTCCAGTTCAACACTCGAGGAAATGTGGCCGAACATTTGGAATTGGGTAACCGGTTGGTCTTGTGTCCACCCTGTGGAACCCATCATCAGAAGCAGAGTGACAACCGTTACGTTGTTGTACCAGTCGAAGTTCCATGTTTTAAAGGTAGTTCGCACCGTTGTGGGAATGTTCCGAAGTGTGCTCGGGTATGATGGCGGCTGCGTTGGCATTGACCAAAGTCACGTCTGCTTGATGACTTTGGTCATTTGAGGATGCGGAGGCAAGGGGATATTTTGCGTTCACCATGCAGGAAATCAGTCGTACCCGGTGGGTGTCCAATGTAAAGGGCGCTTTTTATGGAACCGCCCTTTTTTATGCTGTGCTCGCGGTTCTTTTAGCGGCAGAAACGGAAGGGTTAAATGGCCTGCCTACTGCGTTGGAATCTGTGGCGATTTACGCGTTTTTCTATTCCGTTTTGTGGGTCTCGAAAAAGCCAATGTGGCGAGGCCCGCGCTGAAAAACTGCCTCTAACAATGGCGTCACTTCTCGATAAGAGAAGCGGGGACATTGCGGTCAAAGGGCAATCCCATTTGGTATTTCAGGTTGTCGCTTTGGGCCGGGTCGGTGATGTCGAGTCCGTAGACCACATCGGCGGGATCTCCATACACGAACGTCCCAAAACAGTCGGTCCCAAATGCTCAATACGTTGCCGTAGTTGCGGTCCGTCCAAGGCACCTCGTGGTGGTGGTGGAACTTGTGCAGGTTGGGCGTCACCACAACCCAGCTGAGCGCTTTGTCCAAGCCCAAAGGCAGCGCCACATTGCTGTGGTTCCAGTAGGTGAAGAAGACAGTCACGATGCGGTAGAATCCATAGAAGGCCACCGGTGCCCCCGTCACGAGCACGCCAATGAGCGCAAAGGTCTCGCGGCACACAAAGTCGATGGGGTGGTGGCGTGTCCCCGGTCGTCACGTCCACGTGGGTGTCGCTGTGGTGCACCATGTGCAGCCGCCACATCCACTTCCAATTGTGCAGCAGGTAATGGACGGTGTACTGGGCGATGAGGTCCAGCGTCATCACCGTCACCAGCAGCTGCAGCCAGAGCGGCATCGCCACCCAGTGCAACAGTCCAAATCCGGTCGCCGCCGTCCACTCGAACAGCCCCACAGCCGCCGCCCCAAAGGCCACGTTGATCACCATGGTGGTCGCCAGGAAAGTCAGATTGGTCCGCGTGTGCTTCCAACTGCGGCCCCCGCTAAACAGGGGCCTAACCGATTCCACGATGAGGTTGGCCGACATGCACACGACGATCCACCCCAGCTTCTGCCAGGCCGGCATCGCCTCAAAAAACAAAAGGAACTCCTCCAAACTCATGCCCTCAATCTACAGCCTCTCGCTGTTTCTTGTGGCGATTCTCTGCTCGCCAAATCCACGGCAATCCGGATTTAGTCTCTGACACACCGGAGGCTTCGGCCGTCTCCGGCGTTGCCGCCGAAAGAGCGAACAAGCCCACCCGGTTGGAATTGATTGCCAGCCTGACGGATTCCGTAGGCGGCACCTTCTGATTCTGCGGAAGGGGTGAACATGAGCAGGCCCAGATCGTCGATGTATCCATAGACGCCTGAAACATGACGCCATCCTCCTTGAACCCATTGGAACCCGACTTCATCTGTGCCATCCCATGGGATGGAGGAGGAGGGGGACGCCTTGAGGCGGACACCTTGGTCAGCCCCCCGCCATCCCGTCTCGAGGGCGGTTTCAAGGGGCATTCCCATGAACATTTCGAGTTCAATGAAGTCGCCATCGGTGGGGACGTGCCAACCTTGCGGACACACGTCTCTGCCATCCATGATGAGCCAGTGATTGTACATGTGCCCAAAGCTCAACGATTTGCTCGCGTCTCCATTGGGATGGCACCAAGCGCCTTCAGAGGTCTGGTGGGCATTGGACCAATCTGCATCTGCCCCGTAGAAGGGGATGGGATCGCCATTGCGGTAGGTCTCGATGCGCAGGTTCTCCGAGAACCAACATTGTGCTCCGATTTGCACCACGTCGTAGGCGTAGCCTTGGTATTCGACAGGTTCGTTGCAACCACAAGGGACGTTGGCAGGATCCGCATAATTGGAGGCGGTTCGGTCGGTGCAATTGTCCTCATCGTCACAGATGCCGTCGGCGTCGGCGTCGTAAATGCCGCATCCCCCGCAGCACAGGGTGTAGTTGACAATGATGGACAATTCGGCCAGGTCCTGACCCGCTGTGGATCCGGCTGGAGCGGAAGTGACCGCAGCGCATCCATTGGCATCGAGTACCGTCGCCAAGTAGAATCCAGGAGGAACCATGCTCAAACCCGTTGGAATGGGAAGAGACAGGTCGTCGGAACCATTGAGTCCGTTCAGTTCAAGAGAAAAGGCGTTGCCGCCGGTCAAGTCCAGCTCTACCGTTGCGTCGGAAGCGGTGGCGCCACTGGCAGGTTCGACGACAGAGATGCTGCTGAACACCGGCAGGCTGGCATTGGCAAAGCAGGCATTGTCATTCTCATTGCAGATGCCATCGCCATCAGCGGTCACTGGCGCAGAGATCACATCCGTCCCAGTTGTCGCTGAAGGCCAGTGCCTCTGCGGGTGGTGTCAGCGTCGTCTCCAGTGAGCCGTCCGCGTAGAGGAGGATCATGGGAATCCCAGTCGATGTCTGCGTCCAGCACAAAGGCGCCCGGCGCACTTTCGAAAATGATGTTTCCATTGGAGGCATTCCAAGCTTTCATGGAACCGTCGCTCATGATGGCGAGGGATTGATGGCCTCCTGCGGCGATGTCCACCACGTTGGTCAAGCCACTCCACGCGCTGGCAGAGTTGATGTTGTCGCCCCATTCCTCCACGGTGAAGTCGGCTTTGAGCACAAGCGTGTGGTCCACACCGGCATCGATGGCCCACGGCGTTGTTCACTGGAGATGCCGGCTCGAGCCAATTGTCCCCCCCAACCAATGACGGATCCGTCGTCCAAGATGGCGGCATTGTGGTACCACCCTGCAGCCCCCTTGATGGCGTTGTTGACCGCGGGTTCGTTCTGCAGACCGGTGTAGTTGGCACCAAGGCTCAACAGGCTACCGTCGGTCTTGACCACGAGCATGTGGTGTCTCCCGGCGGCCACATCCATGCCCTGGAGTCCTGCGGGGACGCTGTTGCTGTAGGGGCCGTTGCCACCTTGGATGATGACGTTGCTGTCCTCGTCAAGCATAATGACGTATTCCTCGGCACCATCTGCCTTGATGATGCGGGGCTAGGTCAGTCGGGGAGGGTGGTCTGGTCCATGTTGTTGGCGCCCCAGCCGGTGAGCGCTCCGTCGCTGGCGAGGAGGTAGTTGGTCGCCGAATCCGGCCAGACACGGTGGGTGGGTGGTTAGACAGCCGCAGTAGGTCACAGCTGCCGTCGTCCTCTGTGGCGTCTAGCATCGTAGTTGCAGGCCACGGGATCCACGCATCCGTGCAATCCGAAATCTGCTGTTTCGTCGAAGCGTATCCAGTGGACCTCAGTCGGTGAAGTCATGGGCTCTGTCCCAGAAAACAACCGCGTCTACGTTTCCAATGGTGTTGGTCGGAATTGGGAGACGAGTGCGATGCTGGACGCAAGAATGATGTCACCAGTGCGTCCACAATGCGGTGGGGGTGGACGTTGCGGCCCCTGATGCTGCAGGGCAGATTGGTGCTCCAAGCTGAGCCGTGCGGTGGTGCCGTATGTGGTCATTGCCTGATGCGTACATCGACCATGGATCCGTTGGCTTCATCAATGTGATGCCAAAGGCCATGTGTATCGGAGGTCGGAGTTCTGATTCCGTCGCCACTGCAGGTCCCGGTCCAGTGACATCGGCTTCCTATCGGGCGACGTTGCGAAATCCTCAACTCGTCCGATTGCCCGGCTGAGATTCGGGCTGAGCTTCCAGAGCGAAACGCTCACAGCAGTGCCGGCTGATGACAATGTCTTCGTTTCTGCTGTCCGAAATGGGCCCCGTGACTGCTTCAGATGCGACGAGTGTTCCATTGGCGTAGAGGCGCAATTCACTGCCGTCATACACCCCCGCGACGTGCATCCAAGTATTGTAGGGAATGGGGAAATTGCTTCCTCCAAGGCTATACGGTCCACCTTCCACCCTCCATTGCAAAACGTTGGGGTTCTCATTGTGGAAGCCCCACCCGGTGCTGAAGTATTCCGTGGCCACGATGAACTCCTCCCCACGGCTGATCTGGTAGTACCAGAATTCAATGGTGACCTCATTAAAATCTGTCAGGTCTGGTGCAATGGGGATCCTCACGAAATCTCCATTGCTAAAATCCAGTGACCGGGAGTTGGAATAGGTCGTCGTGACGGCCTCAGGCTCGGCAATCGACAGGGTGAGGTTTTCCCCGTCACAAATCGAAACATCACCTTCTTGAATTTGAGCAGACAGTTGAGCGCTCGCGATCAAGGTGAGGGGAAGAAGGAAGTGGCGCATGGTGAGTGGTTTGGCTATATAAAAATGACCAAACCTTTTCTAAAAACCTTAACTGAAGTTATGGTCCGTCTAAATCGAGATAATGCAGCTTCTATTCGTCGTTGGGGGAGGCGAGGAAGCGGGGGTGGAAGTTGAGGAGGTGGGCCTCCTCTTGGGCGCGGGTGAGCGAGGTGTAGAGCCAACGGAGCCAGTCTAGGTCGACCATTTCCTCGGTGAGGTAGCCCTGGTCCACCACGATGGCCGGCCATTGACCGCCCTGGCTCTTGTGGGCGGTGACGGCGTAAGCGAATTTGACTTGGAGGGCCTGCGTGCAAGGATCTTGCTTGGCGGCCTCGGCGATTTTGCGCTTGCTGCCGAGGTGGCTGTAGTCGAGCATGACGTCTTCGAACAGCGTCTTCATACGGGCACCGGGCAGGCTCGGACCGTCTACATGGAGGGCATCCAGCATGATGCTGGCTTCGAAACTCGGCGCATTGGGGAAATCCTCCATTTTCAGGTCGGCTGTGGCGTAGCGCAATCCGTACCGTTCGAATCGGCGCACGATTTTCTGGACGACAAGGGTGTCGCCGTTGGCGATGAGGTCGGTGGGGAAGGCGTCTTCGTCTTTGAGCCAATGGTAGTTGTTGCGGACAACCATGAGGCGGTCGCCGGCATCGAGTTCTTCTTCGCGCCAGAGGATGCGCCTCCGGATTTGCTCATTGAAGTCGTTGGCCCTGCGGTTGCTTCGGGTGATCACGACCACGTTTTGCTCTCCATGCCGGTGGTGCAAATCGTCCAAGAGTTCGGCGAGGTCATTTCCCGTGGCGATGTGCAGGTCGGGGTAGGCTTCGGTGTTGAACTGGGGAAGGGGGGCTTTGACATCCTCGGGAAGGTCCTTGGCCAGGGCAATGTCTTGACGCAGGGCGTGTGCGTTGGCGAGGATGCCGCTGTCGAGTTCTTGTCGCACCACGTCGTCGAGGGTGCGCTCTGCGAGGGTAAGGTCGAATTCCCGCGCGAGTTTGGGCCCGTCGAGGGCCGGGGAGATGGGACTGCCAACCGGGGGCAGCTGGGCGTCGTCTCCCACCAAGATGATGCGGCTGCCGGGGGCCTGTAGACAGAAAGAGAAAAGGTCGGCCAAGAGGTCTCGGTAGTGGAATCCTGCCCCAGCAGCACCGGACTGCCGAAGTCCGCTGTCGCGCCCGATCATGGACGCTTCGTCCACAATGAAGACCGCACCTTTTCTTGTGTAGGGTGCGATGCTGGCCGAGGTGCCGCCATCAGCGGTGGCCTTGCGGAGGTATATGCGGCGGTGAATGGTGCTCGCTTGTGCGCCGGCATACCGTCCCATCACCTGGGCAGCACGACCGGTGGGGGCCAACAGCTCCACAGGCCGTCGTAAGTCCCTCAATACCCGTACCAAGGCCGCCATGGTGGTGGTTTTTCCTGTTCCCGCGTAACCGCGGACCACCAGGCAGCACTTGGGTTGTGTGCTCACCAGGAACCGGCCGAGCGCATGAAGCAGATCGGTTTGGCTCGCCGTGGGGGCATGCGGGAAGGCTGCGCAAAGGCGGTCTTCAATTTCG
>CASICO010000003.1 GCA_949373165.1 uncultured Flavobacteriales bacterium | reverse complement strand
TTCGGTAATGTTCATGGGCTTCACCTGCGGATACTCTGCAATGGCCCCGGATACATCAAATGCGCCACTTTGATTTCCACGCACCACATTGTTGGTGCCGCGATACCCCCCGAGTTGGATTTCCGGACACACCAAGTCAAGGTGCTGCGTATTGGCTTGAAGCCAATGGACATCGTCGATGTCCATCTCCACGGATCGACCACGCTGGTATCCTTTGTATGGCATGCTCGTGCTCATGGTCCAAGCAAACATGCTGTTGGACACGTCGCTTCCCATGTCGGCCTTGACCCCGTTTTCCAATCCTTGCGCAGCCCCCACCGTAATGATGATCATGAACAATCCCCAGCCCACACCAAGAGAGGAGAGAAATGCCCGCAAAGGATTGCGCACCACCACCTGCACGAGTTCCACCAAACGATCCTGATCGAGTCCCCTCATTCGTACCTGAGGGCTTCAATGGGACGGATACGCACAGCGCGCAATGCCGGCACAAAACCGGAAATGGCCCCGGCCACCACCAAGACGACCAATGCGGTAATGGTCACCCGGAGATTGACCTCTGGATTTGTGAAATAATCGTGCTGAGCATAAGGTGCAGCCACATTCAATGTCGCCACTCCAGCAATCAAACCGAGTGCGCCAGAAATCAATGTCAACGAAATCGCCTCGATGACAATCAACGACAGAATGCTGCCAGAGGTCGCCCCGAGGGCCTTGCGCACGCCGATCTCCACCGTGCGCTCCTTCACCACAATCGCCATAATGTTAGCTACACCAATGGCGCCCGCAAGCAACGTGAACCCGCCGATGATCCATATGAACAGGCGGATTCCCACGAAGATGCGCTCAAACATGGCAAACTCTTCTTGGTTGTCCCGCACACGCACAGCGCGCTGATCGTCTGGGTGCACTGAGTGCCGAAGTCGCAGGTCTGCATCAACTGCGCCCACCATGGCTGTGGAACCCTCCAAGTCTAAGTCCCCGGTAGAAAGCACCATTTGGTCCACCTCATCGCTTCCATTAAACACACGCTGCATGGTCGTGAGCGGCACATAAACCATGCTGTTTCCCCAGCGTCCGTTTTTAGAGAAGTGGCCCACCACACGAAACGTGATGCCGTTCAAAGTCACAAACGCCCCAATGGCTTCGTCCCTTTTAAACAGCTCTTCCAACAGGTTCTCTCCCACCACACAAACTTTGCTTTCCTTGGCCAAATCGTCGGCATGTAACCAACGTCCGCCCCTCAGTGGGAGCAGCTCCAAGTCATCAAAATCTGGCTCCACCCCTACAATGGGATAATTGCCTTGTTCACTTTTGTAGCCCACAGTCGAGCCCCACATCATGCGCCTACCCGACCAAGCGGGGGCGTCCACAACCTGCTCGGTAATGCGCTGCTCATCTTCATTGCGCATTTGCACCCGTCGGTTGGGCTGCCTTCCACGGAAAGGCAACGTCGTCGTTCCTGTTCGGACCCAGACGGTATTGCGCGCTTCGTCACCAAAATCTTGCTCTACTCCATTCTGTAGACCAAAGCCCAGGCCTTGCATGACCACGAGAATAAAAATGCCCAACCCAACAGACAGCCCAGTCAGCGCCGTCCGCAAAGGGTTGGCCGTTACCGTGTGGGCAATCTCGATCCAGGTCTCTCGGTTGAACATCAATCTTGAGAACGCGCTCCGTGGGCTGTAGGTTCGACCACCTCCCCGCTCTTGCCATCTTCGATGATGACGCCATCGTGCAATCGAATGGTCCGATCACATTGGGCGGCGATGTCTGCTTCGTGCGTCACGATGATCACCGTGATTCCAGTGGCATTGACTTCTCTGAGCACCTCCATGACCTCATGCGAGGTGGTGCTGTCCAATGCTCCTGTAGGCTCGTCGGCCAAGATCACCCGAGGCGAAGTGATGAGCGCCCTGGCAATGGCCACCCTTTGCTTCTGTCCTCCAGACAACTCAGAAGGCAAGTGATCTGCGCGATCGTCCATGCCCATCTTTCCGAGCATCTCCATGGCCCGCCTCTGGCGCTCCCGGCGCGGCACCTTCTGATAGAACAGCGGCAAAGCCACATTCTCCAGCGCCGTTTTGAACGAAATCAGATTGAACGACTGGAACACGAAGCCCAAAAACTGGCTGCGGTACCGGGCCGCCTGCTTCTCCGATAAGCCCGCCATGTTGACGCCATCGAGGTCATATCCGCCAGAATCGAAGCCATCGAGTAGACCCAACACATTGAGCAATGTGGACTTTCCTGAGCCCGATGACCCCATGATGGCCACCATTTCACCCTGCTCAATGTTGAGGTCAATTCCTTTCAATACCGGCAGAGAGCCACCGGCTAACGGGTACGCCTTTTCGATTCCACTGAGCGCGAGCATGCCGCGAAGGTACGGACCACTATTCCCCTTCCTCGAAGCACCCATGCCAACCACATCCAAATCCAGATTTGGCCCCATTCGGCTGAGACCTTGAATCCACCGAACGGGCCAGCGAACGCTCCATATCTCAACCGTGATTCAGCATTCAAGGAAAGCTACCGCAGCTCGCATCCGAGAGGACTGTTCAACGTCCCCTTCTTGTGGCGCAACCTGCTTGCGGAAACGGCCCAGGTGGGCCTGCTGTTTGGCAGAAAGTCCCGGCTCTGTTCGAAAATGCAATGCCTGACTGGCGGTGAGGATTTCACAGCCCAATACCTCCCGTGTGCCTTGAAGCACAGCAAGGAGTTGCAAGCCTGCGTTGGCGCCCATGCTCACGTGGTCCTCCTGGCCGTTGCTGCTGTCGATGGTATCGACACTCGCTGGCATGGCGCGCATCTTGTTCCGGGCGACAATGCTCGCAGCCGTGTACTGGACGATCATTAAACCACTGTCCAGCCCGGGGTCAGTCGCCAGGAATGGAGGCAGTCCTCGGGTGCCACTGAGGAGCTTGAAAATGCGGCGCTCCGACATCGTGCCCAGTTCACTGGCCACCACCTTGAGGTGGTCGAGCACAACGGCAAGGGGTTCACCGTGAAAATTGCCGGCACTGATGACCTCCCCGGTTTCCGGAAGCAAGATGGGATTGTCGGTGACCGCCGTGGCTTCTCCTTCCAGCGTTTCGATGCCCCGATCAATCGCGGTGCGGATCGCACCATATACCTGTGGGATGCAACGGAAACTGTATGGATCTTGCACCCACTCGTGGGTCTCCCGAAGGAAGGCCGCACCATCCAGCCAATCCCGCATCCGGGCCGCACTGGATTGTTGGCCGGCATGCTGGCGGAGTTCGTGAACCGCGGGATGGAAAGGCGCATCGAGCCCTTCGAAGGCAGCCAGACTTAGGCTGGCGATGCCATGGGCTTCTTCCCAAAGGTGCTCGAGGTGCTGTAGGCTGTGGGCCAGCAAAGCCGACATCATTTGAGTGCCGTTGATCAGGGCCAGTCCTTCCTTGGGCCCAAGTGAAATCGGCTCCCAGCCCTTTTTCTTCAAGACCTCTGACGCAGGGCAGCTTCTCCAAATGCCTTGGCTGTCCTGCTCCATCAATTCGCCTTCGCCCATGAGCGGCAAACACATGTGGCTCAGAGGAGCCAAATCACCGCTGGCGCCCAAAGACCCCTGTCGCGGAACCACTGGCATGAGTCCTGCGTTGTAGAAGTCGACCAAGCGGTCTACAGTCTGTGGCTGAACCCCACTGTGGCCACGAATGAGACCACAGATTTTAAATAGGAGCATCCAGCGCACAATGCGAGGCGGCAGTGGCTCACCCAGACCTGCAGCATGGCTGCGCAAAATGTTGTCCTGCAGTTGATGCAATTGATCCGCACCCACCCGAACATTGGCCAGTTGTCCAAATCCGGTATTGACTCCATACACGGTTTTTCCCGAAGCCACCACTTTTAGAAGAAAGTCGTGGGCCTGTTTAACATTGGCGCGCGCAGCCTCAGACAGGGCAATGCCCTCGGCTGCATAAAGTGACTGGAGGTCAGCCCAACTTTGTGGACCCGGTTCGAGGCGATGGTTCATGGCGGTCACGAATTTACCCGAAGGTCGGGCTATCTTGACCTCCCAATCCGAAACCCGGAACATGCGATTCATTTTGACCCTCTGCCTTTCGGCAGTCATCGGCGCAGTTGCTGCTCAGCGAGCGCCCATCCAATTTGAGGAATACGACCTCGACAATGGACTCCACGTGATCCTTCACGAAGACCACAGCGCTCCCATTGCGATGGTTTCTGTGATGTACCACGTGGGATCAAAAAACGAAGATCCTAAGCGAACAGGCATGGCCCACTTCTTTGAGCATTTGCTCTTTGAAGGGTCCGAAAACATTGCCCGCGGTGAATTCTTCAAATACATCCAAAACGCCGGTGGACAGAACAACGCCAACACGTCCAACGACCGCACCTTCTATTATGAAGTCTTGCCGTCCAACCAGCTCGAACTCGGTTTGTGGCTGGAATCTGAGCGAATGTTGCACGCCAGAGTCGAGGCCGTCGGCATCGAAACACAACGAGAAGTTGTGAAAGAGGAGCGCCGCCAGCGGGTGGACAACCAGCCCTATGGCAACCTGATCGAAGAGACCATGAAGCGCGCTTACCAAGAGCACCCTTACCAATGGCCCGTTATTGGTTCTATGGACCACTTGAATGCAGCGGAGGACCAAGAGTTCACTGACTTCTACAAGACGTTTTACGTGCCAAACAACGCCGTTTTATCGATCGCTGGTGATTTTGACCGCAAAACCCTCAAGAAGCAAATCGAAGATTATTTCGGGTCCATCCCTGAGGGCACGGTCGACATTCCCCGCCCTGACATTACCGAGGCACCCAAAACAACAGAGGTGCGTGACACCATCTGGGGAGACGACCAGCTTCCATTGGTGCTGATGGCTTACCCCATTCCTGCAGAGGGCACACCTGACTATTATGCAGTCGACCTGCTCAATACCGCATTGAGTGGTGGACAGTCCAGCCGTTTGAACCGCGCTGTTGTAGACGAACAAGAGCTCGCTGTCTTTTGTGGCGCCTTTAGTTTCGGCCTCGAAGACCCCGGTCAAACCATCGCATATGCCGTGGCCAACATTGGAACAGACCCGTCAGAAGTGGAGAAATCCATGATGTCCGAAATCAACAAGGTGAAGGCATTGGGCATCACCGCGGCTGAACTCGAAAAGCTCAAAAACCAAGTCGAAAGCGGCTTCGTTCAATCCAATGGCACCATGCGCGGCATCGCCGAATCTTTGGCCAATTACCACATGTACTACGGTGACGCCAATTTGATCAACAACGAAATCGACCGCTACATGGCGGTCACAGCCGAAGACATCCAGGCCGCCGCAATCAAGTACTACGACCACGACCGTCGGGTCATCCTCTACTTCCTCAACGAGAACGCACAATGAACCGCATTGCCTCCCTCCTTTTGGTCCTCGTCGGCTTCATGCCTTTGGCCAGCCATGGTCAAGTCGACCGGTCTCAAGCTCCTGCTCCCGCACCCGCGCCAGAGATCATTCTGGGCGACTATACCGTGGAGACCTTAGAGAATGGACTGACCCTCATTGTGGTCGAAAACCACAAACTCCCTCGCGTGAGCTACCGACTGAGCTTGGATGTCGACCCCATTTTCGAGGGTTCCCGTGCCGGATACACCGGCATGGCAGGCTCTCTCATGCGCGCCGGAACCACGACCCGCTCCAAAGCGGAAATCGACGAAGCTGTGGACCGCATTGGCGCCAGCTTTGGTACATCGGGCTTCGGCATGAATGGCCGTTGCTTGGTTAAACACAGCCAGACCCTGCTCGAGATCATGTCCGATGTGCTCATGAATCCCACCTTCCCCGAGGAAGAGATGGAAAAAGAGCGCAAGCAAACCCTGAGCGGATTCGCAAGCAGCGCAACCGACGCCAACCAAATTTCGGGTCGACTTTCGGCTGCGATGACATACGGATTGAACCATCCTTTTGGAGAAAGCGCCAACGAGAAAACCGTCGAATCCATCACACGCAAAGATCTTTTGGCGCACTATGCCGCCATTTGGAAACCCAATGTGGCTTACTTGGTGATTGTCGGTGACATCACCCCTGAAACTGCCAAGAAACAAGCCCTTCAATACTTTGGCGAATGGCGCCCCAATGAGGTGGCCAAGCAGAGGTACCCCCGTCCAGTCCCTCCCAAAGGAAACCGCGTCTGTTTCTCACCTGTCCCCGGGGCAGTGCAAAGTGTCATTGACGTCACCTTCCCCATGTACCTCAAGCAGGGTCACCCCGATGTGGTCGCGGTGAGTGTGATGAACACGATGCTTGGCGGGTTCTTTGGAAGCCGATTGAATCAAAACCTTCGTGAAGACAAGGCCTACACATATGGCGCCCGAAGCTCTGCAAGTCCAAACAAGTTGGTCGGACGATTTAGTGCCAGGGCCAGTGTCCGAAATGAAGTGACCGACAGCTCCCTCGTCGAATTCCTTTCTGAAATTCGCCAGATGGTGGAAGCCCCTGCTGCAGACAGCAGCCTGCAATTCGTCAAAAACTACCTGAACGGGAGCTTTGCACTCTCTTTAGAGCGTCCCGAAACCATTGCTCGGTTTGCGCTAAACATTGAGCGTTACGGTTTCGAAGCTGACTACTATGCGACTTACCTCGCTCGGCTCGATGCGGTCACTGTGGAAGACGTGCAGCGCGTGGCCCGCACCTACCTCCGTCCCGACAACATGAACATCACAATTGCAGGAAACCGCGATGTGGCAGACGGCTTGTCTCAATTTGCCGCTTCGGGTCAAGTTGAATTTTTCGATGCCTACGGTGAACCGCTCAAAGAGCTCGATCCGGCTCCAGAGGGAATGACAGCAGAAGATGTTTTCCGTGCCCATTACGAGGCCCGTGGTGGCATATCCAAACTGGAAAAAATCAAAGGCATTCGCACCATTGGTGAGATGACAGCTGGCCCCATGACCCTTCAAATGGATCAGGGCTACATGGCAATGGGCCCAGGTTACAATCGCATTTCAGCCGGAGGAAGCGTGATGCAAGAAACCCGTTTCGATGGCACCAAAGGTTCAGAAGTGGCCATGGGACAAACCACAGCAATGGATGAGTCCAAAGTATTAGAGACCCAGCGAAATCACGATTTACTCGAGTTCCTTCACCTTGCTGATTACGGCCTAGAAGCTGAATTGCTGGGTGTCGATTTGATTGACGAAATCCCACAGTACCTCATCGAATTCCGCAAGAATGGACAGGTGATCGAAAGCCATTGGTTCAATGTGGAGACCGCCATGCGCACCCGGTCCGTTCGTTCGGAATCCACGCCACGCGGAGACATGACCTTGACCATGAATTATGGTGGAACCACAGAAGTGAAAGGCCTTCAATTCGAAAGCGACATGACCCTATCCACTGGCGGACAAGAGATGAAAATGACCATCAAGGAGGTCAAGCTCAATCCAAAATTGGACGCATCAGACTACAGCGTGGAGTGAACGACAACACGCCCCCCTTGATTGCGCTTTCTGGCGCGGACCTTCACCAAGAAGAGCACATCGTGCTGCGCGATGTTCAATTGGAAGCCCGCGCCGGAGAATTTCTCTACCTCATCGGTCGCACCGGCTCTGGCAAGAGCAGCCTGCTCAAAACCTTGTATGGTGAACTGCCCTTGCAAGAGGGCACGGGCTCGGTATGCGGCGTAGACTTGAATGACCTCAAGCCAAAGAAGGTCCATCTCCTTCGCCGCAAACTGGGCATCGTATTTCAAGATTTTGAATTGCTCACAGACCGAACGGCTCAGGCCAACTTGGAATTTGTACTCAAGGTCACAGACTGGAAAGATGCCCCTGCTCGAGACCAGCGCATACATGAAGTTCTAGAAGCTGTTGGCTTGGAAAACAAGGGCTACAAGATGCCCCACGAGCTCAGCGGAGGCGAAAGGCAACGTTTGGCAATTGCCCGGGCTTTGCTCAATGCCCCGGAGCTGATTCTCGCCGATGAACCCACTGGCAATTTGGACCCTCAAACCGCGACCGGCATTTTAGAACTGCTCCACGGCCTGGCCTCTCAAGGGCGCTGCGTGTTCATGGCTACACATGACCATGGCATCCTTCACCGCCACCCGGGGCGAATTTTGCAATGTGAGCAAGGACGGTTAGAAGAACTGACCGAACCTCCATCTTTGGGTGCATGACCCCAATTGAACCCCGGCTTTCTGTGGCCATTCCCGTGGCTGGAATGGCAGAATCTGCCGGCCTGAAGCGAACCTTAGACGGATTGTTTCAGATGCCCAATTGGGACGAACTCGAAGTCCTCGTTCAAGTCGGTTCATCCGATTCAGGGACATTCGATCCTGCTCTGACCCATCATCCATGCCAGCCAATTTGGTCCTTTGAGTCTGACCGAGGAGTCTACGACGCCATGAACCGAATGGCGAAGCGGGCAACGGGAACACGCATTCTATTTTTGGGTGCCGGAGATGTCCCACTTCCAGGCCTCAGTTTGGCCATGCTGCGCTGGGACTCCGACCCAAATCAACTTGAAATGGGCGGTGTCCAACTCCCAGATTCGGAGGCGTGGGTTCCCGACCATTACCCACCCCGCTGGGACCGATCCTTATTTTGGCGAAACACAGCACATCATCAGGGAATGGCCTACCCCCTTTCTCTGCTCCAAGCTTTTGGCGGCTTTCCAGAAGAATTCCGTGTATTGGGTGATTATGCGCTGAGTTTAGATTTGTTCAAGTCCGGCGTCCGCGCCCAATGGCATGCCGACGAAGACTGGATACAAGTGCAAACCGGCGGTCTGTCACGTCAGTTCAACGCCGCACTCTATCAAGAAGAGTGGGCACTCAAGAAAACCCGGTTGCCATTCGGGTTCGTTTTTATCGCCCAACCCATTTGGATCTTCGGCAAAGCACTCTGGAAAATGAGCGCTCAGCGGAGGGCGTGAATCGCTGCGCACAATTTGTGTGCATGGACTTCCCAATGATAACGAGACGCCACTTCTGCGAGATGCTCAGGATCTGGCATGGCCCGCATCACCACCTGCACAGCTTCAGCTGTTTTGATTGACCTGTCCCCCTCATTCGTTGCCTCCACAACGGCACCCAACTTTTCTTCTTGAACGAATCGCCCCGCCACAGGCAAGTCCGTGCACACCACAGGCAACCCCGCATGGACATAGTCAAACAGCTTGTTGGGTAGACTAAACCTAAAATTGTCGACCGTGGGGCGATCCAAAGACAAGCCGATGTCCGCTGCTGCCGTGCAGCGACGGAGCCGATCGAACGGCATTCGGTCATGGAGATGCAACCGATCGCGAACACCCAAGTCTGAAGCCACAACGGATGCAGCGTTCCACTCGGGGCCAGAGCCAATCAACGCAAGATGAACTTCTGGCAAATGCACCAAGGCCCGAACCGCATCCAATGCCCCTCTGTCCTTGTCCATGAAAGCCCCTTGCATCAAAAGCATGGTCTTCTTCTCCGGCCAAGCCAACTCTATTCTCGGCATGGGCTTTGCCTGCGCTTGGGTTTCTGGGACATTGGGCACCACCTCCACGTCTAGTCCCTTTTCCCGGTAAGCCGAAGCGATGGCTTCGTTGACGGTCAACATTCGACGCAAATGGCGAAAACACCTCTGCTCCCATCGTTCCCAAATGCGTTTCCGAATCGGGTTTCCCTTGAGGCCTTCCGCTTCTGTGAACCACTCATGACTGTCATAAGCCACATCCAGCCCCCACTTCTTTCCACCCCGAATCGCCGGCCACAACGTGTCCAAGTCATTGGCCCAAATGGCCTTCAATTCCCCTTCCGCATGGCATCGGTTCAATTCTCGCCACAAGCCCCTTTGCAGCAGTAAATAAAACCCCGGACCGGAATTCAGAGAAAGCCAAATTCGGCGGGTTGAATACGGACGGTCAATGCGATTTGCATCGGAACGGGCCATGCGTCTTCCAATCAGCACAGGCTCAAAGCCCGCTTTTTGAAGGGATGAACATGTTTTCCTGACCCGTTGATCAAACGACAGGTCGTTGGACACCAATACCGCAATGCGCCCTCGGCTCATCGCCCAGCCTTGATCTCCTCCATCATTTCCTGCACCACCCACTTGGTGTAGCGCGGGAAATCTCCCTTCATCATCCACTCACCATACCCGGAAAACTTGGTCAACACCTCCCGCAATTTCTGTCCCTTGTACTTGCCAAAATTGACTTCAACCTCGTCGTTATCATTGAACACAAACCGACCAACCATGTCCACATTTCTTCCGCGCTGACCAAACTTGGCAATTCCAGGTACATCTTGAGGCAGCGGGCCCACTTCTTCACCCCGAGAGTCAAGAATGGTGTGGTCCTTGTAGCGCTTGACTTGGTCAGCAAACACTTTGATTGTCGCCAAAATGTCGGGCAAGGCCTCGTGGGCTCCGTCCAAATCTTCGCCGCAATAAAATTTCAACGCCGCCCGGAGCGTGCGCTGTTCCATCTTGTGAAAAATGTTTTGGACATCAACAAGGTGTCGGTCATCGACTGTGAACGCAATGTTGCATCGAAGAAATTCCTCGGCCAACAACGGCACATCAAATCGATTGGAATTGAAACCCGCCAAATCGCACCCTTCCAGCCAGCGGTAGAGTCTGGGTGCCATGGTGGCAAACGTTGGGGCATCCGCCACATCGGCATCCGAAATCCCATGAATTTCGGAAGAGCCTTCAGGGATGGGCATTTCGGGGTTGACCAACAACCGCGTTTGTCCTTGCCCCTTGTCTGGTCGAACATGCCATTGACCATCGGGCATGACCTTCACAAACGCCATTTCCACAATGCGATCCTTGGCCACATCTGTGCCCGTGGTTTCAAGGTCAAAAAATACAAGGGGACGCTCCAGGGAGAGGTTCAAATCGATCACATCCATGAAGCGAAGATGGCAAGGAATCAGCCCCGTTTCTCTACAAGTTGCCTTCCCAATGAGAATTTCGCAAACTGGTAGGTCTTGTAGACTTCTTGGCCAGCGACCGCATCGCCTTTGAATTCCGGACCCGCCACCTTCCAGTCCAATACAATTTGGTAATCCACCCCAATCTGAAGCCCTTTGGCAGACATCGCCGTGATCATGGCGTCCCTTGCCTTTTCAGCCCTCATCCGAGCCAACTCCTCGTTGGATTCATACGCCCGTTTGTTTTTGACTGGAACGAACGAAGCCGACCCTTCGATTTGAAGCACTGGAACTTCACCCACTGCGCGGCGCGAGGCGATCTCTGAAACCATGGTCTCCACTTCTGTCGACCTTGATTCGGTCAAGTATCGGCCATAGCCGAACTCCACCACAGTCGACACCGCATCGAACTCTATCATGGTCAGTGGCCTCGCTTCAATTCCCAGATCGACTGACGCCTTTATTGCGGCACTGGATACGGAGTTCTCCTGTGCCACCGACACTTCAGAGTCAGCCATTGATTCTTCTGTCGACTCCGCAGATGGCGCTTGGAATGAATGACTCGCTGCAACGTCGGGCGCTAAACTCCCCACACCGTTTGCAATCTCCTCTGCTTCTTTGGGGTTCTCTTTCTTCATTCCCGCACCCCCTTCATTTGCCGGTTCCGCTTCTTCCACAACTGGAACATTGACATTGACCCCAAACGGCTTCAATCTCTGCACCTCCTTTCCATTGCCGTACGCTGCATCACAGTCGACAAAATGAAGCATCGTCGACAAGGTCTCGTTCTTCCTCATCCATTTGAAGCGATATTCTCGGCAAGGAGGAAGTGCTGCCACAAAACTTCCGGATTCGGAGCGGGCCCTAAAAACACGGAAAATGGATGGACCATCATCCACAGATTTCACCTCAAGCACATCACCAATCGCCCAATTTGGGATTTCTCCAATGAAAACAGCCAAAGCCTCTTTCGGCTTTTCCTGAATTTCGACTCGGTAGATGTCCATGTCCCCCCCGCCTGCTCGCGCACTGGAAACGTAGCCCGTTTGACCAGAAACATCAAAGTTGAGCATGGCTTCGTCACCCGGTGTATTCAATGGCCACCCCATGTGTTCCGGGTCACTCCAACTTCCATTGTCGAGCCGAACGCAACGAAAAAGGTCAAACCCACCCATGCCTTGGTGTCCATTAGAAGCAAACACCAATGTCCGGCCATCTGCACTCACCACTGGACTCTCTTCTTCTCCTTCCGTATTGATTCTGCGTCCCAAGTTCAAAGGCTCAGACCAAGCACCGTCCGGAAGAAGCACCGACCGGTAGATGTCTCTTCCCCCCAAACCACCTGGTCGATCAGAGACGAAAATTCGCTCTCGACCATCAAACCGTTCAGACAAAGACGTTTCCCAATGGCGAGAATCAACAGGGAACCCCACCTTTTCTTCGAGGTTCCAATCCCCAACATTATTCTCGTTCAGCGTCCAAAGTGAACCCGCTTTGCGGGAACTCTGATAAACAACCAGGGCTTCTTCGTCTCCAATCCACCCGACCGTAATCATGTCTCGGTTTGACTTTTCCAATTCCAAAGCCTCAGGAGCAGCCCAACCATTGCTTGTCTTGAGCGCACGAAATATTTTTCCCCGCTTCTTGGCCCCACTCATTTCTTGGCCTCGATAAGACGTGAAGTAAACCGCATCGCCATCCGGAGCGACAATGGGTGCCATGTCCTGACTGGAACTGTTCAATGCTGCCTCTGCCTCCACAATTATGGCCGTCGGATTTTCCATGCATGTCATGGCAAACGCACAATCATCGACAGCTTGTTTGGCACGAACATGCCTGAAGTCCCGCTTCGGAAAACGTTCCATCATGGTCATCGCGACAGCCTGAGCTTCAGAGAAATGGCCTGAAAACTGGAGGACATCCAAAGCCAAATCCAATGCATCCAATGGCGGGAGAGTCGCGTTGACATCAAACGCATTGTATCGCTTCGACAACGCTCCTTCGATGGCCTTGTGGACCATGGGCACCGCTTCCTCCAAACGTCCTTTGATGGACCAAAGACAAAGGGCCCTTTTGTAGGCGAAATTCCGATTGTCACTGTCCCCAATCATCATCTGAGCAAGCAAGGCCTCAGCTTCTGTCCAATTTTCTTCAATGATCAAACGGTTGACTTCAGTGTAATCCTCTGAAGTGGAGAGCAAATTCTCGTCGACAAAATTGTCGGCCTCAATAGACAGGACATTCTCCCATTGAAGATGGACCGGGTCGAAACCAAGCTGGGCCGAACTGATCAAGCCCAAGGCCAGTGCACAAAAAAGAAAGGGTGATCGCAACATCAACAGGCCCAAAGTAGCGATGGAATGCGAGTAATGCTGTCAACTCGGGGCTCAAAAATTTGACCGCCAAGTCCTACACAAGTCCTTGATTTTGTCACAACCTCACACCACGGCCTGTTTGGAGTCAAACGACTCCAAGTGATCCGCGACACGACGGACAAAACTCCCACCCAATTGTCCATCTACAACCCGGTGGTCATAGCTGTGCGACAAAAACATCATTTGACGCACCGCAATCACATCTCCTTCTTCCGTTTCCACCACTGCTGGTTTTTTCCGGATGGCTCCCAAAGCCAAAATTCCAACTTGAGGCTGGTTGATGATGGGGGTCCCAAACACATTGCCAAACGTACCGACGTTCGAAACCGTGTATGTTCCTCCACTGACTTCATCGGGTTTCAGTGCCCCTTGCCTTGCTCGGTTGGCCAAATCATTCACGATGGTGGCCAAACCGTTGAGGTTATATCTATCCGCATGGCGAATCACCGGCACAATCAAGTTGCCCTCAGGCGTGGCCGCGGCCAACCCAATGTGAATCCCCTTCTTCAATATGATGCGGTCTCCATCCACAGAGGCATTCACTCCAGGAAATTCACGCAGGGCCTTGGCCACCGCTTCAATGAAAAATGGAGTGAAGGTCAACTTCTGACCCGTTTTTGCTTGAAACTCTTTTTTGTTGTGATTTCTCCAATCCACGATGCGGGTGACATCTGCCTCAACGAAAGAGGTCACGTGAGGACTCGTCTGCACACTGCGCACCATGTGATCCGCAATCAACTTCCTCATGCGGTCCATCTCCACAATCTCATCCTCTCCGTTCACACTCACTGAATGTGCTGGTTTGGGCTTGGGGGCAGACGCCAATGGTGTTGGCGCAACGCTTGACGACGCAGAGACAGAAGCCGAACGGCTCTCCATCAACGACAAAACATCGCGTTTGGTTACTCGACCACCTTTGCCGGTTCCAGAAACCCCATCCAATTCTGCCTGACTCAGGCCCTCCTTCTCCGCAATACTCCTGACCAGTGGGCTGTAAAAACGACCACCACTCGACCGCGCTACTTTCCCGTTTGAGGCCGGAACCGAAACCAGGGCAGCCTGAGCCAATGGCGCAGCCACCGCCTCGATCGTGGCTAGAGTCGGTTCTTCTTGAGATGGACTTGGAGAAGGTGCTGCTGCCGCTGCGGGCGCAGTGGCCACAGAAGATTCACCATCGATGGTGAATTCGGCAATCGGCTGACCCACCTGAACGACATCACCTTCTGCAACCAAGTGCTTGACCAGAATGCCGTCCTCTGGGGCAGGCACTTCTGAGTCCACTTTATCGGTGGCGATTTCAATGATGGGGTCATCGGCAGAGACGCGTTGACCTTCCTCAACCGCCCATCTAATGATGGTGGCTTCGGCCACGCTCTCGCCCATTTTTGGTAAAAGAATCTCCATGGATGTATTGCCCGGAGGGGACTTTGAACTGCCGCAAAGGTAGGGAGTCAGAGCAGCCACACAGCCTTCATCCTTCAATCCATTCTTAAGGTCATCAACAATTCAACATCGCGAATCCAACCGAAGTCAAATGCATATCTGAGGTCCAGTCGTTTGGCTTCATCTGATGCCCTCGCCCTCTCGCCACTTCCAACAAAAAACACACCCTCCTTGAGATGTGGTAGACGCTCCTCGCCCAACCATCCTCCATGAAAACCAAGCCACGTTTTCTTGTTGGACAGCACCTCGATTGCATTGGACCGGCTAAAGGAGCCGCGGCAACGGCCACGGCCACCACCGACTATCAAAATCCAAAATGACCACAATAAATCGACTCTTCTTTTGGCTCGCTTTCGTTCGATGCGCCCCAAACCATCCGCTCCCCATGGAAGTTGAATGCCCTGCATCGCTCCCGACTTAGCTCCCCCTAGGGCCAACCAGTCCATTCGCGGCACCACCCTCATGTCCAACCCCAGCTCGTGGGACAAGCGAATCAGCTCAATGGTCTTCCCTCCCCCAAGTTCTGCATCACAAAGCACGAGTTCATCTCGACGAGAAGACGCCTCTAAATCACCCGAATCATTTGGATTTAAAATGCTTACAGTAAGAGAACTACCATAAGATGATTCTACCCATTTTCGCAGTGAATCTTGGCGGGATTCACTGGCCAGTAAACCCACAGATGCTCCCGGTCTCCTCCACTGAAATCGGCCTGGAAGCAACCCCACCAAAATCCCACGAAAAAGCAAAGGAAGCCCCAACAATGTCAAGGACATCAGCAATGCTGAAACCCGGCTTACCCGAAAATCCTCTGGCAACAATGAATAAAGGGCCATGGCCAGCCCTGCCGACAGCATTCCAGCCAAAATGGCCCTAACCCTCACCAATGGACGATCATGCGTGCCCAACCATCTGTTGGCCAAACCCGCAGACACTGCGCCAATCACAGACAGCATGGCCATTGGCAAAAGAGGATGGTCAATTCCTGAAACTTGAGAATGAACCCCTGTCCAGACCCATCCACAGAAAGCACCACCCGACATGTCCATTATGGTCAAGGATTGTCGCGAAACCCATCCATTCACAAATGCTGAAACGGCCCGCAATTGAATGCCCAAGCGAATCATCACGCGCATCGCCATCGCCTGAGTGCCTGCAAAGTGCTTTTCACTGAAGATGCGCATGGCATCGTGGAAAATGCGGACGTAAGACAAACTGCCTTTCTTGGTGCTTTCTCCTTTGAAGTGAATGATGGGCGCATCACTAAAGTAATGGTTCAACCAACCACCTTCTATAATCCTAATGCTCAAGTCGATATCTTCACCATACATAAAGAATGCTTCATCGAGCATACCCACTTGATCCAGTGCTTTTCGCCTCATCCACATGAAGGCTCCACTGAGCACCTCGATCTCCGAAGTCTTGTTGAATGGCACTGCCCCCCAGTAATACCGGTTGAGGGCATTGCTTCTGGGCGCCAGACGCCAGAGGCCACTTAATCTGCAGAATGAAGCCCAAGGGGTGGGCAATCCGCGCTTGCTTTCAGGCAACCATTTCCCAGAACCATCGAACATCGGCACCCCAATGGCCCCCACTGTGGGATGACGTTCCGCGTGATTGAGCACCAACGCAAAGGTGTCTTCTGCCACCACAGTGTCTGGATTCAACAGCAGAACGTACTCGCCTTTAGAAATGGCGAATGCGGCGTTGTTTCCAGCACTAAACCCCAAATTTTCTGAAGAAGCCATGACCTGGACTTCTGGATAATTGGACCGAACCCAATCTACTGTACCATCGGAACTTGCATTGTCAAAAACAATCAATTCGCTCTCGAAGTGTTCTAAGGTGTCCATGGCCGCTAAGGCCGCGTCCAAACACAAGCCCAGGTGGCCTCGCACGTTATAACTCACTACGATCACCGACAGCTTCATGACCCTGCAGATGATCCTCCAGAGGAGGAATATGGCAAACGCTGCTGAAGTGAGCGAATCAAGGTGAGTTCGTCGGCATACTGAAGTTCATCTCCTACTGCAACCCCTCTAGCCAACGTGGTGATTTTCACTCCAGTATCTCGGAGTCGCTTGTCCAAATAAAAAGCAGTGGTGTCCCCCTCCATTGTTGTTGGAAGCGCAAAGATGATTTCCTCGCACGTTTCGGATTGTGCCCGGACCAACAGGCCGTCTACCCTCAAGTCAGCTGGACCCACACCATCCATGGGGCTGATTACCCCGCCCAATACATGGTATCTGCCTTTGAAATGGCCGGTCCCCTCAATGGCAAGTAGGTCTCTCAAATCCTCTACAACAGCAATTCGAGCTGGATCCCTTCGCACATCCTGGCAAATGGTACAGGTGTCCTCCTCGCCCAAATTTCCGCAGACATTACAAGCTTTCACACCTTCGCGCATGTCCTGAATGGCCTCAGTAAACCGCCTGACGTCCTCCTCATTTCTTCCGAGCAAATGAAGGGCAAGCCGCAAAGCTGTTCGCCTGCCTACTCCAGGCAATCCCGCGATCTGATCTACAGCGCGGTCAATAAGTCGTGATGGCATCTCCACGTGCCAAAGTTACGCGGCGACGTAGCTTGCCACCATGGATTCCCCACTCTTGGCCTTCATGGCCGTCTTGGGCTATTTGGCCCTTCTGCTTCTTTTGGGCAAAAAGACCGGAAAACGCGGAAGCATGGCGGACTTCTCGCTCGGAGGTCGACGAAGCCCTTGGTGGGCTGTGGCCTTTGGCATGGTGGGCACTTCGCTCAGTGGCGTCACCTTTTTATCGGTTCCAGGATGGGTTGGGACTCAGCAGTTCGGCTACATGCCCATGGTCCTCGGCTATTTGTTGGGCTATGCTGTCATCATGGTGGTACTGCTCCCCTTGTACTACCGACTTAAACTCACCAGCATCTACCGATTTTTGGGCGATCGCATTGGGCCCAAGGCCTACCTCACTGGGGCCGGTTTTTTCCTCCTTTCCCGCAGCATTGGCGCTGCTTTCAGACTGTATTTGGTGGTTTTAGTTTTGAACGAAACCGTGTTTCCGCCATCCTCTGGATTTGCCTCCTGGATTCGCCTTACCGTGCTCGTGGCATCCCTGCTTCTCATCATTTGGGCCTACACAAGACGCGGTGGAATCGCCACTGTCGTTTGGACCGACACACTGCAAACAGCTTGCATGCTGCTGGCTGCTGGAACTGCATTTGTGCTCATTGCTCAAAACCTCGGGCTTTCAATCTGGGAAGTCCCGAAAGCCATCGCCGATTCAGGTCATGCTCAATGGTGGTTTTTTGACGACTGGGGCGCTGCAAATCACAGCTTGAAACAAGTTGTATCAGGTGCCTTTATTGCGCTCTGCATGACTGGCTTAGATCAAGACATGATGCAAAAAAACTTGAGCTGTAGAAACCTCAAGGAAGCCCAACTGAACATGGGCAGTTTCTCCGTGGTTTTGGTCTTTGTCAACCTTTTGTTTCTTGGCCTAGGCGCTCTTCTTCTCATGCACACTTCAGCCACGGGCATTGCCGTTGAACGTGCAGACCTGCTCTTTGCCACGGTCGCCCTCGAAGGCAGCATGGGTTGGGCGCTTCCCGTTCTCTTTTTGCTGGGGTTGATGGCCGCAGCACTGTCCAGCGCCGACTCGGCCCTGACAGCCCTGACCACATCGGTTTGTGTGGACTTTTTGGGCATGTCGGAAGACCAAAGTCACCCCGACGCCATCCAACGCCGCCAGAAAATGCACCTCTTGGTTTCGGTTGTGGTCGGCGCGCTGATCCTCATTTTTCATGCGGTGAACGACACTTCGGTGATTGCGGCGCTGTTTAAAATGGCGAGTTACACATACGGTCCCCTGCTCGGGCTTTTCGCTTTTGCCCTCCTTCGCCGGGAGCCCATTCACCCAGAAGGAGACCGGTGGATTCCCATTTTGGCCATTTTGGCGCCCCTCACTGGCTGGGCATTGGAACAATGGACACAGCGTTACGGCTTCAGCTTCGGCTTCGCCCTTTTGCCTGTCAATGGCTTTCTGACATGGGCCGGTGCATCGTTGATGCTCTTCTTTCAGGAGAAGGCCGCACGGGGAGTGTAATTTTGCACTTGAATCGAATTGAACATGGAATCTCAGACGTCCCAATTGCTCGGCAGGTTGAGCGAATCCGCCACCATTGCCATGAGCCGAAAAGCCCGCGAACTCAAAGCGGCAGGCCGGGACATCATCAGTCTTTCTTTAGGGGAGCCCGATTTTGACACCCCTCAGGCCATCAAAGCCGCTGGCATCAAAGCCATCGAGGAAAACTACACCCATTACCCACCGGTTCCGGGCTACGCAGATGTTCGACAGGCCATTTGTGACAAACTCAACCGCGACAACGGCTTGGCCTATGGGCCCCATCAAATCGTGATTTCAACAGGCGCCAAGCAAAGCCTAATGAATGTGGTTCTCAGTTTGGTCGATCCCGGAGACGAGGTCATTTTGCCCACTCCATATTGGGTCAGCTATGCAGACATGACCAACCTGGCTGGCGGAAAAGTCGTGGCCGTGGAGACAGGAATTGAACAAGACTTTAAAATGACCGCCAGTCAGTTGCGCAATGCCCTGACAGAAAAGACACGAATTGTGATGGTGAATTCACCAAACAATCCTTCGGGTAGCGTCTACACACAAGAAGAAATGGCTGCACTGGCCGAAGTCCTTCGCGAACACCCCAAGGCCATCGCCATCTCGGACGAGATTTATGAATACATCAACTTTACCGAAGCCCACGCGAGCCTGGCCACTCAACCTGGCATGATGGCGCGCACAGTCACGGTGAACGGTGTGTCCAAAGGATTCGCCATGACGGGATGGAGAATCGGCTACATCGCTGCTCCCGACTGGATCGCTGCAGCTTGCACCAAACTGCAAGGCCAATTCACCAGCGGAGCCAGTGGAATCTCTCAGAAAGCCACAGAAAGGGCCATGCAAGGGGGCGGATCGCTGTCTGCCGACATGAAAGCTGCCTTTTTGAAGAGACGCGATTTGGTTGTCGCTGGGCTCGCAGCCATCGATGGCATCGAAGTGAATGTCCCACAAGGTGCTTTCTACATTTTTCCAGACGTCTCCGCGCTCTTTGGCAAAAAACACGCGGGCGGAACCCTGAACAGTGGCCAAGATCTCGCACTTTACCTGCTCGAGGCTGCCGACGTGGCCACTGTGGGCGGGGATGCTTTTGGCTCCCCCAATTGCATGCGCATCAGTTACGCGGCTTCTGAAGCGCAATTGAACGAAGCCATTCGTCGAATCGGAAATGCCATCGCGGACTTGACAGAATGAACGCCAACAATCCCACCTCCTCTTCTTGGACTGCACAAGACAGGGATGGCACAATCGCCGCCCTCGACCAAGCCCCACAGATGCGTGTTTTGGTCGTGGGAGACTTGATGGTGGACCAATATTTATTGGGGGGCGTTGAGCGCATTAGTCCAGAAGCCCCCGTACCCATCCTTCGGGCCACCACCCGAGAACGGCGTCCGGGCGGCGCAGCCAATGTCGCCTTGAACCTTCGCGGGCTGGGGTGCCATGTTACCCTTGCTGGCATCGTTGGACATGACGATGCGGGAAAGCACCTCAAGGTAGACTTGGAGGACGCCGGCATGGACACGGCTGGCATCGTTGTTCTGGAAAACCGACCGACCACCCTCAAGACCCGGGTCATGAGCGGAGGTCAGCACCTCATCCGGGTAGACGAAGAAGTGGACACCGACCTCGAAGACCCCGAATCCGAGCGTCTGCTCAACGCCATCAAGGTGATCCTGAGCCAGCAAACGCACCAAGCCATCCTTCTAGAGGACTACGACAAAGGCGCCCTGTCTCCAGCGGTCATCTCGGGCATCTTAGCAGAAGCGAAATCCAAAGGCATTCCCGTGAGTGTAGACCCGAAATTCAGGCACTTTCAACTTTACAAAGGGGTGGCTTTGTTCAAACCGAATCTCAAGGAACTCAAAGAAGGCCTCGGGCTTCAATGGGAATCCGATGACCACGAAGCGCGCATGTCGGGCATCGAGTCCGGACTGAAGCAGTTGGAAAACGACCTTCATCCCGACTCGATTCTGCTCACTTTAAGCGAGCACGGAGTGCGCGTTCGTCATTCCGGTCAAGACGCACAACACCCTGCTCACCCTAGGGAAATCCTAGATGTTTCAGGCGCGGGAGACACGGTCATCGCCGTGGCCACAGTCCTCCTTGCCGCTGGCGTCCCTTACTCCGCTCTGGCCGCTGTGGCCAACCTTGCAGGTGGGCTCGTTTGCGAAACACCCGGCGTGGTTCCCATTGACGCCGACTCCCTGCGTCGTGAAATTCAAAGGCTGCCCTTCTCATGACCTTAGATGAGCTCAGGGAACGCGTCAACGTGGGGCTTCACCCCATTCGAGAACGCGCACTTTCCACGCTCAAGGTCCTCAATGTGGTCGTCTCCCTGTCGGCTTTTGCTTGCCTGATTGCCCATTACGGGTTCCCCCTCGACTCCGACATTGCACACAACCTCATTGGGGTCATCAAGCTGAGCTTTGGGTTTTATGTCCTTCATTTTTTCTTGAAGTGGCTGTTTGACTTTCACCCCCTCCAATTTCTGCGGAGCAACAAATTGGAAGCCGTGCTGATGGCGATTCTGATTCTGGAAGGAATCAGCGATTTGATCACCGGTCAAGTTTTCCTCGGTCGTACCCTAGATCCCTTGGGCATCGAATCCGTTGAGGATTGGACAGTCTGGCTGGTTCAAGCCTATTTCTTGGTGATTGTGTTTTTGGAGCTCTCGGAACGCGCAAGGACCTTGCCCAGGTTTCGATTTCATCCTGCAACGCTCTTTATCCTGTCCTTTCTGTTCTTGATCCTGGCCGGGACCGGTCTGCTCATGCTCCCGGAGATGACAGTTGATGGCGCAGGCATGCGTTTTTCTGACGCCTTGTTCACCTCCACCAGCGCCACATGTGTCACGGGACTCATGATTGAGAACACCGAGACCTTTTTCACACACAAGGGGCATGTGGTACTCATGCTCATGATCAAATTGGGCGGACTGAACATCATCGCCTTCGGCTCATTGCTGTCTTTGCTTGCGCGATTTGGCGTGGGCGTTCGTCAGCATGACGTGATCGAAGACTTCGTCAATAGAGGCAGCATCCTCGGGAGTCGGGGTACCCTTGGCAGGGTCATTCTTTGGAGCCTGGCCATCGAAGCAGCAGGTGCATTGGCCCTCTTCTTATTCTGGCCAAGCGGCCTCTTTGAGAGCTTCGGAGACCAGCTATTCAATAGCTTTTTCCTCTCCATTAGCGCGTTCAACAATGCAGGGATCTCCCTGTTCACCGGAGGCCTTGCCGATGTTCGGGTCGCCAATGCTTGGCTTGTGCACTGGACCGTCACCTTGCTCGTCTTTTTTGGAGCCTTGGGCATGGTGGCCATTTTCGACCTGTTTTCCAGAGAGTCGCTTCGTGACCGCATGAAGAACCCCTGGCGTCAAATTGGTTTTCCGACCAAAATTGCATTGTACTTCTCCCTGGCCTTTGTTGGACTGGGCGCCCTCGCCTATCTCTTCCTCGAATGCGGACCGGGTGGAACGATTGAAAACATGAGCTGGACTGGAAGAATCACAACTGCCTTTTTCCAAAGCGCCACACGAACCAGCGGATTCAACTCTGTGGACATTGGGAGCATCGGCACACCCATGTTGTTTTTGATGGTGGTCCTGATGTTCATTGGCGCATCGAGCTCCTCGACCGGTGGCGGAATCAAGACCAGCACCTTTGCTGTGGTCTTCGCCGACTTAATCGGCACCATTCGCGGCTTACAGCATCCCCATCTTTTCCGTCGGACCATCGGAAAAACCTTGCGCAGTCGGGCGTGGGGAATCCTGATGTTCTTTCTGTTGTTCAATCTATTGGGGACGTTTGCCCTCACCTTGAGCGAACCTCACCTGCTGCAAGAGAACCGCGGTTTTTTAAACCTGATGTTCGAGCAAGTCAGTGCGCTCGGAACAGTGGGACTCAGCACGGGCATTACTGGACAAATCAGCCCTATTGGAAGGGGCATTTTGATTGCCAGCATGATCATTGGACGGGTGGGCACCCTCACTGTAGCCTTCGCTTTTACACGTTCAGTCGTGAGCAGGAACTACAAATACCCCGAAGGGCACACGATGGTCGGCTGATGCCGAACTTGCACCCCGATGGGAACTCCAATCACTCCATATGGCGGAAATGACGCCAAAAAAGCGCAGGTCGCACGCATGTTCGACAACATCGCTCACCGCTACGACTTTCTGAATCACTTTTTTTCCCTTGGAATCGACAGACTCTGGCGCAAGAAAGCCGTCAGAATGCTCCTTTCAAAGGACCCCAAAGAGGTACTGGACGTGGCGACTGGCACTGCAGACTTCGCCATTGAAGCCGCAAAAAAAGCCCCTCACTTAAAAGTGGTGGGCGTGGACATCTCGGCAGGCATGCTGGACATTGGTCGAACCAAAGTGACCAAGGCCAAACAAGATGGCCGCGTGGAACTTGTTTTGGGCGACGGCGAACAACTCCCCTTTGAGGACGGCAGGTTTGACGCATTCACAGTGGCCTTTGGCGTTCGAAACTTCGAAAACCTTCCCGCTGGTCTCAAAGAAATGAACCGGACCCTTCGCTCGGGTGGCCAAGGCTACATCCTTGAATTCTCGAAGCCGCGAATGTTCCCAATGAAACAGTTGTTTTGGCTTTATTTCCGCTACATCATGCCCACCCTGGGAAAATGGTTCTCCAAGGATGCCGCAGCCTACACCTACCTCCCAGAGTCAGTCAAGGCTTTTCCCGAAGGAGAAGACATGAAAGGAATTCTCGAGGAATGCGGGTTCACCGAATGTGAACTGCACCCCTTGACAGGTGGGATTGCCACACTTTACGTGGTCGGCAAAGCATGAACCTGATTGCACGCCCTTCTGTGTTGTCGGGAACGGTCACTGCCCCTGCATCCAAAAGTCACATGCAACGGCTCATTGCCTCCGCGTTGCTGGCCAATGGCGAAAGCTGGATCCGCAACCCTTCGGATGCCTCCGATGCATGGGCGGCCCTTTCAGCTGCAGCTGGTCTAGGTGCAGAAGCCGAAGTTGGGGAGACGGCCATCCGCATGGTGGGGGGACTGAAACCCCGCAGCCAAGAATTGAACTTGGGAGAAAGCGGCCTCGGCATTCGCATGTTCGCTCCCATTGCCGCGTTGGTGAGCCATCCCATCGCCTTGGTGGCAGAAGGCACCCTTCAGCAGCGCCCCATGACGCCCCTGGCCGATGCCCTTGGCCGCATCGGCGTGAAGGTGGAATTGACCCAAGGCCATGCCCCCATTCTCCTCGAAGGGCCTCTTCAGGGCGGTGACTTAGAGCTCGATGGAACCTTGTCCAGTCAATTCCTTACCGGATTGCTCATGGCGCTCCCCTGCGCCCAAAAGGACTCCACAATCACCGTTCATGGGCTTCAAAGTCGTCCATACATTGACATGACGCTCGACGTCTTGTCCTCGGTGGGCATTCAAGTGACCCATGAGGACCACCGGCTTTTCCGGATTCCTGGCAATCAACAGCATCAACCCTTCGACCAAACTGTCTCTGGAGACTGGAGTGCAGGCGCCTTTCTTTTGGTTTTGGCCGCACTCACCGGCGACCCTTACCTCGAAATAGACGGACTCGGCAATTCACCCACTCAGGCGGATCAAGCCGTGACGGGCGCCTTGCTACTCAGCGGGGCGAAATTGATGCGAACCGATTCTGGAATTCGGGTGGACAGGGGCCGACGAAAGGGCTTCAATTTTGACGCCACCCATTGCCCAGACCTTTTCCCGCCATTGGCTTGCTATGCGGCGTTCTGCAAAAAGCCAACCACACTGAAGGGGCTGCATCGTCTGCAACATAAAGAAAGCAACCGTGGCGTGGCGATTGCGGAAGAGTTCGGCAAAGCCGGTATTCGGGTGGAACTCAGTGAGGAGAAGGACGAAATGACCATTTACCCTGGCCCCATTCAATCCTGCACTTTTGATGCACGAGGCGACCACCGCATGGTCATGGCTGGCGCTGTTTTAGGCTTGGCAGGCGCCCCCATCGAAATCATCGGCATCGAAGCCGTAGAAAAAAGCTACCCCGCTTTCTTCGACAACCTGTCAGCAGTTGGCGCAACGTTTGGTCGAGCCTAAACACTCTGCCCCGAAATTGGCTTCATGGCTCTTCTTGGCTCCATGACCTCCCCTGCGATCCAACAACTTTTTGCTGCGTGGGGCGCCTGGCTTCGCTCCTTTGGCTATCTCAAGCGAGAAAACCTTCGTGCCTACCACCTTGTCGGCCCCGGTGCAATTGTTTCGTTGTCGTGTCTTGGATGGCTGTTTTCTACACGACTCAATGCCGCCGTTCAAAGCGCCCTCCACTGGGTTTTGGCCCTGGCCGGGTTGGATTCCGACACCCGCTCTGCAGAGACACCTGAATTTTGGTCCAACGCACTCTCATGGGGCGTCAGTCATTTGGAATGGTTGCTCCACTGGGGGGTGATGGCCATTGTATTTTGGATCAAGGTCAAAATCATGAAATATCTCCTTTTGACGATGACTGCTCCATTTATGGGCCTTCTTTCCGCTGCGATTCGAACAAAGGAGACAGGACAATCCACCCCATTTTCCGTTTCCGGCTTCTTGCATGATGTCTTCCGCGGATTCAGAGCCGCCTTTGTGCTCTTTGTCCTGGAAATGAGCTTGACCCTTGCATTGGCAGTCTCCGGACTGCTTCTCACTGTCTTTGCCCCCCCGCTCGCCCTTGTGCTGTCACCGGTTCTTTTCGTCATGAGCTGGACAGTGGGGTCTTATTTTTACGGCGCAGCTGTTTTCGACGTTGTTTTTGAGCAGGAGGGGTTGGATTGGAAAAGGTCAATCCGTCGTGGATGGCAACAAAAAGGACACTTGACGGGCATTGGCATGGTCTTCTCGCTGTTATTGGCCATCCCCATATTCGGCACGTACATGGCTGCCATTCTCGGCCCCATTCCATGCGCAGCGGCAGCATCTACACTGACTTTCCAGTCTTCTTTACCCGCGGAAAATCCCTCATGAACGTCCACTTCATTGCCATCGGCGGTGCTGCCATGCACAACCTCGCGCTTGCCCTTCACGACCTTGGCCACAACGTCACAGGGTCAGACGACGCCGTTCACGACCCCAGCAAAAGCCGTCTTCAAAATGCGGGACTCTTGCCTCCAACCATGGGGTGGTTTCCAGAACGCATCCACGACAAATTGGACACCCTCATTTTGGGCATGCATGCGCGGCCTGACAATCCGGAATTGGCCCGAGCCAAGCAATTGGGCTTGAATGTGGTCAGCTATCCCGAGTTTCTGTTTGAAGCGGCCAAAGACAAACGCCGAATCGTGGTGGGCGGCAGCCATGGGAAAACCTCGATTACAGCCATGCTTCTACACGTGATGCACAAATTGGGAAAAACCCCAGACTTCATGGTGGGCGCGCAATTGACCGGATTTGACCGAATGGTTCAAATCACGGATGCACCCGACATGCTGCTCGAAGGAGACGAGTACCTGAGCTCCCCCATCGACCTCACCCCTAAGTTCCATTGGTACCAACCCCACTTGACCATCCTCACCGGAGTCGCTTGGGACCACATCAATGTGTTTCCCACCCCAGAGGTATACAGGGCGCAATTCACAGAATACCTCAGGCGCATGGCCCTTGGAGGAACGGTCGTTTGGTGTGCGGAAGATCAGGAGCTAAAGCGGACCATCGATGCTGTTCGACCAGAACGTCCCGACCTAGAGTGGATCCCTTACCGAACTCCTGAATTCGACATCACTGACGGACGTCTTCGCGTGCACACCCCTGAAGGGATTACCTCCTTGGAATTGGTGGGGCCGCACAATGCCTTGAATCTGGCAGGCGCAATGGCCCTGGCTGAAAAATGGGGCGTTCCCCCTTCCGATTTCTTAAACGCAGTCCAAGATTTCACCGGCGCCGCAGGACGATTGGAGCGCAAATTGGACATCCCATACCCCGATGGAGATTCCACCGTCTTTCGAGATTTCGCGCACGCTCCATCCAAGGTGAGCGCCACCACCCAATCGGTTCGTACTCAATTTCACGACAGAAAGCTGATCGCCGTACTTGAACTCCACACCTTCAGTAGCCTAAACCCCAACTTTCTCCCCACCTATGCCGGGGCTTTGGATGCCGCTGACGAAGCGTGGGTGTGCTTTTCGCCAGATGTTTTGGCACACAAACAACTGCCTCCGCTCTCCATTGACATTGTGCAAGACGCGTTCAAAAACAAGGCGGTGAAGGTGGCCACTTCAGCCGAAGAGATCGGGGAAGCACTCACCTCAGCGCAAGGCCCAAACACGGTGTTCTTGCTCATGAGTTCTGGACAATTTATGGGCCTAGACGTCTTGGACCTCCTGTCTTCCAAAGGCTAAAACTCCGCTCAGCCAAGGGGGCATGGTCAGCCCAACACCACGTCCATGACCATCATTAAGACAAAGCCCAAGACAAAGCCCAAGGTGGCAATGTCCGTGTATTTGTCTCGCTGTGTTTCTGGGATGACTTCCTCCACCACCACGTAAATCATGGCTCCCGCCGCAAAGGCAAGCGCATAAGGAAGAAGCGGCTCAATGGTCAAGACAGCGATGGCGCCCACCACACCCGCGATCGGCTCCACGATGGCACTGAGTTGTCCAAACCAAAATGAGCGACCTCTCGAAACGCCTTGTCGGCGTAACGGCATGCTCACGGCGATGCCTTCCGGAAAGTTCTGAATCCCGATGCCCAAAGCCAATGCTATTGCCCCTCCAATTGTGGCTCCGTCAATGCCTGCAGCCGCCCCACCAAACATGACCCCAACCGCCAATCCTTCGGGGATGTTGTGCAACGTAATGGCCATGACCAGAAGCGTTGTACGGTGCCAATCTGTTTCCGGCCCCTCTGCCTCACTTCTGTCAAAATTGATGTGCAGGTGCGGCGTGAGCTTGTCCAATGCATAGAGGAACAAAGCCCCGACGACAAAACCAATCGCCGCAGGCATGACCCCTGCAAGCCCTTCCTCTCCCGTCATGTCTATCGCAGGAATCAGGAGCCCAAAACAGCTCGCAGCCACCATGACTCCACCAGTAAAGCCCAGCATGCCGTCCAAAACACGTCTGTGCAACTCCTTGAAGAAGAAGACCAATGATGCTCCTGCCGCGGTCAACAACCAAGTGAACGTGGTGGCCAGAAGTGCCGCCAAAACGGGACCGATTTCAATAAAGAAGGACTCAATTGCTTCCATTCTGTTTACACCTTCCGCTTTTCATCCGTGTCGTCCGGGTGGGGAAACTCAATGATGGGCTCCGGGTTGTTCTGGTCCACCCACAAACGGGAACAGACTGAAGGGGACACCATTTGCATGTCGTCGTCGTCGTTAAACTGAATCTCCAAGCTGCCGTCAAAGGCATGGCGCTTGCGAATGGTTAATCGAGTTCCCAGAGACATGCCCAAGACCCCTAAATGACGCAGAAATGCATCACGTCCATCCACAACCCCCACAACAATCAACTCCAAATCGCGCGGCGCATCCAAAAGCAAGGTTCGGGCTGCAACCGAACGAAAGCGGCCATTTGGCCCTGGAATGGCATCCCCGTGAGGGTCCAGCTTGGGAAAACCCAAGAACGCATCCAACCTATTCGCCAGCTCTTTGCTGTCCACGTGTTCCAGTTCCTCTGCAATGTCATGGACTTGATCCCAGTCAAACCCCAAATGCTCGACAAGAAAACACTCCCACAATCTGTGTCGCCTCAGGATGTTCATGGCAATTCCATGTCCCGACTTTGTGAGACGAACGCCATGGTAGCGTTTGTGCTCTACCCACCCACGCTCACCCAACTTCCTCAACATCGCCGATGTACTTGCGGGAGTGGACTCCACACGCTTGGCCAATTCAGTGGTACTCACCTGAACCTTCCCCTCTTCATGTAAAGACAGGATGGCTTTGAGGTAATTCTCCACGGACATGGTCGGCATGGCTCAAAATTAGGCTTCACTATTTTAATTTTTAGACATGACTAAAAATTTAAATGAAGTAGCTTGATCTCTTCTTTAGACTTACCTCAAAAAAATGTTGCAACTGATGCTCATGCGGCACGGTCAAGCCGAATCTGTTTTTGACGCAGAGACTGACCACAGTCGAGCCTTGTCCAAATACGGGAAAACTCAAACTCAACATCAAGCGCACCTCTTTCCGACCAAAACAGGAGACCGCCTTCTCGTGAGCGATGCCAAACGCACAGTTCAGACTGCGACAATCCTCACCTCGACGTGGGCCTTGGCGACCCGCTCCCGCTCTCCTTTAATGGACAGCTCCTCCGGTGCTTACCTGGCTGAATCCACCACCTTGATGGACCTCATTCGAATGACCCCGCCTGATGTTCAGCGCCTTTGGCTGGTGGGCCACAATCCCGGAATTGGCGACTTAATCTCGGTCCTCACAGGAGAGTATGTTCCCATGGCCACTGCTGATATCGCCCAAATCCAATTGACACTTCAACACTGGGAAGATTTGGATTCTGGTCAAGGACGACTCACAGGCCACCATCAAAGCCTTCGTCCCTAATTTGGCCACATGTCGAAATCTGAAAAGACGAAAACCGACCTGATGGGCATGCGCCCATTTGAAGCCGAATTCTGGACCGTACGCCGAATTGCTGGAACCCTTGGACTTTTGCTCTTGTTGGCCGCGCTGGTTCAATTTTCAGACCTGACGGCATACCTGATCATCTCCATTGCGCTCAGCTTCATCGGCCGACCGCTTGTGGGACTGGCTGACCGAATTCACATCGCTGGAAGGCCCATTGGGTCCACATTTGGAGCCGCCCTGACCTTGGTCCTCATGTTCGCCGGATTTTCCCTCCTGTTGAGCTTATTTGCCCCCTTGGTCGCAGCGGAAGCCAATGTGGTCTCCAATTTAGATTTTGACAGCATTGCCAAGGAGCTGCGCACGTGGGGTTCGGACATCATCCCCATGCTTGTCCCTGAGGGAAAGTCTCCCTTGGAGTGGATTGACACCGCCACCTTGGGGAAAGGCTTGGCTGCGTTTCTCGGACCCGATGGCGTCGGGGGC
>CASICO010000002.1 GCA_949373165.1 uncultured Flavobacteriales bacterium | reverse complement strand
ATTGCTGTTGCTTGTGGCGAGACCCTTTCTGGAAACACCGGTGGTGCTACTTCTGTCGGAGGTGACAACGCATGTGGTGGAAGTGGTTCAGGTGTCTGGTACACTTTGGCCAATGGTTCTCAAGAGCAGTTGATCACGGTGAGCACTTGTGGTTCATTGGTGAACACTGTGTTCCAGGTGTTCCAAGAAGTGGACGCTCCAGATGCGACACTCGAAGTCAACAGCTTGAACACAGACAACTTTGAGAACATCAGTGCTGTGATTGTCTTCAACGGCGATACCGTTGCGAGCATTCCTGCAGGCACCTTGTTCCCAACCTTGTTCAATGATTACTACTACGGATTGTCTGGTGGTGATTACACAGTCTACTTCACGAACGAGGGCAGCGCATTGGACGGAATCACGGCCAACGTGATCTCTTCTTTGGGTGCGACCTCTGATTTGTGTTTCGGTGGATGTTCTACTGACCCTTCAGTATGTCTGGACTTGCAGATTAACCCTGATGCTTACCCAGGTGAGAACAGCTTTGATTTGGCTGATGCAGCCGGCAATGTTGTCTGGTCTGGTGACGTGGTTGCAGGTCCAAACTCCTTGAGCACTTGCGTGCCACCAGGAACCTACACCTTCACTATGTATGACAGCTTCGGTGACGGCATGTGCTGCACCTATGGAGACGGCAACTTTACGTTGTCAGGTCCTGATGGTGAATTGGCTACTGGAGGCACCTTTGGTGACTTCGCCAGCACAACAATCACATTGGAGGCCAGTCCATTCAACCTTCCTGCAGGCGCTACAATTGAGCAAAGCTTCTCCATCTTCGGTGGAACAGGTCTCTGTTCTAGCTTGCTTTGCTGGGCAGAAGGTGACAACGATTATATCAGCGGCGAGTCTTGCGACAATGGTGAGAGCTTCCAGTTCATTTCAGACGACAGTGCAGAGAGCTATGCCATCTTGGTGGCTGCTGGTTCTGGTTCATTGGGCGGTCCATTTGACTTGAGCGTTTCTTGTGAGCCCGTGGTTTACGGATGTCAAGATGACTTGGCATGCAACTACAATGTTGATGCGAACGTTGACGATGTCAATGATCCTTGTGACTTCACAAGCTGCTTGGATTGTGAGACAGAGACTTGGGAATACTGCTACGATGTGAACGAGAGCTGGAGCTTCACTTTGGTGAACCCCAACAGTGGAAACATCGTTGTGGACTTGGCTGGCACAGCAATTGAGCAGGGCTGGGATGAGTTGGTCATCGACGATGCTGCTACGGGTGCGAACCTCTACAACAGTGATGTTGATGCAGACGATGGCATCGTGATTGGTGTTGACTCCGTAACAGTAAGCTTTACCTCTGACGCTTCAGTGAGTTGCGCTACAGGTTCTGACTACTTCATTGCGCTTGCGATCACTTGTGCACCTGCACCTTCTACAGGATGTGCGGACACAACAGCATGCAACTTCAATGGTCCAGTTGACTTCGCTGACAATACGCTCTGTGACTTCGGTTGCTTGGGCTGTACAGACTCAGACGCTGTGAACTACAACCCATTTGCATCCGTTGACGATGGATCTTGCTGCTACGGCGCAAACATTGAGTTCAATATGTTCGATAGCTTCGGTGACGGATGGAACGGAGCGACATACAGCTTCTATGATGCAGCGGGTGACCTCGTTGCCTCAGGAGACTTGACCTCAGCAGAAAATGGGGGTGACTTCGATACGGATGGTGTGTGTGTTCCAGAAGCTGGATGTTACACACTCATTGTAACGGATGGTTCATTCCCAGGTGAGGTGTCATGGACCATTACTGGAGCGGCATTCAATACAACAAGTGGAGGTCCTGGTACTTTCTCTGTGGGTCTTGGTGCTGCTTGTACAGAAGGATGTGGATTGCCATTCTCTCCTAACTATGTTTCTCCAGAAACTGTGGACGTGGTGAACAACGACTTGTGTGACTTCTCCGACTACGTGATGGGTTGCACATATGCGGATGCTTCGAACTACAGCGAACTGGCTACGAATGATGATGGTTCTTGCTTGTTCGACATCGCCAACCCATGTCCTACGGACTTGAATGGCGACGGTGGAACAACCACAGCTGACCTTCTTCTCTTCCTCGGTGCCTTCGGTACTGTTTGTGCAGAGTAAGTTGATCTGAGAACATTGTTCTTCAAAGAATTGGAAAGGCCCGACGCAAGTCGGGCCTTTCTTTTTTTATAGATGCCTCATCTTCGCAGCATGGGCAAGACACTCTTAATTACAGGTGCTGGATCTGGAATTGGCAGAGCCACAGCGGTTCGGGCGGCTGAGGATGGATATGATGTGGTCTTAGTAGGCAGGCGAAAGGGCCCGCTGAACCAGACATTGGCTCTCTTGAAGGAAGGTGCGCATTCGGTGCTTCCTTGTGATGTTGCGGATCGACATGCGTTCAGGTTGGGTTTGCGCCAGGTGTTGGGAGAACCAGGGTTTTGCGACAGTCCATTGGTTGCTGTTTTTGCCAATGCGGGCATTGGTGGGAGCAATGAGTATGCAGAAGATGCTGGAGAGGATCGTTGGAATGAAATTTTACGTGTGAATGTGACCGGTGTCTATGTGACGTTGAATGAGTGTAAAACCATATCTCATGTCCTGTGGTCAGGAAAGGACGCATGCCGTGGCAACAAGCAGTGTCTTGGCGCGGTTTGGTGTGCCGAATCAATCGGCTTATGTGACATCTAAAACTGCGGTTTTGGGTTTGGTTCGAAGTCTTGCCGCTGAGTGGGGAAGGGATGGAATCTTAATCAATGCCCTTTGTCCAGGATGGGTGGAGACGGAAATGGCACGTGAGAGCATTCAAAGGATGGCAGATGCTCAAGGGTTGACCTACGATGAATGTCATGCGCAACAATGTGCGGTTTTACCAACAGGGCGGATGAGTGCACCGGAAGACATGGCAGACGCTGTGATGTGGATGATTTCTGAGAATCAGAAGGGAATGACCGGCCAAGGTGTAGACGTGAACAATGGAAGTTGGATGTCATGAAAATGAAGACAGAGGTATATGCGTTGGCAGTTGTCCTGTGGCTCTGCGCGCAAACTTTGGGTGCATTGGCTCAAGACAACATTCATTTGGACTCAGGGTGGTCCCCAGAGGACAGCGCCATGGTTTCAGAGATTCACGATCACATTCTCGGTCAGGGACGATGTGTGGAGGATTTGCGCGTTCTGTGTAAAGACATTGGCGCTCGCTTAAGTGGTTCTCCAGAAGCAGATGATGCGATTGTTTGGGGAGCGAAAACCCTTCGAGAAGCGGGAGGAGACGTGAGAATGCAAACGGTGGTGGTCCCACATTGGGAGAGAGGTGAAGTTGAACGGGCTTGGATTCGTTTGGATGGTGGAGAGCCAGAGCCGATTCGGATTCGCGCTTTGGGTGGAAGTGTGGGAACAGCGGGCATCATGGAAGCTGAGGTGTCGGTATTCTCAGATTTCGAAGGAATTGACACCTTGGGCCCAAACGGGTTGAATGGCCGCATGGCGTTTTTTAACCGCCCAATGGATCCCCTCATGATCAATGCAGGGGGGGCTTACGGTGGAGCATATGAACAACGGTCTAAGGGGGCAGTAAAGTCTGCTGAACACGGAGGGATTGCGGCTCTTGTGAGGTCACTGACCCATGCCTTGGACACCTTTCCTCACACGGGAGGCATGCGCTATGAGGAGGATGTAAGACAGGTTCCATCAGCGGCGCTGAGCACTGTGGACTCGAGAAGAATTGCCGCATGGATCAATGAGGGACGGAACGTGCGAATAGGTTTGGAAATGGGTTGTGTTTTGCACGATGACATGGCCCAAGCCAATGTGATTGCGGAATGGACTGGGAGCGAATTCCCCGACCGTTACATCGTTGTGGGGGGACATTTGGACAGTTGGGACATTGGGGAGGGGGCCCATGACGATGGTGCGGGAATCGTGCACAGCATAGAAGTGTTGCGCGCGTTAAAGGCCATTGGTTATCAGCCCCGTCACACCCTTCGGGTGGTCCTGTTCATCAATGAAGAGAACGGAAACAACGGGGGGAAAACATATGCTCAGCGTGCGAGAGAGCGCAAAGAATGGCACGTTGCGGCTGTGGAGAGCGACGCGGGCGGCGATGCGCCAAGAGGATGGTCTATAGACGCAACCGATTCAGGAACGGAAGCTGTTCGCGCTTGGCGTGAATCACTTGGCGGCTATGGGATGGGGGATTTGCGCAGGGGTGGTGCAGGGGTTGACATCGGCCCACTCAAAAAGGAAATGCCTGCAGGAAAGCGTCCACTGATGGTGGGGCTTCGTCCGAATTCTCAGCGTTATTTTGATTACCATCACAGCGACAAAGACGTGTTTGAAAATGTACATCCACGTGAATTGAAGCTGGGTGCAGCGGCATTGACGTCGATGGTATACCTCTTGGATCAGTTGAATTACGACGCTTTGGATTGAACCCGCAATGAGACACAGCATAAGCGATACGAGTGCCTTGATCTTGGACCGAAGGAGCATTTCTCCAGAGCGGTTTTCGGGAAGAAAGGTTCACCGAGAAATTGTAGAGCAAGTCCTTCACCATGCAACATGGGCGCCCAATCATGGGCTAACGCAGCCTTGGAGGTTTCATGTGTTCATGGACGAAGGGGCGACCCAACTCATGGCTCATTTGTCTGAGGCTTACAGTTTGTTTGCCGGAGAGGCGGCCATGGCGTCAAAGGCGGAAAAGATCAAAATGAGGGGAGAGCGGTGCAATGCAGTCGTGGCCCTTGGGTTGGCGCATGATGCTGGAGGGAGATTTCCGCTTTGGGAAGATCAGGCGGCTTTGGCTGCGGGTGTTCAGAATATGCATTTGATGTGCACTGCACATGGAATCGGCGGCTTTTGGTCGACCCCGAAGTTTTTGGCTCATCCCAAAGCCAAGTCGACCTTGGGTTTTGAGGATGATGTTTTGGGAATGGGGCTCTTTTATTTGGGATATCCAGAGGGGGATTGGCCGTCGAAAGGCCACCGCAAGCCGCTTGAATATGTGACCCGTTGGACCAATACGTGACCATGCGATTGACGAATTGGTACACACACCCGGCGGACAATCGCTATCACGTTTTTGAATTTAGGAATGTGGAAATGGCGGCAGAGTTCGAACGGGATTTGTTGGAGGCAGGGATTGAGTTTGAGCGCGCCCCGGCTGATTCAAAGGAGAATGACGCTGAACCGGTCGCCCAATTTGGCATACACCGTCAGGCATTCAAGTCGGCGCTTCGCATCAATCACTTGTTGCATGGCCGTCACAGAGGGCCGTTTATTGCCCACACAGGCCTTCGCTGGGCGATGTTGTTGTTGACAGCGGGCATGGTGTTGTTGGGTTTAATGGGGTGGTTGCAATCATAATGGCAACTGGACCAAAGCAACGTCGACTGGACCGCAACGGTTTCATTGTCATGAGTCAAACCCCTTGTCATGTCGAATAGTCTACAGTCAATTCGGTCATGCTTTCTCAGTGCAATGGCAATGGGTGCTGTGCTTTTCCTGTGTTGGGGGACGTTGAGCGCACAAGGGCTTCCGGATTGGTCATTGGACGTGCGTGTTCTGACTTCTGTTGGGCTTGGTAGACCCGATGTGGGGGAAGGAGCAGGTTGGCGTGGACAGGCCATGCAATCCACAAACGGGCCACTGTTTAGCCGGTGGGGTTTTCAGGCCACCCGGAGTTTTGGGGTGTCGATACGAAGAAGATTGGGAGAGGCAGGGCAATTGGCTTTTGGACTGGAACAGACGCGCCGCATTTGGAGACTCGAATGCGACTGGATGCCAGAATTGGCTTCGGCGCCTGTCCTGTCGACCGAAGTCGACTGGATTGTGGCGTCTTACTCGTTTCCCATTCTGTACCGGACTGAGGTTAGATTGGGTCCAGGCTGGAGGTTGGGGGCAGGAGGGGGACTGGTGTTGGAGATTTTACCCACCAATGCCTTTGCCGCGTCAAGCATAACAGATTCGGGCAATGTGCTGGCTGTTGAGCATGCTTCGCTGCGTTATGGTTGGAACAGAATGGGCATGGGTTTGGAATTGGGGATCATCAGAGAGGGAACAGACATGGACCTCCATGTGGGAGGGGTGCTTCGTCCGTTGATTCAGCCCCTGTTTCAAGGAGATTTGGTGGCACGTTGGAATGTGGGTCAATCGGATGCAGACACAAGAGAGATGTTGCAGCGGGTTATGGACGGCAGTTGGTGGGGATTGGACGTTCGTCTCATTTTGCATTGAGTGGCATGAGGACATGAAAAAGCCCCCGTTGCAGATGCAGCGGAGGCTTTTTTGGATGGATGAAGGGTTACTTTCCAGCCACCAATTCAAATCCAATGGTGAACTCATCGTAAATGAGTTTGTCTCCGAGTGCTTTGGCGTCGAAGAAACTCTGGCTTCGGAACTGCACGTCGAACTTGGAGCGATCCAATGTGATGTCCCCGCTGATGCGGGCGCCTTCAGAAGACATTTCCACGGTTACAGGGAAGCTCACGTTTTCGGAACGCCCCTTGATGGTGACCTTACCCTGAGCGGAGAAGTTGGCTCCATTTTCTCCACCGCGAAGTGGATTCAACTGGGTCAATTCGAATTGTGCCGTTGGGAACTGTTCCACGCCGAAGAAATCATCGCTCATGAGGTGTCCGTCCAAACTTTCCTTGCCGCCGCCAGCTTGCAAATCGAGTGTATTGATGGTGCCCATGTCAATGATGACTGTGGCTGCGCTGATCATGCCGTCTTCAATGGTGAGCATGCCATTGTTGATTTGAATGTCACCGTTGTGGCTTCCGGTGACTTTCGTGCCGACCCAAGTCACAGAACTTGTGGTGACATCGACGGGGTAACGGCTGGGCTCATCGGTTTCGCCTCCGGCGAATGACAAGAAGGAGGAGAGGAGCAGAGCTCCAGAAAAAAACATGGCTTTCATTTATTGTGGATTTATGGTTTGAGTTAAAACTGATTCAATAGGTCGTCTGTGTTGTCTAACACCTTTTCGAGGTGCGCGTTCAATGTGAGGACTGCTTTGTCGTCAAGATTGGCCATGCTGCCTGCGAAGAGCCGATTCATCGGTTCATCGAGGCCTTGCAACAGCGTTTGTCCCAGTGGAAGAATGCTCACGTCGGCTCTCCGTCTGTCGTTTTTGCAAGGGGTACGTTGGACCCATTTTTTATCGACGAGCTTGTCCACGATGCGGGAGATGTTGCTGGCAGGGTCAATCATCCGTTCGGCCACTGATTGTATGGCCAAGGGGCGTCCCTTCTGTCCACGCAAAATGCGCAGAACATTGTATTGAGGAGGGGTCACTCCGTGCGGTTTCAAAATGCGTCGGGCCAAAGCGTCGAATTGCCGAGCGACCACCAAGATGTGGAATTTGAGCCGGTGTTGTTCGCTGTGGAAGGCGGGCTGATGAAGGTGTTCCTCGATGTTCACACTGCAAATATATGTATGTACATATATTGTAGGTACAATAGATGTGAAAGCGGCCAAAAAAGCCCGCGCTTTGGCGGGCCTTTGGTAGGGTGGGTTTAGGCTAAAAATTGCCGGACCAGTGCACTGATCGCTTTGCCATCTGCTTTGCCAGCAAAGCGCGCCGAGGCTGTGCCCATGACGCGTCCCATATCTGCCATGGACGCGGCGCCCAATTCTTGAATGAGGGCCTTGACATTGGCCTCCAATTCTTCTTGGCTCATGGGTTTTGGGAGATAGGCCCGAATGACTTCAGCTTGGGCTTGTTCTTCGGCCACAAGGTCTTCTCGGTTTTGCTCCTTGAAGATGGCCAGGGTGTCCTCCCTTTGCTTGAGTTGTTTGGACAGGATTTTTGTGACCGCTGAATCGTCAAGCTGATCACCGCTTCCGGCCTCAGAGAGGGCCAAGGTGATTTTGCTTTTGATGTCGCGAAGAGAGGCAAGGCGAACCTTGTCCTTGGCCTTCATGGCCTCCTTCATGTCATGGCTGATGCGGTCTTGTAACGTCACAGGTCGTAGGTTCAATCCACGTTGTCGTGGAGGTAAGGATTGTCTGTCTTCAGACCGCCTGTCTCTTCATCAATGCTGAGTCGGGTGGCTTGAGATTCGTCACTTGCAGGTGTGGGCGCCAATTGGATGTTGCGCCTCTTGTAAGCCGGCTCGTTTTCCAAGTCAGTGAGTCCGCTGGGGGTTCGAAGTCGCTTGGTGTATTCTTCAATGCTCGCTTGTCGGCGTGCGTTTCGTTGTGTCAATTCAGAGGACCCTGTATTGGACTCCATCCGTCCCGCAGGGCGAGGTTGTGGAGTGGGGTTGGGCCTGGACTTCGCCACAGGCTCTGCAGGCGTGGACTGAACGGGTGCCGGGGTTTCTTCTGTCGCCGTAGCGTGAGGGGACGGATCAACTTGTTCGTTGGTAAAGGCAACACCTTCTAGAGCCTCAGGGAGAAGGTTGTTGTCGTCTGCGGTTTCGAGGTCGAGAACAGTGTAGTCTCCAACTTGCGTCGTGGCTGCATCGGCAGGGAGATCGACTGCCTCTTTCTCTTCAACGATGGATGCTGTGTATTCTTGAACAGCTTCCTCCAGGGTTTCGCGGTGAAGAAGGGTGACTTCTTCTGCAGCGTCAGCCTGGGCATCGTGAAACAGTTCGGGAGCTGCTGATGGGACTTCGGAAGTCACGTCTTCTGCCTGCCAGCTGTTGGTGAGCATTTCTGTGCCCTCTGGTTCTTGTTGAACGCCTGCGCCTTCGGTTGACTTGAGGTGGAGCTGATCGTTCTCAGGGGCAAGGGTCTTATTGGACCAAGCCACCTGTGTCATTGGCCCTTCAAGGGGATGTGTGATTTCCCGGATGTCATCACCCAGAGCCAATTTGGCTGTGGGTCCCTCCGGCAATTCTGCATTGGTTTCGAAGCCCGTAGCGATCACAGTAACGCAGATCTTGTCTCCTAAACTCTCGTCGTGACCATACCCCCAAATGACCTCTGCGGTTGCTCCGGCTTGGTCTTGGATATAATCGGTGATCTCCGAGATTTCATCCATCAGCACCTCTTCGGTGCCATAGGTGATGTTGAGCAAGACAAAGTTCGCACCTGTGATGTCGCTGTCGTTCAAGAGCGGAGACTCTAGGGCTTCCGCAACCGCGGTCATCGCCCGTCCTTCACCGTTGGCTTCACCGGCGCCCATGATGGCCGCCCCGGAGTCGCGCATGACGGTTTTGACGTCATTCATGTCGACGTTGATGTCTCCTGTCAGGGTAATGACCTCTGCAATGCCTTTGGCGGCGGTGCAAAGCACTTCGTCGGCGTGGGAAAATGCTTTTTTCAGTGCCAGATTGCCAAAGAGTTCGCGCAATTTATCGTTTCGAATGACCAAAAGCGTGTCCACTGAGGCGCGCATTTCTTCTAGGCCATCGGTGGCTTGGTTGGCACGTCTGCGGCCTTCAAAGTTGAAGGGGACGGTCACAATGCCAACGGTGAGAATGCCCAAGTCCTTGCATGCTTTGGCGATCACAGGTGCTGCACCTGTCCCAGTTCCGCCTCCCATACCCGCCGTCACAAACACCATGGTGGTGCTGTCGTTCACGTGGGACAAGACATCGTCGAGGTTCTCTATGGCGGCATTTTTCCCAGTCTCGGGAATGCTGCCTGCACCTTGTCCTGCTGTGAGTGTTGTTCCGAGTTGGATGCGCGTTGGAACAGCGGATGCGTCGAGGGCTTGGTTGTCCGTGTTGCAGACAATAAAGTCCACACCATTGATGCCCTGTTGGAACATGTAATTGACGGCATTTGAGCCGCCGCCGCCAACACCAATGACCTTAATGGGCGAGCCTTGGTTATTTGATAGATCGAATCTCATCATGTTGCTGTTCCGGTTGAATGGAGGGTTGCGGGAATTACAGGCATTCCCGAACATCACGGGTCTTTGACAAGAAAAGCGATGAACGGCATGGTTTGGCGCGCAATTCTGTCATCCATTCACCATGTCTTCGTGGAAAACGGAATTTGGATGGCGAGGCTCCCTTGATTACTCCGGAAGCTCGTCTTCGAAGAAGTCCTTGATTTTCTGCAGAAACTTGCGTGGACCGGTGCGCATTTCTTGAGCCTCTTCGTGGCGGGTGTCGCTGGAATAATCTCCTTGGCTCCTTTTTTCTTCTTCAAAACCGAGCAAAACAAGGCCGATGCCTGTGGCGTAAGTCGGGGCGGTCAAACTCCGATCAGGCGCTTGCGCCAAGTGGGTGTTGGGGAACCCGATTCGGCAATCCAATGTGGTCACGTACTCAAAAAGTTGGCGGACGTGGCGGAGTTGACTGCCACCACCTGTGACCACAATGCCACCAATGAGCTCGCGCTCTAAACCGCTGTTTTTGATCTCGTAGTGAACGTGCTCGATGATTTCGGCCATTCGGGCTTGAATGATGCCTGCGATGTTGCGGCGAGAGACTTCTTTGGGGGGGCGTCCAGGAAGACCGGGGATGACCACGATCTCGTCTTGTGCCATCTCTTGTTCAAGGGCAGAGCCGAACTTGTTTTTGAGGGCTTCTGCGTGCTTTCTGAGAACGCCACATCCTTGCTTAATGTCATCGGTGATGGCATTTCCGCCGAAGGGAATCACAGCAGTATGGCGGATGATGCCTTCTTGGAAAATGGCGATGTCTGTAGTGCCACCTCCAATGTCCACCAATGCCACACCGGCTTCTTTTTCTTCTTCGCTCAGAACCGAGCTGCTCGATGCAATGGGCTCAAGGATCAACTGGTCTACTTGCAATCCTGCCCGTTTGATGCAGCGGTAGATGTTTTTAGCAGCTGATGTTTGTCCTGTGATGATGTGGAAATTCGCCTCGAGTCGAACCCCAGTGTGGCCCACGGGTTCCTTGATGCCAGGCTCGCCATCCACAGTAAACTCTTGGGGCAACACGTGAAGAATTTCTTCTCCGGGCAGCACCTTGAGCTTTTTCATGTCGTCAATCAGCTGCTGAACATCGTCTCGACTGATTTCGTCTTCGGTGTCCGTGCGGATGATTTGTCCGCGATGTTGGAGGCTCTTGATGTGCTGTCCAGCAATGCCCACGTTCACAACCTCGATGCGGACATTGGCCGATTTTTCAGCGGCTTCTACAGCGGTGCGTATGGACAGTACGGTTTGCTCAATGTTCGCCACAACGCCGCGTACAACCCCGATGGATTCACTTTTTCCATACCCGATGACCTCGAGTTTGCCATGTGCATTGCGCTGGCCTACAATGCATGCGATTTTGGTGGTGCCGATGTCAAGTCCGACGACGATGTCCTGGTGTGATGTGGATGGGTCCATGGGAGAGGTGCTGGAATTGGGGGTCATTTTCGTGCCACGAGTTGGCCTTCGTAGCGCAGGTCGAGAGCGGTGTACTGGCGTAAGTCTCCACTGTCAATGTGGGCAGTGTAAAATGTCTTGAGGTGGCCAAGTTGGGCGTCCAATTGGCCATCGAGGTCCTCTGCGGCCCCGAGTTGAACGACCAAGTCGCCAATGCGGGGGTGGAATTGAATGGTGCCATCTGAATGGACCGCGATTTGGTCGATAAACCGGTCCCAGAAGGGGTCTTGGTCCATCTTGTTCAGCAAGGGCATGGCCAAGGATGCAGAGGAGATGGAAGGCGCATGAACCACGGGGACTTCGGCTGAATATCGATTGGACAAGGGAAGACTGCGGCCCGCGTCATCCAAATACAGACTGCTGTCTGGTGTCCAGACCCGAGCGATGGGGCGTTGCTGGCGAACAGAGATGTGCAAGGCTCCGCCAAGGGTAGGTTGCACTTTGCATTCAGCTACCCCGTGTTGGGCCATCACAGATTTGTGGATGGCGTTGTAGGGAAGGTCCACCATCGGTTGGTCAAGCAGTGGGAACTCCCGTATCACAGCTGTTCTCAAAGACGGGGCGTCGACGAAGTACATTCCATCGAGCTGGTCGACTTCAATTTCCAGTGCACGGCAGGGGGTGCCTTCGGATTCACGATCCGCCGCTGTGAAGATGATGCCGGCGAGCAAAAGCAAGGGCAGCGTGCGCCATAGCATCCGCCGTTTAGGCTGTTCGGATGTCGATTGTGGCGTTGCTTGACTCACGGTTGCGAATTCGAGTTGTTTTGGTTGTCTGAGTCAGATGTACTGAAACGCGCCACAGCCGCGGGTATCCAACGGTGGAGGTCCCCTGCGCCCATGAACAGCAGCACATCTGGATCACATGTCTCCAGAACATCCAAAAACCGGCTTTCTTCGGGGCATTTCACTGGGCACCCGGTTATCTTTTCCCCAATGGCCTGTGCATCGATGCCTGGAAGGGGTTTTTCGCGGGCAGCATAGATGGGCAGGAGGATGCATTCGTCGAGTGAAGAAAGGGCGTTTGCGAAGTCCGTCAAGAAGTCTTGGGTTCGGCTGTAGAGGTGGGGTTGGAACACCCCCAAAATTTTGCGATTGGGATACAGCAGTCTGGTGGCTTCAATGGTTCCGCTGATTTCACTGGGGTGATGGGCGTAATCATCAATGACCGTGAAAGCGATGCTGTTGTGTCGGATTTCAAACCGCCTGGATATCCCGGGAAATTGGTCCAAAAGCCGAGGTAGCTGTTCGGCGTCAAGTCCTGCGCGGATGGCCATGGCTGCTGCGGCAGTGGCGTTGGCTGCGTTGTGCTTTCCCGGGAGTGACCAGAGGATGTCGAAGGCAGGTTTGCCTTGGAGGTGCAACGTGAACTTTGACCTTCCTGACTCACCTGCGACTTCGGAATAGCCCGCTTCCCATCCCAATTTTTCGAGGGACTGGCCTGGCTCAAGTTCCCCGTATTGCGCATGGGGTGGAATGGGGATAGCGGGCGATTCCTTGACCCAAGATTCAAGGGCGTCGTGATGGATGAGCAGTCCGCCGGGTGCCACTTGTTCGGCGAAGGTGCCAAAGGCGGACCTGAGCGCATCTGAAGACCCATAGATGTCCAAGTGATCGGCATCTGTAGATGTAATGACCGCGTGCTTGGGGTGGAGGGTCAAAAAACTGCGGTCAAATTCGTCGGCTTCGGCAACAATCCAAGGCGTGTCTGAGCCTTGGCCTGCGAGCAAGAGATTGGACCCTGTCCCTTTGGCAATGCCCCCAAGAAAGGCCTCTACGGGAATGTTTGCTTTGTCTAGAAAATGAGAGAGCAAGGTTGAAGTGGTCGTTTTGCCATGGGTGCCGGCAATGGCCATCAAGGGCCGATTGGCGGTTAAATGCCCCAAAATTTCGGCGCGCTTCCAAATGTGGAATCCCGCGGTTTGAAAGGCGAGAAGCAGAGGAAAGTCCAAGGGGACAGCGGGTGTGGCTACAATTAGCCAATTTTCGGTGTTGGCCGAATTTAAATCCTGGGCAAGGCCGTTGGGCAAGGCCTTGACTTCTCCTGTCGTGTCAACTTGAATGCCCTCCTTTTGAAGTTCTTGGGTGAGGGAAGAGGCGGTCTTGTCATAGCCAGCAACGTGCGCGCCATGCGCATTGTACCAGCGGGCCAGTGCACTCATCCCTATTCCGCCAATGCCCAGAAAGAAGACTTGTTTTGCCGGCATGACGTCAGCGTTTTGTGTCGACCAGCAGCAGCACCTCGTCTGCGACGCGTTTGGCAGCTTCCGGACGTGAAGTCGCCAGCAGCGCTGCACCGAGCGCCTTGGCCGCCGACTCATTGAGGAGAAGTGTTCTTACTTCTTGTTCGAGATCTTGTGCAATGCGCGTGTCGGGAACGAGAATCGCGCCTTGACGGTTCACCACCGACTTTGCATTTTTGGTTTGGTGGTCCTCTGCGACATGGGGCGAAGGCACCAATAGGGTGGGCTTTCCCACCAAGGCCAATTCGGCAATGGACATCGCACCAGCGCGGCTGGCAATGACGGAGGCGGCATCGTAGGCCAAGTCCATCCGGTCGATGAAGCCCCGGACATGGAGTTGCGGATCGGCTTGATTTTTAGCCCAAGCCAGCTGTTCTGCTTCATATCGGCCGCCGCATTGCCAGAGGACTTGGATTCCTTTTCCTTTCAGGGGTCCAGAGCTGACCAGTTGGCGCACGGCTTCATTCATGCTGGCGGCGCCTAAGCTGCCCCCCAAAACGAGAAGAACGGGAATGTCGTCGGTCAGGTCGAAGTGACGGCGGGCGTCTGTGGCATTGGATTCCTTTTCGTTTCCGGCACCCATTCGGTTCAAGATTCCGGCGCGCAGTGGGTTGCCAGTTTCTACGATTTTGTGGGCGGGAAACCAGCGTTCAAGTCCAGGAAACCCGGCGCAGACGCGGTCCACTTTTTTGGCAAGCAGTCTGTTGGTGATGCCCGGAAACCCATTTTGCTCTTGGATGAGCGTGGGAATGCCGGCTTTGGCGGCGGCCCAGAGAAGGGGTCCGCTGGCAAATCCACCCACACCCACGACCACATCTGGCTGAAACCGTTTCACGATGCGCCTCGACTGCCACAGTGAGCGAAGCAAGCGAAAAGGAAAGCGAAGGTTGCGAATGGACAGTTTGCGGTCTATCCCGGTGATGGGAAGTCCGGTAATGATGTGGCCTGCAGCGGGGATTCGCTCCATTTCCATTCTTCCAAGGGCGCCCACGAATTCGATGGCGGTGTTGGGTTTTTTTTCCAAAAGGGCTTCTGCGATGGCCAGCGCAGGGTGGATGTGGCCGCCCGTGCCTCCTCCGGAAATCAGAACCCGAAGTGGCGCATCAGCCATGGGCGGATTGGGGTGTTGTGTCGATGGGTTGAGCGTGACGGTTGCCGAAACCTTGAACGGGTTCTGCTGCGGTGGGGTCGGTCAAAGACCGACTGACTGCGAGAATCATTCCGAGGGCTGCACAAGTGAACCAAATCGACGAGCCTCCCATGGAAACCAAGGGCAAAGGCTGTCCTGTCATGGGGAGCAAGTCAACCGCTACACCCATGTTAACCATGGCTTGCAAAGTGAGCATGAGACCCAGGCCTATGGCCAATAGGCTGCCGAAGGGCCGGGTGCATTTTGTGCCAATTCGAATCGCCCTCGAGAACAGAATCAAATACAAAAGGATGAGGCCAATGCCGCCGAGAATCAAGCCCCATTCCTCGATGATGAAGGCGTAGATCATATCGGCATAGGCCACCGGCATTGCATTTCGACTCACGCCGGACCCTGGCCCTTGAGGCAGGATTCCCCCTTCGTGAATCGCTTGAAGGGCAAAGTTGATTTGTGTAGAATCGGAGCCCCCTTCGCCGCCAAAAAAGCTGGTGGCGCGGGCCACCCAAGTGCTGAATCTGGGGAAGAGGCTGGGTGCAGCTATGCCGAGTCCCACCAAGGAGAGCATCCCGCCGACTGCCCAACCTGCAGTCATGGCCAAGGAGCGAAAGGGCACCCCCGCGATGACCATCAAGAGAAAGCAAACCAAACCCAACAGAGCGGCCGTGGAGAAGTCTGCGGGAAGAATCAGAGCGCAAGTGGCTGCGATGTAGACGACAATCGGACGGACGCCCTTATTGAAGTCGTGGAGGATGAGCCGATTGCGGTCGAGCATTCTGGCGACAAAGGCCACCAAGGCCACTTTCGCCATGTCCGAGGGTTGAAACCGGAAGCCCGCAATGTCGACCCACCTTCTGGCGTCATTGATTTCGGATCCGACCAACAGCGCCATGAGCAAGAGCGCGAGAGAGATGTGAATTCCCAGTTGACTGAGCCTGGAGAACCAGGCGAATTTGAGTTTGTGGACGCCCCACATCACCAGCAATCCACTTCCGAGAAGACTCAGGTGTTTGGTCAGGACCCGCACAGAGTCTCCTCCTGCTTTCCAAGCGAGTGTGGCACTTGCGGAATACACACTGACCGCAGAAATGAGCACGAGCAGGAACACCACGACCCAAATGACGCGGTCCCCTTTGAGCTTGTCGGCAAGGAAGTCGGCGATCCGTCCGGTCATGATTCAGATGGAGCGGGCGCCTTGCTTGAAACGAATTCCGCGCTCTTCGTAAGAAGAAAACAGGTCGAAACTGGCGCAAGCAGGAGAGAGCAAAACGGCATCTCCGGGTTGTGCCACGTTGTAACCCAATACTGCAGCTTCTTCTGCACTTTCTACCTCCAGGATTCGCGACACTGCGGTTCCAAAGGCTTTCTTGAGTTTGGCGTTGTCCTTGCCCAAGCAAATCAAGGTGTGCACCTTTTCGCCAACCAAGGGGATGAGCTGGGTGTAGTCGTTGCCTTTGTCAACGCCGCCTGCAATCCAGATTGTGGGGCGCGTCATGCTGTCCAGGGCGTACCATGCGGCATTGACATTGGTGGCTTTACTGTCGTTGATGAATTGGATGTCATTGATTTCTGACACGTGTTCTAAGCGATGTTCGGCATTGGTGAAGTGCTGCAGCCCTTCTCGCAGGTTGACATCGTTTAAGTCAAAGAGGCGTGCAGCGACGCCAGCGGCCATGGAGTTGTAGAGGTTGTGTTTGCCTTGGAGGGCGAGTTCCTGGATGCTCATAGTCAGGGGGGTATTGGAAAAGGTGAATCGTTTGTTGTCAATGAGGTGTGCCGCGAGGTCTTCGCGTTTCGCAGCTTTGGTGTCCGCCGAAAAGGCGTGCACTTGAGCGGCTGTTGTACAGCGCTTCCTGAGGCGGTTTAGCCCAGGGTCGTCTGCATTCAGAATGAGGTGGTCATCTGCCGTTTGGCGAGATGTGATGTTCCATTTGGCGTCTCCATAACCATCGACATCGCCATGGCGATCGAGGTGGTCGGGCGTGAGGTTCAAAAGGAGCGCGATGTCAGGGCTGAATTCGACCGTGTCTTCGAGTTGGAAGCTGGACGCTTCGACAACCCAGATGTCCCGGTCTCCCTCAGGGCGAAGGCGGGCTTCGGCGATGGCACCGGCGAAGCTGGTCCCAATGTTGCCGGCACAACCAGCGTCCATTCCACCTTGAGTGAGCAGGTGATGCAGCAGTCCTGTGGTGGTGGTTTTACCGTTGGTTCCGGTGATGGCTGCAATCTTGGCGTGGGTGTGACGGGCGGCGAATTCAAGTTCACCAATGACTTCAACGCCAGCCTCCTTGGCCCATTGGACGGGGGCGGCTTTGGATGGAATGCCTGGAGACTTGATGATCAAGTCAGATTCGGCCAAGAGCGCAGGGTCATGGCCGCCTTCTTCTGTGGCAATGCCGAGTGCGTGAAGTCTGGCTTTTCTTCCGGGGTCCACGGCTCCACTGTCGGAGACACGACAGGGCATGTCAAGGGCATGGCACAGTTTGGCTGCACCTTCACCGCTTTCGCCGGCACCGAGTATGGTCACCATGGCGGACATCAACGAACCTTGAGTGTGACGATGGTGATGACGGCGAGCAGGATGCCCACAATCCAGAAACGAGCGGTGATTTTGCTCTCTGGCATCCCTCCTTTTTGGTAGTGGTGATGGAGCGGAGACATGCGGAAAATCCGACGCCCTTCTCCATACTTCCGCTTGGTGTGCTTGAACCATGCCACTTGCATGACGACACTCAGGTTCTCGATCAGGAAAATTCCGCAGAGCACAGGGATGAGGAGTTCTTTGCGGATGGCGATCGCGAACGTGGCGATGATGCCGCCAAGGGCCAAGCTGCCTGTGTCTCCCATGAAGACTTGCGCGGGATATGCATTGTACCAGAGGAAGCCAACACACGCGCCAACAAAGGCAGAGATGAACACGACCAGCTCACCTGAGTCTGGAATGAACAAGACGTTGAGGTAGTCGCTAAACAAGGCGTTGCCTGAGACGTAGGCGAGAATGGCCAGGGTCATGCCGATGATCGCACTGGTTCCAGTGGCCAACCCATCCATGCCGTCAGTCAGGTTGGCGCCATTGGAAACGGCCGTCACGATAAACACGACAATCAGGGCGTAAATCGCGAAATGGGCCCAGGGGGAGTCCGTGGCCCAGTCAGTCAGCCGGGCGTAGTCGAATTCATTGTTCTTGACAAAGGGGATGGTGGTCTTCATGGACCGGCGTTCCACCCGCACAAACCCGTCTCCATCGGTGTCTTCGACCCCTTGCTCAAGGGCTTCGATGGCATTGGCTGGGACCGCTTCTTTTACACGCACCTGAGGGCTCCAATACAACATCGAAGCCACCAGCAAACTTGCTGCAACCTGACCCACGATTTTAAAGCGACCGGCCAGGCCTTCTTTGTTGTTCTGGAAGACTTTGATGTAGTCGTCGATGAAGCCAATTCCGCCCAGGAGTACCGTGACCAGAAGCATGCACTGGATGTAGATGTTGGTGAGGTCTGCGAGCAGAACGGTCGGAATCAGAATGGCGCTCAGGATGATGATGCCCCCCATGGTGGGCGTCCCCTGCTTTTGCATTTGCCCCTCGAGTCCGAGGTCACGAACCACTTCGCCGACTTGCTTGAGTTGCAGCCATTGGATAATGCGCTTGCCAATGCCGATGGAGACCAACAGGGAGAGCAGGGCCGCTGCGGCTGCGCGGAAGGAGATGTATTGGAACAGTCCAGCGCCTGGGACGTCGGAAATCTGCTGAAGATGGTCGAAGAGGTGATAGAGCATCGATCAGCGGTTTGGAAGGGCCAAGGCTTGCGTGAGCACAGTGACGTCGTCAAAGGCCAGGCGCTCGCCTTTGATCTCTTGGTATTTCTCGTGGCCTTTTCCGGCGACAAGAATCACGTCTCCGGGGCGGGCTTGGATGCAGGCGGAGCGGATTGCTTCGCTGCGGTCTGCATTGGATGTGACTTTGCGCGTTTGAATGGGATCGAGCCCTTCTTTCATTTCGGCAATGATGGCGTTGGGGTCTTCGCTTCTGGGGTTGTCTGATGTCAGGATGACCAAGTCCGATAGGTTGGCTGCCGTTTGAGCCATCATGGGGCGTTTGGTTCGGTCACGGTCTCCACCGCAACCCACCACACAGAAGATGCGGGACTCTTCGCCTGTGGCGACGGAGGGTCCGGATTTGCGCACCGTTTGGAGGGTTTCCAAAACTTTGCGCAGGGCATCGGGTGTGTGGGCGTAGTCGACAATGGCGTGCACATCGCTTTGACCGCCTCGGACCTGTTGCATGCGGCCTTCAGGGGCATCGAGCAACGACAAGTGGGTGAGGGTGTCCAGGGCATTCCATCCGAGTTCCTTCGCCACAGCGTAAACCGCAGTCAGGTTGGATGCGTTGAATTCCCCAATCAGCCGGGTATAGAGGTCTTGACCCTCGATGTGCAGGTGCAGACCGCTGAGTCCGTTTTCTACAATGCGTGTTTTGTGGTCAGCAACTTGTTGCGTTCCGTAACTGACGACCTTCGCCTTCGTGCCCTGAACCATGGTTTCTGCATGGCGAGCGTCGGCATTTGTTAGGGCAAATGCAGTGGCTGGGAGGTGATCAAAAAGGGACTTTTTGGCGCCGATGTACGCATTGAAGTCACCGTGATAATCGAGGTGGTCGTGGGTGATGTTTGTGAAAACCGCCCCAGTCATTGAGGTTCCGGCCAACCGGTGTTGGTCCAGCGCGTGAGAGCTTGCTTCGATAAAGCAGTGGGTGCAGCCCGCTTCCAACATGTCGGAGAACAGCTGTTGCAGGCCCACAGGGTCTGGGGTGGTGTGTGTTGCGGGAACGACTTTGTCGACAATGCGGTTTTCGACCGTGCTGACCAATCCAGCTTTTCTGTCAAACAGCCGCGCAAGGCGGTGGAGCAACGTGGCCACGGTGGTTTTGCCATTGGTTCCGGTCACGGCCACAATCTTGAGCCGCTCGCTCGGGTTGTTGTGGTAGTTGGACGCCATGTGCCCAAGGGCAGAACGGCTGTTTTCCACTTGGATGTAAACCACTTGGTTAGACTGGTCGTCTTCGGAGGGCAATTGCTCGCAAACAACCACGGCGGCACCTGCGCGAATGGCGGCTGGAATGTGGGCGTGCCCATCCACAGCTTGACCGGCAATGGCCACGAAGCATCCAAAGGGCTTCACCTTTCTGCTGTCGGCGACAACAGATTCCACGGCAACATGAGTGGACCCAACGACCGTGGTGATTCTGGCCCCATAGAGGATGTCCTTGAGCAGCTTCATGACAATTCCAGAAGGATGGTTTGGCCGTTTCTGTGCGCGGTTCCGGGGGCAATGCTTTGCCTACGAACGGTCCCTTTTCCGTTGATGTCGACCCGAATTCCTCTCCGCTCGAGAAGCTTGAGGGCATCCCTCAAGGACATGCCGCGGACATCGGGAACAGCGGATTCAGGGATGTTGCGGGCAGTCAGGGTAACGGTGCGCTCGTTGGTCTTGGCTGCAACGTGGCTGGGCCATTCTGAGGCGCCGGTTGTGTCGAGCAGAAAGGGGATGTCGAAATCGGCATACAGCGCTTGAATGGTGTTCCATTCGCCATTCATGGTCACAGGGAGCCGGGGCGCATCTGCAAGTTGAGTGCCGTTGTCTTGGGAGAGTTCTGGGTGGGTGCCGTAGAGGTGGTCTGCGATGGCCCTGAAAACCGGTGCGGCCACGACTCCTCCATAGTACCCGTGTTGGGCTGGCCGCTGAACCACCACTGCAATGGTGTAGGCAGGTCGTTCTGCAGGGAAGTAACCCACAAATGATCCGCGATGGCCTTCATATCCACCGCCGGGCTTGGAGGCCCTTGCGGTGCCCGTTTTTCCGGCCACCCGGTACGGGCGATCTCGGAACACGTCTTCGGCTGTCCCGTGTCCTTCAGGGGCACAGACCATTTTCATCATGCTTTGCAAAGCGGAAATGGTGGTTCTGCTGGCAATGCGTTCTTGGAGAATCACAGTTGGGAGTTCGGAGACAACCTCACCACTTTCGAGCAAGGCGTCAGCAAAACGGGGCCGAATGAGGCGGCCGTCGGCTGCAATGGCATTGTAGAATGCCGCTGTTTGAAGCGGAGTCATGGTCACTTCATAACCGATGGACATCGAGGTGAGTGAGCAAGCGCTCCAGTCTCGCTCGGAGGTGGATGCGTGTATTTTGGGTTTGCCTTCACCCGCGAGTGAAACCCCGAGTTTGCTGGTGATTCCAATGTTGGCTAGGGCAGTGAGCCACGCCTGTGGATCGGCGCCAAATACTTGCTGTATGGCCAAGGCGGTGCCCACATTGGAGCTGCGTTCAAACACTTCTTCTAGGCGCAGGGGACCGTATCCACCTTGGGGGTGGCTGGTGTCCGTCATCTTGGAACATCCCCTCGCAGGCTTTAATGCCCCGTCTCCAGTTTCAATGGTGTCGAGCGGTGTGATTCGGCCAGACTCGAGCATGGCCATGATGCTGGCCAGTTTGAATGTTGACCCAGGTTCTACGGCGGTTCCCAGCGCGTGATTGTAGGATTCAGTGCAGCGTCCTGTCTGGGCGTCACGCTCAAGATTGGCAATGGCCACAACATTTCCTGTGGCGACTTCAATGACCACTGCGCAGCCCCATTCGGCCTCGTGGTGGTTCAGTTGGGCTTGCAATGCGTCAGAGGCGACATCTTGCGTCCGGAGGTCAATTGCGGTGCGCACGTCAAGGCCAGGTTCCGGCTCTCTCACAAAGTTGTCTGTGGCGGGAATCCAATAGTTTCCATGGATTCTCCGCATCCAACGTTCACCAGACTGTCCTGATAGCGCCGTGTCAAATGCAGCTTCGATGCCCACGCTGTTTCCGGTGGGTCGGTGCAGTCCAATGGTGCGATTGGCCAGGGGGCTAAAGGGCTTGTCGCGCCTCGGTTTATCGGTGAACATGAAGCCAGACCTGTTTCGACTTCGGTTGGCGATCCAGGGGAAGTTCTCCACCGCTTGGCGTCGGTCCCATTCAATGTTCCGAGCGATGGCCACATAGCGTTTGTTGCCTGCTTGGTGGGCGTCGAGCAGAAAGTCGCGCCAGTTTGCAGATGACCGTCGGCCAAATTCACGCGCGCATGCTGCGGCCAAATTGGGCAGTTCGGCAAGAAAATCGTTGCGTTCCTCTGGGGTGTTGATGACGGTGGGGTCCCAGTGCAGGTCAAAACGTGGCACACTGGCAGCCAGCAAATGCCCTTCTGCAGAGAGGATCCGTCCCCGTTCGGGTTCAATGGTTTGAAGCTGCGGGAGCATGGCATTTCCTGCGGCGTACTGGGGGTTGACCTGGACCAGCATCATCCGCACCACAATGGCCAATCCAAATAGGCCAAAGCAGGCAAACATGACCCAAGCTCGCGTGGCGATATGTTGGGTGCGTTTCATGGCGCGGTGGTGGTGGCGTCGGGAAGAATGATGGGCGGTGTGCTGGGTGCCGAGAGGTCCACGTCGGCCATGGCCTCGTCTAGGCGGCTTCGCTGCAATTGAGATTCAAACCTTCCCCGCAGTGCTTGCTCGTGGTGGCGAAGATTTTGGAGTTCCTTCTTGCCTTCTTTGATGGCCCGCTCATCGTATTCATAGCGATATTGGAGGTAGGTGTACCCGATGAAGAGTACGCCGATGAAGGCGGCAAAAGGAAGATGCCTCAAGGCGTCAGGCTGACCGAGCCATTCGCCCGACAATGAGCTCCTGATGGGTGCAAATGCACGAGCAATGGCCCTTTGGATGCGGTTGGGGCCCTTGTTGACTTGGGTTTTCTGTCCGCCTGACTCTTGCCCTTTTTGCTGCAAGGGTTTGGCGTGTTCCCTTCCCGAACGTTTGCGCAAAGGGGTACCAGGCTCGCTGGTGATGTTGCGGACAAGCTGTTCTTCCGGCGTCAACCGGCGGTTGGTCTTTTTGACCGCCTTTTTGGAAGGCTTCCGTTTCCGCATCATGCCTCACGGTTGTTGCGGGACGCCACGCGCAATCGCGCACTGCGCGAACGGGGATTCCGGTCCATTTCTTCGGTGTCGGCTACGATGGCCTTTCCGGTGATTTTGTCGAAGGGGACCAATGCCCTTCCATGGAAGTCCTTCTGAATCTCTCCCTCTAGGTTCCCGGCGCGCATGAAGCGCTTGACCATGCGGTCTTCGAGGCTGTGGTAGCTAATGACCACGAGCCTGCCGTTGGTGTCGAGCAGGGTCAAGCTGGCTTTGAGCAAATCCGACAGGGCGCCCAACTCGTCGTTTACGGCGATGCGCAGGGCTTGAAAAGCTTGAGCGAGGTATTGGTTTCGCTTGTTGAAAGGCGCCAATGGCGCCAAGACTTCCTGAAGCCATGTCGTGGACATGGACGCCGGGTCTTTGTCTTTCAAGGCGTTTTCAATGGCACGCGCAGCCTTGTGTGGCTGCTGCAGTTCCCCAAATTGCCGAAACAGCAAAGTCAATTCGGCGCTGGGCATTCGTTGCAGAAGTGCATCTGCACCTTCTGGCAATCGTGGGTCCATGCGCATGTCGAGGTCGCCTTGACCCCGCGTGCTGAACCCCCGGTCTTCTGCATCGAATTGGTGAGAGCTGACACCGAGATCTGCGAGGATGCCGTCTACTTTTTGGACCCCTTGAATCCGAAGAAAATTGGAAGCGAAGCGGAAGTTCTCAGGGATCAAGTGAAAGCGAGGGTCGTCCGGGACGTTGTCCGCGGCATCGGGGTCACAGTCAAAGCCAAACAGACGCCCTTCGGGACCAAGCCGGTCCAAAATTCCACGGGTGTGGCCCCCTCCGCCGAATGTGCAATCCACGTAAGTTCCGCCGGGCTGGATGGCCAACCCATCGAGGGAAGCGTCAAACAGCACGGGGACGTGATAGGCGGTGCTCATCAGTTGCGGTTGCTGTCGTTGGGTTGACGGGCAGGGTCGATGTCCTTGCGCACTTGCTCTGCGAGAGAGCCGAAATCGAAGGCTTCGTCGCCACCGAGCACGTTCTTCTCGAATCGCGCTTTGGACCAGACTTCAATCTTTTCACCAAGGCCGGTCACCACGCAGTCTCCGCCTTTTCCAGCAACGATCCCGGCGTGCGGGAGCAAGTTGCCAGGGAGGAGCAAGCGACCTGAACCGTCGAGTTCAATCAGGGTGGCCCCCTTCATGAACTTCCGTTGAAACAGCTGGTGACTGCGGTCGTAGCGGCTCAATTGGGCCATCTCCGCGTTCACCTTGTCCCATTCGGGTTTGGGGTAAACGACCAGGCAACCTTCGAAAATGTCTCGGTTCACCACCAGTCCGTCGTGCAGCACCCGATCCAACTGCTTGCGCAGTTTGGCGGGGAAGCTGACGCGGCCTTTTGCGTCGATTCGACAGTGGTATTCTCCAAGGAGGTTGAGCATGATCAATGGGCGGTGGCCCACCCAAAAGTAGACGGTTTATCCCACTATTCCCCACTGGTTCCCACAATCTGACACAATGTTGAAAATTTATTGACACCTGTGGATGGAGAGATCGTTTGTGATCACCCCTAAGTCTTTGGTTTAATGTGATTTGACCGTTGTTTCTGCAGGGGTTGCCAAAGTGGGGGATTGTGGGAGGTGTTGATTTCGATTGGCCACGGCCTCGTTTTGTTGTTCACACTTCAGACTTTATTCACCCTTCAACTGAACCCGCAATGGCATGGGTGTGTCCTTTTCTTTGAAAGAAGAAGGCTTTGCCATGGAACAGGAACTAATCACCGACGGGGACTACCGCTATGTCCAAAGTGCGGAGGAGGGGACGCCCCTTGTATTGCTGCACGGGTTGTTTGGTGCGTTGAGCAATTTTGAAGACTTGTTTGCGCACTTTGCCGGGAAGATGCGGGTCATCATTCCGATGCTCCCACTCTACGACATGCCCTTGGCCACGACTGGAGCCAAGTCATTGAGCAAGCATGTGGCTGGGTTTTTGGATCACCTTGGATTGGAGAAGGTCCATTTGTTGGGCAACTCTCTCGGGGGTCATGTGGGACTCATTTATACCAAACGTCATCCCGAGCGTGTGGCTTCGTTGACGTTGACGGCGAGCAGCGGACTTTACGAGAATGCGTTTGGCACTTCCTTCCCAAGACGGGAGGACAAGTCATTCATTCGCGACAAAGTGGGGGAGACTTTCTTTGACCCCAGCCATGCCACAGACGAATTGGTCGATGAGTGCTTTGCCATTGTCAACGACCGGCATCGGGTGTTGCGAATCCTTGCGATTGCCAAAAGTGCCATTCGTCACAACATGGCGGACGACCTCCCCAAGATGACGCAGCCCACCTGTTTGATTTGGGGAAAGAACGACACCATTACACCACCGGAAGTGGCCGATGAGTTCAAGGCGTTGTTGCCTGATGCGGACTTGTTTTGGATTGACCACTGTGGCCATGCGCCAATGATGGAGCACCCTGAACCGTTTAATCACATATTGTCGGATTGGTATGAGCGTCGAGGAATACTCAGTTGAAGACCCCGAGTTTGTCAAGTCCAGTGCGAAACTTCAGGAGTGTCCTCAGGCGGACCGTCCAGAGTATGCTTTCATTGGCCGCTCCAATGTGGGCAAGAGCTCATTGATCAACATGTTGGCCGGCCGCAAGGCCTTGGCCAAGACAAGTTCAACGCCAGGCAAGACCCAACTCCTGAATCACTTTGCCATGACCACGGCAGGGAAACCATGGTATTTGGTGGACTTGCCGGGCATTGGTTATGCCAAGGTCAGCAAGAAAGACCGGCGTTCATGGGAGCGCACTTCTCGGGAGTACTTGACCAAGCGAGAAAATTTAATGTGCATCATGATGCTCATAGACTCTCGCTTGGAACCCCAAAAAATCGATTTGGAGTTCATGGCTTGGATGGCCGAGAACGGCTTGTCTTTTGCCATCATTTTCACCAAGGTGGACAAATTGACCTTGGAAGACCGGGCGTCCTTTCTTGCGAAATACGAAAAGCGAATGCTCAAGCAGTGGGCTGCGATGCCGCCTCACTTTGTGACCTCCGCCGAAAAGAAAGATGGACGTCAAGATGTCTTGGGCTTTATCGCCCAGACCAATCCGATTTATCGGAAGCCGCCAGAGTTGATTTGACCTCTTGCAAAGGGTCACTCTGCACTGGGTCCAACCCCGATGCGTTCCGCAAGTTCTGAGGTGAACCCTCGGATTGCGCCAGCGGCGCGTTCATCTTGTGTGGAGCGTTCCAGTGCGTCTGCCAGTGTCATCATGGATTGACACACGAACACCTTCATCTCATCTACAGTCATGTCTTTGTCCCAGAGGTCAATGCTCAGGGCCTCGCGGCCATTCCAAACGCTCAAGGCAAAGGCCTTGGCCTCTGCGTTGGAGATGCCAGCATCGCTCGCAGACCAACGAATGGACGTGGGGACTTTGTTGGCGTCGGTGATGACGTTCAATTGGATTTCAGAAGTATGGGCCTCGGACATGGGTGCAATTTCGCCCGCGGAATTCAACTGCCGGGCCGATAGGCCTGCAAAAAGGGCAGAACGTCATTTTGTTCCATCAGTCCGGGCAAATCCACCTCTTGGTTTCTGGACATGAAGTCCTCTGCCCAGCGCATGCCCATGTACCAACCCAAACGGTCTGGACTCTCTTGGGGAACACTTCCGGCTTTGGTGAATGGGCCATCCACCACCCAACGCTGAATGTCGGTTCGACGCCGGGTGTACAGGGTTTCTTCTTTTCTGAGTTCGGACCAGACTTGGCGCTCATGGGCCTGGGCCCAAGCCCATTCGGATTCGGTCCAATCCATGAAGTGATGCGGTGCGATTTCGGGTGCAAGACAGCGGGCGAGGTACAGCACCTTTCCCCAATAAAGCAGCTCGTCGGCCAGTCTTCCTTGGGTGTTGTAATGGTCGTCTTGGAAGTGGACCAGCAGCCAGCCACGAATGGCGTCGCTTGTCAAATGCGCAGGCACCATGCGCTCTTGCATGTAACGCGGGTAGAGCGTGGGGGGCAAACCTTTGACGGAAGGGTGGTCGCCTCCAATGAAGAATTCACATCCAATGAGCAGGAGCTTGTCTGTGGGATAGACACTGAAGTTGAAACCGGTATATGCCAGCGCGAGATCGGGAACCGGGGCTTTTGGAAAGTGGGAGCTCCAGCGACCAAAAGCGTCGGAGAGGGTTTTCTCTGAGGCCGTCAAGATGCCCGTTTGGGACAGGGTGCTGTCGATGCCTTGAATGGCCATTCGACTCCCTTCGAATGAGACGAAGCCCTGCCATGCGCTGTCCAATTTGAGTTGTTCCTTTTTGTCCTTCGGTGGCCAAGGTCCAAGTTGCAGGATGTCTTCAAGAAGGGGTTGGAGGACGGGATTTGAAGAGGAAGGGGGAGGCAGGGGCTCGAAATTCAATACGCGCTTCCATGGCGTGTGAAGGGCAAGTTCGGTCCCACTTGCGGAGGCATTGAATCTCGCATAGTCGCCACGATCTTGGTTGCACCCCATCACCGTGAGGCCGAGTAGACCAAGAAATATCTGTGTCCAACGGGCCAATTGGCGTTGATGGGGAGAGAATCGAAACATGTCCAATGTAAAATTGCACTGCGTTTTGGCCGAGAAAGCGGATTCGGCATGCAATTTGCCGACCAAAGGCGTTCGACAACCCATGCCCATGTCCACTTTTTCATTTTTGCGTAGCGGTTTGACCGCATTGTTGCTCTTGATTTTGACCTCAGCGCTGGGCCAGCAGGCCAATTCCGCTGTGGAATCTGGGCGTGTGCGTTATGATGAGCCACGTTTCAGGATGGGGCTTCATTTTCTGCCATCGGTGTCGTGGTTTGACACACGGGATTCCCACACCGCATCCGAAGGCACGGTGGCCAGGTTTGGATTTGGATTCACTGCGGACATCATGTTTGCCGACAATTACGCGGTGGGCACAGGCCTCAATGTGTTTCGCAATGGAGGAAAGCTCTCTTACTATGACCGCGTGACAGGAGACCCTACCGACTTGGCCAATGACAGTGTTCAATTCTTGGTGCGCCGTGAACGCACATTGACTCAACATTGGGTGGAGTTGCCGGTGACCTTGAAGTTCAGAACCCGTCAAATTGGGCACATTACCTATTGGGGTCAGTTTGGTCTTGGGTTGGGTCTCAATTTGAGAAGCACCGCATCGGACCGCATTGATTACCGCTATAGAGGCGAAGATGGGGGTGAGGATGGATTGGTTTGGACAGAAGAAACGGCCATCGCTGCGGACAATGCTGGGGTGGTGGCATTGGATGACGTGGCGACCGAGAATGATGTGGCCTTGATTCGTGCGGCCATGATTGTGGGGGTGGGCATCGAATACAATTTGAGTGGAAAGACAGCACTCTTGCTGGGGGCGACGTTCAACAATGGATTATTCAATGTCTCGAACAATCGCAATTATGGCGAATCCTTGGGCAAGGAGCACCTTCAGCCTGCTTTAGACGGGTCATTGGACCCTGCGGCAGCACAGGGATACAAAATAAAAATGGTGGACAATGCCATCCTTTTGAGTTGCGGCTTGTTGTTCTAACATGATGTTGCACGCCTCTCGCTTGTTGGATGCCAATGTGGCTGCACGCCACATTGTCAATTGGATGACCCGATACCTGGATCAGGCGGGCTTAGATGGCTGGGTTGTTGGCGTAAGCGGAGGCATTGACTCCGCGGTCACCTCCACATTGGCTGCCCTCACGGGAAAGCCGACCATGCTGCTTCGCATGCCGATTCACCAAGCGGTTGATCAGGACCAACGTGGAGCGGATCACATTTCATGGTTGACATCGTCCAATGGACACGTGTCCTCAAGTGTGGTGAACCTGACCCCTTCCTTTGATGGGTTGTCTAAGGCGTTGTCGGCATCGTCAGACGGTCCATTTGGCGAGTTGTCTTTGGCCAATGCTCGGGCGCGATTGCGCATGACAACCCTCTATGCGGTGGCTGCCGAGCGACGGGCACTGGTGGCGGGCACTGGAAATAAGGTGGAGGACTTTGGTGTTGGATTTTATACCAAGTACGGGGATGGAGGAGTCGACTTGAGTCCCATTGCGGACCTGCTCAAGAGCGAGGTGTATGCCATTGGCCGGGTGCTGGGCATTGATGAAGCCATCTTAAATGCGCCGCCGACTGATGGCCTTTGGGGAGACGACCGTACCGATGAAGACCAACTCGGTGCCACCTACGACGAACTGGAATGGGCCATGGAGCAAGTGGCTAAAAAGCGTGTGGCTTCAGACTTTTCGGTAGGTTCGCGTGAGCAGGCGGTCATGGGCATTTACCTCCGGCATCATAGGGCCAACCGGCACAAAATGGACGCCATTCCGGTGTGTGAAATTCCGGTGTCGATGTTCAGCGAGCGCTGATTGTCATTCTGAATCCACAATGGACCAGTCTGTTTGCGCGCGGCGGGCTGGGTCTGATGCAGACGACAAAGTCAGGGTGTATGCCCCGGTGGGCAGGAATTCAGTTCCAGCGCCATCCTTGGGAACAAAAGACAGGTTTTGCCAACCACGGCGCAACGCCTCAAACTGAAGGGTCCCTCCAACTCCTGTGCTGTCTTTGATTTCAAGGGTATAGTCTCCATTGTTGGGCAGAAAGACCGGCAGGGTGACTTCCGGCTCCCATGCTTCTCCCCATCCATACCCGCGCTGGCCCCAGCCCTCCTGCCAAGCCAGGGGCTCAGGGGGGCTCACGGTCAGAACATCGGTTGTGGATGGACTTTTCACGGCCATTCCTTCAATCAAGGGTGCGATGTCCAAGACCCAAATGCTGCGGCCGTGGGTGCCAATCACCAATTCGTTTTCGCGTTCTTGAATCACCAGATCATGCACAGGCGACCGAGGCAAATCGGGGTGGGCCAAAGACCAAGTGGCGCCGGCATCTAGGCTCACGTATAGTCCGCCATCTGTGCCGCAGAAAAGCAAGCCTTCAATGTCCTCGGACTCCGCCAAGGCATTGATGGGTTCCATGGGGAGTCCTCCACGCACGGATCCGTTGTCGCCCAGCTTAGACCAAGACCGTCCATTGTCCTCTGAGGTGTAGAGGTAGGGTGCAAAGTGGTCGTGGCGATATCCATTGAACGCGGCGAACAGCCGGTCTGGTGAATGGTGTGACCACAACACTTCCGAGACCCACAACGATCGACCTGGATACATTTGAGGCGCCGGCGGCGTTCTGTTCTCCCAAGTGTATCCTCCATCGGGACTCAGGTGAACGAGTCCATCGTCAGACCCAACAGCCAACCGGCCAAACCGCAATGGGCTTTCGTGCAAGGAGGTGAGTGAGCCGAAAGGAAACATTGCCTTGGATCGTCCCTCGGGTCAGGTCGTTGGACATGGTCTCGAAGGAATCGCCTTGGTCAAGAGATCGGTGCACCTTGTTGGAGGCCATGTACAGGATGTCTTGGTGGTGCCGAGAGAGGTGAATGGGCGTCTGCCAATTCCACCGAAGGGGAGTTTCTCCAAGGTCGTGCTTGGGGTGAATGCTGGCGCGGTCCCCTGTCTTGCGGTTGGATCGGTTGTACCAGCCGAATTGAGAACCGGTGTAGACGGTTTCGTTGTTGCGGGTGTCCACCTCGATTTGCATGCCGTCTCCTCCATTGAGTCGGCTGTAAGGGTAGCGTCCGGTCTGATGCCAGCGGGGGCTTTCCGAGTAGGTGCTGGGTCCGCGCCAAGTGCCGTTGTCTTGGAGACCTCCATAGATGCGGTACGGTTCGGCATTGTCAACGGCAACAGCATAGAATTGTCCCACGGCGGGCGCATTGCATGAGGTCCAGTGCGCGCCCCCATCAAAAGTCACGTTGATGCCGCCATCGTTGCCATTGATCATGTGGCTTGGATCGGCGGGGTCAATCCAAATGTGATGGTGGTCCACGTGGACATTGTCTTGTGCAACGGAAGACCAATTCGCTCCGCTGTCCGTGCTTTCAAGCAACGGGACGCCCCCGATGATGAGTCGGTTGGCATTGGAAGGGTCCACCGAAATGAGGCCGAAATAGTAGCAGTAGCTGTAGCAAACCTCGTCTAAGTCTTCCTCGTGGGTCCGACTCCATGCGCCGGAGCTGTCCCATTGGTAAACTTCCGCGCCAATGATGGGGGGATTGAACATGTCTGCATTGGCATCGCTGAGGTAGTCCGCGAGGACGTCGGGTTTGAGCGCCCCTTCGGCCACTCGGGAAAACAGGTTCTCCGCTGTGGCTTCCTTTGGAAAGCCATTTTCTGAGAGAAACTCAGACAAGTCTGTCGTGTCGATTTTGGCAAACTCAGCCACACTCATGTTTCGGAATGTTGGGGCCTTGAGCGCGGGTTTTTTTGTGTTTTCCTCGGGGTCTTCGGGCTTTTCGTTTTGATTGTCGACAATCACATAGAGGCGGTTTTCACCGGCGTGATGCGCCAGGCCCATTCGTCCAATGCCTGGAGAGTCAGGGAACCCGAGTTCAGGAGTGGTCAAATGCGTCCAGGATTGTCCGCCGTCTGTGGTTTCAAATGCGCCGCTTCCTGCGCCATTTTCAGTAAACGACCATGCTTTTCGGGACCGGTCCCACAAGGCGGCCACCATGTGGCCCGGACGGCTGTCGTCGACGATAAGGTCGACTGCGCCTGCGATGGGCCTGCCCGCTTCCGACCCGTCGAGGATGCGTTTCCAGCTTTTGCCTTCGTCTTCGCTTTTGAAGACGCCACGTTGTGCACCCTTTTCATTTTCGCTATAAAGTGGCCCCAAAGCGGCCACGTATATGGCCCCGTCGTCGGCCAAGATGACCCGCCCAATGTGATGGCTGTCCGACAGCCCAGCATGGGTCCAATGGGCACCCCAGTCTCGGCTGACCATCATGCCAACACCTGCATAGCTTGACCGGGATGAGTTGACTTCGCCTGTACCCACCCATATGGTTTGCTTTTTCCAATCCACGGCAATGGCGCCAATGAACAAGGTGGTTTCGTGGTCATACAGCGACGAAAAGGAGGTTCCATGATCGGTGGTGTGCCAAAGTCCACCGGTCGCATAAGCGACAAGAAATTCGGCGGTGTTGTCCGGGTTCACAGACAGGTCTACCACCCGGCCGCTCATCACGGTCGGTCCCACGCAGCGCAGATCGAGACCGGCGGTCCAGGCCGCATCCTCGAGGAGGGCGTGCATTTTCCCCACCGCAAGGCGCTCCGCACTGGGCGTGGGCAAGAGGGGTTCAGCGCGCCGACTGCGTTGGCTTTGCGCAGTGGAGAACAGCAAAAGGGCAGCCAGCAGAAGGGGAAGACGGAGGTTCATTGCAGCTTGGGGTTGTTGCGGTGACGGTCGGCGTCGCGCTGGGTCTTTTTTTCGAGGTTGCGTTCGAATGCCTCACTTAGGTTCACGCCTGTTTGATTGGCCAAGGCGGCCAGTACCCACAAAACGTCGGCCATTTCATCGCCGAGGTCGCGGTTGGCATCGGAGGGCTTTTCGCTTTGGTCTCCGTAGCGCCGGGCCATAATTCTGGCCAATTCACCCACCTCTTCGGTCAGGATGGTCATGTTGGTGAGTTCGCTAAAGTACCGGACACCAATGGTGGTGATCCATTCGTCCACGGTAGACTGGACTTGGGCCAATGAGGGAGAGTCGTCGCTCATTCCTTGTTGTGGGTATCGAGGGTAAGGGTAACGGGACCATCATTGATCAGATCGACTTCCATCGCGGCGCCAAACTGACCGGTGGCCACCGGCTTTTTGAGGTGGTCTTCGAGGCAACGAACGAAGTGTTCATAAAGGGGAATAGCCGTTTCGGGCCGCGCAGCGTGAATGAAGCTCGGGCGCGTGCCTTTCTTGTACTTCGCGTGCAAGGTGAATTGGCTCACCACCAGGGCTTCTCCTTGAACATCCACGATGGAGTGGTTCATCTTTCCTTCTTCATCGGAAAAGATGCGCAGTGCGGCGATTTTTCCCGCGAGCCATTCGGCGTCGCTTTGGGTGTCGTCGGTGTGCACGCCCAATAGAATCATGAGGCCTTGTCCACACGCGCCAACCACGTCGCCGTGAATGCGGACTTCAGCCCGACTGACCCTTTGCACCACTGTCCTCATAACGCCAAATTAGCGCCAGTTTCCCGTACCCTTCACGGATGTCCACCTTCTTGTCCCAAACACATGCGGGGCAAGAACCTCTTGATTCAATTGCGTGGTTACTGGCCAGTGACTCTTGCCCGTCACATATACGATGGCGTTCTAGCTTGCTGCTGGTTGCGACTGTCTTTGATGATTCACAATGGCGAGGGGGCATTCAGGACAGGCCGAAGTGGAAGCTTGGCTCAGGTTAGGATTTGACCAAGTTGATTCCGGCAATAACCAGGTGATAGGTGTCTTTCCACATGCCTGCGACTCCGGCCTTGGCAAAGGCCCACCCCGGCCCCACGCCGCCTTCGAGCAGGATGGTGATGGCTGAACCATAACTCAGCAAGACAGCGGACGGGAGAAACAAGACCGTGAAGACCCACCCCGCCTGACGGAAGTCGGTTTGTTTTGGGTGGATTTCGCGAAAATTGCCCGCCCATTCCAATCCAAAGATGGCCCCGAGGACCACGGATTGAACGAGGGGTTCCAATTTCAAGGCAAACACAAGTGCAGCATAGATAGCGAGGGTAAGGGGAACGAAATAAGGGGCAAGCAACATGAGCCAATTCGTGGGGGGGGTAAAAATGACATGTCCGCTGCCGTCTTCGTTGACCTTAAGCTCCCGAATCGGAATGAAACTGATGAACCCCACAATGGCATGCAACGCCTCGTGTTCGATTGTGGTAATAAAGCGCGCCCACTTGGCCTTTCTGAGCAGAAGTCCCCAAAGCAGCATCATGCCGCCTAGGCCCAGCCAAAAGGGCACGTATTCAGGGTCGAATGAGGCGAGAAGTCGAGCGCCACAAGCCCGAGCCATACCCGGCAATCCAATCAATGCAATGACCGCTACAGGCCACTTTAGAATTTTGAACACCAGGTGCAGGGTAGCGTGCATGTGGTGAAGCTAATGTGGATTGTTCAGACGCTTTTATTTGTCGTGATTCCCGATGAGATCTTGGACCCTTCACTTCTTGTGTTCCGTGGCTGTGTTCAACCCCTAATCTTCAAACGATGTTGACCCGTCAATTTTTTCTTCTCATGTTGATTTGCTTGGGCTGTATTCCTCAGGGGAACGCCCAGACCATTGTCAATACTGAAACTTTGCTCGCGCAAGTGGACAGCGGATGGGCAGCCACTTTTGGAGTCGTTGGAGACCTCTCTTACGGCAACTCCCGAGTGACCGACTTGGCCACCGATGGAAGCGTAGGCTTGACTCAAGGTAACATGACTTACCGCCTCGCGGCTTCTTGGGCGCGCCTTGCGCAGGATGGTGCTGCGATTCAGGACAATCGTTTTGCGCAGTTGCGGGTCAACCGAAAACTGGGATCCCGCGGATGGCAGGTCTTTGCCTTTTTGCAGACGGCATCCAACAACGTCTTGCTTATGCAGGAGCGCACCTTGCTCGGCGCAGGAGTTCGGAAGCGTGTGCTCGATGGAGATGGAGGGTGGTTCGATGTGGGGTGGGGGCCGTTTTCCGAGAGAGAAGTGTACAACGCGGAAACTCAGGAGCCACAAAAGGACCTGTTCCGAAGCAGTTTCACCCTCGCCTCGGAATGGCAGATTACGGAAAATCTGGGTTGGCGCAATACCGTTTACTTGCAGTCTGACATGGGGGCTTGGCATGACAACCGCTTCTATTACGAGTCTGCGGCGAACATGGCGATCAGTGAACGGCTTTCTTTTGAATTCAGTCTGGTTTACCGGCGAGACAGCAAGCCACATGCCGACTTGGAATCCGTTGACATGGGCACTGCATTTGGTTTGCGCTGGGAGTTTGAATGAGGGCCGGACTTTGCCTTTGGCAGGGTGGCAAAGGCTCCGAAGGCGTCAGAGTCCAACTGGAAGATCCATGAATAGAATAGGGGTCAGTTTTTGCCTCTCATCCTTGGCGTAAATAACTGGGAGCAGCCATCATGAATGCCTCAAGTGCGGAGGGAATCCGGGATGATGATGGTGGCACTGTGGGGCCAAATCCAGCATCCCTAGCAAATGTCCACGTTGTAGAGGTATACTTGACGAGATGGAAGTTGAACCAGTAAATGAATCGGGCGGAGGCACTGCGCCAGTGTCTTTGTGGTCGCGAATTGCAGAGCTCCTGAAGCCGCTGGCCATGGAGCGATTCAAAATCATTGATGTGGCCGACCCCAAGGACACCATCGAGGGCATCAAGCGTGATGTGGAGTTTCGCGGCTTCAACCTTTGGATTCTGGTGTTCAGCATTTTCATCTGTTCCATTGGACTGAACATGAACTCCACTGCGGTGGTCATTGGTGCGATGCTCATTAGCCCGCTCATGGGCCCCATCATGGGCATTGGCCTTGGCATCGGCGTTCAAGACGCGTCCATTGTGCGTTCATCGCTGAGCAATCTCGCAGTGGCGGTGGGCATTTCCATCTTGGCCAGTGCACTTTACTTTTTTGTTTCGCCCATTCATGAGGCGTCCAGTGAATTGTTTGCGCGGACGCGGCCCACATTTTTGGATGTAATGGTGGCGTTGTTTGGCGGTTTGGCTGGGATTCTGGCGGGTTCTAGGAAGGAGAAGTCCAACGTTGTTCCCGGTGTGGCCATTGCCACGGCTCTGATGCCCCCACTCTGCACTGCGGGATATGGACTGGCCAACGGGGAGTGGAGCTTTTTGCTTGGCGGATTTTACCTCTTCTTGATCAACACCATGTTGATTGCGACGTCCACAGCATTGGTGATTCGATACTTGCGCTTTCCCATTGTTCACTTGGTGGATACAGTGACTGAAAGGAAATACAAGCGTTGGTTCACTGTGCTTTTGCTGGCGTTGGTCATTCCTTCCACGTACATCTTCTACAGCACGGTGACCACCAGCATCGAGGATGCAAGAATTCAAGATTTTGTGGAGGACCGGGTGAACTACCCTGGAATGGAATTGGTGAGTCAAAACGTAGACCGAGATGGTGAGGTGTCAAGGCTAAACTTGGTCTTGATTGGTGAGTTTGTGCCGGACCCAACTGTGGTGCAATGGCGTGAGGATTTTGCCCGTTTGATTCCTGGCGTGGCGTTCAAGGTGGTTCAGAACTCGCGGGATGATGCGGGCCTTGCCGAGTTGGAGCGCATGGTCGACTTATACGCTCAAGGCCGTGAAGACTTGTCTGGAAAGGACCGGGAAATTACCGAGCTGCGGGCCGAGGTAAGGGCGCTTGAAGAGGTGTCCGCTAGGACCGAACGAAACGCCTTGCCCGCAGGACTGGCCGAGGAAATTTTTGTTCAGTATCCGGAAGTGGAAGCGGTCGAGTGGGGCTACATCGACGATGCCCGGCGTGACTCGACTGGCCTGTATTTCGGTTCCGGTGCACCATATGTGGCGGTGAGTTGGTGCAGCGATGCGGACTCGTTGAGTCGTGCGAATCAGTCGGCTACACTTCAGGCCTTCTTGAGGGTTAGATTGGTGGCTCCTGCGCTGGTTGTGAAGGCCGGTTACTGAGGTCCTTTGTAGCGCGACATCTGGTTTTTTTTGGCCTTTTGGACAGGAGCAAACCAAGGAGTGCAGGGCTGAGTAACACCAGAACCGACAAAATTTGGAATGGGCTGTGGGGAGCACCTCAAGCCGCAACCGATTACCTGATTTCGGCGAGCATGAATTCGAGGATCATCACCATGGCGAGCGTGTCGAGTTCGCAGTATTGTTTGAGCATGCCGCAAAGGGCATCACGTTCGGTGTCGGACATCTCTGCGAACTGCATGTAGGCCCAAGCGGTCATGGCTGCGCCGCCGTCTGCAACGCGCTCTTCGTCGTAAAGAACTTCGATGTCGCGAAGGGTCGCAGCCCACTGGCTTTGTTGCACCTCTGGCAGGATAGCATAAGGATCCATGACCTTGCCGTTGGCATCGCGCCGGAACCAGGTCAAAGTAGAGAAGTTTAGGCTGGGAATGTCCGCTGATCCGTAGTTCGGTCTGGCATAGCGCGCTTGGAGATAAGGACTGGCTTCGAGTACAGCAGGGAGGACTTTCTTGATGGAGTTGCTGCCGCCCATGCTTGGGTGCCAGAACCACCTGCGAACAGTCTTGGCCAAGTCGATGAGCTGGCGGTTGCCAGGAACCCACTCGTCGGGGTTGCTCTTAGAGGGGGCGGCAATGGACTCGATGAAGTGAACAATTCGGTCTGTTTCATCCTGCGGATATGGGCTATGAGCCAGCAGTTGACGCCGCGCGTAGCGCAGGTAAGTATTCTCGTGATGAGAGAACATGAAGACCGATCCGTCGTCGCCTGAAAGGGCGTTGCAAAGTTGGCGGGCGAACTCGAAGGTGGGGTCTACACCTTGTCCGCGGCCCAGGAATTCGTGGGCGTGTTCGACGCGACCGTCGCGGTGCAGAACGTGGTGACTGAACTGGAAAGGAAGACCCTCGTAGGGGCGATACCCCTTGAAGAAGGGCAGAGCAGGTGCCGTTGTTTCAAAGTCGATGAGGTGCAAGGGCCAGCGGTAGGAGTTGATTTCGTTTTTGAGGCCTTGGCGGTCGAGGTGTACCCGTCCGAAATGGCGGCTTTGGCTCTGGCTCCCTGCAATTTGGGTCCATTGCCTTTGCTTGGTTGAAAGCGCTTTTCCTGAGGGGTAGTCTTCGGGATCCACGATGTCGTCTAAACTGTCTAGGGTGAGGTCATCGATGAGCCACTTGCCTTCTTTGACCCACCCCGACTTGGCGCGGTGGACGCTCCAGATTTTGGGTTGGTCAAAGTCGGAATCCGTCCATCCGAGGTGGTGCTCAAAGCACTGTCGTCTGCCGCTTTCTTTGCCCTTAAGTGGGCCTTCATCTGGGGTGTGGTAGGGGCAAGTGCGGCAATTCCATGTGGGGGCTACCATTGGCAATGCGATGCCTTGCTCCTCTTGCAAGTGGAGTTCTTCGAACCAGCGAATGGCGCTTTTGAAGTCTGAGCTTGCCCAGTCCGGTCGGTCGTAAGTCTCCGTATCGGCGAGGATGGTGTCGATGGCGCGGCTCACGTCCACGCAGGCCATGAGTCCTTGTCCCAAATCATCGATTGTGGTTCCGGGGCGGATGATGCACTCGTTACGACCATCGATGTCGCGGATGAGAAAGTGCTGGTGGAGGCCAGATTCGGTGGCTTCGGTGTTTTTGTCTGGGCCCATGAGGAAGCCGCGCACCGGACGGCGATCACCAAGGGCAGCAAAGTGGTCTTTGGCGACTTCTACTTGGAAGGCCACGTCCTCGAGGTAAGCGCGCCAGCTGCTCTCGATGCCGCCTCGTTTCCCGAAAAACTGGTCGGGCGATTCACCGTCAAGTCCCTTCGCTTTAACCTCGATGATGCGGATTTCGGATGGTGTTAGTTCCAGAACATCGACCCGGATGAACTTATGCCCGGCCTTCAGCGCCGCTTCAAAAATCACGGTTTCTCCGCGATCTATCCACTGTTGAGTCCTTACGAATGCCTCTTCTGAACCGCGTTCGGTGCAATCCAGTCCGTTTGGATAATGCAGCTTGGCGAGCGCCCCGACTTGGTGCCCCCCATCGGCGAGCGCCTGCATAAATGGGTTTGCCTCGTTGGCGTTGTGATAGCGGTCGCCTTTCAGCGCGTATTTCAGTCTGGTTGGGCAGGCCAAGGCGATTTTGAAACGCGACTTTGTGAGATAAGCCATTTGATTTTAAGCCCAGAGTTGAGGCGTGGATTGCAGGTAGAGTCAGATGAAATTACGGGTTTTCTGTAGCGCTCAGTTTACGGGGTGCCCAACTGATGTGAATCGGATGCAGTGGGGAGTAAACTCCGTGCACGTTAATTCTGCCTCAGTAGAAGAACAGCCTTGTTTTCTTGTTGATTGAAACCTTTATCGGGGCAAAGAGTGGATGAGCGAAGGCAGGCGGGTATTTACTGACTTAACGTGCACTTTTGATGTCTGTATATATGGCAGTCCATGCGCTAACTTTCGCTGGAAATCTGCTGGCCATGAGTGAAAAAGACATCACGAAAGAATACACAAAGGATGAGTTTGTAAGCAAGTTGCGCCGGTTGGCGGACAGCATTGAAAGTGGCGAGAACTTCCGGATCAGCATCGCAGGTGAGCCCATCTACGTGCCGGACCGTGCGCGTTTCACCATCGAGCATGAACGTGGTGATGGCGAGAACGAAATCGAGTTTCAGGCTACTTGGGAAGACGAATGACGTTGTGTACATTTTTCTTGCTGCTTGATTGCTCGGCCGGGGGTCAAGTTTGCAATGTTCAGTCGCTTCGCCCGATCCCGCTTGACTTCAACAGCGCGCTCTAATGGGAGATACATTGACCACCATTCTTGTCTTGATTGGCGTCTCGATCGTGGCGGCAGCGCTGCGCGCACGACGCAAAGACCGCTGCATGAAGTGGTTCGACGGACTGCCGGTGACGTTGCACGGATTGGAACCGGAGCCCATTTCGGGCAACCTCGAGGTGGAGTCCAACGCCTATATCGTGACGTACTCGGATTCCAATCGTCCCCAGGCCAACGAGATTTTTTATGCAACGGAGTGGGCGTCCATGATGTGGTTGGAGCGCATGGCGACGGGGTTGGATGTGAAGCAGGCCAAGGCCCGAACGAAGCGGTTTCAGAAGGCAGTGAAGCCCGGTCTTTTGAATAGATTGGCCAGGAACATTCGAATCTTGCTGAACAGTGCCAAAGACACGGTTCTCGAAATTCTATCTGCGCTGATGGCGGCGACCCGGAAGGCTGCACCGATGAAACGCATGGGGGACGATGCGGCGATGTTGGATAAAATCAAAAAGGAAGGAGGAGAGAATTTGACGGCGTATGCGCACGAGCCTGTTTGGGAACGCTACCGTGGCCAAAACGTGATTTTAGAGGCGTTGAATGGCAGTGGGTTGGCTTTTGAAGGGGTGTTGGTGGAGTACAGTCAGACCTACATCCTGCTCTTTGATTCGGGTCAAGAGGGCCGGGATGTTCTGGTGCGCCGGGACCAGGCTACGGTCCGCCACATTCTGCGTTGAGTGGTAAATTTGATGATGCGAAGAAAGAAGGGGATGCCAAGAGTAGAAGGTGCATGGCAAGGCATCGCTTTGGCCTGGGTGCTTTTCTTTTTTGCTTCCTGTACTCAGCAGGTGCCATTGATGTACGTGCCCACAAAAGAGGTGGATGTCCAGTCCATGGAAGTGGGGCGACTGGATCGCTGGCCGGAACGCACCATTGCCATGACTGGCGAGGTTTCTCCTTGTCCAGGCGCAGTGTTGGCGGAGGGGCAGGCGCTGAATTCTTTTCAAGAAGCGTTGGGCGAGACCACCACAATCTTGGAGCGTGGGGCGGTGAAAGAAGCGATTTTGGATGAGTGGCGACAGCAGATGTCGGGCATTTACGACGATGCCACGACCTCGGAATGGGGCAACCTCTCTGGAGCAGACGGAGTGGCCATGTTGGAGGTCACCTGTAGAGAAGGAATACAGGTTCATGCGGTTACAGTGTCCGATGCGGAGTCAGGACATCGGCTGTTCAACGAACGATATGTGGGTGGAGAGTTGGCGAGCGCCATGCAATTGCTTTCCATGGAGCTTGCTGCTCGGGATCGGATTGTGCGTCATCCACTCGACGGACTGAGCGACGCGCAATTGAGAGACAGCACGTTCAACTACTTCGAAGTCGACGAGCTGGGGGCATTGACATGGCGCACGGAGCTCGAGGCTGTCATGCAACGGGCCTTGACCCGGTATCGCCCGGCCAACCGATTGAACTTTTCAGAGCCGCTAGAAGTGGAATTGGACTTGGACCCAGCACGGGGTGCTTCATTGGACTTTCACGTTTCTGGCATGCGCTCCGAAATGCTCGAACGGCATTTTGGAGACGCTTCCTCGGGGATGTCGCTTCCCGCGGTTCCCGACCTTCTCCGGAATCAAGCTCCATGCCAATGCGCGGGTCACCATGCCTTTTGCCTTCTACTACGACCCTCGCTTTCCCATGCGCATGCGGATGGAAGGGGCGGAGGGGCCGCAAGAGGTCAGGGATGCCTTGCGGGGTGCGCCTCCGGGCAACTATGAATTTCAATACCGCTTTTGGCGCTTGGGTGCCAAAGAGTTCAAGGATACCCGCTTGATTTCAGCGCAACCCCGGAGCACGGCGGGCGCTCTTGCCCTGTCGGCCATTGCGCCAGGAATGGGCATGGAGTGCGTTACGTTTGGTCAGAGAAAGGGCGGCAATTGGCTGGTCGCAGTGCTGTTGCCCGCGGCTTTGGGGTTCACTTTGGATGCCCTGTCGGACCAGGCCTATGCGGATTATCAATCTGCACTGACGCCGGAGTCGGCCACGTCCCATTACAACAAGGCCAATCAGCTGCACCAAGGCGCGGTGATCACATTGGGGATCAGCGGGGTCTTGTGGGGCTACAACTTGTTTGCCACTCACAAAGCAGCGGACGGCCATCGCCGAGCGCTGCGTCAATTCATTGAGCAATGAGGATTCCTTTCGCCGTCGTCCTTTTGTTGTTGCTTTCCTCGTGCAGTTCAGAGGATTGGACATGGGATTTGCCCCGGACCAACCCGGTGGACCCAGAGGTGAATGCAACCGCTGTTTTGCCGGTAACATTGGAGGCCTTGATTACGTCAAACAGCACTGCAGTTCTGCGTGGTCGGATTCAGCCGTACACGCCAAGTTTTGAGGGTGCTGTTGCACTGGAGTGGAAACCCTCGGAAGGCGATTGGAGTCGAGAGGCCGCCAATGAAGACGGAACGGGTTTGTTTGAAGTCCCGTTGGGGGGATTGTCTCCTGGGGGCCAATACACATGCCGGGCTTGGTTGGGCTTGGGTGCGTTGGACATTTTCGGGGCGGCCGTGTCGTTTTCTATGCCCTTTTCAGCGGAAGATCTCGGGTGCATGGATGCCACGGCGTGCAACTTTGATTCGTCGGCCACCTTCGATGATGGGTCTTGCGAATATGCACAATGGATTTGGCCCGATTCTGATGGCGATGGGTTTGGAGACGAAGCCGCCCTGGGTGCGTTCGAGTGTTTGCCGCTTCCAGCAGGATATGTACTCAACGATGGCGATTGCGATGACGATGAAGGCTCGGTTTATCCAGGTGCGCCTGCCATGGCCATGGGTTTGGATAACGATTGTTCTGGTGCTGTTGACGATGATGAAGAGATTCCTCCCTCTTCCTGTTGGGTGCATCACTGCGAGGACTTGGATGGGCTAACAGTAGACTTGTTGTTGGATTGCTCTTCAGTCGGAGACTGGGAAGTGGGGGAAGGATATGAGGGCAATGGCCTGCAGGCGCTTTGCTCAGGCACCGTAGAATTTGAATATGATCAATCCGACCCGTTCAAGCTGAGTTTCTGGATGGTGTCGTACGATGCTGGGTCTTGGACTCAAGACGTCCCGATAGTGGCAGTTAATGGTTCGTTGAAGTCTACTGAGATCATTACTGGTGATGATCAAGGTGGCGACGGGGAAGATTGGCACCAGCGTCAGACCGTCACGGCCATTCCTGCAGGGGCAGGTACCATCACAATATATGTGGACGGCAATGGTGTTTATCCTCGTCGACTCGATGAGTTGGAGCTTTGGTGCAACCCCTAAACCCAACTTATTCCTTCTCTCGGTGGTGTCAGTCGGGCGCGTGAAATTGAGTGCAGGACATGCATAGTGTATCAATGGTGTACCAGAATTTTTTGGGTTTATTGCCATCTTGGTGACCACGTTCCTCTAGCCTAGAAACAACATGTCCAAGAACTACTACCTCGGCTGTATTGACAGCGAAAAGCGGGACATTGCTCGCCACCGTCGTGACATTGACAAGCTTCGCGATGACAGCCGTGACCTGATGGAGGACAAAAAGCGAGCCCGTGAGCGCTGCAAGCGGTCCATGAGCACCACCAAGGATCGGAGCAGAAAGGACAGCTACCGCAGCACCCGCGATCGCGAAATTGACCGCATCGACTCGAAGCGTCTGCGCAACAAGGAGAAAGTGGCCGATCTCCGTGAGAAGATCAAGGGTTGCCGCGAGGACATCAAGGAGTATCGCGAAAAGATCCGAAGTCTCCGCAAGCGTTGATTGTATCCTGACATTCAAAACCACCACCATGGCCAAAGAAATTTCCGTGCACGGACGAAAGCACCTCAGCACTTTACAGAAAGAATTCTCCGAGAAATTCCCTCACTTGATCCTCGGTTTTATTCACAGCGGTGACCGAGGTAAATCCGTGAATGTAAGAGGCCTAGATACCTCTAAAAGCATCAGTGCTACACGAACGAAAACGTCCAAAGAGGAAGTGTCGCTTCACGGCCGGACCAAGGTGAGCACCATGGAAGAAAAGTTCTGGGACGAGCTGGGCATTGCTGTGCAGATTGCTGTTCAGAATTACGCGGGCAAAAAGTTCTACTTCCCCATTGGTGACGGCTTCAATGAGCAGTCATTGACCAAAGCCAATGCTTGGGCCGAGTCCAAAGGTTGTACCAAGGTGGAGGACATCGACGCCATCTCCGGACGAAACATTTTTTAATTTTTGTCCGAGTAATGGGAGGACGAAAAACGGCGATATGAAGTTGTTGGTGGTGGCCGATGCGCGGATTCTCATAGCACAGAATCTCCTGTGATGCGATATGCATTTCGAAAGGAAGGGGAGAATTTTGTCCTCATGGGTGAGGACGGCTCTGAACTCAGGATAGAGGTCGGTCACCGAAAACAAAGTTGGTTGTGCCGGGTGTCGCCAGGTCGGGTCATTCGCATATCGGAGTCGGGACGTTGGACGTCCGCCAAAGATTACGCTCGTCTTTATGACCGGCTTTCAGGAAAGCCGGTAGTCCGGAGGGTGTCTAGAATCCAGAGCCGGCTGACCAAGCGGGAGGTCCTGTTTCGGCAGTTCCGTAAGTTCACGAGGAAGAGTCAGGAGGCGTATGTGATTTCTAGGATTTGGCATCAACTGGATTTGGACGATGTCGAAATGCTCACGCAGCAATACGTGCGTCGCGAATCGGGAGGACATGCCTTAACCGATGCGTATTTCCCTCAGGTCGGGATTCACATCGAGGTCATGGAAGACGCGCACCACAAAAATGTGGAGCTCGACGCCATTCGAAAGGAAGAGATCGTAGATGTCACGGGCCATAAAGTCTACGACGTATGGCCCGGTCGAGACGAGAATGGGGAAGGCAGTTTGGACAACCTCCATGAAACCATCGACGCCATTGTCTCGACAATTCGTGCCAAAAGGGAGGAGAAAATCCGCAGGGGTGATTGGGAGCCGTGGGACCCCGAGTTTAAGTACTCGGTCGATCGATGGCGCGCTGCAGGAGAAGTTAGCCTTGAGAATCGTGCGGCATTCCGATTGATTTCGGATGCTTGCAATGCGTTCGGCCATCAATATGAAGGTTATCAGAAAGCGTGGGCAACCAACCCCATGGACGGGTCAACGGGATTGTGGTTTCCGAAGTTGTATCCCAACAAAGCTTGGCACAATGAGTTGAGCGCCGATGGCCAAACCATTGTCGAGAAATGCCTGAGTTCAGACCCGGAATTGCGCAAGGATCATTACCGCCGATGTTCTCAGAGAACGAGAAACCGGGTCACGTTTGCGCGGGTCACTTCTCCCATGGGAATGACCTTGTATCGTTTTGTTGGTGTTTTTAAAATGGACAAGGCCAACAGCAGCCCGAATGGAACTGTGCGTTACACTCGGATTGCAGCATCGGCCAAGACAAATCCCCTGGATAGAGCCTAGCTTTTGGGCCGAGTGAACGGCCCAAAAGCGAAGGTCTTGTTTGTTTGTGTGGCTTCAGGATATGCTGTTGATGCGTTCGGCGATCACTTCACGCAACCGGGGTAGGCCCGCATCGCTGTAAAGTGTGAAGCTCCACTGGTCTGGAATGCTCTTGCCACCCTCCTTGAATACGATGTGCTCGTTGCCTTGAGGAGCAAGTGTTCCGATTTCGTGGTGAACGTGCCCCTTGATGATGAATTTTTTCGCCTTGCAGTTGTGCAGCTTGGCAATTTTTTCGCGGCCCTTGTTCAGTGGCATATATGAAGCGGTGACTTTGATGGCGCATCCTTCTTGTGCCACAAATTCCTCGAACAATTCTCCGACGGCTTTCCAGAGCGGCAGGGCTTCAAGGTTGGTGGAGGGGTCTTCCTTGAGGAAGTTGTACTTGGATTCCATGGTGTCAAACCGAACGACCCGCCCTCGTTTTTCCATGCCGCTTTTTCCAGCGACGTCATCGTCAACATTGGTGATGGCGGCAAAGGACATGCTTCTGCCGAGCAAGTCATAGAGGGTGTCCACGTCTTCCTCCTTCTTCCCTTCTTGAATGGAGAAGGTGTCGCGAAGGAGATTCAGCAAGTCCACAATGTTCTCCCATTTGGCCTTGAGATAAGGATCTCTTTTTCCGGCACCAAGGTCCCGGTTGCAAAATCCGTAGATCACTTGCTCCCAGACCTCATCTGTTTTGCCTGTCATTCCGTCGCCGAATTTGCTGACGGTTTCGAGGACCTCTTGGAGATTGACATTGAGCTTCTCGGCCATGCCAGGCTCCCAATCCACGAATTGAATGTCTTGCACCAAGAAGCGGAAGATTTTGGGGTAGCTGATTTGAAGGCCAAGAAGAGAGAACAGCATGAGGTCATCTTTGCCGTCGGGTTTTTCGCCGTCAAAGCCATCGGGGTCTTCCGCAAAGTCTGCGTCGCGCAGGCTGCGGAGCAAGGAGAAGCTGTTCAAGTAACGTTTGAGGCTGCGCGGGTTGTACCCGACGGTAAAGGCCACCACCTTGGCATACTCGTCTTTGTATTCATCCGGAATGAAGATGCCCATGCCAGAGAGCTTGTCTTGCATCAATTCATCGATGGTGTAGGCCCCAGTTGGCATGGAGAATGGGACTTGAATGATCTTGTCGAAGAAGCTCCGGAATTCGCGCTCGTTCTCCTCGGTTTTCTCGCCGAATTTGCTCTCGAGACCTTTGACCACCACTTCGTAGTCAATGGCCAAAACGAAAATGCAATTCGGGATGTCGAACATGTTTTTCAGCGCTTCCAGCACCTCTACAGCATCGGTGGGGGGGATGCGGTCGAGATCGTCAACGAAGAAGACCACCCTCTGATACTTGTTGTCAGGGTCGTCGAGCAGTTTTTGGATGACTTCCTTGATGTCCCTTTTGACGTCAGCGATTTCAGCTTGGACTGCATCCGGGTCGTCTCCGGAAGCCGCGTCCATCAGGTCGAGCCCAGTTTTATTGGCGATGGCTTGGTTGCCCAGTCGGGTGAAGAATTTCCCGACATTCTTCATCGTCTGTTTGCTCTCATCTTTGAGTGTCCATTGCCCCTCTGATTCGCAACGTTCAATCAGCTTTTCGAGCATGCCGCGCAGCACCGCAGGTGTGGTTTCTGCCGCTCCTCGAAACATGCTGTATTCCCAAGTATTCACCCAGCTTGTCGCGATGTTCATGCCGGTCAATTGCTCTCGCAGCATGTACATCATGGATGTTTTCCCAGTCCCCCATTCGCCCTGTAGACCCACGGTCATGGGGGTGTCACTTTGGGCAATGAAATTGGTGAGGGCCAAAGCGTAGCGCCTTGATTTTAGTTTGTCTTGATCAATACTGGTGATCGGTTTGTCTGTGATGCTGGTAGAGTTGGTCATGGCGAAGTAGAGGCGGAGAGGATATAAAAATCCCGTGCGATTTTACAGTAAACCACACGGGATTCTAGAAAGTGAAATTGATCAGGCGAGGCTGCTCAACTTGGCATTGTTGTCGGCAAGCTTGCTGTCGTCTGCTGTCGCGATTTGGACTTTCACGCCGATTTCTGCCATGAAGCGATCTTCAACGGTTTTCACGAGCATGTTGCCGTGAAGGTCCACTGCGCCGTCTCCGTCTGGACGTTCGTTGTTGTGGCGAGCACTCGCGAGAGTTTCGCTGTCATCTGCGGGCTTTTTGCCCATTCCAGTGTAAACACGAAGTGTTGCGCCATAGGCCTCTTTGAATTGGGCCTTGATGGTCTTGACTTTGGTGTTACCCGATGCTTTGATGTCTGCCATGATTGGAGAGTTTAGATGTTTAGATGTTTGGAAGGCGTTAAGTTGAGTCTGAAATCTTAAATTTCAAAGTGTTGATGTGACTCGATTTCAGGCTTATTTTTCTGTTTCGTTTATCCTAACAAACAATTCTACAATGAGCACCGAAATCACGACTACGGGGTCGAAAAAAATCAAGACGTTAAAGAAGCAATTCAACGAGAAATTCCCTTACCTGCGTTTGGGTTTGTTTCCATCCACGAGCAAGTTGGATGTGGACAATGGCAAGAGCATCACCAACCTTGATGCGGAAAAAACCTTGGCTGCAGTGAGAGAGAAACTTGGGGATGGCGACATTTCCATCCATGGCCGTAAGCTTGTGAAGAACCTAGAATCAGAATTCGAAGAAATTTTCGGTCTCTATGCTCAAGTGTGTTGGACTTCGGGTGAGGGCAAACGTCATTACACCACAGGTTCGGATCAGGGGAAAAGCCTCACAGCGTTGAACCGAGAGAAACAAGCCGAGGGTGCTGAAGAGGGCGCTTGGAAATAATCCATTAAAACGAAATCATCATGTTTAAGAATCTCGTGAACCGCATCGCGGACAACTTTGACAAGCAGGAGTTTAGTGTGGCGCCGCAAAAGAAGCTGAAGACCATCTCCAAAGACTTTAAAGCTGCTTTTGGCTTAGACCTTGTCTTTTACAAAGGCAAAAAGATTGCTGAAGGAGACCTAACCCTCGCGGCATTGAACAAGAAAACGGCAGAGGCTGTGGATGCGAAGGCGGGCGACGTGAAAATCAAAGCCAGCATGTCTGTTGGAGATGCTGAAGACATTTTCAAGTCAAATTTCGGAACCACAGTTCAGGTCAAATCGAACGGCAATCTCGTGGACAATGGGCTGTCCTTGGGAGACGCGAGAAGGGCTGCAGAAGGCTGATTTCAGGGGTTGATGTGCGGAGGGTCAATTGGATTCTTCAGCGACATTGAAAGTGGAGAATCGCGTTGTGGGAGCTTGGTGGCAAACTGACGTTTTTGAGGACGGCTTGGAATGCGTGTCGGTGTAACTTCACGCCACGCATTTGCAACCCCGTTTCGCACTCAACATGGCCCAACGCGCATCCACTGCCCCTGCCACCCTTCAGCAAGCCCAAGACATGGGGCTTCGTCCAGAGGAATTTGATCAAATCGCTGAGATTCTTGGCCGTACGCCGAATTTCACAGAGATGTGCATCTACTCTGTGATGTGGTCTGAGCATTGCAGTTACAAAAATTCCATAAAATGGCTCAAAACCTTGCCCAAGGATGGACCGCACTTGTTGGTCAAAGCGGGTGAGGAAAATGCCGGGATCGTGGACATCGGAGACGGCATTGGCTGCGCATTCAAAATTGAAAGCCACAATCACCCCAGTGCTCTGGAGCCTTATCAGGGCGCAGCGACGGGCGTGGGCGGAATCAACCGCGACATTTTCACCATGGGGGCCAGGCCCATTGCTCAGCTCAACTCGCTTCGCTTTGGGGACCTTGAGAATCCCAAGACCAAGTGGCTGCTCGATGGCGTGGTCCGTGGCATTGGCGATTATGGAAACAGCTTCGGCGTTCCGATTGTGGGTGGTGAGGTGTACTTCGATCCCGTGTATCAGGTAAACCCACTGGTGAATGCGATGAGCGTAGGCTTGCTCGACAGCGACAAAATCATCAGCGCCAAAGCAGGCGGTCCGGGAAATCCGGTGTACATCGTGGGTTCATCAACAGGAAAAGACGGCATTCAGGGCGCCTCCTTCGCGTCCAAAGACATCACCGAGGACAGTGCGGAAGATTTGCCTGCTGTTCAAGTAGGGGATCCCTTCCAAGAGAAGCTCCTTTTGGAGGCTTCGTTGGAACTCGCAGGCGGAGACGCTGTGGTGGGCATGCAAGACATGGGTGCCGCAGGCATCACATGTTCTACGTCAGAGATGAGTGGTGGCGGTGGCGTTGGTATGGACATTCGACTCGACCTCGTGCCCAAGCGCCAGGACGACATGGAGCCCTTCGAGATTCTGCTCAGCGAAAGCCAAGAGCGCATGCTCGTGGTGGTGAAGAAGGGCCGTGAATCTGAGATTGAGGCCATTTTCGACAAGTGGGATTTGCATGCCGTGGAGATTGGCGTGGTCACGGAAGGAAACACTTTGCGTTATTTCGATGAAAAGGAACTGATTGCAGAAGTTCCCGCGGACAGTCTGATTTTGGGTGGTGGAGCACCCGTGTATGAGCGCGAATACAGTGAACCGGCATACCTCAAGGAAATTGCCAAGTACGACTTGGATGCCATTCCGGAGCCCAAGGACTATCCTGCGGCAGCAAAGGCTTTGGTGTCTCGCCCAAACCTGGCTTCAAAGCGCTGGGTCTATGAGCAATACGACAGCATGGTGGGCACGGTTAACCGATCGACCAATCGCCCAGGCGATGCCGCGGTGGTTCGTGTCAAAGGGTCGGACAAGGGATTGGTGTTGAGTGTCGATTGCAATGGGCGATACGTAGAGGCGGACCCGCGGAAGGGATGTGCGATCGCTGTGGCCGAGGCGGCCCGAAACATTGCGTGTGTGGGGGGCACACCCAGTGCAATCACGAATTGCCTCAACTTTGGCAACCCCTACAACCCAGAAGTGTATTGGCAGTTTGTGGGTGCCATCAAGGGCATGAGCGACGCCTGCCTGGCCTTTGATGCTCCCGTCACGGGGGGCAATGTGAGCTTCTACAACCAGACTGTAGGTGCAGATGGAACGGCGAAGCCAGTTTACCCAACCCCCACCATTGGCATGCTGGGCCTCATTGACAATGCGGACCGTCAAATGACCTTGGATTTCAAGGAAAAGGGGGAGTTGATTTTCATGCTTGGGGAGTCGCGAAATGACCTCGGTTGTTCGGAATATCTCGCGTCGGCTCACGGTGTTCGGTACAGTCCTGCGCCTCATTTTGACCTTGACTTTGAAGTCAAACTTCACAAGGCTACCCGCAATCTGATTGACCGTCGCTTGATCGCATGTGCACATGACGTTAGCGATGGCGGCGTGTTCACAGCATTGGTCGAAATGGGGTCGCCCAGGAGCTTAGGGTTTGATGTGGAGAGCGACAGTGAAGTGCGGTTGGATGCTTTCCTTTTTGGAGAAGCACAGGGTCGAATTTTGGTCACAACCACAGAAGCGGACCAAGAGGATTTCTTGGACTTGCTTGCGGAGACAGGCATACCGGTCACCCTTTTAGGTCACACCACCAAGGGCAAATGTGTGGTGGATGGAAAGCCCTTTGGCTTCATCTCGGAATACGAGGGGGCCATGGAAACGGCCATCCCCAACGCCATGGCTCAATAATCGCCTCACTCTCACGTTTCCTTGCTGCGCATGCGCCTCCTCCGATTTCTCATCAGCCGCACGTTCTGGGTCCAATTGGCCTTGGCATTGGGGTTGGCCGTGATCGGATACGTGGCCATGAATGTGGGCTTGCGGGCTTTCACCAGACACAGTGAGCGGATTGCGGTTCCAGGGGTCGTGGGATTGGTCCGAAGCTCGGCTTCGTTGCTGCTGCAGGCGGAAGGCCTGAAGCCAGTGGTGATGGACAGCCTGTACAATGCCAATGGCATGCCAGGTGCGGTCGTAGAGCAAGACCCAGTTTCAGGAACAGAGGTAAAGGGAAGCCGCAACGTCTACCTCACAGTGTACCGCTCGACACCGCCGGTTGAACGTCTGGAAGTGGAGGAGGGCATGGATGCTGGGGTGGCCCGCATTTTACTCGATGTGAAGGGCTTCAAGTTTCGCGAGCGTTATGCGCCCACCACGGAATTGGCTGGATTGGTGCTCAAAGTGGAAGACTTGGACGGCGTTGCTTTGCGTCCAGATGACAGGTTGTCGAAGGGAGAGGAGTTGGTCCTTGTGATTGGAGAGCGGATTGAAAGACAAGTGGCCCTGCCTGATTTTGTCGGGTTGTCTTGGGCCGAGGCCGGGAGGCGCTTAGAGACTTTTGAACTGGTGCTTGGGCGATGTCGGTGGTCCTTACTCCCCTTGAATTTAGAGGATTCGTTGTCCGCAGTCGTCTCCAGTCAAATTCCTGAATATGTCCGTGGACGACGTGTCAATGCCGGGTCCGAAGTTGACTTTTACCTTGAAATGCCCCTTCCCGAAATTGAGGGAACGGGGGGAGAATCCCTTTTTGAATGAGCCGAAACATCGCTTTTTTTGCCGCGACCCTTTGTGTCTTGTCGATGGCTTTGTTCAATGGAGTCTTGGCCCAAGAGACCGAACGTGACTTGCAGTTTGTTCCCGTTCAAGCGGTCAAATTTGGGGCGGAAGAAGGCCAAGTCAAACGGGGGGGTGGAGCCATGTCTTTGCCCTTCTTTGATGATTTTGCTTCGCCAACCTTTGAAGCCGAAGGGGGGCCTTCCGAACTGGTTCGTTGGACGGATTCATCGGCACGGCGCACCTTCAATTATGCCATCCAACCGCCTACAATTGGCGCTGCGACCTTGGATGGGCTTCGTTCAGATGGCTATCCTTATGCGTTCAATGCTGAATCTGAAGGTTGGGCCGACACCTTGACCAGTCAAGCCATTAACCTCGCCGGACGGACACCAGAGGACAACATTTACCTCACCTTCTTTTACCAAGGTGGTGGACTCGGGAATGCGCCCGATGAGAATGACAGCTTGGTGGTCGAGTTTTTAGCGCCGAATGCGGGTGAATTGGGGTGGACACAGGTGTGGTCTGCTTTGGGGGCAGAAATGGACACGTTTGCCTTGGCTGGAGTACCGGTCGACAACCCCATTCACCTGGAAGATGGCTTTCGCTTTCGCTTTCGAAACCATGGTGCATTGGGCGGAAATGTGGACCTGTGGCACATCGATTATGTGCTCGTGGACGACAACTTGGACCCAGACAACCTGGGGTTCTTCGAAGTGGCTTTTGTGGACCCTTTGCACACCCTTACATCTCCGTATTCGGTGATGCCGTGGTCCCATTATTTGTCTGATCCTGTGTCTTATACAGAAGACAGCTTGAAGTCTCTCCACCGAAATTTGAGTGCGTTCCAGGCCGACAATGTCACCTGTGGTTTCAAGGTCAGGAATGTGGTGTCGGGGGTCGAAGAGGATTTCCCCAATCCATTTTCGTTGACGTCCGTTTCTCCGGACACCACGTTTGATGTTGGCTACTACGTGCAGGCGCCATTTGTGGAGGGAGGAGACACGCTGGTCGAGGCCAATGGTTTTGTCTTTTCTGATCCAGGAAACGACTCTGCTGCAACATTTGAAGTGACCCTGTATGAGGATGCCATTGGCATTTTGGAGCAGGAAAGGGTGGGGGTTCCGGACAATGACAGCATTTTGTTTGTTCAGTTGTTTCGCAACGAATACGCTTACGACGATGGTTCTGCAGAGAAGGCATATGGGTTGACTACAGGGGGAGGGAAATTGGCCGTTCGATATGATCTCGCCATCCCCGATACCTTGTTCGGTTTGGCGATTTACTTCACCCCGTACTACGACAATGTGGAGAACCAAAACTTCTTGTTGCGCGCGTGGTCGGATGATGCTGGACAGCCCGGGGAGGAGTTGGGCCAGAACTACATCTTTCATCAGCCGACTTATTTCACAGACGGGAATGATGTCTTCGCCTACTATGAATATGACGACCCCATTCCGGTGGAGGGCACCGTGCACGTGGGCATGGTCCAAGAGCAAGATTTTGCGTTGAACATTGGGCTGGACAAGAACACAGATTTCAATTTCTCACGCGTGCATTATCAACTTGGTTTGGGTGCAGAGTGGGTGCTGTCCACCATTCAAGGCACCATCATGGTGCGTCCTGTTCTTCAGGCAGGGGTCGAGCAGGTGTTCGTTGCTGTGGACGACGCAGTGTCGCCATGGTCGGATCAGGAGATGACGGTGTATCCCAATCCAGCTCAAGATTGGCTAGAAGTGATGTGGACCGATGCAGAGGCGCCCGATGCGTGGCGTTGGATCGACATGATGGGGCGTACTTTGGCAGAGGGCCGTTGGACCGCTGGCTCTGAGCGGCAGCGTCTGATGACCGGGGATCTTCCCCGTGGCATCCAATGGCTCGTGGTTGTAGGAGAGAATGGCCGCATCGAGACGCGTCGCGTCTTGTTGAATTGAACAACATGTCAGAAGACAACCCCATCGAAACCTTCACCGAAGGAGACGAGTTATTTGAGCACCACAGGATTGTGGCGGACAAGGGGCAAGGTTTGCTTCGTGTCGACAAATTCTTGTTTAACCTTCTTCCCAACACCTCCCGAAACCGCCTTCAAATGGCGGCAAAAGCGGGCTATGTGAGGGTGAATGGAGAAGCTGTAAAGAGCAATTACAAGGTGCGCCCGGCGGATGTGGTGACCTTGGAGTTGCCGCAGCCCATGCGGGAGTTCGAGTTGATTGCCGAAGACATTCCACTCGACATTCGCCATGAAGATGTGGACTTGGCTGTGCTGCACAAGCCGGCTGGGCTTGTGGTTCACCCCGGGATTGGCAATTTCTCTGGAACCTTGGTCAACGGTTTGTTGCATCATTTTGCAGGGTTGCCATCGGCAGAGGGCCAACCAGCACCCCGCCCCGGGTTGGTCCACAGACTAGACAAGGACACCACAGGTCTGATGGTCATTGGCAAGACTGAGCATGCCATGGTCAGTTTGAGTGAACAGTTCTTCGAACGAACCACGGAGCGCAGGTACCATGCCTTGGTTTGGGGAGATGTTCCCGATGAGGGACGGGTCGAGGCGCACATTGGCCGGTCGCATCAAGACCGCAAGGTTCAGGCTGTTTTCCCCGATGGAGAGGAAGGCAAGCATGCGGTCACGCATTACCGGGTCTTGGAACGATTGGGTCCCGTGACGTTGGTTGAATGCAAGCTCGAAACGGGGAGAACCCACCAGATTCGGGTGCACATGCAGTACATCGGTCACCCCCTTTTTGGAGACAAAACCTATGGGGGAGACAAAATCATCAAGGGCTTGCCGTCCGGCAAGTACAATCAGTTCGTGAAGAACAACTTTGAGATCCTTCCCCGTCAAGCGCTGCACGCCAAATCACTCGGGTTCTTGCACCCAGGGACGGGTGAGTTCATGCGCTTTGAGAGCGACTTGCCAGAAGACATGACCACAGTCTTAGACCGCTGGCGTCGTTATCTCGGGGCTGCCCAAACCCCTTGAGCCAAACAAGGCCGTGAACCGGGCAAAGGAAGAAACAGCGTCCAGCTGAATTTCCCGTTTGCGCTTCATACTGGGTTGGTTTAGTCGAGGTTGTGTAGCGCCTCCAATTCTGAGGTGGCCGCTTCCCAATCGTCCAATGCTTTTTGAAGGTCACGTTGCACGGTTTCGAACTCCTTGGCCTTGGCGACCGTGGCCATGCTGTCGGTGGGATCCAAAGCCGACATTTCCTCATTGAGGGCGGCTTCTTTGGCTTCGAATTCTGCGATTTCTTTCTCTCGCTTGTTGATCCGGTTCTTTAGCTTTTTGGCCAACTTTTGATTCTCGTAAGCTTGTTTCCTGTCTCCTTTTGCAGAAGCTTTTTCTGAGGTTTTTATTTTGGCCTGTGTGTCTTTTCCCCCGGGATTCCCGCCAGGTCCATTGCTGCGTCCGGCTTCGTATGCGGCGATGGTGTCGGAGCGCTTTTCAAGCAAGAACTGCTGGATGTCACCGATGTACTGACGCAGTCCGGTAGGGGTCACCTCGTAGACCAATTCTGTGAGTCCGGTGAGGAAGTCCCGGTCGTGCGAGACCACGATGAGGGTGCCATCGTAATGCATCAAAGCCTGTTTGAGCACGTCTTTGGCCTTCATGTCCAAGTGGTTGGTAGGCTCGTCGAGCACAAGCAAGTTGTAAGGGTGCAGCATCAACTTGCAGAGGGCCAGGCGGGCTTTCTCTCCACCAGAGAGCACCTTTACTCTCTTGTCCACGTCTTCACCGCTAAAGAGGAAGGAGCCGAGCAACGCCCTGACCCTTTTTCGCACATCTCCTGTGGCCTCGTTGTCGATCGTTTCAAACACGGTCAATTCGCCATCGAGCTCGTCACTTTGGTTCTGAGCATAATAACCGACGTCCACGTTGTGTCCAAGACCGCAGGTCCCTTCTCCTTCGAGTTCTCCGAGTAGAATGCGGGTGAGTGTCGTTTTTCCCGCACCGTTTTTCCCCACCAGTGCCACTTTGTCTTGACGGGCAATCATCAAGTCCACTTCTCGGAAGACTTCGAGGTCATCGAAACGCTTGGCCAGCCGTTGGGCCTCGACCACCACCTTTCCTGCCCGTGGTGCCGGCGGGAAGCGGAAACGCATTTCGCCATTTTCGAACTGGTCAATCTCGATTCGCTCCATTTTGTCGAGCTTCTTGATCAAGCTTTGGGCGAATGCAGCTTTGTTCTTTTTGGCCCGGAACTTGTTGATCAACTCCTCGGTATGGGCAATGTCCTTCTGTTGCTGTTTGGCTGCAGATTCTTGACGGGCGAATTCTTCTTCACGCCAAGCCATGTATTTGCTGTACGAAGCCTTGTGGTCGTGCACACGTGTGGATGTGATTTCGACGGTTCGATCGGTCACATTGTCGAGGAAGGTCCGGTCGTGCGAAATCAGAACCATGGAGCCGGGGTAGTACTTGAGGAAATTCTCCAACCATTCAATGGACTCAATGTCCAAGTGGTTGGTGGGCTCGTCTAACAAGAGCAAATCGGGAGCCACGAGCAAGAGTTTGCCCAACTCCACACGCATTTTCCATCCCCCACTGAACTCGTTCATTTTGCGGTCCATGTCTTCGGGTCGAAACCCCAAGCCCTGAAGCACGCGCTGCGTTTGTTCCTCTTTCGCCCCTGTTCCCATCAGGGCGAGTTGGTCGTTCGCTTCGCCCAACCTTTCAATCAACCGGGAATAGGCATCGGTTTCGTAGTCCGTACGCTCTGTGATTTCTGCAGAAATCCGGTCAATCTCCGCCTCCAGTTCTTGGTAGACAGCAAAGGCACTTTGTGCTTCTTCAATGATTGTGGCCTCTTCGTTGTGCTCCATCTCCTGAGCGAGGTAACCGATGCGGTAATCTTTGGGGGTTACGCAAGTGCCTTCGCTCGCGTTTTGCACGCCAGCAATGATTTTGAGCAAAGTGGATTTGCCGGCACCGTTGCGTCCCACAAGCCCAACCCTGTCCTTTCCACCCACGGCAAGCGAGATGTTTTCGAACAAGGTTCTCTCGCCAAAATGGACGCCGATTTGGTTGAGGTTGAGCATGGGGTCGGGGGCAACAAAAACGCCCACAAAGGTGGGCGTTTTCTTGGGGTTCTTTTCAATCTCAGGCTCAATAATGCCAGAGGTCGTGCTCAATGGTAAAAAGTTCGTCTTTGATGCGTTCAGATTCGAGCAGGGCATCAAGACCTTGGGCGTAATCACTAATGGAGCGATCGAAGACGTTGGTCTCCTTGATGATGTAGCTCGAGAAGTAACGCTTCTGGAAAATTTCTTCAAACGTCCGACGCTGCGCGTCATTGGCGTAGTTGTAGCATTCAGAATTGGCAAAGACGTAACGGCATTCTGGGTAATAGAGCCAAAAGAGTGGCGCAAGACCCTGTGAATTGCCCTCGTCGTCCTTTTTCTCGATGATGGGGGCCAAACCGATGATTCGGATGTGGCGCTGGCTTCGTTGACGGTCCCATACCCAGTCTTCTTTGATGCGGTAACGCACAATGTCTTGACTGTTGATGGTGGTGGCCGCTTCCATGGATCCGATTACCTCTCCGGTAATGGGGTCAAATTGAGGAATGATGACAATTGGATTCAACATGGAGTCCACCTCCGAAGGGGTCATGGTGTATCGAAACTCATCGTCATCGCCGGCTGGACCGGTGGAATACGCGGTCAGGGATCCTTCAGTTTCCAGAGCGTAACGAATCACATCAAACAGGTTTTTTCTATCCTCGATGGGGTCCACCGGGAAGTAAAACATTTGATTGATTTTCTGGCGGAGATCAATGTCTTGCCAGATACGACGCACGTACATCACATCAGCCTCCCGGAGTGACGGGTATGGCACCACCCGCTTGGTGAGGTTGGTTTCCTTCACATAAGCGCCGTCGAGGACGGACTGGGTCTGTGCTTGACCGCCAAAGGCGAACAACAAGGCACACCCGAGGGTCACGAGATGTCGTACTGGGTTCATCATCAGATCACTTTGAGTTTCATGGTGGGCAACGCGCGCTCTGTGCCATCAGGCATGGAGACCACGATGTCTTCAATGTACACGACAGATCCTCTTCCGACAGAGCGGAAGAGCTCCTTCATGTTGGAGGTCACCATGTTCGAATTGCTGCTTTGCTCAACGAATGTTCCGCCTTTGGTCACGGTAACGTTGAATCGTTTCACCCGAACCACCACATCGAAATCAAAATTTTCCATCAAGGCACCGACAGAGGGCGCATTTTCAAGGAGAACCTTGGTGATGGTTTTGTCCGAAGCTGATTTTCCTGCAAAACGCGGGGCGGGGTCGGGGATTCGCTTCACACGGAAGGGACGACCGGGCAAGCTTTTCTTGCTGCCGTCCGGCAAGGTTGCCGTGACCACAATCTCTGCTTCGGACCCAGCACCGGGCTCAATGATGAAGGTTTCACCGTCGGGCTTGATTTTGTGTCCACCGGTGATGCGAACATCTAGCTTGTCGCTACTCACGCCTGGAACAGAGATTTCTACGGGATTGGGTACTCCGCGGTAGAAGACGTTCATCTTGGTGGGACTCACCACCAGGGCAGGTTCGGCAACTGTGAATTCAGGCGTGTAGAAAGGATAGTCTCCCACGGAGCCATCGGGTCCTTGGAAGCGAATCAGTCCTTTGTAAGAGCGCTCGCCCAGGGGCATGCCACGGGTTCCGATTCTCAGTTGGCCTAGACCACCTTCAATGTCCAGAGGGTCTTTGCCATCGTAGGCGAGCAGCGTTGAGTCAGAACCGTCAAAGTTCCGGTCGTCAACATAGATGTTTGGACTGTTGGTCGCATCAAAGGCCGCCAACAGAACTTGAGCTCGGAAGCTATCACCGCGGAGGATGTAGTTGCTTTCGGGCACCACCAAAGGCATCAGGTTGGTGAACTTGAAGCTCTTTCCGTCAATGCCAGCAATGAGCTCAGTGAGCATGTTGGCCTTGGCGTTTTCTACGTCAATTTGAAGCTTCGAAAGGATCGGTATAACGGCAGCAATCGGAACATCAAAGAAGTTCGCGGCTTCCCAGAGGACCTCTTTTCCGTCTTCGATTTCTTTGCCGTAAACAAAAGTCTTGTCGAAAGAGGCCTTCATCCCTGGCGAGACTTCAAAGGCATTTCCAACGACATCTGTGAACGCGATGTCTTTCATGGAATCGCGGAAGCCCTGCAGTTTTTCTTTGAGCTCGCTGGCCGTGAAAGGACCTGATTTTGGTGAACCAGGTTCACCCCCTACGAGGTAGGAAGTGATTTCTTGGTACTCATCTTTCTTTTCCAAGAACTCAATGCTCATGGCGGTGTCCCGGCGTGAGAAATTGTCCAACCCGATGTAGTTCGACAAGTCACCTCCAGCTTCCACAACTTCACGTTCTCCACTGGCCACGGCCATGATGTTCGCCTTCAGTTGGGTAATGTGGTTGTAGAGCTCGTCTGCCTGTCTTTCAACGTCCTTAGCGGCGTCGTAATAAGGCTTGACTTTGTCTTGGTCTTGGAGGTATTTCGCCTCAAAGTCCAGCATAGATTCTCGGGATTTCCCTTGAATGGTTTGGTCCGTTTTGCGCAAGCCGCGCTCCACTTTAACGAAACCGTTCAGGATTTCCTTTGAGATGTTCAATGCCAGAAGTGCGGTCAGGACGAGGTACATCATCCCGATCATCTTCTGACGCGGCGTTTCCTTCGCTCCTGCCATGATCTAGTGCGTGTTGGGGGAGAAAAGAATCAACCGCGGGAGTTACCCATGGCGTTCAGCATGTTAGAATAAACAGTGTTCAAGGCCTCGAGGCTGGTCGAGAGCTCGGCAATGTTCTCCTTGTATTTCTTGGTGTCTTCAACGCTGTCGTTCAAGTTCTGGACCAAAGCGCCCATGCCATCAAAGAGTTGGCGGCTGGTTTCCATTTGCTGGAGTTGAGCTTCGTACATCCCGTTGAGGCTGCCCAAATTCTCGCTCATTTTCTGCAATTGTTCACCAGCAGCGGTGCCCATGTCCTTGTTGTCAGAAAGGCCTGTCAAGGACTCAGCCACTTCTGCGTAGGTGTTGGACAGTCCGTTTACTTTTTCGGTTGCGGTGCGCAGCGCGCCTCCATACTCACTCGTTGCAGCTGCTGCATCTGTGACCTCGCTCAGAGACATCGCTTGGTCGCCCAAGTGCCTCATGCCATCACCAAGACGCGAAAGCACTGCGTTGTCGACGCCAGCGTCCTTGAGCATGTCGTCCAATTGATCGACGGGCTTTTTGGGGCCAGCTTCAGCATCTTCATCGGCGAGTTCTGGGTACACCAATTCCCACTTGGGATCTTTGTGAGGGGGCTCAAAGGCAGACATGAAAAAGATGAAGGCCTCTGTCCCGAGTCCAATGATCAGCATTTCGGAAGCGCCTTCCCAGTGTTCAATTTTGAACAATGCCCCTACAATCACGATGGCTGCACCCCAGCCGTAGAGTTTGGACATGAAGGACTTCCAGGCTTTACCGCCGATTCCTCCGCTCTTCTTCTTGCCGCCCATTGCGGGGCCTTTTTTCTTACTCGCCATTGTTATTGCAGGTTGGGTTTAGAAGTCAAGCGGGTTTCATGCGCTTTGGTGTGACTTCCAAGAGGTCTTTTTTATTAATTGAAGTCTTCAGGATCCACGTTCTTACCTCGACCGAGGTAGCTCATCGCACTTCGGAATCCGATGTAGGATTTTGCGGTGTCCTGATATTCAAATGAACGTGTTCCAGTCTGACAATAGTATCCAATGTCTTTCCAGCTTCCACCGCGGATCACCTTACGCTTCAAGCTAGGGGGATCGTCTGCCATGGCATTGTACTCATATTCCGGACTCATGTCGTGGCTGAAGTCGTACACGGTTTCATCGAAAGCAGTGTTGGTCCACTCGGCCACGTTCCCAGACATTTGGTACAGGCCATAATCATTGGGGCTGTAGCTCTCAATCGGCACAGTGTGGCAACCAGCATCTTCGACGTAGTCACCGCGCATGGGCTTGAAGTTGGCCAAGGGGCAACCGTAGATGTTGCGGATGTAAGGCCCACCCCAAGGGAAGGGAGCCAAGTCAATTCCTCCACGGGCAGCAAACTCCCATTCCCCTTCACTGGGCAACCGGAACCTTTGAACCATGGTTTCGCCGTTGGTCGCTTTCCACGTTGAGAGCAGCTGTGTTCTCCATGCATTGAAGGCACGCGCTTGGCCCCACGTTACGCCCACTACAGGATAATCATCATAGGCGGGGTGCCAGAAGTAAGTTTCTGTCAAGGGCTCATTGAAGCCGTAAGTGAAGTCGCGAATCCAACACAACGTGTCAGGGTAGACATTGGTGTTTTCTTCGATCACAAACTGTGCGCGGTCGCTGTGACCGCGAATGCTGTTTAGCTGGCCCAACTGGTTGGGTTCATTGATTTCAAAATCCAATCCGCTTTTGCTGGCTGCCGCTTGGAGGTTGAGCCAGAAATACCGGAAGTTCAATTTGCGTGTGTCAATCTGACGTTTGTCATAAAACTGGTCAGAGCCTTGGAAGTAAAACTCGTCGTAAAGGGCATCGAAGACGTCTTCATTCTCCAGATCGATGGGCTCCTCCCAGTTCAGGATGTAGCCTTTGTTAATGAAGCGGTCAAGCTCCTGTCCTTGGCTGTTCTCGGTTGTGAAATATTCTTCGAAGTCGTTTTCTTGGAGAACGTCCCGGAACAAGCTGTCTTGCACCCAAGCGACGAATTGACGGTACTCGTTGTTCGAGATTTCGTGAATGTCAATGTAGAAAGCGGGAATGGTCACTGTTTTGGAACGAGCAGTCAAGGCGTAGGGTACGTCTTGGTCGCTTGGTCCCATGGTGTAAGAGCCATAGTGGATGTAGTTCATCCCATAGGGATTGACTTGCACCCAGTCTTCCCGCGGGTAAACCCCAACCACCTCTCCAGCAGGGCCGCCGTAGCAGCCTACAAAAGCGAAGGCAAAGAAGGCAATAATCGCAGCGTTTCTCATGGTTTCTATCCTTTTAACGAACGGTTTCCGTCCAGCAGTTAGGGCTTGCAGTTCCATAACTACGGACAATTCAACGTGCAGGTTTCATCATTTCGTGCCTCGATTCAAAGGAATCTTGGGTTGGAATGACGACTCTGCATAGGAATCCGTTCAAAATTGAACATGTACGACACAAAAATTTCGTGGGACCCGCTGCTGTAATTCGCGAGTTCACTGGTAGTGGCATCATAGCTGTATCCGAATCGGAAGATCTGTTCCGACTTGCTCAGCTTTTCATTTTTCGTCGTGCCGTATTCGAAACCGAGTACGGGCGCAATGGCATCGCCTGGGCGAATGGACAGTCCTCCATAGAGAAGGTCGTTCCACAGGACATTGGCGTGAATGTCGACGGTGGTGGCGTTCAAGTCCGTCTTGGCCAAAAGGTGCGACCGCAAACGCAGAGACCCATCGCCCAAAGCTTGCTCATATCCGGCTTGCAGATAGAGGTGGCGAACGCTGGAAACGTTCAGGTCTTTTAAGTCTGTGGCGGCCAAACGCGTGGTGCTAATTCCAGCGTAATAGCTGCCAGGAACACGATAGAGAACACCCAAATCGGCATCAATGGTGGTTCCACTCTTTTCGCTTTGAGGGATCACCGCGTCGTTGTCATCGATGTAAATCCACTCGTTGCCCAAGGTCTTGCCAAGGTAGTTGCCTGCAATGCCCAAGCTGAGCACGCCGCCATTGGCGTCGGGCTGCATGTGGTAGGCATAGGCCAATTTGATCACGGTGTTTTCCTCTTGACCCAATGCGTCTTGGAAGAAGCTCAACCCGATGCCACCTGGAATGAACCCAGGCTTTCCACTGTATTGGATGAGTGCTGTGTTGGGGTCACGGTCCAGTCCACTCCACTGATCGCGGTAGAACGCGTTGATGTACTGCAGTCGTTCAGCACCGGCAAAAGCGGGGTTGAAGGACATGCGGTCCTGATAAAACTGTGTGAATTGGGGGTCCTGTTGGGCCACAGCAACTGTGGTCCAAAGGATGGCTGTCAATGCGAGCAGATGGCGGTTCATTCCAAACAGCTGGTTTTCAATCGGTTCCTTGCTAAACGTCCCCGGACGGGGTCGGCTAATATACCCAAATTACTGCAGCTTGCGCCTGCAAACTCGATTATCCAGCCTTCATCCTTGGTTTCGTGGCAATTGGTTGGCAAGGAGAGCGCCGAATTGGGGTGGGTTCACGGGTGGCGGCGGCAAACAGGTTGGTTTAGCTCAATTTTTGTTGGGTGCGCCACCACCTGTCTGGGAGGTTGCCTTCCGCAGCAGACTGGTAATCCTCATAGGCGCAAGGCACAAGCAGGAGCCTTCCTTTTCGATTGCCTGCTCCAGGGGTTGGAACGTCCATCCACCACCTGTCGCTGCGTGGACTCTTGTAGAAAACAATCTCGTGTTCTTCGTTTTCGAGCACCACCCGGTATTGGAGGTAGTCTTCCGTGGTCCCTCGAGGGTGATCTCCGGTGCGGTTCATGACCCCCTCGATGAAGCACCAGATGGCCTCTGCGATGAGTTGTCCTCCACGGCCATCGCCGTCGCGAGAGGGGTCGTGCTCAAAGAATCCCACAGAGGAGAGTCGGTCACTGTATCCAGCGTATCGGGCCAATTGACAGAATTCTTCACCGGTCAGGCCATTGGGGCGAGCTTCTGTCGAGGCCGGATGGTCTGCGGTCCGAACTGCGCCCATGTCGAAACTCACGATGTCGGCATCGCGAAGTGCAGGCTCAACGGCAGTCATGTCCATGCGCATTCTTCCCAAACGAACCAAGTCGAAGTGCATTTTCTCCATGAGCTGCACGGCGTCACCGTCCACCAAGTATCGCTGATGACCGAGTTGGGTGAGGTCAAAGAGGTGGCTCCCTTCGTTGAGGACGAGTGGGTTGAGCCAATTGAGGCTGTTGGTTTTCTGAGGGTCGCCGCCGAAGTCAAGGCCGGCATCTACTGTGACTACGTTCACGGGGCGGTCCTGTGGGACATAGGACGCATACATCGCAACGGTGAGGGCTTGACTTCCTCCAATGATGATTGGGACGATGTCCTTGGCGTGGAGCTCCTGGCAAACCACATCCAGTGCCGCGCGGGTGTCTCCCTCTGAGGGCCCCGCGACAATGTTGCCAAGGTCGGCGACGCCAGACCAACGTTCCATCACAGTCAAGGGGTACAATTTGCTTCGGACCCATTCTGCGGCGCGTTCAGTTTGCGCGCCATCGGCGCTTCCGCGGCGATCGAGCACGCCAACAATGGCTGCGGCGCAGCCTTCGAGGTCAGGGCGGTCTCCTGCGCGATGAATGCGCAAAACGTCCCGGAGACGGTCGATGCCGTCTGAGTGGTCAAAGAGACCGGCTTCTGTAGGTTCGAGCCAGTCGAAAATCGATTCCATGTGGGCAAGCTACCCCGAAGGATCAAGCCTTCTTCTTAGGGGTCTTGGACTTTTTCGGCTTGCCTTTGATGATTTCCTGAGCGCGGGTCCAAGTCATCTCCAAAATCTTTTCTCCTACCGGGATTCGAATGGACTGTTTGTCCGCAACCAGATAGTACTGGCGGCCTTTGAGACGGACGGACCACTTGGTGTCCTCCTCAAACGCTTTGATCACTCCAGCTTTGAGCTGCTCAACCCTGGCCCAATCCAGCGTGTCAATGTCTTCTCCTTTGGGGATTTTGACGTTGTCTTTGCCTGCTTTGATGTAAGGTCCCCAGCGTCCCATCAACACGCGGGTGTCGGGGTCCTCGTCGTATGTGCGGAGCAGCGCTTTGGCATCGGCTTCACGCTTGGCCTTGATCATCTCAATGGCTTCGTCCAATGGAATGTCATACGGTGTGGATTCACTGTCCTTGGGAATGCTGACGAATTTGCCGTCGTGTCGCACGTACGGCCCAAAACGGCCGATGGCCGCGACCACTTTTTTGTCTTCGAATGTGCCTAGGTCACGGGGCAGTTCGAACAACTTAAGCGCTTCTTCGAGTGAAATTCCTTCTAAGGTTTGTCCCTTGAGCAGAGAAGCAAATCGCTTCTCCTCTTCGTCGGGAGCGCCGATTTGAGCCAAGGGGCCATACCGTCCAATTCGCACCAGAACCATTTTACCCGAGGCGGGGTCAACGCCAAGCTCGCGCTCTCCACTGGCGCGTTCGGCGTTTTCTGTGGTGTCTTGGATCTGTGCGTTGAAGGGGCTGTAAAATGCCTTGACCATCCGCTGCCAGTCGTCTTTTCCAGCGGCGATGTCGTCGAACTCCTGCTCCACCTTAGCGGTAAACTGGAAGTCCATGATGGAAGCGAAGTGCTCCAGCAAGAAATCGGTAACGACGATACCGATGTCGGTTGGGAACAGCTTTGAGCGCTCGGATCCGGCCATCTCCACGTTTTCTTCCTCCTGAATGGTGCCGTCGGATTGAAGGTTCAGGGTGTTGAATTTCCGCTCTTTTCCTTCACGGTCTTCCTTCACGACGTAGCCCCCGCTTTTGGATGGTGCCAATGGTCGACGCGTAGGTGGACGGCCGCCCGATTTGAAGCTCTTCAAGCTTTTTGACCAATGCAGCTTCACTGAACCGCGAAGACGGCTTGGTGAAGCGCTGAATGGCTTGCATTGAATCGAGGTCAAGGTTTTGGCCTTGCTCAATCCTTGGCAGCATTCCGCGGTCTTCTTTCTCGTCGTCTGTTCCCTCGAGATAGACTTTCATGAAACCATCAAACTGGATGGCCTCCCCTTTGGCCACGAGCATCTCCTCGCGGTTCGGAAGGTGGATGTCGACGGTGGTTTTCTCAATGATGGCATTGGCCATTTGACTGGCCAAGGTCCGCTTGAAAATCAGCTCATAAAGGCGGCGTTCGTCGCTTTCTCCCTGAAGGGACCCCGCGGTCATGTCTGTTGGACGAATGGCCTCGTGTGCTTCTTGGGCGCCAGCATTCTTCGTTTTGAAGATGCGGCGTTCATGGTATTGATCCCCGTAGCTCGATTTGATGTGCCCTTCGGCGGATTCCAAGGCGAGGTCCGACAAGTTGGTCGAGTCGGTTCGCATGTAAGTGATGCGGCCAGCCTCGTAAAGGCGCTGAGCCACTTGCATGGTCCGAGAAACAGAGTAGCCCAGTTTTCTCGAGGCTTCTTGCTGCAGGGTAGATGTGGTGAAAGGCGCTGCAGGTTTACGTTGCGTTGGCTTTCGCTCCACCCGATTGGCTGTGAGCTGAGTGCCATGTCCAGACAGGAGCACCTCTCGCGCGGTCTCTGGGGTGTCAAGTCGCTTGTTCAACTCGGCCTTGAAGCCTTGCCCATCGGCAGACATTTTTGCGGAAACGCGGTAATAGCCGGAAGGTTGGAATGCCAAAATGTCCCGTTCCCGATCCACAAGAAGTCGAACGGTAACGCTTTGGACTCGTCCGGCAGACAGTGAGGGTCGGATTTTTTTCCAGAGCACAGGCGACAGCTCGTATCCAACCAATCGATCGAGAATGCGGCGTGCTTGCTGGGCCATCACCAGTGGCATGTTCACCTTCCTTGGGTTCTCAATGGCCTTGAGAATGGCGGGTTTGGTGATTTCGCTAAATACAATTCTTTTGATCTTGTCCTCAGACAGTTTGAGGGCCTCTTGCAGGTGCCAGCTGATGGCTTCTCCTTCGCGGTCCTCATCCGTTGCGAGCCAGACAGTCTCCGCAGATTTCGACAATTTTTTGAGCTCGCTAAAGCGGGCTTTGTCCGCTGTCACCTCGTAGGTGGGCATGAACCCATTCTCGACATCGACGGCGAGTTGTCCGCCAGGAAGGTCACGGATGTGACCATAACTCGAGCGAACTACAAATCCTTCACCGAGGTATCCTTCGATGGTTTTGGCCTTGGCCGGGCTCTCAACGATGACGAGGTTTTTGCTCATGAAAGAAATTTTGAGAGTGCAAAGAAACGCCTTCAACGCTGTTTGTGGTTGTCCACTAGTAATGTTGTCAGCGTTTTGTGGCGTTGAATGATCCTCCCGTAGGGATGCATACAAAACAATCCAACGAACTGACACGTTGTCAGGTTTGGGCTTAATTTTGTCCTGATCCTAGAAATGCAATCCATGAGACCTGGCAACCATACCATCGATGAAGCCCGTCAAGGCGAGGCCATGGAATCGCGTTCAGGCGGTTCGCGGAAACTCTATCTCGAGAGTTACGGCTGTCAAATGAATTTCAGTGACAGCGAGATTGTGGTCAGCATCCTTGCTGACGCGGGTTATTCGACGACCAAGAATGAAGCGGAGGCGGATCTAATTTTGCTCAATACGTGCTCGATTCGGGACAACGCAGAGAAGCGAATCCGTCACCGATTGCAGCGCCTCAAGAGTGGCAAGAAGAGCAAGCCGAAACTCAAGGTGGGCATTTTAGGGTGCATGGCTGAGAGACTCCGGGATCAGCTTTTGGAAGAGGAGAAGTTGGTTGATTTGGTTGTGGGCCCGGATGCATACCGTGACTTGCCTCGCCTTGTTGAAGAAATTGAAGGTGGCCAGAAGGCGGTCAATACCTTGCTCAGCAGAGAAGAAACGTATGCGGAAATTGAGCCCGTCCGACTGGACGACAAAGGCGTCACCGCGTTCATCTCCATCATGCGGGGGTGCGACAACATGTGCAGTTTCTGTGTCGTGCCATTTACCCGGGGTCGAGAGCGAAGCCGCGATCCACAGAGCATCGTTGCAGAGGCTCATGATTTGTTCGACAAAGGGTACCGTGAAGTCACGTTGCTGGGTCAGAATGTAGACTCGTACAAGTGGAATGTGGATGCGAAGGGCATTGTCAAGAACGAAGCCGAACCAGTGGTTCGCTTTGCGCAATTGATGGGGCTCGTTTCTGAGGTAAATCCAGATTTGCGCGTTCGTTTTTCGACCTCTCACCCCAAAGACATGACCGATGAGGTTTTGGAGGTGATGGCCAAGAAAGACAACCTTTGCAAGTACATCCACTTGCCCGTTCAATCCGGAGACAGCGATGTCCTCAAGCGGATGAACCGCGGATACACGCGAGAATGGTATCTGGACCGCATTGCGGCCATTCGCCGGATCATGCCTGACTGCGCAATCAGCACAGACATCATTGCTGGTTTTTGTGGCGAGACCCTAGAGCAGCATGAAGGGACCTTGTCGATGATGAACGAAGTGCGCTACGAGATGGCGTACATGTTCAAATACAGTGAGCGGCCCAGAACCTTGGCGGAACGAAAGTTTGAGGACGACGTACCCGAGGAGGAGAAAAGCCGTCGATTGGCAGAAATCATCGCGTTGCAAAAAGTGCACAGCAAAGAGCGCACGACCGTTCAGTTTGGCAAGACCTATCGGGTTTTGGTCGAAGGGCCTTCCAAGCGGAACCCAGAAGATTTTCAAGGCCGAAATACCTACAACAGTGTGGTGGTCTTTCCGAAGGGTGAGTCCAAGGCTGGCGAGTATGTCTACGTGCGCACCACTTCCCACACGCCAGTCACTTTGATTGGGGAGTTGGTTTCAGAGGCCGAGGCAAAAGCTGAAGGGTACATCGCATGAATTTGCAGTCCATCAAATCTCGGTTTGGGATTGTGGGCAGCAGCCCAGGCATAGAGCGTGCTTTGGGAACAGCTGTGCGGGTTTCACCCGCGGACATCACGGTGCTGGTGAGGGGCGAATCGGGGACAGGAAAGGAGTCCTTGCCCAAAATCATTCACCATCAAAGTGCCCGAAAACACGGTCCTTACATCGCGGTCAACTGCGGGGCCATTCCAGAGGGAACCATAGATTCTGAGTTATTTGGCCACGAAAAAGGAAGCTTCACTGGGGCGCATGAGGCCCGGAAAGGCTATTTTGAAGAGGCCGACGGGGGGACCATTTTTTTGGACGAAGTGGGGGAGTTGCCCTTGGCGACACAGGCGCGGTTGCTCCGGGTTCTAGAGACAGGTGAGTACATGAGGGTGGGCTCATCGAAGGTCAGAAAGACCGACGTTCGAGTTGTGGCGGCGACCAATTTGGATTTTGACGCGGCCATGGTGAACGGGAAGTTCAGAGAGGACCTCTTTTACAGGCTGAACCAAGTCCCGCTTTTGCTGCCGCCGCTCCGCGAACGTGGGGAGGACATTCACCTGTTGTTCAGAAAGTTTACTGCGGACTTTAGTGAGCGTCACAGGATGCCACCGATTCGTTTGGGCCCGGAAGCGGTGGAGCTGCTCCAGCGTTACCCATGGCCAGGGAATGTGCGGCAATTGAAGAACATCGCAGAGCAAATCAGTGCCATTGAGACCGAGCGATTTGTAGATGCAGATCGTCTACTCGATTACTTGCCAGAATTGCCGCGAAGGGATTTGGCGAAGCGGGAAATTCAAGCCGATGATGGAGGAACCGGCATGAATGAAAGGGAGATTCTGTACAAACTGCTCTTCGAAATGAAGTCGGATTTGACAGACCTCAAGTCTTTGGTCCTGAAAATGATTCAAGACGGGAAAATTGATGCAGCGTCGAGCGAAGACCATGCGTTGGTCAACCGGGTTTTTGGAGAGCAGGGCGGAACCGAGGTTTTGCGTTTACCGGAACACGCGGGGGCCAAGCCTACTTCGGAAGGGTGGTCCGAATCGACATCAACTGGCGCATTTGATGATGCGGACGAAGTGGAGGAAACGCTTTCCCTTTTGGAAAGTGAGCGAGAGCTGATTCGAAAGGCGCTGTCGAAGCATGGCAACCGTCGGAAACAGGCGGCCACTGAGCTCGGGATTTCAGAGCGCACGTTGTATCGAAAAATCAAAGAGTTTGGCTTGAAATGAGACACTGGATCTTCTTGGCTTCTTTCTTAGCCATGTGCAGTGGCTGCGGCGTCTACACGCCGTTTGGCGCGCAAACTGGAGGTGCACAAACGTTCAGTGTCGATTATTTCACACCCATTGCTCCGTTGGCTGGCCCAGAGGTGGGTCAGCAGTTTACAGAGGCGCTCAAGGATTTGGTTCAGCGGCAGAGCACACTTCGGTGGGTACAGGATGGTGGTCAGATTCAATTCTCCGGGCGCATCATTGATTACAAGGTGACGACGAGTGCGGTGGCGGGCGGCCAAGAAGTGGCCTCTCAGAATCGATTGACCGTTCAGGTTCAATTGAATTACGTGCACACCTTGGATTCCGATTTAAATTTTGAGAGAACGTTCAGCCGTTTTGCGGATTTCCCGGCCACAAGTGACCTTTTCGACGTCGAGGGTGAGCTCATGGAGGAGATCAATGAACAACTCACTCAGGAGGTCTTCAATGCAAGCCTCGGCAATTGGTGATGGACGGTTGCATATTGCACCACAGTCATGGCCATGAATTCAACCGATTCTGATATCGACAAGCTCGAAGCCCTTCTTTCGGAAGTGCGGGGCGAGTCGCAGTCTTTTGACCGCTCAGATTGGGCGGGTTGGTCTGACACCCTTGGTGAGTGGGTAGAGGCTTATCCCGCGTTTGGAGCGGGTCGCCTGTTGCGTGCGAAAGCTTCACGAGATGGCCGGGATTTGAAGTCGGCAGACCGTTTGGCGCAGGCAGCAGTGTTTGCCTCTGTCCCAGGTCGATTGTTTGATCTTTTGTTCCGGGCGGGCATTGAATCTGAGATTGCGGCATTTGCTCGAGCGGTAGAGGCCTTAGAGCCGGAATTGGAGTCTGCGATGAAGCTGCGTTGGCACCCTGAAGAGCCCGTTGTTTCGCGGGATGATGCGGCCGCAGAGACAGACCTGGTGCCAGTGTCAATGGAATCTGATGAGGAGGCCTCTGCAGTTGAAGTTCAAAACAAACCAGAGGGGGAGACTGGCGAGGGAACGGGCGAAAGGCCCGAGGCAGAAGAGGTGATTAAAACGAAGTTTGACGTTCCTGCAGAAGGGACGTTGGCCAGGGAAGTGGTGCTGGGGGCCATTGCTCGAAGCATTGAGAAAGAAATCGATGAGGTTCGTTCTGCGGCGATGGAACCAACGGGCGAACCGAATGAGGACGTGCCAGATGGAAGGGCGTTTAAAGTGGACTGGAGCGAAACGAGAGACTCTGAGCGACCGGCTGAAACTGTCGATGTGGTCACGTTGTCTCCTCTGGCTCGGTGGGCTTTTGAGCGAAGTCGACAGACTGGTTTTGCTGAATCAGCCGAATCTGAGCGTCCTTCAAAACAAGTTGGTGTGGCCGCTGAACACATCGAAAATGTACTGTCGTCGGAGGAGGCCAGGCCGGGTGAAGTCTCCGAGGGTGGGCTGGAACAGCAGGCTGCGCTCATTGATCTTTTTATTCGTAACGAGCCGGTTATCAGTCCAGTACAGGCCGATGTGGAGCGGCCAGCCATCAAGGAGTTGGCCAAAGAGAGTTTGGTGGAAGACACGTCTTTGATCACCGAAACCATGGCTCGGATTTATGCCATCCAAGGCCAAATGGGGCGCGCTCGGAGGGCCTACAAATTATTGGCCTTGAAATACCCGGAGAAAAGCGTTTATTTTGCCGCCCAATCCAAGAAGCTCGGCCGCAAACCTGCGGATGACTGAAAACCCGCTCATTTTGCGAGGTTCCGAGCATCATTGGATGGATCAACACACGACACCATGGGTTACGTTCTTCTCGTCCTCATCCTCATCATCGCCATTTTGCTTGGCGCTGTGATTCTTGTTCAAAACCCCAAAGGCACAGGTTTGGCCTCGGGATTCGAAGCCGCAGGCAAAATTGGCGGCGTTCAGCGCACCACCGACTTCTTGGAGAAATCCACCTGGTATTTGACTGCAGCTCTTTTTGTCCTGTGCATTGCAGCGACAGGCGCGTTCTCATCAGGTGCTGGCAATGCAAGCGGCTTCGAAGAAGACGAATTCATTGCACCCGTGGCCACAGAGGCAGCTGCACCAGCGGCAACTGCGCCAGCGGCAACTGCGCCCGCGGCAACTGAGCCTGCTCAGTAAGCAAGACATCTTTTCAGAATTAAAATGTCAGCCTATGTCAGGCTGACATTTTTTTTGCGCGCAACTGCCGTTTTTGGCAGTTCTGTTGTCGCATTTGTCAGTTGTGCAGGTGCACATTCAGCATGGCACGAGATTGGATAAGGACGGGATGCCTCAGGCAAAGCATCAAATTCACCACTAACCGTTTTTACATGTCTGTAAACATCAAGCCCTTGGCCGACCGCGTGGTGGTCGAGCCCGCCGCAGCGGAAGAGAAGACCGCCAGCGGAATCATCATCCCCGATACGGCAAAAGAGAAGCCCCAAAAGGGAAATGTCGTTGCTGTCGGTGACGGCAAAAAGGACGAGCCCATGACCGTGAAAGTCGGAGATACCGTTTTGTACGGAAAGTACTCCGGGACCGAGCTCTCACTCGAAGGTCATGACTACATGATCATGCGAGAAAGCGACATCCTCGCCGTGCTCTGAATTCAACCCAAGAACATCAATCAATCCATTCAATATGCCGAAGGAAATCACCTTTGATACTGCGGCCCGCAAGGAGCTGCAAGCTGGCGTCGATGCGCTGGCCAACGCTGTAAAGGTTACGCTCGGTCCCAAGGGCCGAAACGTGGTCATCGACAGGAAGTTCGGTGCACCTACAGTCACCAAGGACGGCGTTTCTGTCGCCAAGGAAATCGAACTCAAGGATCCCATTCAAAACATGGGAGCCCAGATGGTAAAGGAAGTGGCTTCCAAGACGGCGGACGTTGCCGGAGATGGAACCACAACAGCGACTGTGCTGGCCCAGGCGATGATTCGCGCAGGCCTTCGCAATGTGGCCGCGGGTGCCAATCCCATGGACCTCAAGCGGGGCATGGACAAGGCCACGAAAGCCTTGGTCGCTGAGCTCCGCAACATTTCTCGTGAGGTCGGTAGCGACATCGCCAAGATCGAGCAGGTAGCCACTGTGTCTGCCAACAACGACAGCACCATCGGCAAGCTCATTGCTCAAGCGATGGAGAAGGTCGGCAACGAAGGTGTGATCACTGTGGAGGAGGCCAAAGGCACCGAGACGGAAGTCAAGACCGTGGAAGGCATGCAGTTCGACCGCGGTTACCTCAGCCCATACTTCGTCACCAACCCCGACAAAATGGAGGCTGAGTTGGAGACACCGAACATCCTCATCTTCGAGAAGAAGATCAGCAACATGAAGGACCTGTTGCCCGTGCTCGAGAAGAGCGCTCAAACAGGCCGTCCATTGTTGATCATCGCTGAGGATGTAGATGGAGAGGCGCTCGCCACGTTGGTGGTGAACAAGATCCGTGGTGCTTTGAAAGTCGCCGCAGTGAAGGCGCCTGGTTTCGGCGATCGCCGAAAGGCCATGTTGCAAGATTTAGCCACCCTCACTGGAGGTACGGTGATCTCTGAAGAGACCGGTCTCAAGCTCGAGAATGCCACATTGGAGGACTTGGGCAGCGCCGAGAAGGTGACCATCGACAAGGACAATACGACCGTGGTGAACGGCGTCGGAGACAAGGACAGCATTGCGTCTCGCATCGGTCAAATCAAAGCGCAGATCGAGTCTTCGACCAGCGATTACGACAAGGAGAAGCTCCAGGAGCGCCTGGCCAAGCTCGCCGGTGGTGTTGCTGTGCTCTACGTGGGTGCAGCCACCGAAGTGGAGATGAAGGAGAAGAAGGACCGTGTGGATGATGCATTGCACGCCACGCGGGCTGCAGTGGAAGAAGGCATCGTGCCCGGCGGTGGTACAGCCTTGATCCGTGCCAGTTCCGTGTTGGACTCTGTCGAGACCCTCAACGACGATGAGCTCACCGGTGTGCAGATCGTGGTTCGTGCCATCGAAGAGCCCCTGCGTCAGATTGTGGCCAACGCCGGTGGCGAAGGTGCAGTCGTGGTGAATGCGGTTCGCGAAGGCACAGGTGACTTCGGTTACAATGCCCGCACCGAGGTTTACGAGGATCTGCATACTGCAGGTGTCATCGACCCAACGAAAGTGACGCGTGTCGCTCTGGAGAATGCCATTTCCATCAGCGGAATGGTGCTCACCACCGAGTGCGTGATCGCCGACGTGGAAGATCCTGCTGACTCAGCGGCTGCTGCCGCTGCTGCTGCCGGTGCCGGCGGCATGGGAGGCATGATGTAAGCGCTTCTCTTCCGATTTACACAACCAAAAAAGCCCCACTTCGGTGGGGCTTTTTTTCTGCGCTGACTTTTCTCGAGTCAAGTTTGCCTTCGGCTCCGATGAAAAACTGCCGATTGGTTTCTTAGGGGTTCCAAACCAATACAGCCCAAAGACAATCGGCAGGAAGAGCAGAAACTCAGGGCTGTTGAAGAGCATGGGCCATTTAAGGTGAACCGAAAATAACAACTCTGATGCCGCTCATGCTGTTCTCTACAACAGAATCTCCGTGACTTGCATGGGATTGTTGGGCCAGGCAAAATGGGTGTCAAAACGAATGACCGTCGGTGCCCGCCGAGATGAGAATGGTGTGATGTCGCGGAAAGTGCTCAGGGGCCAAATGAGAGGCGGTGGGCCTTCAGCCAGCGAGCTGGTCGAAGGCGGCTTCAAGGCCGCCCTGTTCGGCGAATTCAGCCATGGGGGCGTCGGCCACAATTTGACCTTGCTTGATGATCACCACGCGGTCGCACATGGCCTCGACCTCTTGCAGAATGTGCGTGGAGAGAATCACAGTGCTGTTTTGTCCAAAAGAGCGAATCAATGTGCGAACGTCTTTGAGCTGAATGGGGTCTAGGCCAGAGGTGGGCTCGTCGAGAATCAGCAGCTCAGGGTTGTGTAAAATGGCCTGGGCTAGTCCTACCCGTTGCTTGTATCCTTTCGACAAGGCGTCGATGGGTTTGTGAGCCTCTGGAGTCAAGCCCACTTTTTCGATGAGGTTTTGGACAGCCTCGTTTCGGGTTTTCCGGCCCTTGATGCCATGCAAATCGGCCATAAAGTCCAAGAATTCCCGGACATACATCTCGCGATAGAGCGGATTGTGCTCTGGCAGATATCCCATGCGACTTTTCAGTTCGTCTCCTCCGGAGCGGATGTCTTGCCCGTCAAAGTGAATGGAACCACTGTCGGTGGGCAGGTATCCCAGGATGCTGCGCATGAGGGTGGACTTGCCGGCGCCATTGGGTCCAAGCAAGCCCACCACTTGTCCGCGAGGGATGTCGAGGGAGACATTGTCCAGGGCTTTTTGCGGGCCGTATGTCTTGGTGATGTTCCGAACTTGAAGCAGCATGAGGCCGCAATTTAGGATGCCGGTTTTCAGCGAACTTGCAGCCGTGGAGGAAAATCATTCAGGCACTGTATTTAGATCGACCGGAAAATGGGTCGACGTCCAAACCAAGGAGGGCCGTCGCGTGGAATGTCGCTTGCGCGGCAAGTTCCGGATGGAGGGCCTGCGAACGACCAATCCCGTCGCAGTAGGGGACCATGTAGAATGGACCGAAGAGGCAGATGGGACAGGTGTGATTACGGTCATTGAGCCCCGAAGAAATCGCATCATTCGGCGCAGTGTGAATTTGAGCCATGAGGCTCACGTTGTGGCTGCGAATGTGGATCGGGCTTGGCTCGTGGTGACGTTGGTTGAACCGGCCACCTCGAGTGGTTTTGTGGACCGTTTTCTTGTCACTGCAGAGGCATATGGAGTGCCCACAACGTTGCTCTTCAATAAGGTGGATGTGCTTTTGCAGCTCGGCGAGGAAGCGGAGGATTTATTGGCTTCTTGGATGACCATGTACAGCGAAGCAGGGTATGAGTGTCTTCCCATTTCCGCGAAGGAGGGGATAGGGCTCGATGAAGTGAGAGCGCGGATGAAGGGGGGCATTCACTTGGTGAGTGGCCACAGTGGTGTGGGGAAATCGACGTTGCTCAATGCCTTGATTCCCGGTGTGGACCAGAAAACAGCGGAGGTGTCCGACGTGCACGACAAGGGCCGTCACACCACCACGTTTGCAGAGATGTTTCCCTTGCCTGAAGCGGATGGCGGATTCATCATCGACACGCCTGGCATCAAAGGATTTGGGCTGGTGCACATCGAAAAGGAAACCTTGCACCACCATTTTCCAGAAATGTTCCGGCTCTTGCCCAATTGCAAGTTTCACAATTGTCGTCACCTAGATGAGCCGGGTTGCGCAGTGGTTCGTGCGCTGGAAACGGGGGAAGTCGACGATGAGCGTTACCGGAACTACCGCAACATGATTGAAGAGTTTGACGAAGGTCCTTACCGCGCGACTGGGGTGCGTGGGGGCAATGCGGGCTAGCGAAAGGCCATAGGTTAGAGGCCAGATTTTGGCGACTTAACCGGCAAAGGGAATGCGAGAGGCAATCAAGCCACCGACTTTCAATGTGGGGCCGTTGTAGGCAAGGGGTCGCCCCGTTACAAGGTCTCGAACAGCGAGCCCCTGTGCACGAAGCAGAGCGTCCCCTGCGGCACAATCCCATTCGTAATACCCGCTAGAACGCGCATGGATGTCCGCTTTTCCTTCTGCGACGAGACAGAATTTTCGCGCGCCACTGATGGGGCGCATCCGAACTTGTGTGGGGTCGACCGTTCCGGCGACCAGGTCATTGACGGTGCCGGATTCATTCCAGCTGATGAGAAGGTCGAATGGTGGGGTCAAATCGTCATCGGATCGGATGGGCTTGGGCACGATATTCCCTTCGCTGAGTTTGGCTTTCCAAGTTCCCAGGCCTCTACCTCCATAATACATGACATCCAAATCGGGCAATGCAACGATGCCCAGAATGGGAAGCCATTCTTGGCCATTGGTCTCCATCAGGGCCACATTGATTGCGTAGCCTGACCGCATGCGAATGAAGGAGTTGGTGCCGTCTAGAGGGTCGACCAGCCACATGCGTGTCCAATTCTGACGTTGGGCATGAGGGGTTCTCCCCCCTTCTTCACTCACCACAGGGATGTCCAAGGAAGCCAGCCCTTGGCTGATGATGTGGTGGCTGGCGAGGTCCGCGTTGGTTACGGGTGACCCGTCCCCTTTGTACTCAATCTCTAAAGTTGATTGCGACAACCGAATCAACTCTGCCGAAGCTGTTCTTACCGTGGTCAAAGCCAGGTCCAAAATCGATTGCAGGTCCAAAGGGGAGGCTGATTGTGACGCGCGAGGCATAAGGCGAAGGTAAAACCGAGCGTGAAGAATCGCGTCTCGTGTTCGTTTGAACTTATGGCCGTTTGTTTTAGTTTTGCCCTGTCCGCAGGGGTGCCGCAAGGCTGAGATCATACCCTCGAACCTGCCCGGGTTATTCCGGGAAGGAAGCGAACACCGCGAGAAGCGGTGGAGTCCGTTTACCGGCCTCCTGTGTGGCAAAAAACAAAACGCCATGCGCACTTTATTTTTCTTTTTGTCATTGATGATGCCCACTCTGATTTGGGCGCAGTCAGATGCGAAACCCTCGTCTAGCGACACCCTTTTTCGGTTCTTGGAGCCGGCTGCTGTGACCGCTGTAAGGGCCGCTGAGCGCGCTCCATTTGCGGCGAAAACCTTGGGTGCCGATGAGATCTCCGACCGCAACACAGGTCAGGATTTGCCCTACATTCTGAGGTTTACGCCTTCAGTTGTGGTGACTTCCGATGCTGGAGCCGGTATTGGATACACGGGGATGCGCATCCGGGGTACAGATCCGACGCGAATCAACGTGACGCTCAATGGCATTCCCATCAACGACAGTGAATCTCAAGGGGTCTTTTGGGTCAACATGCCCGACTTGGCCAGCGGAACGGACGACATTCAAGTGCAGCGCGGCGTAGGGACTTCTACCTTGGGAGCTGGCGCCTTTGGGGCCACGATTTCATTGAATACCCTCGGCATGGCCGAAGAGGCTGGAGGCAGCATGATGGTGGGTGCGGGAAGTTTTGGGACGTTTCGAACCAATCTCGCCTGGAACAGTGGCCGAAGCGAAAGCGGTTGGGCGGCCGAAGGGCGCCTGAGCACAGTGCAGAGTGACGGTTGGGTGGACCGCGCGTCCAGTGACCTTTCGAGCTTTCAACTGGCGTTGAACCGCGCTTGGGACGGTGGGCAGATGACCTACACCATTTTGAGTGGCCGCGAGCGCACCTACCAAAGTTGGTGGGGTGTGCCGGAAGTGGCATTGAATGGCACTTCCGAGGACATCCAAGGTTGGGGGGAGGCCAACGGGTACACGTCAACGCAAATCGACGACTTGATCAACTTGGGCCCACGCGCCAACTACTACACCTATGAGGACGAGGTCGACAATTACGGTCAAGACCATCAGCAGTTGCACCTGGAGCAGCGAATCGGGGATTGGCGCTTCTCGGCAACAGGGCACTTTACCCACGGGGAGGGGTATTTTGAGCAATTCAAGGCCGGTGAGGATTTGGCCGATTACAATTTGCCCAACGTGGTGCAGGGAGACGATACGATTCAGAGCACCGACCTTGTTCGTAGGCGATGGTTGGACAACAATTTCTATGGAGGTATGGTGGGTGCGGAACGGCAATGGGCCCGGGCGTCTATGACGCTGGGCGGCGCGTGGAGCCGTTACGAAGGCGACCATTTTGGTCAAGTCACGTGGGCCCGGAATGCATCGGCGGCAACAGGTCCAGGGTACCGGTATTACGATGGCCAGGGAATCAAGCACGATCAAAATGCCTTTGCGCGTTTCGTCCAGCGATCCAATGACGGAAGGTTGCAAGCCCAGGCTGAACTTCAGTACCGTGGGGTTCGTTACCAAGCTGACGGTACCGACAATGATCAGCAGCTCATTGATGTGAAACGAGACAGCGCGACGTTTGACTTCTTGAATCCCAAATTGGGGTTGGATTACCGCATCAATGATGCAGAACGCGTGTTTTTATCGGCCGCAGTGGCGCACAAAGAGCCGGGCCGAAACGACTTCATTGATGCGCCCGCAGGTTTGGCGGATCAGGCAGAGCGTTTGATTGACTTTGAACTTGGTTGGCGCCGAAATGCAGAGTCTTACGCTTGGGGATTGACGGCCTATCACATGGCATACAAGAATCAGCTCATCCCCACTGGCGCGCTCAACGATGTGGGGGCTTCCATCCGTCAAAACGTGCCCAAGAGCCAACGGACGGGTGTGGAAATGGAACTTGGTTGGCAAGTATCCGAGGCGATTGAGTTGGGGGCTCAGGCCACGTTTTCCCGAAGCCGAATTGATCAATTCACAGAGGTGCTTTACGACTACGGCGTAAATTTTGATGAATACAATGAAATTCGTGTAGAGCACCAAAACACGGACATTGCCTTTAGTCCTCGTGTGCTGTGGGGTGGCCAGTTTCTGTGGCATGCGGTGCGCCCCCAGACGCCATCGGGCGTGGCGCTGGACATTGAATGGGCAACGCAACATGTGAGCGATCAGTTCATGGACAACACCGGGAAAGACGCCGTTTTGTCGGCCTACACTGTATCACAACTCAGGGCTAGCCTTCATCTTCCAACGGTCAAAGAGGGGAAGGTCCTCGACCGCACCCGCCTGGATGTTTGGGTGGAAAATGCGCTGGATGCAGAATACAGCGCCAATGGCTACACCTACAGTTACTCTGCAGGACCCGATTTCTATGCGCTTGAAAACTTCTATTACCCTCAAGCCGGGCGACACATCAATGTGGCGCTGACTTACCGCTTCTAAAAAACTCAACCTTGCCGTTCCGCCTCGGTGACGAACGCTTGCAAAAAGTGGGGGTCCCGTTCTATGGCCGAACCCACGACGGCCAGGTCAGCACCGGCTGCCCAGGCATCCATCACTTCATCAGGCGTGGTGATGCCACCGCCCACGATGATGGGGCAAGGCACCGCGTCTCGAACTGCGGCAATCATGTCGCCTGAGACAGGGCGGTCTGCGCCGCTGCCTGTGTCGAGGTACATGCATTGCTGCCCCAAGTAATGGCCGGCGAGGGCGGTGGTGGCTGCGATGTCGGGCTTGTCGCCGGGGATGGGAAGCGATCCGCTCATGTAGTGGGCTGTGGTGGTCCGACCTCCATCGATGAGCATGTAACCGCATCCCACAGCGTCTAACCCCAGTTCGCGAACCCGCGATGCCGCCTCCACGTGTTTGCCGATCAGGGCCTCGGGGTTGCGGCCACTGATGACAGAGAGGAAGAGCAGTGCGTCTGCCTCTGCGGTCAGTTGGCTTGGTGAACCGGGAAAGAGCACAATTGGGGTATTTGTCCGTTCACGGATCCACGATGCGACGGTGTCCATGGACCCCTCGGTCACCAGGCTCCCGCCCAGCAAGACGGTGTGCACAGCCTCGAATCCGGGATTGGACATCCAGTCTAGGTCATGGCTGTCCTTCACTTTGTCGGGGTCCACCAGCACCGCGAGGCCTTTTCGTCCCTCAGCGCCCGCGGATTCTAGGGCGGTGATCCAACGCGGGGTAATGGGGTTTGGGGTTTGCTCGTTCACGGGTTCAAGATGGCGAAGCAATCCTTTCGATGATGTCCGTCCGCAAAAGACCATGTCCACAAGGGTGGAAATGAACCGGGCAAATGCCCTTTAATTTTTTGGCGTTGGCGGGTTTGATCACTTTGTCGCGTTCACCAAAATGGGCTTCAATCACAGCATTGTGCGACGTCGAAATGGCGCGAAGTCGGCGCTGAGGCGGAGGCCAAAACTGCTGGAGTGAGCACCAGCAGTCGATCACCATGGCCCACATCTCCTCCGAATCCAGATGGAACAAGAAGAATTGGTAAATGTGATGGGGGAGGAGATGGGCAGCGCGTAGCCAAGTCAGGACCTGGACCACGGTCTTTCTTTGGCGCTCGCTTTGGTTCATCCAAGCCCGGCCCAAAGCCGTATCGACCGCGAATCGATAGCCCGGATTCTTCACGAGCCCATCGGGGGCCAGTAAGGTCACTTTGGTGAACCGAGAAGGGAACAAGCTGAAGCAGGTAAGGGCGACGCGCCCCCCTAGACTGTATCCAATGAGTGTCCCATTGAAGTGCAAGCCCTCCTTTTTTAGGACACCTTCCAATGCAGCCCACCAATCGGAGGTGGCCAGGGGGCGATGGTCGCCAGAAGAGCGTCCATGCGCGGGCAAATGCGGCATCAAAAGCGCGGTGTTGTCATCCAGCAAAGGCCTTACGCTGAGCATGTCTTCTAAGGGCCGGCTAAAACCATGCAAGGCGATGGTGCAAGACGTCGACCCCCCTTGCGGTTGCCAAATGGCGTATTCGATGTCTACCGTGCCCTGACGGTGCACTTTGCGCACCACTTCAGCTGGAGTGGACTTTGGAACGACATCTGAAGACAGGACCATGAAGTCAAAGTTCGGTTGTTCTTTCTCATTCATCCGGGATTTTGTGTGGAAAACAGGGTGCGGCGGATTGGAAGGTGTGGGGTAGTTTTGCTGCGGTTTTCCCAGACAGCGTTGTTGCTGTCCGGAAAAAAAAAATGCCGAAAGACACGAGCATCAAGTCCGTCCTCATCATAGGAAGTGGGCCCATCGTCATCGGACAAGCCTGCGAGTTCGATTATTCCGGATCTCAGGCCTCGCGCTCGCTTCGCGAAGAAGGCATTGAGGTGACCCTCATCAATTCCAACCCGGCGACCATCATGACCGACCCGGTTGTGGCGGACAACATTTACCTCAAGCCGTTGGAGCCGGAGTCCATTGAAGAGATCCTGCAAAAGCACAACATCGATGCTGTGCTGCCGACCATGGGCGGTCAGACAGCGTTGAACCTCTGCATCACCTGCGATGAGATGGGCATTTGGGAGCAGTACGGCGTCAAGCTCATCGGCGTCAACATTGAAGCCATTGACATTACCGAGAACCGAGAACGTTTTCGAAACCTGATGGAAGAAATCGGGATTCCGATGGCGCCTCAAGCGACTGCGAAAAGCTTTCTCGAAGGCAAAGAGGCGGCCCAGAAATTCGGTTTTCCACTTTGCATCCGCTCTTCATTCACGCTGGGCGGGGCAGGAGCATCCATTGTACATGACCCGGCCGAATTTGACGGGTTGTTGACCCGGGCACTTCACATCTCACCCATCCACGAGGTGATGATTGACAAAGCGTTGCTTGGTTGGAAGGAGTTTGAGTTGGAGTTGTTGCGCGATGCCAATGACAATGTGGTCATCATCTGTTCGATTGAGAACTTCGATCCAATGGGCATCCATACGGGGGATTCCATTACGGTGGCCCCTGCGATGACCCTGTCGGACAGCACGTTCCAAAGGATGCGTGACATGGCCATCCACATGATGAATTCCATTGGCGCATTTGCTGGGGGCTGCAATGTGCAGTTCGCGGTGTCGCCCGATGAGAGAGAGGACATCATTGCGATTGAAATCAACCCGCGTGTGAGCCGTTCCTCCGCTTTGGCATCCAAGGCGACAGGGTACCCCATTGCCAAGATTGCCGCCAAACTCGCCATTGGCTACCACTTGGATGAGTTGACCAATCCCATCACAGGCACCACAAGTGCCTTCTTCGAGCCTACACTGGATTATGTGATTGTGAAAATCCCGCGGTGGAACTTCGACAAATTTGAGGGTGCGAACCGGGAACTTGGACTTCAGATGAAGTCTGTTGGAGAGGTAATGGCCATTGGAAGGAGTTTCCAGGAGGCCCTTCAGAAGGCTTGTCAATCTTTGGAAATCAAGCGAAATGGTTTGGGGGCGGACGGCAAAGAACTTCGAGACCAAGACCAGATCTTGCATTCGTTGGAGTTCCCGTCTTGGAATCGATTGTTTCACCTCTACGATGCCATCAAGTTGGGCATCCCCATGAGTACGATTCAAAACAAGACCAAGATTGACCCGTGGTTCTTGCGCCAAATTGAGGACCTGATTGAGGTCGAGGGTCGAATCGGAAAGCACCGCATTGAAGACATGCCTTTTGACCTCATGAAAGAGGCGAAACTCAAAGGCTTTGCGGACCGACAGATTGGCCACATTGTGCGGGCAAAAGAAAGTGAAGTCTTTGACCGACGGGTGGACCTGGGGATTGAGCGTAGCTATCGTTTGGTGGACACTTGTGCCGCTGAATTCAAGGCGCAAACGCCATACTATTACAGCACGTTCTGTGAGACCAATGAGTCACCCAAAAGCTCAGGCCGCAAGATTGTGGTGCTGGGCAGTGGCCCCAATCGCATTGGCCAAGGCATTGAGTTTGATTACTGTTGTGTGCATGGAGTGATGGCCGCCCGCGCGGCAGGTTACGAGGCCGTCATGATCAACTGCAATCCTGAAACGGTGTCCACCGACAGCGACACGGCCGACCGCTTGTATTTCGAGCCGGTATTTTGGGAGCACATCTACGACATCATTCGGCACGAACAGCCCGAAGGGGTCATTGTCCAGCTCGGTGGCCAAACGGCGCTGAAACTGGCCGAAAAGCTGGAGCGGTACGGGATCCCAATCTTGGGAACGAGTTACCAAGCGCTGGACATCGCGGAAGACCGTGGTCGCTTCTCAAACTTGCTAAAGGAGTTGGAAGTTCCCTACCCCAAATTCGGTGCGATCACCTCTGCGGAACAGGGGATTGAGTTGAGCCGTGAGTTGGGCTTTCCGCTTTTGGTGAGGCCGAGTTATGTGCTGGGTGGCCAGCGGATGAAGATTGTCATCAGCGAGAAGGGCTTGGAGCGCCATGTGGTGGACATTCTCCGCGACATGCCCGACAATCAGATCTTGTTGGATCACTTCTTGGAGGGCGCCATTGAGTGCGAGGCGGATGCCATTTGTGATGGTGAAGACACCTACATCATTGGCATCATGCAGCACATTGAGCCAGCTGGCATTCACTCCGGTGACTCCTATGCGGTTTTGCCGCCGTACAACTTGGGGGATTTGATTCTGGCCCAGATCGAGGACATCACCAAAAAGGTGGCGGTGGCACTCGAAACCAAAGGGTTACTCAACATTCAGTTTGCTGTCAAGGATGACACGGTTTACGTCATCGAAGCCAATCCACGTGCCTCCCGCACGGTGCCTTTCATTGCCAAGGCGTACCAAGAACCCTACGTGAAATACGCCACCGAGGTCATGCTGGGCGAGAAGAAAGTGAAGGACTTCGATTTTCAGCCCCGCAAGCGCGGATACGCGATTAAAATTCCAGTTTTCAGTTACTCTAAGTTCCCAGAGGTCAACAAGGAACTCGGCCCGGAAATGAAGTCAACGGGGGAGGCCATCCGCTTCATCGACACCCTGCGTGACCCTTTCTTCCGCAAGATTTACTCTGAGCGCAACCTTTACTTGTCCAAGTAATGCTCCCGGGACTGTTTCGCACCCTCATCGGCCTTGTTGTCGCCTGGACCGTTTTTCGGTTTTTGGACCGCATGTTTGGAAGACGACGTGCCCAAAGTCCTTTTCAGAATCCGGCACGAAACGCGGGGAATTCAGAAAAAGGCGGGCAGAAATCGTCCAGCACGACCCAGGCCAAGGATGACGGCTTGGGAGAGTATGTGGATTACGAGGAAGTCGACGGTGACGATTAGAAGAAGAGGTGTTTTGGGGTGCTTGCATGGGGGCTAACTTGCCCGCATGAGCGACCGTCTAAAACCAGCCCAGCTCTTGCGTGCTGCTTTGCCACATGTGATGGCCATCGTTGTATTGATGGTCGTTGCGGGCACATTCTATTCGAAGTCCTTCGATGATTATCGGTTGAAAATGCCGGACATCGAGCATTACATCGCCACGGCCAAAGAAGTCAATGACCACCGTGAACGAACCGGCGAACAGGCCCTTTGGACAGACAGCCAATTTGGCGGCATGCCCACGTTTCAGTTGGGAATGAGGACCAGCGATGTGAATGCAGGTTCTTGGTTAGGACGCCTCCTTCGAATGGGCTTTCCCCAGCCTGCTGATCACCTTTTGGTGGCCTTGTTGTGCGCCTATTTGCTCGCGGCAGTGTTGGGTTGTGGCCCTTGGATTTCTGTTTTGGTGGCCATTGGTTTTGGTTTGAGTTCGCTCAATGTTCTTTACCTCGGTGCAGGCCATGCAGCCAAAGTCATGTCCATCGCGACCTTGCCCGGTATTTTGGCGGGTGTCTTGGTGGCATATCGACGAAATCTATGGCTGGGTGCTGGACTTGCAGCCGCATTCACGGCGGTGAATTTGGCTGCAAACCACCTTCAAATGACCTACTATCTCGCCTTTCTTGTGGCAGGCATCGGCATCGCAGAAACGGTCCGTTTGATTTTGGCAGGTGCAGCCCGCCGTGCGTTGGTCACGGGAGGTGTGCTGCTGGCTGCTGCGGGCATTGCGACCATTCCCAATGGTGCCTTGATTAAGCCAACTTTGGACTACACTGAGCACACCACGCGAGGAGAAGTACTCTTGACGCCTGAAGAGGGCGTGAAGGTTGCGGGTGCGGGTCTCGACAGGGATTACATCTTGCAATATTCTATGGGACGTGGAGAGTGGTGGAGCACAATGATTCCCGACATCAAGGGGGGCAATAGTCCCCTGTATTGGGGCGAGCAGCTTTTTAGCGGCGGTGCATTTTACTTTGGAGCAATCCTCATGGCTTTGTTCATGGTGTCGCTCATGCTGAGGCGCGATGCGTTGCGCTGGCCCATGCTGGCTGTGGCGCTTTTGGCCATCTTCTTGTCTTGGCGGGACACCACGGCGCTCACCGACTTTTTCCTCGAATACATCCCCGGATTCGCCAAATTCCGAGACACCAAGATGATGCTGATGCTCATCCAATGCATGCTCCCGATTGGGGTTGGACTCTTGCTCAAGGATGTTGTGGAGGGCAAGGTGAAATGGGGCCGTAAGCTGTTCATTGTGGCCGGCATTCCCGTGGCTTTGCTTCTGATGTTTGGGCTTGTTCCAACAGCGTTCTTCGATTTCGAAAGCCACGTTAGGCCGGATCGGGCGGTTGAGCAATTGGGCGCAGCCCGCGCACTTGAGCAAAGGCTTGAGGTTTTCAGTGCAGATGTATGGCGGAGCTTAGGGTTGGTTCTGGTGGCCATGTTGGGTCTTCTTGCTGCAGTGCGGCTAAAAGCCGCAGGCTCTCGCCCTTTGGTGATCAACGGTGTCATTGGGTTTTTGGCGTTGGTGACGTTGGTGGAGATGCAGTCTGTGGACCGCCGTTATCAGCCCAAAGACAAGGGTTGGGTGCGCACTGTGGAATACAAGTACCCCTTTGTGCCCGGTGCTGCTGACAACGCCATTTTGGCCGACCGGGTGCGTCGAAATCCCGATGTTCAGCAGGCCATTGAAACCGAGGTGGAGCGGGTTCGTTTGGCATACCCTGGTCGCATTGGAAAGCGGGAACAGCGGGTGTTGGATGCCGCTAAATTTTCGGGGCTTCAGACGGTGGATCATTTTAGGGTGCTCAACCTGCGCGGGGCATTCAGTGATGCGACCACCAGTTTTTTCCACCGGAGCGTCGGGGGCTATCACGGAGCGAAGCTCCGGCGTTATCAAGATTTGATTGAACGGGTATTGCAACCGGAGCAGCAGCAATTCGCTGCGCTTGCGAATGCACAAGGCATAGACGCCGCACTCGCGGCCATGCCTGTTCATGCGATGCTCAATGCACAGTACATCATATACGACCCCACACAACAGCCCATTCCCAATGGACAGGCTTTGGGCAATGCCTGGTTTGCCTCTGCGTGGTCGATGGCCGACGGTGCCGACGCCGAGATGGCGGCCATGGCCTCTTTGACTGATTCGCGGAGCGCAGTGGTTCCGAAGGTTTTCTCCGACGCCCTTTCTGGCGTGGTGGCTGGAGCGGCAAATGGTGGCCGGGCCGAGCTCGTGTCATTTACGCCCGATTACCAGGAGTATCAGGTGTCAGCGCCCGATAAGGGTTTGTTGGTGTTCAGTGAGGTTCATTATCCTGAAGGTTGGCAATTGACAATCGACGGCGAACCGGCTGAATTGTTGCGGGTGAACTACGCCCTTCGCGGGATGGTGGTTCCCGCAGGGGAGCACACAGTGCAAATGACGTTTGCGATGCCATCGGTCCAATCGGCGAGGACTGTTGCTTCTTTGGGCAGTGGGTTGTTGCTGCTCTTTGTCTTTGGCAGCTTGGCAATGGCCTTTTTGGGCCGTGGCACCGTGGAGGAGATCACTTGATCCGGTAACCCTCTTCCTGCCAACGGTCGCTCCAATCGGCGAGCCATGCTCGGCGTGGCTTGAATGGGTGTGGGGGACTTTTTCGGATCATCCACCGCAGGAAAGGCATGGCCAAGGGCAGCTTGATGTGAACAAAGGTGGACAGCTCCACGGGAAAGGCGCCGAGTGTGCTTTTGATTTCCAAGGCGGTTCTGCCCATCACCACTCGTCGGGCACCGAGAGAAATTCCCCATGAAATAAACTCAAACAGCATGCGCTGATAAAGTGCCCGTTCCTTGTTGATGTCGGATTCAAAGCCCACGTAGTAGGCTTCGATGGTTCCGCTTTCTTCGTGGTGCATTCCACATTGGAATCCAACCAGGCGCCCTTTTTCACGGAAGGTCAGCACGGTGAAGTCGTTTCCCAGTTCTGTGGACAGTCGTCCAAAGTCTCGGGCTTCTAAGCCACCCATGACAATGCTGGCCCTGCCGTAGACTTGGTCGTAAAGTGCGATGAGGTCTGGTCCCAGGCGGTCGAGTTCGGCCTTGTCGACAATGCGTGTAACGTCCAGGTCGGCGCTGCGCGCGAGAATGCTGCGCACCTTGGTGCGGGCTTTCGTTCGGAGCGCAGCTTGCCATTGATCTGTTGAGGTCCAATTGGGATCAAGGGGGACCTCCATCACGGGGTCGAACGTGGCGCGGGCCCACCTTCGGCTCCAATGTGGAGCGAGTTCGGCGTCGCGCTCGGGGCCGAAGTCCTTGGCCATCCAAACGCGAATGCCCCAATGCTTTGCGCACTGGTCAAAGGCTTGCTCCATCCAATGAACTTGCTGGGATGACGGGATGTCCTTCTGCCACAAAAAAGTGTGCTGACCACTGCCGAGGCCTTGACCTGCCACAAGGGTTCGGAAGCGGAAGGGACGTCCGCCCGGTTGCATGATCGCCGTGGCGATTCGCACACCAATGGACACGTCCATGTGGTCAGCGGGGGATCGGGATTCAGATTGGACGGCTTGCATGAGAATCCCACCAAGCCAGGGTCCGTTGTCGGCTTTGATCATGCCCAACCTGCACTGAACCTTGCCGTGCCCAGACATTGCCGTGAGGTAACGGCGGTCCAAGTAAGCTGAGCTTCCAGGAAAGGCTGCCCATGCTTGCCATGGAACGTCACTGGGTTTGTCGAACCAATGCCACTGGGCTTGCTTCAGCGCTGTCGGCCCAAGGCTGCTTAGGCCCTCAGCGTGGTGGCGGGTTGAAGACTGTCCGGACATGGGCCGCGAAAGTAAGGAGTCCAATGCCTGCCAATCCCTTGGTTCGCATGCTTTGGCATTTTTCGAATCGGACTTAGGGTAAAAACCGAGACGGCTGGGAAGGCATGGGGCAGGATGCTGGAACGCGACCAAACCACCGATGCCGATTGCGTGCCGTGAGTCGGTACCCCCATCGTGCGCAGGGCATAGGGCATGCAGCTGAAGGCCCTGGCCCATCCCTTGCGACCGATGATGTCCAGAACGTGGCCCACGGCGGCTTCTCCTTGTGTGGTCCCCTCGGCGGTCCAGAGGATCACGGCTTCTTTGTCTTCAGGAAGGTCTCCTGCCTGGCGAAGGCGCTCTGCGGTTTCTCCATGGAGGGGAGCGAACATGATGCCCTGTTCTTGGGGCCTTTCCCACTTGAGGATGCGCCGCACTGCGCCATGGCAGAGCGCACACTCACCATCAAAAAAAAGAAGGGGGCCTCGGGGTCCAATATCAGAAGTCACCGCCATCATAGTTGCCGCCTGCCCCGCCTTGGTAGCTTCCCTTGCCACGTCCGCGTTGTCCAGGCTCAAGCTTGCCAAATGACCATGTTACGCTCGCGTACACGAAGCGACTTTGACGCTTGAATGTTCCGTCTTGAAAGAAGTCTCGCCCTTCGGATGTGTACGCCCATTGTTGTTGGTCAAACATGTCGCTCACGCGCAAAGATGCTTTGACCTTGCCGTCATAAAAGTCGCGACTGACGGCGGCACTGTGAGAGATGTAGCCTTGGAATGTGCCTTGCGTGTATTGCGACGGTGCCCGATAACGTCCGTTGATCTGGACCTTCCATCCGCCTTTGATGAGGGCGGAAGCTTGGTATCCTGCGCTGCCTTGGAACCCGTTATTTCCAAGATCGGGGGCCAGGTTTGAGCCGTCGGTTTTTTGATGATAGAGGCTGCCGTTGACCCGCAGTTGAAGGCTGCGGCCTTTGCGCCACATGGCCACGACTTCCAATCCGGAATTGGTTTGGCGGGCGAGGTTCACGAACGTGCGATAGGCGATGCCGGCATCATCGACTTCGATGAACCTGCGAATGACGTCTCGGGTCGTTTTGTAGAAAAGCGACGTCGTGACGGTCAAAGTCTTGGTGTTGAGCTGGTGGCCAAACTCCAAACCATCGGTGTATTCGGGCAGCAAAAAGGGGTTGCCGTAACGGAGATTTCGCGGGTCTGCGTTGTCGACAAAAGGGTTGACTTGCCTTCCGCGGGGCCTGTTTACGCGGCGGTTGTAGCTCAATACCCATTGGTTGCGGTCGTCCACCGTGTAGCTCAGGTTGGTTGAAGGGTAAAAGCTGGTGTAGTCGTTCACAAAGGTGGGGTCGCTGCCTCCGAGTTGAGCCAAGGCAGAGGCGATGTCGGCGCTGTCGCCTTGCAACTCAGCCGTGGTGTAAACGACTTCGCCACGGCCGCCCAATTGGACGCCCCAAGCTCCAAATTTCCGTCCCCACGTGGCGTAGGCGGCATGGATGTCTTCGCGGTAGCGGAAGTCGTAGGCTTGCACAAAGGGCGTGTCGGCGCTGTCCTTTTGCCAAAATTGTTGGTCTTCATTGCTCTCTCGCAAGATGCTCTTGTAGCCCAATTCAAGTTTGCCATCATTGTCTAGCGGCTTCTCGAAGTCCACCTGAAGGGTGGCGTTCCAATTGCCGCCATCGTTCAGGTTCGCGTTGGAGAGGTAGGCCGGATTGAGGTCAACACTTGGGAGGTCTTGCCAGAGAGAGTCGTGGGAAATGCTTGTCCGTTGGGAATACCGTGCAAAGGATTGCAGGACATGACGCTCACCGTATTTGTGTTCGAAGCCCAAATCCACGTCCATGGAGGCGTTTTCGCCGTCGGACAACCCAAAGCGGGTGAATCCGCCAATGGCATCGGTGCTCCAAGATTCAACGTTGAGCACGTCCTCTATGCCGGAGCTGCTGCCTTGATTGGCCCGCAAACCAATGTTCCAAGTGGTCTTGGAAGAGGGCATCCAGTCTAGGCCAGTTTTGAAGTTCCAACTCGACCGGAGGTTGTCGGTTGTGCTGTTCGAAGTCAAGACACTGAGCGAGTCATACCCCCCAGACAAGTCCCCCCCGAAGGCCTGTTCGCGTTCGCTGTCGCCGAGGCGAAACCCATTGCGCTGATTCCAGCCGGCATTCATGGAGAAATTGAGCTTCTGTCCGCGGATGTTGCCATTGAAAGATCCACTGTGGTTTTCATTGGTCCCCCAGGTCACGCTGACTTGGCCATTTTTGCCTTCGAGCTTGTCTTTTTTGAGGATAATGTTGAGGATGCCAGCCACGCCTTCGGGGTCATACTTGGCTGTTGGACTGGTGATGATTTCGACCCGGTCAATGCTGCTGGCTGGGATTTGTTCGAGGAGGCTTTGCGTGGCCGAACCAGTCATGCCGCTGGGCCTACCATCGATGAGGATGGTGACGTTGCCGGAGCCTCGAAGGCTGAGATTCCCGTCGATGTCCACGTCGATGCTGGGCACGTTTCGGAGCAGTTCGGTCGCATTCGATCCGGCACTGTTCAAGTCGTCACCCACACGAAACACCTTGCGGTCAATCATCATTTCGAGACTGGACCTTTGTTCCACGACCTCTGCGGCTTCGAGGGCCTGAACGTTGGGTTCGAGCCGCAACGTGCCAAGGTCTTGCTCAGTGCCTGAGCGAGGGATCAGGCGAATGTCGCTGACCGTCGTGGAGACATACCCCATGAATCCAATCTGGGCGCGAAATCGCCCGACGGGAATCTCTGTGATGCGAAAACGGCCTTTGTTGTCGGTCACCCCTCCCGTGATCACTTTGTCTTCGTCAAAGGCCAAAATGCTGATGGTGGCAAACTCAATGGGATTGCCGGATCCACCGTCTTCGACAGTGCCATAAACGACGCCGATTTTGGGTCGCTCTGCGCCGGGTCGTTGCCCCCCACCGGGCCGCTGTGCTTGCAGGTGGGTTGTGAGGACCAAGGTCAAGATGAAGATCACACGTTTCAGCATAAAACAAGAACGTTTAAGTGAACGTGAAGTTCATTGGGGCCTTGTGTTGGGAAGCCGCGGTCATCTCGGTTGAATGGGTCTGAATGTGAATTCGAAGCGGTAATCACCGTAAGGCAGACGGTACTTCGGCAGGGGGAGTGCACCCCAACTGTTGATGCACGCTACGCCTGCGGAAAACCCATCGATGTCCAGGTGGATTTCAGGTGTGGGGGTGAGTAGCCGAAAGTGACTTTGACGTTCTTCCTTGCGCGGGCCCGAATCCAATTGCGCAGGAGAATGATGGAGGGCGGTAAAATCAAAGGGGGTCAGCGCTTGGAATTCGAGCCCAAACCCTGCTTCGTCCATCATGCGCAGCCATCGGGTGTCGGTCCGTGTGCCGTTGTATTGCGGACGGGCATAGGGCGTTGCGAGTTCGGCAACGGGCATCGCGTATTGGCCGAGCATGGCGGCCTCCTTGCGGTCGGCGGCAGACTCCATCGGTCCACGCCCATACCACTCGGCCATTTCCATGTTGAATGGGAGGATGTAGTGCTGTCCAAAACGGTATAGATTTCCATGTTGACCGGCCTTGATTGTGCGGTGTCGACCAGCCAATTCAGGCGCGGCTTCGCCCGCAAGGGCGTGCATCTTTTGGTTCACAGTAACGGCACCTTCTATGTCGACCGTGTACTGCACAGTGAGGTTTGCATCGCCGCCGAGCATGGGCCGGGTAAATGAGACATGCATGCTGCCGTCTTTTTGACGGGTGTTGGTCATTGTGGCTGGCCCTGAAACATCAAATGGGGCCCGCCATTCGGCGCGATGTTCGGGCGAGCCTGTGCCATAGTCGTTGTCGACTGGGGGACGCCAAAAATTTGGTTTTCCGCCGCTTGTGATGAGGTCGTGATTTCCAATGCGGTAGCCCGCGATTTCTCCGGATGTCCTGTCTAGGGTTAGGCTGCCGCCGTCAAAATTGAGCACCACATTTCCGCCGTCGACTTGAAGCTTCACCTTGCCCCTTTCTGGCGGCGATAAGGACCGATGTCCTGGAGAAAGGACCTTTTGATGTCGCGCGAGAATATGGCCTGCTGGAAGCAGTGGGTCTGCTTTGGTCAATGTGGCTGCGAGGTTGAACACCACTTCAGCATCTCCGAAATCTTGGGCCTTTACAGGGAGGTCGAAGACCCGGGAGGTGAGGGGACGCATCAGGACCGCGGGCAGGATGCCGCCGTCGACCTTTCGGCCATTGGCCAGTATGGACCAAACCAGGTCCACCACCACTTCGCGGAACCGGTATTCGCTAACCACCTTCCATTTGGCTCCGGAGGAATGGACCACTTGAAATTGAAGGGGTTGCTGCACCTGTTTGGCTTCGAGCATGTGCGGGTGGGGTGTGCCGTCCGCCATGACCAGCCCGTTGTTGAGGAAATTGTGGTCGCTTGGTGTGCCTTTGTGCCCGTAGTCTCCGCCGTAGGCAAGAAAGGGTATGCCGTCTTGCTCTTCCCACAATCCTTGGTCCTTGAAGTCCCAAATGAAACCGCCCTGCAGCCTGGGGTATCGGCGATACAGGTCCCAGTATTCCCTGAACCCACCCAAACTGTTGCCCATCGCGTGCGCGTATTCGCACTGGATCAGAGGGCGCGGGTCTTCGCTTTGTTGCGCAAAGCGCTCAAGGTGCTCGTAATCGGCATACATGGGCACGTACACATCGGTATTTGCTGATTGTTCGGCGCGCTCGTAAGTCACGAACCGGGTGGGATCGGTGGCTTTGACAAAAGCATAAGTCGCCTCGAAATTCACGCCATTTCCAGCTTCGTTGCCCAGAGACCAACAAAGTATGGATGGGTGGTTTCGGTCCCTTGCCACCATGCGCGCAGTGCGGACCATGTGGGCGTGTTTCCAATCGGGGTTGTTTCCGAGTGTGCGGTCCGGTGCATAACCCATGCCGTGGCTCTCGATGTTGGCTTCGTCCACCACATAAAGCCCAAAGCGGTTGCAGAGAGCGTACCAATAAGGGTCGTTGGGGTAATGCGAGGTTCGCACGGCGTTAAAGTTGTGTGCCTTGAGGGTCCGGATGTCCGCCTCCATGGTCGCGCGGTCGAGCACATGGCCAGTTTCTGGTTGGTGCTCATGGCGGTTGACCCCTTTGATGAGGAGGTCTTTTCCATTGACTTTGACCAGGCCGTTTTCGATTCGGATGTCGCGGAAGCCAACCTCAAGGAGGGTGGTTTCAAGCACGGTATTCTGGCCGTCGGTGAGCGTGATGTTGAGCCCATACAAAACAGGAGTTTCCGCTGTCCAAGGCTGGACGGAAGGCACGGTTTCGTGCCAGGTAAAAAGAGCTGTATCTCCAGGGGAAACTGCCACGGGGACCATGGCTGAGGCGATTTCTTTTCCCTCGTGCGTGAGGGTGCAAATGGCCTTTCCTTGAAAGGCGTCTTTGCCCGTTTCTGTAACGTGGATCGTTGCCGCTAAACTGCCAGCAGTGTACCCGTTCTCCAGTCCAGCGTTGATTTGAATGTCGGACAAGTGGGCATGGGGTCTCGCGTGCACCCAAACTGCCCGTTCAATGCCGGAGAGCCGCCAAAAGTCTTGGCATTCGAGAAAGCTGCCGTCGCTCCAACGGTACACCTCCAACGCGAGTGTGTTCTTCCCGTTGATTAGGGCGTCTGTAATGTCGAATTCGGCAGGCAATTTGGAGCCTTGGCTGTAGCCAATGCGCTGGCCATTCACCCAAACGAAAAAGGCCGATTTAACCGAGCCGAAATGCAGGGTGACCCGCTGGTTTTTCCATGATTTGGGGAGGTCAAAAGTGCGCACGTAACTGCCCACTGGGTTCCAGCCGTCTGGAATGTCCGGCGGGTTCGGGCTTTTCTGCCAGTAAAAAGGGTAAGGGTGATTGGTGTATATCGGCGTACCGAAACCCTCCAACTCCCAATTGGCGGGTACGGGTATGTCGTCCCAATCGGAGACATCAAAGCCTTGGGCCTCAAATCCCATTGGCCGCTCTTCTGGCCTGCTGGACCATTTGAATTTCCAAGTCCCGTCTAGGCTTTTGTAGCGGTCTCCGTAAGATGGGGTGTAGGCGCTAACGCCATCCGCATTGGACGCAGTGTAGAAGGTCGTTCTGGCCGGCAATTTATTCTCCTCCACCCGGGCGGGATCTTCGATATATGGCAACAAGGTCTGTGCTGTTCCTGGCGATGACCAGCACATCAGGACGGAGAGGATTCCAAGGGAAAAACAACAGTTTTTCATGCGGTTTGTTTGGGTGCAAATGCAGGCCGAGGACACTGCGGAGACAGGCCCAAAGTACATCAGTCCGTTCCGGAGAGGGAGGGAAAGCGTGTACGATGTACATTGCTTCTCCTGACCCGGTCAATGTAACGGGGTCTCCAACACCTTACCGCATCATGACCAGTACCTTTTCGGCGCTCGATTACGCCATTTTTATCGGTTACGCCATCCTTATTTTGGGGGTTGGCCTGTGGGTTTCTCGCGACAAAAAGGGACACCAGAAAAATGCCGAGGATTACTTCTTGGCCAGCAAATCCCTTCCGTGGTGGGCCGTGGGTGCTTCGCTGATTGCGGCCAACATCTCGGCTGAGCAGTTCATTGGCATGTCGGGCTCGGGCTTCAAGATTGGATTGGCCATTGCCTCATACGAGTGGATGGCGGCCTTGACCCTGATCATCGTTGGAAAATACTTCCTGCCGATTTTCATCGAGAAGGGTCTATATACGATTCCTGAATTCGTGGAGCAGAGGTACTCGACCAATTTGAAGACGATTCTCGCTGTTTTTTGGATTTCACTCTACGTGTTCGTAAACCTCGCGTCGGTGCTCTATTTGGGGTCATTGGCTTTGGAAACCATCATGGGCATCCCGATGAAGTATGGGGTGATGGGGCTGGGCCTTTTTGCCGCGGCCTATTCCCTGTATGGCGGACTCTCAGCGGTGTCTTGGACAGATGTGATTCAGGTGATTTTCTTGGTGATGGGGGGACTGGTGACCACCTACCTCGCATTGGATGCTGTCTCCGGTGGAGGCGGCATGTGGGCTGGATTCCAAACGATTTATGAAGCGGCGCCAGACAAGTTTGCGATGATCCTCGACAAAGGCCATCCCGAATACATGAACCTTCCCGGCATTGGTGTCCTGGTCGGCGGCATGTGGGTGGCCAACATCTATTACTGGGGCTTCAATCAATACATCATCCAACGGACCCTTGCCGCCAAGTCACTCAAAGAGTCTCAGCGGGGCATTCTGTTTGCAGCTGGCCTCAAACTCATCCTTCCTCTGATTGTGGTGATTCCCGGCATCGCGGCGTATGTGATGACCCAAGACGCCGCTGTCATGGCGGGATTGGGTGAGGCGGCAGCCAACAAGCCCCCAACGGGCGCCAACCCTGATTTCGCCTATCCTTGGCTCCTCCAGTTCTTGCCTTCGGGTCTCAAGGGTCTTGCTTTTGCGGCACTGACAGCAGCCATTGTTTCTTCATTGGCGTCCATGCTGAACAGCACGTCTACCATCTTCACCATGGACATCTACAAGCCTTACATCAACCCCACTGCGGATGACCGGGCTACGGTGAGAATGGGGCGGATTTCGGCGACAGTTGCCCTGGTCATCGCCTGTATCATGGCGCCACTTTTGGGTGGAATTGACCAGGCTTTTCAATTCATTCAGGAGTATACAGGTGTGGTCAGTCCGGGCATTTTGGCGGTATTTATCCTCGGCCTGTTCTGGAAAAAGACCACCAACAAAGGCGCCATCATCGGTGCATTGGTGTCCATTCCCATTGCCTTGTATTTCAAAGTCGCTCCCAAAGGATGGTCAGAAAGTGCATTGTTTGTGGAATTGCCCTTTTTGGACCAGATGGGGCTCACAACACTCTTGACCATTGCGGTCATTGCATTTGTGAGTTTGACAGAAGGAGAAGGAGCCGTTGGCTCGGATGATCCGAAAGGCATTGTTCTCACAAAGTCCACCTTTAAAACTGACCCGCTCTACAACATTGGTGCCTTCGCCGTACTGACCATATTGGCTGTGCTTTACGCCTTTTTCTGGGGCTGATCAGCGACCGGTTTCAGGCCATTGGTCATGGACCACAAAACCACGGGAGATCTCTTCCCACCCGGCATCTCCCTCGATGACCACGGCACACATGAGCGCCCTGTGGGTGCGGGAAAAATGGTCGTGGAGTACAGCTTGAAGCCGAGTCCAATGCAAGGGTGGATCGTTCTCTGTAGGGTGGAATTGGCCCAGCCAACGTCCTTTGGGTAAAGGCAGGATGCGCACGTGATCGCTGCCCATGACCTCGTGTGCTTCATTCGGTTTGCACCACCATCCAGCAGCGTACTCAGGGTGCGCCCATTGCGGAGCCCGGTGACGGTGTAGGCGGGAGTGGTGATGGAAAAACCACCCCTTCATGAGCAGCACAGGCTCTGGTTTTGAGATGCGGTGTAAGCGCATGAATTCAAGGGCAGGGGGAAGTTGACTTGCATTCAATTGAACCACCAACTTGTTCATTTTTGTGGCAAGGCTGTCGTGCCGACCGGAGGGCCCTATCCAATTTGGCCAGGCGGCTCCGTCTTCTGCCGCGAGATAAAATTTGCTGGCCACTTCCATGTGGAGTGTGCGTCCGCGCCGAACATCGTCAACGAGGAAATCAAGCTCGCCAATCGTTCGCTTTTCTGTTTGCAGTTGGACACTGTGGGCACGCAATCTAAAATGGGGACTGGCCTCCAGCCAGAAGGCGATCAATGCTTCGAAGTGTTTGCCGAGAAGTTGGCCGCCAGGTTCTAAAATGTCCGGTGGAAGGGGGGCGAGGCCCATCACGAGCTCCGCTGCCCATTGATCAAAAAGCGGCATATCGTGATTCAATGCGTCTTGACACCAATGGTCATCGAGGACTTGAAAGCCCATGTTGGGGTGCCTTGCCATCAATGG
>CASICO010000001.1 GCA_949373165.1 uncultured Flavobacteriales bacterium | reverse complement strand
GAACTGTCGGGCTAGACAACTTGAGAATCCTCACGTATTGACGATGGTGCACAGAGAATCTAGAGGTCCTGAATCGGTGACTTTCAGTAACGAAACGCACGAACGTTGGGCCGTGGCCAAATATGTTTTGGGCGACATTGTGTCCTCTGCCACGGCGTGGGCGCTGTTGTTTCTTTTTCGGAAAAGGGTCCTTGAATCTCTGCCGGCATTTCAAAAAGTATGGGTCCCAAAGCAGCTCATTGAAGACGGGAATTTCGTGTATGGACTGGTTTTCGTTCCCATGTTTTGGGTTGGCCTTTATGGGCTAGCGGGCATGCATTCCCATCCATTTAGACGGCACAGGTCCCAGGAGGTCTCTCAAGTTCTTTGGACCACTGTTTTGGGATCATTGATCTTGTTTTTTGTCCTCGTCCTTGACGATCAAATTGCGTCGTATACGCAGTACTACCAATCCTTGCTTGTCTTGTTTGTGGGACAATTGCTTTGTGTTTTGGCGATTCGAATACCGATGACCTCCAGGACAGTTCGCAGCGTACAAAGGGGGGAAATCGGATTCAACACCTTGGTGGTGGGCTGCAACGACATGGGGTCGAATACCGTGATGGAAATCCGTTCACTTCGGCGCAACCCGGGATTCAGGTTTGTGGGATTTGTGGGGGTAGAGGGGGAGTCGTGTGAAGAACGAGAAGGCATTCCTTGTTTAGGGGGGTTGGATCAATTGTTGGCCCTCATAAAGTCTGAGGAAATCGAGGAAGTCATTCTGGCTGTTCGAAGCACCAAGCACGGGGAGCTGGAGTCCATTCTCGGTCTTTTGGAAGGAACGGATGTGGGGGTCAAAATTGTTCCCGATAGCTATGACATTCTTTCCGGGTCTGTGCGCATGCAAAGTCTATTTGGCGCTCCGCTCATTGCGATTCGCAAGGACATCATGCCCGCTTGGCAGATCGCATTTAAGCGGGGAATGGATGTCGTTCTTGGCGCGTTTGCGCTCTTGGTGTTGGCCCCTTTGATGTTGGCCATTGCCGCGGCGGTAAAATTGAGTTCTACAGGGCCAGTTTTCTTCCATCAAGAGCGCATCGGACGGTGGGGACAGCCTTTCATCATCCATAAGTTTCGGTCGATGCGTTTGGATGCGGAGCAAAATGGCCCCCAGCTCTCGAGTGACCACGACCCGCGCATCACGGGTGTTGGGCTGTTTTTACGGAAGTCAAGATTGGATGAGTTGCCGCAGTTTTTCAATGTTGTCCTCGGGGAAATGTCGTTGGTTGGTCCACGTCCCGAACGCCAGCATTACATCGATTTGATTTCGGAGAGAGCGCCGCATTACAGACACTTGCAAAAGGTGCGGCCTGGCATCACGTCTTGGGGCCAAGTCAAGTATGGCTATGCCGAAAATGTGGAGCAAATGGTCCAGCGCCTTCGGTTTGATTTGATCTACATCGAGAACATGTCGCTCGGTCTTGATTTCAAGATTTTGGCTTACACGGTGTGGATCGTCATCAGTGGTCAAGGGAAGTGATTAGCCGCTTCGTAAACGGAGTCTGCCTCAGCTCATAATGAGTTAAATTGCGGCCACCATGCCGTTGCATCTTGTTGACCATCTGTGGATTGGATTCGTCCTTTTCTTGTGCTTGGGCACGGTGTGTCCGGCAGCGGCGCAGCAGGGGAGTGCAGATGTGGTGCGGAAATATGAAGCCATTGTTGTGGAAGTTCTCGAGGCTCGATTGCAAGCTGACGTGGAGGTCACCTCTGGACAGGTCCGCCTGAGAACCTCCCCATCTCGCCTGCTCAAAGCCATGCGGGAGGTTGTGAAGGCATCAGCACCTTATTATTTCGAAGGCGAAATGAGGGACTTCAAGAAGTTCAGTCCTCGGGTGCGGTCAGTGGTGGCGGCTTTGGATGGATGGCAGATTCCCGCCGTTCCCGATGGTTGGAATCAATCAGATTGGCAGTACTACCAAGTGGAGTCGGTCTTGCGAGATGCGGTGCTGCTTGTGGGCATGGATGTGGGTGTTTTTGCCAATGAGACCTTGGCCCAAGGGGTGAAGGTTCGTCAAGATCTTGGTCGGGATTGGGAGGACCTGCGCGGCGGCAGAGATGCATTGTCGGTAGAGCCCATTCCTGATTTTGGCCCCAATGCAGAGGACGGGAGTTCACTCAATGGCCTCGGGGGAGGCGGGGGAATGGAGGTTCCGTCCAATGGGGCTTTCGAAGATTTAGCCGCGGCCATTCGTGCACTTGCAGAGCGTGTAGAAGGCCTCGAAAACGGCCGTTCCCCGAGCGGTCAGCGCCCAAACATGGGTGGGAATTTCCCGGTTCAGGGTCCCGATGGGGGATGGGAGTCCCAAGGGCCGAGGTCAACCGGAATGGCCCAAGGATTGCCCGAGCATTTTACACTTCAATTTCCAGAGGGAAGCTCTGCCTTGAGCTTGAGTGCGCAGTATGGGTTGAATGCCCTCATAGAGTGGATGTTTGCTTATCCCACACTCAGGGTTTTGGTCACGGGTCACAGCGATGCCACTGGAAGTGCCCATGCCAACATGGAGCTGAGTCGGCGACGCGCTCAAGTGGTTCGGTATTACTTGCTTGAACGAGGGGTGTCGATGGACCGCGTGAATTCTGCTCATTTTGGAGAAGGTCGTCCCGAATGGGGCGGGGCTTTTGATCGCAGGGTCGAGGTGGATTTGCGGATGGACTGAGTTTGGTCTGTGGCGGTCGCGTTTGAGATGCGCACCTTTGTCGCATGAAGATTGTATGCATCGGCCGCAATTATGCAGACCACGCCAAAGAGCTGGGCAACCAGGTCCCTACTGAGCCTCTGTTTTTCTTCAAACCTGAAAGCGCCATTCTTCACAAGGATCATCCATTTGCCATCCCAGAATGGACCCGTGATTGTCATTATGAGGTTGAGTTAGTGGTTCGATTGGATCGTGCAGCCAAGTGGATTTCGCCCGAACATGCTGGGCGATGCTACGCTTCGGTTGGTCTCGGGATTGACTTCACAGCACGGGACATTCAGGCAGAATTGAAGGCGGCAGGGAAGCCTTGGGAAAAGGCCAAAGCATTCGATGGGTCCGCGGTGGTGTCATCACAGTTCATTCCAATCGCGGATTTGGGGGGCGAGATTCAAGACCTGTCCTTCTCTCTTTTCCTCAATGGGAATGAAGTTCAGCAGGGACATACCCAAGACATGTTGTTTTCTGTTGACGCTTTGATTTCTCATGTCTCTCAATACAGCACATGGAAGACAGGGGATCTGCTATTCACAGGGACGCCAGCTGGTGTTGGTCCTGTTCAGTCAGGAGATGAATTAGAAGGCCGGCTTGATGGTCGTTCTATGTTCAGCATCACCGTACTGTAATGCCACATCCAACGTGGAGATCGTCTTCTCTTTGAGCTGGGGGTAAGCGGGGCACCCGTTCAATTTGACCATGCACAGGGGGTTGGTGTGCCCGTCCGACAGGCTCATTTGAGCCGTTCCGTCTTCAATGATGGCCTTATATTCCCAGTATGGAGCGGCGATGCGTATTCATGGTAGGATACATGGGGGTTGGAAAAAGCTCCAGTGGAAGGCGTTTGGCTCGTTTGATGGGTGTGCCCTTTTTTGACACAGACGAGGCATTGCGAAGTCAGCATGGGGGGACCATACCTCAGCTGTTTGCACAGCATGGGCAGGGCGGTTTTAGACAGTTGGAGAGAAAGGTGCTGATGGACATGGCAACGGCCCATCCGGACGCCTTGATTTCGACAGGTGGCGGGGCGGCATGTCATGCAGACAACATGGACTTTATGCGTGCCAATGGCGTGGTGGTCTATTTGAAAATGGGGGCAGATGACCTGACGGATAGACTCCAAGGAAAGTCAGATGAACGCCCCTTGCTCGCGGGGGTTTCAGCAGAAGCGCTGCCCCAGTTTATTGCAAAGCACCTCGCCGAGCGGGAGGTGCATTATCGAAAAGCCAACATCACCGTAGACGCCGCACATTTGGATGGTGAACGCCTGAATTCTGTCCGCAATCTGATAGAAGCAGAGTGGGCAGTCAAGCCATAAGAACAGCCTCGTCGACTCCCGTCCCGCTCAGCCGGACATCAATGTGGGACTTGAGGTTGGTGGACAGGCTTTTTCCCACGTAATCTGCGCGGACAGGGAACCGCCTGTGAATGCGATCGACCAGCACGCAAGTTCCCACATGGCCCGGACGTGAGGGAAGCAGGTGCGCCACAGCATGAAGGAGTGTTCGGCCGCTGTTGAGCACGTCATCGACCACAATCACCACGCTTCCATTCAGGAGGCTGAGGTCGAAATCGGCGCCTTTCACATCCGCGACACGAACAGGGTGGTCGAGTGGGGCGTCTTTGTCTAAAATCAAAGTGCAACGCAGAACCTCGTTTTGCGTGATGGAACGAAGGGCAATTGCAATGCGGTCTGCAAGCACAGTGCCTTGTCCATCGATGGCCGAAATGACCAGACGTGCGGCTTCGTGGTGATCTTCAAGGAGCTGTCTTGCAATCCGTTGGATGCAGCGTTCGATTCGCTGGGCATCTAGAATCACCGTTTCGCCAGAAGTGTTTGTGGTTGTGACACTCATTCCTCTGCAATTTCGGGATTCCCGTCCTTTTTGGGAAGGGTGGCGGCGTCGAATTCCAACAAGGCGACCGCCTCAACGTGCGCAGTGTGGGGAAATTGATCGGCCAGTTTGAAGGCTTTCATTTGATATCCGGCCTCTCTCAAGGTAACCAAGTCACGGGCTTGAGTGGCTGGATTGCAGCTCACATAGACAATCCGCTGGGCCCGAAGGCGAATGACTTTGCGCAGGGATTTCGGGCTAATTCCACTGCGTGGCGGGTCGAGGACAATGGTTCCGATCCGTCCCGTGTATTCTGGATGATCCAAGAGAAACCGGCCTACATCAGCGGCATGAAAGTCCAATCCAGTGACGCCATTTCGCTCTGCACTTCGGCGTGCATCGGCGATGGCTTCTTCGACCAGGTCGACTCCCACAACGTTGGTTCCTGCACCGCCGTGTCGGGCGAGCAATTGTGCGATGGTGCCGGTTCCACAGAACAGGTCCATGGTGACCGGGTCTGGTGCCTTGACTTCGGGCATGGGGTCGACATATGCGTAGGCCATGACTTGCGCATACAGCCGTTCTGCACATTTGGGGTTGGTCTGAAAGAAACTCCGCATCCGGATTTCAAAAGCCAAGCCATGCAAGTGCTCCACCACGTGGTCGCTCCCTGTAATGTGATGTATGGCCCCGTCTCTGGTCTCTACGCGTTCGCCTTTGTCGTCGTTCAGGGTGTGAATGTACCCGGCCAACCGGTCGCCGAGATGAGTGGACAAAAGTTGGCTGAACCCTTCCGCATCGAATCCGTCGAGGCCATCAGACGTGGTCACCAGATTGATCAGGAATTGGTCCTCGGATAGGCTTCTCCTGACCACCAAGAATCGAAAGAAGCCTTCTCGCTTGGGCGCGTGCCATGGTGGAAGGCCCGTTGCCTGACACCATTGGCGGACAATGGGCATGAGGGATTCAAGGGCGGGGTCAAAAAGGCCGCTGTCATTGTCGAGGTTCTCAACGGCCCACCATGTGCCTCTGGCTTTGAATCCCAGATAGAAACCGTCGGTAAACTCTGCGTCCGGGTCGTCTCCGGGAGACCGCCCAATGGCCGCAAAGCTGTATTCCATTTTGTTGCGGTAATGGAAACCTGAAGGCGAGTCCATCCATCCTTCATAACAGGCTTCGATGTTCGGGACTTCGCCAATTCGCCGGTAGACATCGAGCGTTGTTTTCTCCTTTTGGTCCTTTTGTACCGACAAGGGCAAGGTGATGTAGGGTGCACCTGGAATCGCTTGGTAGGGGACTTCAACTTCTTCTGGTGCCCGCTTTAACACGGCTGTAATGCGCGCTTCGGCATGCCGCCTTTTGCAGAGCGACACCCTGGCTCGAACGCGCTGTCCTGCAATGGCGTTGGGAACGAAAACGGTAAAGTCACCCTCCTCAGTTGGCACTTTGGCGATGCCTTTGCCGCCATAGGCCACGTCGAGAATGTCCAATTCGAGAAGGGTGCCTTTGTGAAAGAGGCGAGAATTGCGTGCCACGGGGATGAAATCTAATGGCACAAGGCCGATGTGAGGGGTAAAAATACGCCCCTTGGCCCATGCTACCTTGCCATTCATGTTGAGGTCTTTTTTGCAATGGATGTCCCTTCTTTTGATTGCGCAGTCTTGGAGCGTCCCTGCGTGGTGTCAGCAGCCCGGCGAGCTGGCTGTGGTGACGTTCAATGTTCGTTACGACAATCCGGACGACCTCTTGACTTGGGGATCAGAGAAAGGAGAGGTTGCTGGGTTCGGTTTCTTACTTTGATCTCCTTGGTTTTCAAGAGGCGCTGTCTCATCAGGTCTCTTTCTTGGCTTCGGGTCTTCCCGAGCACGATCATTATGGCGTGGGCCGGGACGATGGTGCGCTTGGCGGGGAGTTTTTGTCCGATTTTTTGGCGGAGGTCGCGGTTCGACATGTTGCATGCCGAGACCCTTTGGTTGAGTCCAACACCAAAGGTGGTGGGGTCCATTGGATGGGACGCCGTTTTGCCCAGGGTGGCCACAATCGTCGTGTTGCATGACCGGCAAACGGACAAAGTGTTCAGGGTGGTCAATGCACATTTCAGTCACGTGGGAGAACAGGCCAGATTGGCCTCTGCACAGATGATTTCGTCCCGGATTTCGGGCAGCCAGGCTGATGTTAATTTGGTTCTCGGCGATTTAAATGCGGAGCCGAAATCCCCTGCATTGGACATGCTGACCTCGGGCCGACTGTCCGATGCGCATGACTTGGCTCAAAAGAGATGCCGCTCTGGAATTGGCACCTTCACGGGATTTCGCACGGGTGGGTTACGCGGTGCGCCCAGAATTGATCACATCTTGGTCGATGGAGGTGATGTCTTGTGGTATTGCACAGAGGAGCAAATTATGGATGGGTTTTACATATCCGATCACCTTCCGGTGTACATCGCGTTGATGCCATGAACTTCCGGGATCAAGTGGCTTTTTGGGGCGGGCCCATTGGATTTTTACTGGCTTTTTTGCTTTTGCCGTCGGGTGGAGAATTGAGTGAGGCTGCGTTGGCCGGCACCGCCTGGTGGATGCTGTGGTGGTGGATTGGAGGCGCTGTGCCTTTGGGGCCAACAAGCTTGTTGCCCATCGCGTTGTTCCCCGTTTTTGGGGTCATGGACATTCAATCTGTGGCCGAGCCTTTTGGCTCTCGCTTCATCTGGTTGTTTTTGGGTGGGTTCGTCTTGGCCTTGGCCTTGGAGCGCCATGGATTGCACCGGCGGTTTGCGTTGCACCTCCTCCACCGTTTGGGTGGGGGGCCTCGGCGCACACTGTTTGGATTTATGTTGGCCACCGCCCTCATGAGCATGTGGATTTCCAACACGGCGACCACATTGATGATGTTGCCCATGGCCTTGGCTGTGCTGGCCCTTCTTGAAGAGCAGAATGGACCGCTTTCGTGGGGGAATGCTCTGGTATTGGGGGTGGCTTATGGAGCCAACACTGGGGGCATGGCGACTTTGGTGGGAACACCGCCCAATGCCGCACTTGCGGGAGTTGCGTCGGCGCGTTTTGGCGTGGACATTGGATTTGTGGAATGGATGGCTGTGGGGCTTCCCGTTTCTATCGTCGTGCTGATTTCCGTGTTCTTTTGGATGGTGGTGGTTTACAAATTGCCCAAAGGCAAAGGGGGAGAGGCGACGCGATTGGTTGTGCAGACCGAACGGGCGAAACTGGGGCGGATGTCTCCTGGGGAGCATCGTGTAATGTGGCTGTTTTTGGGGACGGCGAGCCTGTGGATTTTGCGCCGCCCGCTGAACCTCCTGCTAGAGGGTTGGGGGTTTCAATTGAACGACACTTCTGTGGCAATAACGGCAGCCGTGCTGTGCTTCGCCCTTCCTTCTGGAGGGCGCAAAGAGAGTGGGCGTTCAGGGCCACTCCTGGCCAAAGAGGATTTGCGCAAGTTGCCCTGGGAAATTTTGCTCCTCTTTGGCGGCGGTTTGGCTTTGGCGAGGGGCTTTGAAATGGCTGGTTGGGCTTCGGCAATGGCAGACGGCGCCGCTGGTCTGGGCTGGTCTGCGGGGGCCATGCTGATTTTGGTGACCGCCATTGGCCTGTTTGCCACAGAACTGATGAGCAATTTGGCGCTGACCCTGCTGCTGACGCCCGTGGCAGGCGCCTTGGCCGTGGGCATGGGTGTGCACCCATTGTATTTTGCGGCACCTGTGGCCTTGGCATCCAGTGGGGCCTTTATGTTGCCCATGGCCACCCCGCCCAATGCCATTGTTTTTTCATCAGGCCGGATCCGAATGGCGGATATGGCGCGCATCGGTGTGGTGCTCAACGTGACCACCTTGGTCATCATTTTGCTGTTGTGGCGGACACTGGTCCCGGAGGCTTGGTCGCAATAAATTGAAGACACATAAAGAGAAATTGGCTTTTGATTTGTAAATTATACAAACCAAATTCAACCGACGCATGCCTTTACGCTCTGTTTTTTTGCGCCTTGTACTTCTTGTGTGCGCGGCTCCGTTGTGCCTGTCGTCGTTTGCACAAGGGGTTTGGAATCCAGATTACAACGGAGACGGTTTGGTGACTTCAGCGGACTTGACCGGGTTCTTGACGGCATGGGAGCAGAGCGTAGACTCTGTTGTACGCTCCCCTTGGGAAGTCCATTGCGACGCATTAATGGAAGGAGAAGTGCCATTGGACAGCGTGGAATTCACATTGTCAGCCATGGACATTCAGCTTCGAGAAAATGACAATGGCGTTTTGGTTTTGGACACAGCTTGGGTAGACCAAACATGGATGGTCACCAATATTCCTGTTGAATTCAACCATGTCCGCTTCTTTGGGCCGACCCCTTTTGTGACGGGTCAAGTGAGCTATCACCCTGACTCAGACTCATACATCTGGTACATGGAGTTCAACGAAAGTCTGTTCTTTACGCCAGACAACAATCACCTTGCAGAACTGCAGGCAGACGGATGGTTCGACAACATCTATGTTTTCGAAGATTTGATGCCCTTTGCAGAGTCCTTGTTGCTTCCCCATTCTAGCTCGTGGCATTTGGCCCCGCGTTTCAATGGTGGGGATTACGGCGTGGAGACTTGGACGGTTCTAGATTTCTCGGTGACCTTCCACGGGGCGTTGTAAGCCAGTGCAACATTTGGTGCTTTGTTGGGGTTGCATCTTTGAGGAAATGGAAGAGAAACTCAGGGCATATCGATGGGCCGCAATGGTGGGGTGTGTCCTCTTCATTTCAGGGTGCGTCAAATCTCCCAATCCGGTGGTGCAAGAACCCGAGCGAACCACAGCCAAATTGCACATTCCCACGGCTTTCCCCTCTCCAGATTTTCCTGAGGATAACGCCTTTGATGATGTCCGATGGGCTCTGGGAAAAGCGTTGTTTTTTGATGAGAGGCTGTCTTTGGATGGTGCTTTGAGTTGCGGATCTTGTCATCTGCCAGAACGGGCGTTTGCAGCGCCAGAGGCAGTCACGCCAGGTGCATTTGGCGTTGTTGGAGACCGGAATTCATCCACCTTGACGAACGTGGCCTACCAGCCTCACTTCATGTCTGAAGGAGGGGTGCCCACATTGGAGATGCAGGTGTTGGTTCCGCTTCAGGAAGTCTCTGAAATGGCCCACAACATTGTCACGGTTTGCGAGGAGCTGGCTGCCGATTATGAGGGGCAAGCGATGGCCGCTTACGGCCGAAGTCTAGATCCGTTTGTAATGACCCGTGCTTTGGCCTTGTTCGAGCGAAGCCTACTCAGTGGGAGCTCGACTTGGGATCAATGGCAAGCGGGAAGCCTCGTGGCAGATGCTGTGGTTCGAGGTTCTGATCTTTTTGGCGCAGCTGGATTGGGTTGCGACCGATGCCACGCCCCGCCCATGTTCACCACGTATGGTTTTGCCAACAATGGCTTGGATGCGGTATCCGTGGATCCGGGTCGTTGGCGAATCACCGGGTCACCCCAAGACAGCGGGGCATTCAAGATTCCAACCCTTCGGAACGTTGGATTTACCGCGCCTTACATGCACGACGGTCGCTTTCAGGACTTGGATGAGGTGTTGGATCATTACGCCTCTGGCGGCGCAGGACATGCCCAACAAGACGCCGGCTTGGCCGCGTTTGCGCTGTCAGAACAGCAGCGTGCGGACCTGAAGTCATTCTTGTTGGCATTGAATGACAGCGCATTCGTAAACGACGAACGTTGGACGCATTGAACGATGTATTTTGGTGGTGCCTTGAGGATTCTACATTTCCCCCTTTCTCGTCTCCTGTTGTGGACGATGTGTTTTTCGCCATTCATCGCTTTGGCCCAACCGGATGATCCGGGTGCATTGAACCTGGTGCCCCTGAGGTCTTGGATCAAGGCCAATTGGTACGATGGTTATTTCAATGACCTTGGATACAACCAAGCCCGGATTCAGATGTATGGATTCGTGGATGCTGATGCGGGTCAAATTGAGTGCATTTATACCGGGTTTCAGCAAGGAAGTGGTTTCGTGACCTATCCGAATCCCATCAACGCGGAGCACATTGTGCCTCAGTCTTTTTATGGGTCGTCGAGTCCCATGAAATCGGACATTTGGTCCATTCGACCATGTCATGGTTCGGCCAATTCGGCGCGGTCCAACGATGGGTTTGGTGAAGTGCCCGATGGCGAGGCCCAATGGTACGGCGTGAACAGTTCGGGTACTTATCAGAGCACAGGGTCCATGCCTTCCAATGCCGATGACTTTAGTGAAGGTTCCGGTGATGTGTGGGAGCCACGTGAAGAAATGAAGGGGGATGTGGCGCGAAGTGTGTTTTACTTCTATACCATGTATCCCACCCAAGCCGGGGACCTCTCGGGGTTGGTGGACCCCCAGGTCTTGTTCCAATGGCACTTGGACGATCCGGTGGCACCCGTGGAGTTGACAAGGAATTCAAGGGCAGAGACCGCACAAGGCAACAGGAACCCCTACATCGATCATCCTGAATGGGTCTACGACGCTTGGTTTTGGGAGCCGCCAGTGGATGTATTCGGTTGTACCGTTTCCACGGCATGCAACTACGACACGGAAGCCACGGTGAACGATGGCAATTGTCTGTTTCTTGGGGCGCCATGCAATGACGGAGACGCCACCACATTTGACGATGTCTACACCGATTGCGGGGCGCCCAATTACGGGTGTGAGGGGGAGCCGGTGATGGTACCCGGATGCACCTCGGGCTCTGCGTGCAACTACAATCCGGCAGCCAACGCAAACAATGGCAGTTGTGTCTTTGAGGGCGATCCTTGTGACGACGGGGATACAATGACCTTCAACGACATGTACACGGATTGCAGTGGCCCGGACTACGGCTGTCTCGGTACCCCTGTCACCGTCCCTGGATGCACATCAGGCTCGGCCTGCAATTACAATTCAGCTGCAAATCAGAACGATGGAAGTTGCCTGTTTGAAGGTGACCCTTGTGACGACGGGGATGATGCCACCTATGACGACATCTATGTGAATTGCGCCGCTCCAAACTATGGTTGTGAGGGGACGCCATCGAATACCGGATGTGATGCAGACTTGGATGAGGATGGCATTGTTGCGGTCAGTGATGTCTTGATGCTCCTTGGCGAGTTTGGATGCACTGTGGGGTGCGAGAATGACGTCACAGGGGACGGTCAAGTCACGACGGCGGACATGTTGGTCATGCTGGCTGAGTTTGGTCAAATTTGCTTTTGATGTTGAGAAACCATTATAAGAAAACCGCTTCTATCGCAGGAGTTTGGTTGGGTGCATGCTGTCTCATTGTGTCGGCACAAGTCTCCACTCCAGTGGACTTTTTGGGCTACGAGCTCGGTGATCGGTTCACACGCCATCACAAAGTGGTGGATTATGCCAAAGCTCTGGCGGCCAGTTCTGAAAGGGCTTCTTGGTCGACTTATGGGCGCACATCGGAATTCCGTGAGCTTGGATTGTTGGTGGTTACGTCACCTGAGAATCAGGGCCGTCTAGAGGCCCTGCGAGAGGCCAATTTGGAACGTGCCAAGGGTGGGCGATTGACCACAGATGACTCGGGCGTCGTTTTCGTTTGGCTCAGTTACAATGTCCATGGAAATGAGGCGGTATGCACAGAAGCCGCTTTGCGGACAATGCACGCCTTGGTATCTGGAACCGATGCTGGAGGAAGGGACGTGGGAGCGTGGTTGGAGCGTGCAGTGGTCATCATCGATCCCTGCGTAAACCCAGATGGTCGAGACCGCTATGTGGCTTTCCAGGACCGCACCTCAGGGCTGTCGCCCGACGCCAATCCGGGGGCGATTGAACACGATGAGCCTTGGCCAGGCGGTCGAAGCAACCACTACATGTTCGACATGAATCGGGATTGGGCTTGGCAGACCCAAATTGAAACGCAAGGGCGGGTGTCTGCATATCGAAATTGGATGCCCCAGGTCCACGTGGATTTCCATGAGCAAGGCGTCAATTCGCCGTATTACTTTGCTCCAGCAGCGGAGCCTTTTCATCGGGTCATCTCCCCCTGGCAGCGCAAATGCCAAGAGCACATCGGGGCCAACAACGCCCGCTGGTTCGACGCCCGAGGCGCGTTGTATTTCACACGGGAAGTCTTTGATTTATTCTACCCTGCTTATGGGGATACGTGGCCCTTGTTCAATGGTGCCATTGGCATGACTTATGAGCAAGGTGGCAGCGGACGGGCAGGCCGGGCCATCATGACCGACCTGGGGGACACCTTGACCTTGGCGTATCGGATCCTCAACCATCACGAAGCGGGGCTCAGTACCGTGGAAGAGAGCGCGAATCGGGCAGGAGAGCTTGTGTCAGAATTTGCTTTGCACCACAAAAAAAATGTGGAAGCCCCCTTTGGGATGTACAAGGGGTATGTGTTTCCTGCAGCACAAGATGCGGCCTTGATGAACGAGCTTCGGCGGTTGTTGGAGGCCAATGGCATTGAGTATGGCACTGCACCAGCCGCAACATCGGTTCGTTGTTACAACTACAGGACAGGCGAGGAAGCCAAGCGCAATGTGCGTAAGGGTGATTTGCTGGTGGATGCCCGTCAACCCCACAGTGGCATTCTGCAAGTGCTCATGGATCCCGATCCAGAGTTGAGCGACAGCATGACCTATGACATCACTTCATGGGCTTTGCCTCATGCGCTCGGATTGGATGCTTTTGCGCTGTTGGCTCCCCTCACGGTCGAGGCCACTTGGCCGATGGCCGATGATTTCATTCCGGCATCCGAGCCAGGGCTCCCGTATGCTTGGGTTTTGCCCGGCCAAGGGGCTCACGCCGTTCGGGGCCTTGCAGCTTTGCTGAAGGAAGGGGTCACGGTGCGCCGCGCCGATAGCGGGTTTTCTGCCGAAGGTCATGTTTTTGAAGCCGGGGATTACTTGGTCACACGGCGAAACAATGAAAGTGTGTTGGACCTCGCAGGTGCTTTGCGCCGGGCTTCGGAGGCCGCTGGAGTTTCTGCCGTTGCTGTAAGCTCGGGTCGGGTGACGTCTGGATACGATTTCGGGAGCAGCCACTATGATGCCATTCAGGCTCCCCGCATCGCCACTGTTGCGGGACCGGGAGTGAGCTCATTGAGTGCCGGTGAAATCTGGCATCACTTTGAATCAGCGTTGCGTTATCCCATTCACCGGGTGGGGGCAGTGGATGAGTTGGACTTGGACGACTTGGACGTGGTGGTGTTGCCCAGCGGGTGGTATCGCTTGGACGAAGACGAGCGCAATGGGCTGGCCGATTGGGTTCGAAGTGGAGGACAGTTGGTCTCTGTGGGAGGGGCTTGCAGTGCCTTTGCTGGGCAAGAGGGCTGGGGCCTTGAGCGCTATGCCGAAGGCGAACGTGACGGCATTCGAGACATGGAAGCGCAGGTGCAAGATGCAGCGGATGAGCGCAATGCCCACGACAATGGGGCTCAAGGTCTTGATCCGTTGCCTTTTGCCGCGCAAGGCCGTGACCGACTTCGCTACGATTTACCTGGTGCGATTTTCCGCGCTGCCGTGGACGACTCACATCCCTTGGCCGACAGTTACGGAGGAACCTACATGACGCTTCGAACCTCTGGTCGTCGCTTTGCAGCCCTAGAAGAAGGGAACGTTGCGGTTTTGCCCCCAGAGGACATGGGCCAACCTTTTAGCGGTCACGCGGGTGAGATGTCCATTCCCGCCCAAAAAGGATCGCTTGTTGCCGGCGTTCACAACATGGGCCGCGGAAGCGTAGTCTACCTCGTAGACAACCCGCTTTTCCGCGCCTTCTGGATGTCCGGTCACCGTTTCTTCGACAACGCAGTCTTTCTCGGTCCGACCATGTAATGGATGGGAGAGGGCGGTTTCAGTTGCAGAGGTTGGTGAAGGCCCCCAGGACTTGAAGTCCATCGGCAACATCCACATCACCGTCACCATCGAGGTCTCCCGAACAGCTTTCTGAACATCCAAATTGCGTCAGCACAGCCAGGATGTCTTCGATGTCCACCATTCCGCTGCCATTGATGTCTTCTGGGCATCCATTCTGGAATACCAGGCTCAATTCAGTGGCCACAGGTGTGGAGCCGTCGGGTTCTCTGTATTGGATGTTGCAGTCAAAGACCACCGTTCCTTCTGTGGTCAGTTGGGCAATGAGTACCCGGCCATTTTCATCGGGTGAAGTGCCTGTTACCTCTCCGGGAATGGCGAGCCAGCTGCCGCCCGCTGTATCGTCAGAGACCAAGTCTCCTCCCTCTTCGAATGTGCTCAAGTCCAGTCCGACAGTGGTGACGTTGCCTTCGCTGTTGTTCTGTGAACCGATGGTGATCCAGCTGTCGTACTGTAGCAAAGGGAATCCACTGAACAGAAGGGGATTGATGCCGCCGGCTGTGCTGCTGCCATTGCCATTTTGATACCAAGTGGTAGAGGTGTTGAGGTCAATGGGGCTGGCCGCAGTGCCATAGACCGAAAGGAGATCCACACCGGGGTTGCTGAACATGGCGAATACCTGCCATGTGTTCACCCCTTCTCCCACGCTGTTTTCGGAAATTAAGTCCGCCGTCAATCCTGTAAAGCTGCCTTGCAAATAGATGCAACTGCCGTTGTTGTCGGTGGCCAATTCGTCGTAGTTGGAAGCATTGGGATCGGTGCACCCCGCGACCTCGTCGGTGTCACAAATGCCGTCTTGATCGCTGTCCGCAGGGCAGTCTCCTCCGCACACGCCGAGCGCATCCAGTTGATTGCCTTCGCAATCGCAATCTCCAGAAGGGATGTCGTTGCAACCGCACGCATAAACCGCCCCCGGCCCGTTGCACACACCACACGCATCGAGGGTGCCAATGCAGTCGTCTACGTCATCACAAATGCCATCGTTGTCGTCATCCGAGGTGCAGCTGCCGCCGCAGCTGCCAATGGCATCGTCTTGGTTGCCATTACAGTCGCAGTCGCCATTGGGTATGTTGCTGCATCCACAGTCATAGACGGCACCCGGGCCATTGCAAACGCCACAGGCATCCAGTTGGCCCAAGCACTCGTCGTCGGTGTCACAGATCCCGTCATTGTCGCTGTCGGCGGGACAATCCCCGCCACACACACCCACCGCATCCAATTGGCTGCCCTCGCAGTCGCAGTCTCCTTCGAGAATGTCGTTGCACCCGCATTCCAACACAGCGCCGGGTCCGCCGCATACACCACAGGCATCGAGTTGGAGGCAAGCGGTGGCCGACGGGTCAGAGTAATTGCAAGCGGTCAAGTCGGTGCAATTGTCCAGGCCGTCGCACAGGCCGTCGCTGTCGGCGTCCGTGCAATTGGGAACACCAATGAGGCGCACGTCATCGAAATAAATGAGCTCTCCATTGGCATTGGTTCTCGACACAATCCGCAGCTGAACTTCGCTGGCGTCATTCATGCTCACGGGGTCGATGCTGATGGAGCCAAAGTCATCTTGAATGGACGCCAATACCACGATTTCGCCATCGAGAATGGCCTCGAAGCGCACGTAGTCGGTGCCTTCCCACCGTCCGCGTTCGGTGAAGTTGACCGAAGCTTGGAGGTCGGTGAATCCCGAGGCGTTGATCACCCGTGAGGTCCATGTGCAATCGAAATCCAGGTCCTTTCCAGCAAATGCTGTGTCGCCATTGAGCGTGAGCGTGTAGAAATGGTCTGTGGCACCGCCGTATGTGATGCTCCACTCGGTCTCGGCGGCAGCGGTGTTCGTGTTGCCGTTGTATCCATAAGACAGAGAGGCATAGTCACCGAATGTCTCTTCCCAGAGGGTCTGAGGCCCTTGACCTTGGCAGCCGAAATTGGGGGCTGAACAGTCGGTGTAGACATCGCCCAAGGTCAATGCGTCACCGTCGTTGCATGTCCCGCCCAGGAAGATGCAAGAGCCATCATCGGTTGTGGCCGAAACGGTGTAGTTGCATGCGCTCGAATTCGTACAGCCAGGAACGGCAACAGTTTCAAACCAGGCTCGGAAGACGAGGTTTGGGTCGTCTACGTATGGATTTCGGTTGCCTTGTGCGGCTTCAATTCGGTCATTTCGCTGTTGCTCGAAAGCACTCACAGGATCGCCAATGTGCCATTCGTAAAGGGTTTGTGGGTTGCCAATTCCGGAGAGGTCTCCGGCTTGGCTGGGGTAGACAGTGTAGAAATAGAACACGGCCCGAGCGATGTCTCCTTTTTGAGAATCACGGGGCTCCCAAAGGTCACCGGATCGTTCACTGAAATCTTGGAGGTTCGCAGGTGGTGTGCCCGTGCTGATGTAGTTGCCTTGCCCGTCAACACCATACCATTGAGCAGCGCTGTCTTCGACTTCGCCAAAGGGTGAGTTTGACCGGGCGGAATTCGCAGACCCATGGGCCGGACGCAAGCTCCAGATGTCGGACCGCATGGGGCTAATCGAGCCATAGAAAGATTGGGGGACCAAATGCTCAGCATTGATGGGGTCAGGAAAAGTCACAAACTCAGCGGCTTGCTGGAATCCCGTGTAGACGGCTTCAATTTGACCGTCCACTTCGTCCACAGAACCGTAGAGCTGTTCCCGAGCACCATTGTAACCCAAGTCATTGTGGTACTCATCGTACCAGTTGATCTTGAGCCAAGACCGCAGGGGCTCTAAGGACAAGTCTGAGGGAGGGGGCGGTGGGCCTGAATTCAGGTTTGCACGCAGAATGAACAACCCCTCTTCGATGTGGCTCACAATGAGATTGCCCGAATCAAAGAAGGGGTAGACGCTCCATGCACCATTGAATTGCGCCGAATTGGAAGCGGGGTAAACATCGAAATGCGCAACCTCTGTGAGTTGCCCTGCATCCACGTCGGCCAAATCCATGATGCGGAGTCCAGCGCGGTAGTTGGCCTGGTAGCAATGGCCTTGGTGGTTGTATAGGTTGTGGTCGATTGCCGGCGTCGAACCAACATGCGTTCCAATCAATACGGGGTTGTCCAAGTCGAGGACGTCCCAGATGTAAGTGCGCGTGTTGACACTGCCTTCGTCTTGTTCGTCATTGACCAACAAATAGCGCGCATCCTCTGTTAGCCATCCTTGGTGGGTGTAGCTCGCAGAAGCATATCCGGAATTGCTGATCAATTGGGCATCCGCAGGATCGGTGACATCCACAATGGCCACTGTGTTCTCATTGAACGCGAAGCAAATTTCTTGACCTGCGTGGTCCGCATCTGGTCCGTCGTAGTTCACAATTTGGGCATCGTGCGTGTATCCATCTTCCGCAAAACTTCCAATGAGGGTTGGGGAGGTTGGGTTGGACAAGTCCAAAATGTGAAGGCCGCCGCTAAATGTGGAGGTGCCGACGGCATAGGCTCGGCCGCTGCCTTCATTAATGGCGATGTTGTGGGCGTTCCCAAACCCACCGTAATGGCCATCTTCGGTAAAGGTGATGGGGGGATTTGGGACGTTGCGCAGCCGTGTAAGGTCAAACACTTGGAGCCCATGGCCCGAGGCTTCGGAGACAATGTAGGCGTGGTTGTTGTAGACCTTGACATCGCGCCACAGCGAGCTTCCGGTGTGTGAAGGGAGTGTTCCCATCACCACAGGTGATGTTGGATCGGTAACATCCACAAAGGCTGTGGTGGCGGCCATGCCAACAATGGCATATTCGCGACCATCCAAGGGGTCTGTCCAACCCCAAAGGTCCTCTGCGTCACCGCCTCCCAAGTTGGAAGAGGCAACAAATCCCATCAAGTCGACTTGATCACAAGGGTAGCCCGCTGCAAAGCCATTTTCACAGGGAGTTTGAGCCCCCAGGGTCAATGCTCCGAAAATCAGAGCTGTGGAGAGAGTAAAAAGCCGCATTGGTCAGAAGCAAGAAGTGCTGAAGGCACTCAGGACGGTCAGGATGTCGTTGACACCAACCACATCGTCGCCATCCAAGTCGCCGACACAGTTTGAACCTGTGCATCCAAAGCTGGAGAGGAGGGTCAAGATGTCATCCACTGCCACCAAGCCATCTCCATTGATGTCCTCGGGACAGTTGTTGGGGAAGACCAGGGTCAGTCCGATGGCCTGCGGGTTGGTTCCATCCGCAGCCCGGTATTGAATGTTGCAATTCAAGGTCACCGTGCCATCTGTGGTAAACTGACCAATGAGAACCCGTCCAGCGGCACTTGGAAAAGCTTGGGGCTCTTGATCTGGAAACACAAACCAGCTTCCACCTGCAGTGGCATTGGAGGTCAAGGCTTCTCCTGCCTCAAAGGAGGAGAAGTCGAGTCCAGCCGTCTGAAATCCACTGATGTTGTTGTCATCGGAACCGATGGTCACAAAGCTGTCCCACTCGAGGTTGGGGAACCCGGGAAACAGCAGGGGATTGCTGCCTCCTGATGTGGGTCCGCCATTCGCATCTTGGTAGAATGAGGTGGAGGATGCCACAGAAAGTGGGTTCGCTGCAGTGCCAAAAACGGAAATCAGTTGGTCATTGGGATTGCTGAATTGCGCATAGACCCTGAAAGTGTGGGTGCCCTGCTCCACACTGTTCAGCTGGTAAGCCTCTGCAACCAAGCCATCGAATGAAGCGGGCATGTACACGCACGTCCCATCGTTGTCTGTGGCGCTGGAGTCATAGTTGTCTGCCAAGGGGTCATCGCATCCGGGGATTTCATCGGTGTCACAAATGCCATCGCCATCCAAATCTGAGGCGCAGTCACCTCCGCACACGCCGGCGGCATCTTCTTGGTTGCCGTTGCAGTCACAGTCGCCTGCAGGGATGTTGGTGCACCCGCACTCGTAGATGTCGCCTGGGCCGTTGCACACGCCGCAAGCATCAGGTGTTCCCACACAATCGTCTACATCGTCGCAAATGCCATCGCTGTCTGCATCTGCCGTGCAATCTCCACCACAGATGCCGAGGGCGTCTTCTTGGTTTCCATTGCAGTCGCAGTCTCCTGCAGGGATGTCGGCGCATCCACATTCGTAAATCGCGCCGGGACCATTGCAGATGCCGCAAGCATCAAGGGTGCCAATGCAATCGTCCACGTTGTCACAGATTCCGTCGTTGTCGGCGTCGGCTGTGCAATCGCCACCGCAAATGCCGAGGGCGTCTTCTTGATTTCCATTGCAGTCGCAGTCTCCAGTGGGGATGTCGTTACAACCGCATTCGTAAACCGCACCGGGACCGTTACAGACGCCGCATGCGTCAAGGCTTCCGACGCAGTCGTCCACGTTGTCACAGATGCCATCGTTGTCGGCATCGGCTGGGCAATCTCCGCCACAGATGCCGAGGGCGTCTTCTTGGTTTCCATTGCAGTCACAGTCACCCACTGGGGTGTCGTTACAGCCACATTCGTAAACCTCACCGGGTCCACCGCAGACACCACAAGCGTCGTTGTTCAAACAAGATCCATCGTCGTCTGTCGCAGCTGGGTTGTAGTTGCATGCGCTGTCGTCCATGCAACCGGGCACTTCGTTGTTGTCGCAAACGCCGTCGTTGTCGATGTCCACTGTGCAGGTGCCACCACATTCGCCAATGGCGTCTTCTTGGTTTCCATTGCAGTCGCAGTCTCCAGTGGGGATGTCGGCGCATCCACATTCGTAGATCGCGCCCGGGACCATTGCAAATGCCGCATGCATCGAGGGTGC